>DASXLA010000086.1:0-42169 GCA_036496505.1 Candidatus Acidiferrum sp. | reverse complement strand
ACATTGCGTGGCTGCGACAAAAGCTCGACAATCCGCAAAATCCGAGATACATCCAAACGGTGCGCGGCAAAGGCTACCGGTTCACGCAACCGAGTTAGCGACCGAGTATTGCCCGAATGGCGAGCACGGACGCCATTTTCTTCGCGAATGGCAGCGATGGAACGTACACCAAGCGCCCGATTGTCATTCTCCGTGACAGATGGTACGGTACCGTACGTAACGTAGGGTGCTCTCCAACCTTCTGGCTATCACCTCACGCGGAGCAACCTTGCGAAAATCAATACTTCTTGTGGACGACAGCGCGGTCATCCGCACTGCCACTCGTCATTTCCTCGAAAGCCAGCCAGGGTTTGAAGTGTGCGGCGAGGCCGGCGATGGCATACAGGCGCTGGAAAAAGCGCGAGACCTGAAACCTGATTTAATCATCCTGGATCTGGCGATGCCGCACATGAACGGACTGCAAACCGCGCGGGAGTTGCGGGTGCGCAAGCTTACGGTTCCGATTATTTTATTTACCTGGCATGCCGATGCCGTTCCGTTTGAGCAAGCGGAGGCCGCTGGGATCACCGCGGTGGTTTCCAAAACAAATCCAGCTGAACTGCATAGCCACGTCAACGCTCTACTGGTGGTGGCGGTTTAGCCGGACTCCGTACAGAACCAATCCAACTTCAACGAGATCCGGACGATTTCAAACCGGCTTGCGGTGACGTGACCAAATCAACTGCAACGGGGTCACAGGATTTGAAGTCCGCTTGGAACGGGCAGGCGGTCGCACGGGCATGACCATGTGGCGCCATCGTCATGCGACACGTAAAGGCGGCCCGAGCGGTCGATCAGCGCGACCATTGAATCTCGAGTCGCGATGCAGTTGGTATCGGCGATGCCTTCGATCCACTGCGGCAGGCCGCCGCCCAAAGGCTGTAGAGGACCGTTGCTGTCGATAGGGCGCCGATAAACTGCCCCTTGGGTCGTAAATGGACCGGTGGCGGCCGACACGAAGATATCGTTTCTCCCAAAAGCAACGGCAGAGCAATGATGCGCGTGAAGGCCTTGCCGCTCGATCGTCCATGTCACTCCCGCATCCGAGCTAACGCAAAGACCCACACCGGCCGCCGCTATCACCACGTCGGGCCGGGTTGGATGGGCACATACCTGATGAACGTCGCTAGCGATATCGATGGTAGGCCGCCAAGTCAAGCCGGCGTCGGTTGATCGCGGAATGCCGCCCACGTGGACGTTCACGAGAAGCGCCGAACCGTCGCACGTCGCCGTCATGGAGCGAACGCCAAGTGGCGGACCCACGCGCTTGCCGTCGACGATGGCCGAACCGGCATACCATGTGCCGCGGCCCGTTACGGCGTCAAAGCCCGTCATATGTTGCAGCGTGCCATCGGGATGAACGCGCAGAAGATGTGCGTCGTCGGTTCCAAGAAAAATGGCGGTTCCAATTGGCACGCAGCATGAAATCGCGCGCTCGCTTTTTGCTATCTCGGCCCATTCGCCATCAGAGGCTCTTCGAAAGAGCGAATGCCCGGCAACAACGGCGAGCACTCTTCCATGTTCATCGCGCACCAGACTGCGAACGGTTTGATCGGCGAGTTCCTGAAGGACGGATTTCCGAGTGACGCGGAATAGCCCGTTGTCCCACGTGGCGACCAGAATGGCGGGGGTCGGTATCAAAGCAGATCCTGATGGCGTAAAGCCAGGTGAAGCGTTCGAACGAGAAGCAATTTGCGACGATGGGTTCGTCGCTACAGCGCCAACTCGACTTCATCCACGTAACACCAGCCCCAATCTTCGCCGGGTTCAATGGATTTCATAATGGGATGAGTGGTCTTGTGAAAGTGCTTGGTGGCGTGTTTGTTTTTCGAACTGTCGCAGCAGCCCACGTGACCACACTCCAGACAGAGGCGCAAATGCACCCAGGTGTCTCCCATTTTGAGGCATTCTTCGCAACCGTTTGTGTGCGGGGTTACGGGGCGAATCTGATCGAGGTGTTTGCAGTGGGTCATGACTCCTCGGAAGAGTGAAAAGATGAATTCTAGGCGTTCGCAGCGCGCACCGCTACGGGCAGGGGAAAACGCACGGCGATGGTCGTGCCATGCTTACTGGAGCGAATATCGAAGCGCCCGCCCATATCGCGAATGCGCTCGCGCATGCCGGCCATGCCAACGCCGACGAGCCGCGTGCCCTCGTAAAACCCTTTCAGCATTTCCGGGGGGATGCCGCAGCCTTCGTCGCAGATTTCGGCGTACAAGCTTTCAGCGTCGGCGTTGATGCGAATCTGCGCCACGGCGCTTCCGGAGTGCCGGTGAATATTCGCCAAGCTCTGCTGTACGATGCGGAAGACGGCGTTCTCGAGATCCTGCGGAAGCCGTCCGAGCTCTTCCTGTATTTCCAACTCCACGCGAATGCCACTGCGTTGCGAAAAGCCGTCCACGTACCAGGAAATGGCCGAAGCCAAGCCGACTTCATCAAGCAGCGGCGGGTGCAGCAGGTAGGAGATAGTGCGAATCTCGGAAGTGCACAGCTCCGCCATGGAGAGGGAATCGGTGACGCGCGCGGCATGGGGCCCGGTCAAGCCGGCATCGTGCATCAGGGCGCGCAGATTCATGGCGATGCCGGCGAGGTATTGTCCGGCGCTATCGTGCAATTCGCGGGCGATGCGGCGGCGCTCTTCGTCCTGCAAAGCCATCAGGCGGGAGGAAAGATGCTGGAGTTGCGCGGTGCGCGATTGAACCACGGCTTCAAGATCGATTTGCGCGCGGAGCAGCATTTCTTCGGTCTGCTTGTGCGCGGCGATCTGCTGCGCCGCGTCCGCAAGAGCTTTGCGCTCGTTTTCGTACGCGAAACTGAGGCGCAGGGCGCCCGCGGTAAATTCCGCAAGGCCGGTCATGAGGCGCACATCTTCGGAGTCGAACCTGCACTCATCGTCGTGGGAAAGAATCCAGATGGTGCCGGGGCGCTGGTCTCCCAGGTAGACAGGGATGACGAGAGCCTCGACGAACGGAAGATTGGCCTTCTCAAGATATTGAAAGCGGCGTTCCGGATGCGCGAACAACTGCGGCGCGTCGCGATCGAGAGTGACGCCAGAGGGGCTGAAATTCCTCGGGGTACTGCCGCCGATGAAGCTTTTCACCTGTCCAGCAAGATTGGTCCAGCGAAAAACTTGTTCACCATCAGGAAGGATCTCCATCAGGCTTAGACCGGCGGAACCGGCGCAGCACAATTCCAGGGCGATTTCGAGAAGCGTGTCGATGAGCTTGTCCGGAGAATTGGCCATGACGCGGGCCAGCGAATGCAGCGCGAGATTTTCCTGATAGGAGTTAGGTTTGCGGTGGCGGCGGGAGCGCAGCTTTTGGGTAACGAGAATATCGTCGAGCGGTGCTGGTTCAAGGACGGATGTGTCCAGCGGGATTTTTGATGAGTTCGCCGGCCAGCCGGCTCGCGCGCGGGGTCTGCGGCGGCCTAAACGTGGTGTACTCACAGCTACTCCTTTATTTTTGTTCCAGATAAGGGGCGGGCGCCCAGTTTAACACCTATGGTACGCAGGAAAACATGCAAGGGTTTCGACTGACTATAAGAAGCTGCCGGCGCCTCTTTTGGATCTTTCGGCTTTTGGCTGGCTCTGGCTCCAGCTCTGCTGGAGTCGGGGCGCCCCGCGCCTCCTGCTGACCCGCGGGGACGCCGCTCTCCGAGCTTAAAACAAGGCAGTCGGCCTGCGCTCCCACTTTTTGTTTTTCTCCTTTGCAATGCCTTCCACGTCTTTCACGTAGGCTCCCGCCTGGGTCAAAATGTGATGGAGATCATTGCCGAGGCTGATAAAAGTAAATCCCTTGTCGAGAAACTCGCCCACGCGCGCAGTGCCAAACAAAAAGATTCCAAGGATGACGTTGTTCTTGCGCGCTTCGGTAACCAGAGAATCGGTAGCTGCGCCCAATTCCGGCGAGGTGTACATGAGCGGGAACTCGTATTTCTCGTACAAACCCATGGACATGCACAGATCGTTTTGTCCCAGGAAAAGGATGTCCACGCCGGGCACGGCGGCAATCTCTTTGATGTTCTGAATGCAGGAGGCGGTCTCGACCTGCAGCGCCACCATCAAGTTGTTGTTGGCATTGCCGGCGTACCCCAGCAGCCCAGCTTTGTTCATGCTGCGCTGCGGAAAATAAACGGAGCGCGTGCCGGCGGTCGGATATTTTGTGCAGCTGATGGCTTGGCGCGCTTCCTCGGCGGTGTTGATGTACGGAACCAGTACCCCGTCGGCTCCCAGATCCAGGGCCTGCTGAATTCCAGGCCGGTCGTTGTATCCGCCGACGCGGACCATGGATTTGGCGCCGCCCTGGGCGATGCCGGCGAGCATGGCCGACAATTTCTCGTAACCCATGGGACCGTGCTGGGTATCGACCAGCAACCAGTCATAGCCGCTGTGGGCCAATTGCTCCGCAACCGTGGGGCTGTGGGCATTCAAGAACAGGCCCAGCTTGGGTTTGCCCTCGCGCAGCTCCTTCTTAAACTCGACGCCCATCACCGCATCCGCCATCGCCAATCTCCTTAGTAAGGTGAATTATGCCGTGCCAAATTTCGCCACAGTGTACCAGTTCGCGAGTGCGGCAGTCTTGACGCGCGGGCAGGAGGCTGATCAAGGCATTTGAGGATGCTCTGTTGATCGGCAACTCTTGTCACAAGAGGTATCTTGCGGGGTGTACAATGCAGCCGTTTCTAAACCCAGGGGTGGGCCAAACGAGCATTCGAGAAATGCTGGCTTAGATTGTGGAGGGAAGAGTCATGAAAAAGCTTCTGTTGGCAACACTGTTTGTGTTTCTGATGAGCCCGGTTGTGTTGATGGCGCAGGACGCGTTCGACGGAACCTGGAAAGTTGACATGAGTAAGGCGCAGATGCCCAAAAAGCCTGACGTATACGTACTTCAGGGAGGCATGTACCACTGCAAGACCTGTGTACCCCCGGTTGACGTAAAGGCAGATGGCCAAGACCAGGCCGTGTCCGGTCACCCGTACTACGACACCAAGGCGGTCAAGGTTGTGGATGACCGAACCATTGAGGAAACCGATAAGAAAGATGGAAAGGTGGTCACGACTTCAAAAATGATCGTCTCCGCCGACGGCAAGACCGCTGTGTTCGAATTTGAAGACAGTAGTGCCAGCAACAGTCAACCAGTCACCGGCAAAGGCGAAATGACCCGCGTGGCCAAGGGGCCGGCCGGATCTCACGCTATTTCCGGGTCATGGCGCGCCACAAAGTTTGACAGTCTTTCAGACAATGGCACCACCTTCACCTACAAAGTGGAGGGAGACACGCTGAGCATGACGACGCCGACAGGCCAATCCTATTCGGCGAAGCTGGATGGAACGGACAGCCCGTACAAAGGCGATCCGGGAACGACCAGCGTCTCGGTGAAACGCCTGGGCAAGAATTCTATCGAAGAAATCGACAAGCGCGACGGAAAGGTACTCAGCGTTTCGAAGGCCACCGTAGCGGCTGACGGCAAGACCATGAATGTAGCCTGGAGCGATAAGTTGCATGGCACCAGCGGTTCGGTCGTAGCCATCAAGCAATAAGCATCGGCTCTTTGGGGAAAAATCAAGCCCACCTTCGAACGTTTTCGAGGGTGGGCTTTTTGTTGTCTTATGCGCTTCACTCGCGAGCAGCTGTCAGTTCTGAACTTTAACGTACTCTAAAAAATCCAAATCTCCGCTGGGCGAGAGCGCCAAGTCTCCCAAATCCTTACGATGGACCGACACCGCATCCCCAAACCACAACGGCAAGTAGGGTAAATCCACGGCGAGAATCTTCTGCGCTTCGCTGCACAGCGCTCTGCGCTTTGCGCGATCCATCTCCACGCGAATCTGGTCGGTCAATGCGTCGATCCGCGGATTGCGGTAATGGCCGCGATTCGCGCCGTCCGGCGGGAAACGCCTGGAGGAAAAAACAAACTCAAAAACATCGGGGTCGTTATTGGCGCCCACCCAGCGGAGCAAATTGATCTGAAAATTTCCCTTCACCGAGTCGGAAAGCAGGGTCGCAAATTCGAGGGGCCGCACTTCCAGCGCGATACCGACCTGGCGCCATTCCTCCTGCAGCACCGCGCCGACCAGACGAGCCTGCTCTTCGGTAGAAGTTTTCAGGAGTAAATGAAAACGTACGCCGTCTTTCCCGCGCGGGAATCCGGCGGCATCCAGCAAGGCTCCGGCCCGCGCGGTGTCCAGCGAATATTGTGCCACATCCGGCTCGTAGGCCCAGTGATTCGGCGGCAAAATTCCCGTGGCGATGCGCGCCTGTCCGTGGAGCAAATAGCGAATCAGGGTGGCGCGATCGGTGGCGAAGGCCAGGGCCTGGCGAACTTCGCGGCGCCCAATAAAGGGGTCGTCCAGATTGAAGCCGAGGTACGCAAGGTTGGTTCCGGGGCGTTCGGTGACCGCGAGGTCCGGGCGCTTGGCCAAAACGGGGACGATGTCGGGCGAGAGGGAACTGATCTCGAGGTCCGCGGAGCCTTTGCGCAACTCGAGCGCACGCACGATGGCATCGGGAACGATGCGCGCCTGCAGGCGCGCGACGCTGGGAGCGCCGCCAAAGTAATCAGGATTGGCGGCCAGCACGACTTCGTCGTCCTGCGCCTGGCTGACAAATCGAAATGGGCCGGAGCCAATCAGAATGCGGGAAAAATCGCTCCCGGCGCCGGCCGGAACAATGCCGATCGCCGGCCGCGACACGCTCCATAAGAACGAGGCGTAGGGCTCCTTCAAGTGAAAAATTACCGTGGCGGAGTTCGCAGCTTCCACGCCCGCAATCATGCGAAAGCCGCCGCGCTTCGGGGAGCGATTGGCGGCGTTCAAAATATAATCAAAGGTGGCTTTCACGTCCGCGGCGGTGACGGCGCTGCCGTCGTGAAAGCGCACGCCGTGGCGCAAATGAAAAATGTAGGTGAGGGGATCCGGAGTTTCCCATGATTCGGCGAGATCCGGCTGCAGGTTCATCTGGTCGTCGCGCGCGACGAGGCTGCTGAAAATCAAGCCATCGAGATGTTGCGACTGTGCGTCGGTGGCAAATCGCGGGTCCAGATTGGCGGGGTTGGATTCGATGAGGAGAACGAGAGCGGAGTGCGCGGCGTGGGCAACGTGCGAGCAGCCCGCGAAGAATGTGGTGGCGACGCAAACTAACGCCATCAGAAGGAGGCCGCCGCGGGAGACGCGCGCAGGAACGCTCATGCATTCCTTTTTCTTGCGCGGGAAGCTGTCGGAGGGGCATAGGAAATTTTCCCCAGGATTGCGGGTCCGCGCGCTCCAGTTGCCGAGGAAATATTTCCTGCGCGCTGATAAAAACTTTCGTAGGCCAGTAGAGCAAAGGCAAAGGCTTCCTTGGCTTCTTCGGGCACGCCGATCCGCGAAGAGGGGATGACCTGTACGCCCGGGAGTGCCGCGCTGAGTTGGGCCATGATCAGGGGATTACGTGCGCCACCGCCGGACACAATCAACTGGTGAATAGTGACGTCCTTGAGCACAAACCGGTGCAGTGCATCGACTACGGATAGAGCAGTGAAAATTGTGGCGCAGCGAATCAAATCGTTGGGCCCGGCGCGATGTTTTCGTCCCAGCGCCAGGAGATTGTTCAGAAAGGCGGCACCATAGTATTCGCGCCCAGTGGATTTCGGCGGAGGCATGCGGAGATAGGGGTCGCGCATCAGGTCGTTCAGCAACGCGGGAATGGCGCGACCGGCCTGGGCCCTGCGGGCGTTGTCATCGAAGCGAACGCGGCCACGCGTAAAGTGCGACACGAGCGCATCGATGAGCATATTCGCGGGACCGGTATCAAAGGCAAAAACCTGGGTGCGCGAAGAGCCTGCCGGAATTACCGTGATATTCGCGATGCCGCCGAGGTTGAGTGAAACGCGGCCGCGTTTTTGGTCGCCATATAAAAGATAGTCGGCGTAGGGAACGAGCGGGGCGCCCTGGCCGCCCAAGGCGATATCGGCGGGTCGAAAATCGGCAACGGTGGTGACGCCGGTCTCGGCGGCGATGACGGAAGCTTCGCCGATCTGCAGAGTGGAGGCGACGCGCGCGCGGAGATAGGGAACTGCGACGCCCTGATGAAAAATGGTCTGGCCGTGGCTGCCGATCAGGTCCACCGAGGAAACTTCCACGCGGAAACGCCGGCACGCGGTGACGGCGGCTTCCGCGAACAAACCACCGAGCCTAAAATTCAATTGGCTCAATTCGCCGGCGGTGATTTTCTGCTGTTCCGCGACGCGCAGAATTTCCGCGCGAATCGCGGACGGAAATTTCACCGCGGTGTGGTTCAAGAGGCGGGCCCGCACGCGCGGGGGCGCGCCGGAAATCCGCGCGAGAGCGACGTCCATGCCGTCCGCGGAGGTGCCGGACATCAAGCCCAGCACCAGCATTCCGCGGCGGTGGCGTAGTGCGCTCATGAAATCTGCTTCTTCAATTCCGCCAGGAGATTTAAAGCCTCGAGGGGTTTCAATTGATCCAGGTCGGCGCCGCGCAATTGTTGCAACACGTCGCGGTCCAGCGGGGTGAACAGCACTTCCTGGTGTCCATTGTGATGGGCATCGCCGCTCGCGCCGGGCGAAAGAGTTTCACTCAGCTCATGCTCGTTCTGCTCGTGCTTGCGCAACACTTCGCGAGCGCGTTCAATCACGCTGCGCGGCAAACCCGCCAAACGGGCGACTTCGATGCCGTAGCTTTTGTTGGCACTGCCAGGCTCGACGCGCCGTAAAAAGACGATTTCATTGGGAGTTTCCTTCACGGAGACGTGCACGTTTTTCACCGCGGTGAGCAGGTCGGCCAATTCGGTCAATTCATGGTAATGCGTGGCGAACAGGGTGCGCGCGCCGGTGTGCTTCTGCAAATGCTCGACGACGGCCCAGGCGATGGAGAGGCCGTCAAAGGTAGAGGTGCCGCGGCCGACTTCATCGAGCAATACCAGGCTGGCGGGTGTGGCGTGATGCAGAATGACGGCTACTTCGCTCATTTCGACCAGAAACGTGGAGCGACCGCGGGCCAGGTTATCGCTGGCGCCTATGCGAGTGAAAATTCTGTCGGTGACGGGCAGCTTGGCCTGGCGGGCCGGAACGAAACATCCCATCTGGGCCATCAATACGATGAGCGCGGCCTGGCGCAGATAGGTGGATTTGCCTCCCATGTTGGGTCCGGTGATTAAAAGCAGCTGCTGGCGCCGGGATTCGAGATACAAATCGTTGGGCACGAAGCGCTCGCCGCGCTGGCGCAGCAATTCTTCAATTACCGGATGACGGCCTTCCACAATCAGCAGCTCTCCGGTGCGATTGAATTCCGGGCGGCTGTAGCCGCGTTCCGCCGCCAATTTTGCAAAGGAGATGAGCACGTCGAGCTGCGCGACGGCGCCGGCGGTAACGCGCAGGCGGGTTGCGTGGGCCGCGACGCCTGAACGCAATTCGACGAACAGGCGGCACTCGATTTCCGCGATGCGCTCGTCGGCGGCAAGAATTTTGCGCTCGTATTCCTTCAGTTCCGGCGAAGTAAAGCGCTCGGCGTTCACCAGCGTTTGCTTGCGCTCGTAATCCGCAGGAGCGAGGTGGAGATTGGCTTTGGAAATTTCAATGTAATAACCAAAAACGGAATTGAAGCGAATCTTGAGCGAGCTGATTCCGGTGCGCCTGCGCTCGCGATCTTCCATGGCGGCGATAATCTGCTTGCTGTGCTGACTCAGGTTACGCAGCTCGTCCAGCTCGCCGTCAAAGCCGCTGCGAATCATGCCGGGAGTGGTGGCCAGTGCCGGTGGATCGTCGGAGATGCCGCGCTCCAGGCGTTCGCGGACGTCAGCAAGCTCGTCGATGTCCGCATGGATACGGCGGAGCAAGTCACTCCCGCCGGCCGGCGGCGGCGTCAATAAATTTTTCAACAGCGGCAGCTGGGCGAGCGATTTACGAAGGGCTACCAGCTCGCGAGGCGTGGTGAGTCCCAGGGTAACCCGGCTAGTGAGGCGTTCGAGGTCGAGAATTCCCTTGAGTTCCTTGCGAATCTCTCCGCGAACCATGGTTTGCTGCAGCAGGCTGACGACGGCATTGAGGCGCGCCTCGATGGCTTCCACATCGATTAACGGGCGCATCATCCACCCGCGGAGGACGCGCGCGCCCATGCCGGTAACAGTCACGTCGAGCGCCGCGATCAGGGTGCTGGGGCCTGCGCGGCCGGTCTCCTCGGTGAAAATCGGGTTAAGCAATTCAAGATTGCGCACGGAGACGGGGTCAAGCACCAGCGCGTGCTGCTGCTTATAAAAGCGCACGCCATCCAGGTGGCGCAAGGCTTGCACGCTGTGCGCGTCGTCACCGCGCGCGGCGTTTTCCCGCAGGTAGTGAATGATGGCGCCAGCGGCGGCAAGCGATTGCGGGTGGCCGTCGAGGCCGAAGCCGGTGAGCTCCGCGACTCCGAACTGCTCGCGCAAAACGCGTTCAGCGTAATCGTGCTGAAAAATCCATTCGTCGAGCCGCGATTCCACGCCGCCGGCGCCATCGAGGAGAGAACTCTTAGCGGTATCAAAGAGTTGCTGAGGGCGAGGGAGCAAGGTTTCACGAGGGCGCAAAATCTGCAGTTCATCGCGCAGCGCTTCGGCCGCCCCCGGTCCGGGAAACTCGGTGGCCTGAAATTCGCCGGTGGAGAGGTCGACATAGGCCATTCCCAAAATTGATCCCGTTGAATCCTTGGCCACCGCGGCCAGGAAATTATTTTCGCGCGAATCCAGTACCGAACCTTCCGTGACAGTGCCAGGAGTGATGACACGCACGACCTCGCGGCGCACAATTTTCTTGCCAGGCCCCGGCAGCTCCATCTGGTCACAAATGGCAATCTTGAATCCGGCGCGAATCAGGCGGGCGATGTAGCCGTCCGCAGCGTGATAGGGCACACCACACATGGGGATGGGTTGACCCTTTTCGCGATTCCTGGAGGTGAGCGTGATTTGCAGTTCGCGCGCGGCGATGATGGCGTCTTCGTAGAACAGCTCGTAGAAATCGCCCAGGCGGAAGAGCAGCAACGCGTGGGGATAGCGCGCCTTGATGCCTTGATACTGCTGCATGAGCGGGGTGGTAGCTTCGCTCATGTGGGTACATGAACCCGCAGTGGCAATCGCCGGCCGGCGTTCACTCGCGGATACCCGATTGCGTCAGCACGAAGGCGTAATCCAAGGCAATCTCCCGCAGATAATCGTAACGGCCGGAAGCCCCTCCGTGTCCGGCGCCCATATTCACCTTGAAGAGCAAGAAATTTGCATCTGTTTTCATGGCGCGCAGCTTGGCGACGTATTTCGCGGGTTCCCAGTACATCACCTGGCTGTCGTTTAATCCGGTCTTCACCAGCATGGCCGGATAAGCGCAGTGCGACACGTTGGTATAGGGGCAATAGGCTTTCATGGCCCGGTAGTCTTCGGCGATCTGGGGATTTCCCCACTCTTCGTATTCGCCAACGGTGAGCGGCAGGGAAGCGTCCAGCATGGTATTGAGCACGTCCACGAAGGGCACGTGGGCAATGACGGCGTGAAACAGATAGGGCCGAAGATTCACAACGGCACCCATCAACAGGCCGCCTGCGCTGCCGCCTTCGATGATGAGTTTTTCCGGCGAGGTGTAGCGCTGCGCGACGAGATGTTCGGCCGCAGCGATGAAGTCGGTGAAGGTATTCATTTTGGCGCGCATGCGCCCGGCATCGTGCCAGGGTTTGCCCAGTTCGCCGCCACCGCGCACATGCGCAATGGCAAAAACCACGCCGCGGTCGAGCAAGCTCAAGCGATTGGAGCTGAAGTTCACTGGCGCGGAAATTCCGTAGCTTCCGTATCCATAGAGCAGCAGCGGCGCGCCACCGTTACTTTCTTCCGGCCACTTCGGTTCCTTCGCGAAAGCGTCGCGTTTGTACACGAGAGAGATGGGAATCTGCGTGCCGTCGGTGGCAAGGGCGTGGACCCGTTCGCTGACGTAGCGTTGAGCATCGTAGCCGCCCAACACCGGTTGTTGCTTCAGCAGGTTGGTTTCGCGGGTGCTCACGTCGTAGTCAAAGACGGAGCGGGGCGTAATGAAGGACTCGTACCTGAATCGCACCGCGTTGGTGACGAACTCGGGATTGTCGGCAAGCGAGGCGTTATAGGCGGGCTCGGTAAACGCGATGCGGTGCGAAGCGTCAAGCAAGTTGCCATCGTCCTGCTGCAGATCCACGATGCGCAAATAGGGCAGTCCGTTTTCACGCTCGAGCAGGACGACATGCTTTTCGAAGGCGGCGACGCCTGCCAGCATCACCTCGGGGCGGTTGGGAATTATCTCGCGCCATAGTTGGCGCTCCGGTTCGGCCGCCGAGGCTTCCATCAGGCGGAAGGTACGGCCACCGGAATTGGTGCGGATGTAAAACACTCCGGGGTCTGTGCCTTCGTCGCGGCCGGGATGATGATCGACGTAGTACTCGTGATTCTCTTCGCGGCCATCGATGAGTAGAAAATCGTCGGCAGCCTCGGCAGCCGAGAGGTAGTGCACTTCGCTCGCCGTATGGCTGGCGCTGGTAAGCAGAATAAAGCCGCCGCTGCGGGTGCGCTCGACGCTGATGCGAAAGCGTTCATCCTGTTCTTCAAACAACAAGAGAGGTGCTTCGCCGGAATCAAGGGTATGGCGGTACAAGCGGTAAGAGCGCTTGGTGATGTCATCTTCTTCGGTGAAAAAGAATGTGCGATTATCGGCGGCCCAGGCCACGCTGGTAACGCGCTCAAAGCGCTCAGGAAAAATGTCTCCGGTGGACAAACGTTTGATCTGGAGTGTGTATTGGCGGAATCCGGTGGTGTCCGTCGAGTAGGCCAGCAATTCGTTGTCGTCGCTCACATCGAAGGAACCCAGGCCCAGAAACGAGTGACCTTCCGCGAGGGCGTTCAGGTCCAGCAATAATTCTTCTGGCGCGCCATCGACATCGCGCTGCCGCCAATGCGAGGGGTACTGCTGGCCTTCCTGAGTGCGGGTGAAATAGCGGTAGCCGCGCAGGCGATAGGGCACGGATAAATCCGTCTGCAAAATACGCGCGAGCATTTCCTGGTACAGCTTTTCCTGCAACGCTTCGGTAGGCAGGAGCACGGCGTCCGTGTAGGCATTCTCGGCTTTCAGGTAGTCGAGGACCTCGGCGCTTTCTTTGTGGCGCAGCCAGGCGTAATGATCCACGCGGCGGTCGTCATGGACAATGGATTCAGAAGGTTCCTTGCGGGCTACGGGCGGCTCCGGGGCAAAGGCCGGCATGCCGAGCTCGACTGGGGCGGCGTCTGACAGAATGGGTGTGGTGGCGTTAGAGTCGGGACTCATGTATCTCGATTGTGGTTGCGAGCACTCGAAAGGCCCACGCGGGCACAGGGCATACGCACTCGACCGGGTGAATTAGGCTTCGATGGCTATACTAACGGAAGTTCTCCGCCGGAGAAAGCCGAGGTGCGGGGAAGGGGTAATGCCGGCGATTACGACCTTTCGTTCAATCAACTCAGGCGGCCGTCAAGAGGCTGACAGTATCGTACCTTATCGAATAAGATGAAAACGCGGCTCTCGGATCCATTATTGAGGGCCGGGCTCGCTGACAGAAATGGAGTCTCCGTGCCGCACGAAACGGAAATCAAACTCAGGATTCGGGATCCCAAGGCGTTTCAACGGGTGCTCAAACGCTTGGGCGCGAAGACGGTGGGAAACGGCAGCGGTCGCGTGCATGAAGAGAATCTAATCTTTGATACGCCGGACGGCGGGCTAGCCAAACACGGCCAACTGTTGAGGCTGCGAACCGAGACGCCGGCCGAAGCGGCAAAGAAATCCGGCGCCAAGTCCAGGAAAGCCCGCAAGCCCTCCGCAGGTAAAAACTCGAAATCCCCCAAGGCGTCCCGCCACATTCTTACCTTCAAAAGTCCAACAGCGCAGCAACTCGCGGCGCCCACGAGCCGCTACCCGTCATTCGGGTCGCACAAAGTGCGAGAGGAAATTGAGGCGCAGGTAATGGACGTGGAGAACCTGACGAAAGTGTTCGAGGGGCTAGGCATGCGGGGCTGGTTTCGCTACGAGAAATACCGCACCACGTACCAATTGCCGGCGGCCAAGTCGTGGGCGCGAGGGCTGCTCATCGAGGTGGACGAGACGCCCATCGGGGTCTTTGTGGAACTTGAAGGGCCGCCGCCGGCCATCGACCGCGCCGCCGAGGAGCTGGGTTATTCCAAACGGGACTACATTCTTACCAATTACCTGGGGCTTTACGCGGAAGACTGCCGGCGAAAAGGTCAACAGCCGCAAAATATGCTGTTCGCGAATAAATCCCGATAAAAATGGCGGGAAAATCCGCCGGCATACAAATTTTTCCCTTGCAACCGTCATTCTTTGCTTGACTTGCGGCGCTCTCCGGCTTATCACTGCTCCAGACGTTTGCACTCGCGGCATTTTCTTATCGCTGGGGCTGCGTGGCGCAAGCGTTTGCGGTAACGGGTCATACGGACGGAGCAATTCTCTCTCGATGCACTTAAGCGGCGAACTCGAACCTGAGCCTGGCGGCGTCCTGGCCATCGAAACACGAAGATGTGCCGGCGTTCATCAAGTCTTCGTCAGTGCGGCGTTGGTACCTGGTCTCCTGGCGCGAAGCGTCGGACAGGATGTCGCAGGAAACTCGATCAGCGGGAGGTTCGTCCGGGGCTAACGGCAAGGCTATTTCGCAGGAACTTGCCCGCGGCCTGATACCAGGTACGCGGGTTTTTTGTTGGTAGCCGGGGTTGCGGCAGCAGTTAGCAGCAAAAAGTATCGCAAAACGGAAGCGGCAGGACCGTAGCACGCAGTACCGCAGCACAAGGAATATGTATGGAACTCTACGCCACAGAACTGATGGGCTCGAAAGCCTACGACACACAAGGCCATTTTGTCGGTCGCGTCCGCGAATTTTTCATCGAACCCGCCGACCAGCCCAATCGCGTCTCGCACTATTTGCTGGCGCGTGGGCATTTCCCTCCGCTGGTGGCCCGCTATGACCAGGTGGCCAGCGTATCCGTCGGTGACATTCGTCTGAACGTCAGCGAACGGGCGCTGGCGCTTTTTGAACCGAACGAGTCCTGGCTGGCGGTGCAGAAGGATTTGCTGGACCAGCAAATTATCGACACGAGTGGGCGCAAGGTGGTCCGCGTCAATGATGTGGACCTGGTGGAACAGCGCACCAACGGGAATACCGAGCTGCGGCTTACGCAAGTGGATGTGGGGCTTCCAGGCGCCATCCGGCGATTGCTGCAGGGGGTCGTTTCACCAGGGTTGATTCGGCGGCTGCAAGCCAATTTGCCGCAGAGCACCATTCGCTGGGAGTTTGTGAACCTGGTGGAACCCGACCCGCTGCGGCGGGTGAAGCTGCGCATCACGCACGAAAAACTCGAAGACCTCCATCCCGCCGACCTGGCAGCCATCATGGAAGACCTGTCCGCGGCGGAGCGGCAGGGAATCATCGCTTCGCTGGATGAAGAAACGGCCGGTGCGGTCCTGGCGGAGCTGGACGAGCGGCTGACCACGCAAATTGTGGAAAAACTCGATCCTGGGAAGGCCGCGGACATTCTGGAGGAAATGGCTCCGGACGCCGCCGCGGACGTTTTGGCGGATTTGCCAAAGCAGACCTTCGACGACGTGCTGGAAGAAATGCCGGGGCAGGAAGCCAGGGAAGTGCGCGAGCTGCTGGAATATGACCCCAGCACGGCAGGCGGCATGATGAACCCGGACTTCGCGTTTGTCGGCGAGCGCACCACCCGCGAAGAAGTGCTGCAGTGGATGCGCGGCCAGGACCTGAACCTCGATCAGCTCGACACGGTGGTGCTGCTCGACAGCGCCGCGCAATTTGCCGGCACGGTCACGGTGTCGCGGCTGCTGCTGGCCGAGCCCGACCAGAGCGTTTCGGAATTGAAAATGGAGCCGCTGCTGAACCTGGAACCGGACGCCGACGACGACGAGGTCTTCGAGCTTTTCGATAAATACAATTTGCGCACGCTGACGGTCATCGACGAGCATAAGCACCCCATCGGGGTCATCACTGTGGATGATGTGGTGTCGCGCCTGGTGAAACGCCGCTAGAAAACTTTCGCCGGATTTAAGTGCCAGGAAGGGAAGCACAACGTTCGCATGGACTGGAGCGCCATCTCCGAGAGGTTTGCCAACGTGCGCGCTGGAGGCACGGACCTGCAGAAGCGTCTGCGCAGCCTGCGGCGGCGGCTGACGCTGCTACTGGCGGTGGTGGGGCCAGGGCTGATCACCTCGAACGTTGACAATGACGCGGGCGGAATCTCCACCTATACCCAGGCGGGAGCGCACTACGGGTATGCGCTGTTGTGGTCCCTGATTCCCATGACCATCGCGCTGTACGTGACGGAGGAAATGTGCGCGCGCATGGGGGTCATCACCGGTAAGGGGCTTTCCGATTTGATTCGCGAAGAATTCGGATTCCGGCCGACATTTTTCGTGATGGTCACGGGATTCCTGGTGGACCTGGCGAACGTGGTGGCGGAATTTGCCGGGGTTGCGGCGGGAATGGAGATATTTCACGTCAGCAAATATATCGCGGTGCCGGTTGCGGCCATTATCGTGTGGGTGCTGGTGTTGAAGGGGACGTATCGCCAGGTGGAGGTGATTTTTTTCGCGGCCTGCGGCTTTTACGTGACCTATATCATTTCGGCAGTGCTGGCTAAGCCTGACTGGTTGCTGGCCGCACGCGCGACGGTGATCCCCGACATCCATTTCAACTCCGCGTATCTGCTGATGCTCACCGGGTTAATCGGCACGACCATCGCTCCGTGGCAATTTTTTTACTTGCAGGCCGGGTACGTGGAGAAAAAGGTAGGTCCCCGCGATTATCCCAAGGCCCGCGCCGACGTGCTGGTAGGTAGCATCAGCTGCATGGTCATCGTGTTCTTCATCATTGTTTGCACTGCGGCGACGCTGTACGTCACCGGGCAACGCGACATCACCGAAGCCAAGGACGCGGCGCGCGCCTTGATTCCCTTGGCAGGGCGTTGGGCCGGGTATCTCTTCGCATTCGGGCTGCTGAACGCTTCGCTTTTTGCGGCCTCAATTTTACCGCTCTCTACCGCGCATGTGATTTGCGAAGGGCTGGGGTTTGAAGCGGGCATCGATCACAAGTTCAAGGACGCCAAAATTTTCTACTGGCTGTATACCATTCTCATCGTGGTGGGCGCGGGAGTGGTGCTGCTGCCGAACGCACCGCTGTGGAAGATTCTGATTTTTTCGCAGGTGGGCAACGGCGTGTGGCTGCCGGTAGTGGTCATCTTTATTCTGCTGCTGGTCAACCGCCGAGACCTGATGGGCGACTACGTGAATACGGTGACCTTCAACGTCATCGCATGGATCACAGCCATCTTCATGATCGGATTAACGCTGTTCCTATCCTATGCTTCCATCTTCCCGTCGCCGCCCGCTTCGCCGTAGGTTAACCGCCTCGTAGTCAACGCGACCTCGCAAAGCTACAGCTAAATCCTCGGGCGTATAGGCGTATCGCCCTATCGTGAGCGACTGTACAGCGTGCTAGAAAGTAGCGTCCCCGCCGGGCCCAACTGGACCGACTCACGAAGCCCACCCTGTGAGTTGAAATTAAACGGAGGAAAGAATGAAACTCATCATTGGTACCGCGCTTGTGCTGCTGCTTGCGGGCGCTCCGGGCTATGCGCGTCAGGAACCAGATCAGGATAAACCCAAGGAAGAACCGAAAAAGCAGGAAGCGCCGAAAAAGGGTGAGCAGCCCAAAAAGACCGAAGCTCCGAAGGAACAACCCAACCGCGCCCGGCAGGAGCAGGAAAAACCTGCGGAGAAACCCAAGCCGGAACCCGCGCGCCAGGAAAACGACCGAAACAAGGCGCAGCAGACCGATCGCGCTCAGGAACAGGAGCGCGCGCGTCAGACCGAGCAACACACTGCGCAGCAGCACCAGGTCGAACAACACCAGGCCGAACAGCACAATGGTCACGAGAATGGCCGGCGCATCCCGGAGGAGAAATTCCACGCCAGCTTCGGCAGCTCGCATCGTTTTCACGTGGAGCGCAGCAATGACCGGCGCTTTCAGTACGGCGGGTATTACTTCAACTATTCCGAGCCTTGGCCGTCCGACTGGGCATATACCGATGACGTGTATATCGACTACATCGACGGAGAGTATTACCTGATCGATCCGCGGCACCCGGGCATTCGCCTGTTGGTGGTGATCGGGGATTAGGCGCTCAACACGGCCGGTTCGTAGGAGATTTGAAGGCCCCACGCGCTTTTGCGCGCGGGGCTTTTTTCTTTAGTTTTTGCGGCGTCGCCGCTAAAAGAGATAAGCCGCAATTTCTTCGCGGTTCGCCGGGAACTTCGCGGCTCGGCGGACTTCCCGCCGGGGAATTACCCGTGAGAGGAACCGCGAAGCTTGATTTTGCACGAGGCCGCGCTTAAATTCATTGTCTCCACGCTGAAGGAGCGAAGGCATGCGGCGTTGAGGGATTTAGGGCCAACGAAGACAATTTTCACATTTCCTATTCAGGAGCAAGAATGAAAATTCATGCGTGCGTATTTTGCTGTGCCTTTGCGTTTACCATGGCGCTTGCAGGCTGCAAGAAGGAGACTCCCAACAGCATGAGTTCGACCAGTTCCGCGCCGGCCACCGCACCGGCTACCGCACCGGCCACCGCGCCCGCTGCGAACGCGCCGGCGGCGTCCCCTGCAGACTCCGGCGGCTCGTCCGCGGACTCTACTGACAAACTGGCCGGCGCGCAGTGGGCCATGAAGCAGGACGAAATCAAGAATGATCCGAAAGGGCAGTGGGCGATTCAGGCCACGTCTTCTTCCAGCTACCAGGACGCTCAGGGGAATGCGTCGTGGTCGGCAAATCAGGCTACAGGCGCGCCGAATGCGGAGAAATACGCCGACGATGGCAAGGCGTGGACTTCGAAGGAACAGGATGCAGGCATCGAGTGGCTGGATCTGAAATATCCCAAACCCGTGCATGCGGAAGAAGTCCGCGTGCGCGAGTCTTATGGCTCAGGCGCGGTGGTCAAGGTGGAAGTCTTCGATGAACAGAGCCAGGGGCACGTGGTGTGGGCCGGCAACGACCCGACCAAGGAGCTCAACTACCTGCTTGTGAAGTTTCCCAAGACCGCTTTCAAAACGGACCGCGTGAAGATTACGCTGGCCACCAACGTGGTTCCCGGCTGGAACGAAATCGACGCGGTGCAACTGGTGGGCGCGGACCAATAGACTGAGTGTGGCGAGGCTTTGCGCTGAACCAAAAAATAAAAACGAGGCATCGAATTTACAGGAGAGAAGAGCAGAAATTCCAGTGGAGGCGCGTATGAAGAGACTAACGGTGATGCTCACAGTGCTTTTGTTTTCGTCGTTCGTGGCGTTCGCACAGCAGCGGGAGGGCGCGCACCCTTCAGCCCATGCAAGCGCCGGCCCGGCTCACGTGGGCGGAGGACACATTCCCGCGCATGGACCGACTCCGTCGCGCGGCGCACCGCACGCCGTCGCCAAGGAGCACGGTGATGAGCATCGCACTTTTCGCGACGAGCCCGGCCATCCCGAGGCGCCGCACGTTCACGCCGATGGAGATCGCTGGGTTGGTCATGACACCGGGCGCAACGATGCGCACTACCATCTCGACCATCCGTGGGAGCATGGACACTTCGGCGGTGAAATCGGCCGCAATCACGTTTATCGCATCGAAGGCGGAGGCCGCGACCGGTTCTGGTTTGGTGGAGGGTTCTTTGCGGTGGCGCCGTACGACTACGACTACGTCAACGACTGGCTGTGGGCGAGCGACGACATCGTGCTCTATGACGATCCGGACCATCCTGGTTGGTATCTCGCCTACAACCCCAGGCTGGGCACCTACGTTCACGTGGACTACCTCGGACCGCAGTAATTCGCGGCGCGCATAGGGCTCGCTCTACTGGGAAAAGCCCCGCATGTTGGCGTGCGGGGCTTTGTGCGAATGAGGCAATACTTTCCTTGTTGCTCTTTATCGCCCGGCACCCCTCGGAGGTACACGTGTCCGCACAAGGCTGGTCCACATTGTTTGCATCCCCACGATGCGTGTGTTAACTTTGCGCGGTAAAGGGAAATCGCCTCGGAACTCTTCGAAACGGTTGCCGTGCCACAGGCCAAACATCATTCTTCGACGCTAATCGCCGCTCCTCAGGGACTCGGCCCCATGAGTGTGGAAGAGTCCGGGCTGCTGAAGCAGCTGGACCTTACGAAGCTGCCGCGTCATGTGGCGGTAATCATGGATGGCAACGGCCGCTGGGCGCAGCGACGGCACCTTCCGCGCATCGCCGGCCACCGTTATGGAACCAAGACGGCGCGCACCACCATTGAGACCTGCGCGCGACTCAACATCGAAGCGCTCACGCTGTACGCCTTTTCCGTGGAGAACTGGCGCCGCCCCAAAGTTGAAACCGATTTCCTGATGCAACTCTTGCGCGAATACATCCGCAAGGAAATGCCGCTCATTCAGCGAAACAATATTCGTATGCGCTTTTTGGGACGCATCGTGGAGCTTCCGGAAGCGGTGCAGAAGGATGTGCGCGAAGCTACGGAGCGGACGGCCGCAAACACAGGGATGTGCCTGTGCATCGCGTTGAATTACGGAGGGCGCGCGGAACTGGTGGATGCCATGAACGCCATCCTGGCACAGCGCAAAGGCAGCAATGGACACGGGAGCGTGCAGGGTAATGGCCGGAGTGGTCACGGCGATCACGAAGCGCCGGGCGGAAACGGGCATGCGAACGGCAACGGTTCGCTGGAGCGCATCACGGAAGAGCAGCTCTCGACGTACCTGTACACCGAGGGGCTGCCTGATCCCGATTTGCTGATTCGCACGAGCGGAGAAATGCGCGTGAGCAATTTTCTGCTGTGGCAAATCGCCTACGCGGAAATGTTCGTGACCGAAACGCTGTGGCCGGACTTCAACCGCGCGCGCCTGCTGGAGGCGCTGATCGAATTTCAGAAGCGCGAACGGCGCTACGGCGGCATTCGTGAAGCATCAGCGCTCGCGGACGCGCCGCGCGCCGCCGGAAAGTAAATCCCTAGGCCTGAACGCGCTGCACGCGGAAGACTCAACGACACTGGCCTTCATCGACACGTTTAGGCCAGCCGAGCCGCCGCGGAACCTCCCAGAGCTAATCATCGTCGCAGGGCCGCGCTCGGCACTCGGATTCGGCTCTTCCAGAAAAACAACTACAAGATGATAGATAAAGGAGTGGCAGCGCGGCCCCGTGCAGAGCCGCCGCGCGCCAACCGCGTCCATATTTTCGCCCGCGATGTGATGTAATGTTGGCCGCACGAATACAGGGGACACGCCTTTCATGACCTGGAAAAGAGTGGCTACCGCCGCGGTCCTAATTCCCGTGGTGGTTGGGCTGGTGTTGTGGGGCTCGACGGCGGTGGTGGCGGTGGTTTTGGCCGTGGTCATGTTGCTGGCGCTTTTTGAATATTTCGCGCTAGGTGATGCCATGGGCCATCGCGCATACCGCCTCTGGACGGCGACCTGCGCGCTGGTGATTTTGTACCTGCAATGGCTCAGCACGGCGATTCGCTGGGGAGAATTCGGCGGCATCATTTACCCCGCGCGGCTGGTGTGGTTTCTGCATCGTTTTCTGCCTCGTGCGGAAGACGGCATTTTTCTTTTCGTGCTCGGCCTCGCGGTGATTACCCTGGCCACGAAACGCCCTATCGTGGAGGCGCTGCCTTCCGCGGGCATAAGTGCCAGTGGGCTGCTGCTCGTGGCCTTTCCGCTCACGTATGCGGTTCGCCTACACGCGCTGGGGCGGGAAGGGCCGCGCCAACTGCTGTTCGTGCTGGTGGTCATCTGGGCCAGCGACACCGTGGCGTATTTCGTGGGGCGCGCCGTCGGCAAACATCCCATGGCGCCGCGGCTGAGCCCAAAAAAAACCTGGGAAGGAGCGGTTGCGGGGTTCGTGGGTTCCATTCTTGTGGCGTTGGTGTTTGCGCGCTGGATTTCCGCGCCGCTGGTCTTGTTGATGGGAGCGGCCGCAGTGGGCAATGTCGCGGGGCAAGCGGGCGACCTGCTGGAGTCCGCCTATAAACGCAGCGCGGGAGTGAAAGACTCCGGGACTTTGCTTCCCGGGCATGGTGGAGTGCTGGATCGTATCGATGCCCTCATTCTGGCCATCCCGGTTGTCTGGTATTATTGGATTTTGCTTTACCCGTCCGGAATCTAGCTGCTGATTTCCGGCTGCGGGATTCCCCGCGAACCGCTATGCGGGTGCGACGCCGCACGCCCCGCTTGATCTGAGAGAGACCGCGTGAATCATCTAGCCATCCTGGGTTCCACCGGGTCCATCGGCCGCCAATGCCTGTCGGTGGTGGAGTCGCTTCCGGGGCAGTTCGTGGTCTGCGGGCTGGCGGCGGGCTCCAATCTCGACGAACTGATAACGCAAATCCAGCGCCACCGGCCCAACTTAGTTTCCGTGGCCGACGCGCAAAAAGCCGATGAGTTGGCGCAGCGGCTGCGGGCGCAGGGCATCTCTCCTTTGCCCAGTATTCACCATGGGCGCGAAGGGATGCTGGCGGTGGCCACGCTTTCGCGCATCGAAATTGTGGTTTCGGCGGCGGTTGGAGTGGTGGGCCTGGAAGCGACGTATGAAGCCGTAAAGCTTGGCAAAATCGTGGCGCTCTCGAATAAGGAAGTGCTGGTGGCCGCCGGTGAACTGGTCATGGCTGCGGCGAAAAAAGCGGGCCGCGAACTTCTTCCAGTCGACAGCGAACACAACGCGGTGCATCAATGCCTGCGAGGCGGCAAAGCTACGGAGGTTCGGCGGCTGGTGCTCACGGCTTCCGGTGGGCCGTTTCGCAAGACGCCAATTTCCAAATTCGACGCGATCACGCCTGAGCAGGCGCTGGCCCATCCCAACTGGCGTATGGGCAACCGCATCACCATCGATTCCGCGACGATGATGAACAAAGGGTTTGAGGTCATCGAAGCGCGCTGGCTGTTTGGCATGCGCCCGGAGCAGATCGACGTGATCATCCACCCGCAATCCACAGTGCACTCCTTCGTCGAGTTCGTGGACGGCAGCATTCTGGCGCAGTTGGGCCCAACGGACATGCGCATGCCCATCCAGTACGCGTTAACCTATCCGGAGCGGGTCGCATCCAACCAAATAGCTCTCGATTGGAAGAAATTAAAGCGTCTGGACTTCTCGAAGCCTTCCAGCCGCCGCTTCCCGTGCCTGCGTCTGGCGCGGGAAGCGATGAGGAAGGGTGGAGCGTTGCCTTGTGCGCTCAACGCCGCGGATGAAATCGCGGTGGCGGCCTTCCTGGAACGACGGCTTCCCTTTTCGGGGATTGCGGAAGTCATCGAGAGCGTACTGGCGCGCACCCCACGGATGAAGTTTGAAAACATATCCGAGGTGCTCGCCGCCGATGCGGAAGCGCGTCGAATGGCTAAAGAAGAGGTGGCACGGCGCGCAGTAACCGCCGTGGCATCGTAGGGCGAATTTGGCCTAGGCGGAGAAATCGGTCGTCGTAGAATTAAGGTAGAGAAGTCACCCGAACATTGGAGAACGAATTCGCATGAATCTGCTTCTGGGCGTCGCGCTGGTACTTGGATTAATGATCATGATTCACGAGTGGGGCCATTTTGTGGTGGCCCGGCTCTTTAAAGTGCGCGTGGATGTGTTCTCCATCGGGTTTGGGCCAAGGCTTTTTGGATGGAAACGCGGGGCGACGGAT
The DNA here is from genome assembly GCA_036496505.1 of Candidatus Acidiferrum sp. Lineage (GTDB taxonomy): Bacteria > Acidobacteriota > Terriglobia > Acidiferrales > UBA7541 > Acidiferrum. Next base: position 18,407 of record DASXLA010000086.1, on the reverse strand, counting down.
TACCGGGTGAGCGCGTTGCCGTTTGGCGGCTACGTGCGCATGGCCGGCCAGGACATCACCGACGCGGATGCCGGGGACGCGGCGCCGACGGGCTCGTCGGACGAGCTGATGAGCAAGCCGCGTTGGCAGCGGGCGCTAATATCGTTCGCGGGTCCAGCGGTAAATCTGATTTTCCCGGTTTTGGCCCTCGCGGTGTTGTTCATAGCCGTGGGTGTGCCGCATTCCGCTTATCTGGACCAGCCGGTGCAGGTGGTGGAGTTGAGCTCCAAACCAGGCATACCGCCCAGCCCGTTCCAGCCTGGCGATAAGTTGCTGTCTCTGAATGGGATTAAGAACCCGACGTGGGAAGAAGCGTCCAAGGACATCAAGGACGCCGCGCCCGGGGCCACCATTACTGCCGATGTGGAAAATAACGGAACGCGCCGCACGGTGAACGTAACCTTGAACGACACATTGGCCGGTGACCGCTTGCTTGGTTATCCGCCATTACGTCCCGTGCTGGACGAGGTTGCGCCGGGCAGCCCGGCGGATCACGCCGGCTTGAAAGAGAACGATGTAATTCAGGCTGTCGACGGCCACCAGATTCAGTACTGGGGACAATTTGTGGACAGCGTTCGCGGCTCGGACGGTAAGACCGTTCAGTTGGATTTGCTCCGCAAGGGCCAGACTCTTCACACCCAGGTGACTCCGGCGGCGGGAATGACCGAAACCAGCGAAAAGGTTTACCAGGTGGGCGTGGCGGTGCGGGACAACACTGCCTACCGCCGTGAGGGATTCCGCGAAGGGGTGCGCGATGCTTTCGCGCTGACCGGCGAGCATATCTCCGAGACGGTGGGCGTGGTTGGTAAACTTTTCAGCGGGCGTGTTTCCGTGAGGCAACTTCAGGGCGCGGTGGGACTTTCGCGGGCAGCAGGGGAAGCGGTTCGCAGAGGCCCCCTGGCGGTGCTTTCACTGATGGTGCTGATCAGCGTGAACCTGGGCATCCTGAACCTTCTGCCCATTCCGATCCTCGACGGCGGCAACATTTTGCTGCTGGCGATTGAGGGCGGCATGCGTCGCGACCTGAGCATGGCGTTCAAGGAACGCTTTGTGCAGGTGGGCTTCGTGTTCCTGCTGGTACTGTTCGCTTACGTAATGTACAACGACGTGATGCGCATGATTCCCACGCACTCGTAAGTTTGCCAAACGGTGTTCTGACCAACCTTTTTGCCGCTGTGCGCCGTCGTTAGGTACAATCGTCAGGTGCAACGGCAATCCGGATATTGCCCGCACACTCGTAAATCGGAAGTAACGTTTCCGGAGGACATCGCATGGCAGTTTCGCCTTCCCACCGCGTTTCCACCGGCGAACGCATCAACACCGCCGAAACCACCGGAAGACTCCAGCAGATACTCGGGCAGCGTGGCATTCGCATGACCAAGCAGCGCCGCGTGATTTTGCAAGTGATGGACGACGCCGAGCAGCACCTGGACGTCGACCAGATCCTGGCCCGCGCACAAAAAATCGATTCCGGCGTGCACCTGGTTACGGTTTATCGCACCATCGATTTGCTCAAGAAACAGGGCCTGATTGACGAATTGGATTTGCTGCACCTGCGCGGCGACCGCCACTATTACGAAAGCCACGGCCCGCGAGATCACATCCACGTGGCGTGCCTGCGCTGCGGCAAAGTGCGTGAATTCGAGAGCCGGCTTTACGAGCAGCTGAAAGAACAAATCGCGCGCGACTTCCATATGAAGGTGACCATTTCGCGCACGGAAGTGGGCGGCTACTGCGCGGAATGCCTGGCCGCTGCGCCCTCTCTTGCGGCCACCGCCAAGCCGTCGCATTCCGATTCGGCGAATTCGCCCGGGCCCTCGCCTCATCCATCGCGCTCGCACTAGGCAGCACTCTGCGGTTTCGATTACGAGACAGCATCTGAAGGAACGCTGCGCACTAAAGTGGTTAAACGCCGGGCGCGAGCTCCCTAAGTAGACCTTCCGACCAATTCCCAGATTTTTGCGAGATGATGGTCATCGTGTTCGGCGACGAAATACAAATGATCCACCAGCCGCAAGGGTATCTTCAGCCGTGGATGGATAATGGTCTGAGCGAATCGTGACGCATCCAATTCGTCGACGCGCTGCAATAACTCTTCTCTGGCAGTTCGGAACGGCGTCAAAATTTCTTCGAGCGTGTAAGCGTTGTAGTTGGCTTCGTCGGTCTTGCGATTCTGCAGGTCGGTCGCGCTGAGCTGGTCCTTGCCGGCGACGTAATCGTTTACCCTCGCGAACCAGAGCGGTTCGAGGTCCAGCAAGTGGCCGGCGTGTTCCTGGGGCGACCACTTCTGGAGCCGTTTTGTGGTGAGGACCGCGTGGGAGCGGCCTCGAAGGAGCTCTTCCAGTCTGGCTGGCGTGCCGCGCAGCCGGGCGCTCAGGTTGGGGTGCAACTCTACCGGGAAAGTGAATTCAAACTTGCGATCAAACCACGTGGGTACCTGGCTCATGACTGCCTCTGGTCATCAAACCAACTGCGTCGAACGCAGGCGCCGCAAGCACGAGAAGAAGCGCTTTGCGGACTGAATGTCGCGCACAATCTGCTGGCGCAATTCTTCCGCGCCGCTGAATTTCTTTTCCTCGCGCAAACGCTCCCAGAAGCGGACTTCCATGCGTTTTGCGGGAATCTCTCCGTGAAAATCGAGAAGATGTGTTTCCACACTAAGGGCTGTGCCGCTGAAGGTGGGGCGCATTCCAATATTCGTGACGGAACGGCGACTTTTCGAATCGCCGGGAAAACACGTGCGGGTGATGTACACACCGCGCGCGGGCAGCAGTTCCTGTTCGGGCGCGAGGTTCAGGGTGGGGAAGGTGAATTTTCCGCCGGTTCCGGTGCCGCTGACTATTTCGCCGGTCAGCACGAAGGGGCGGCCCAGTAGGCGGCCCGCGTGACTAACATCGCCGGAAGCAATCTCGCGGCGAATAATCGTGCTGGAAACGATTTCTCCGCGAAACATCACCGGCGGAATAATCACCACTTCAAAACCCAGGCGTTCGCCGAGATCTTTCAGAAGTTTCACGTCGCCACTTTGGCGATGGCCGAAACGAAAATTTTCTCCTACGAGAATCGCGGCCACACGTAAATCGCGGACGAGGACCTGTTCGATGAAATCTTCGGGAGCAAGGCGCGCGAGGTCCAGGGTAAAAGGCAGCACTACGGCGGATTCGAGGCCCATCATGCTGAACCACGCGATGCGTTGGGTGTTGGTGGACAAACGCAAAGGCGCGGACTCGGGGCGCAAAACTTTGCGCGGGGGAGGATCGAAGGTCAGCGCGGTGGAGACCGCGCGGCTCTCATGCGCGCGCTCCACGGTGGCGCGCAAAATGGCTTGATGGCCCAGGTGTAAACCGTCGAAATTCCCGATGGCCAGCACGCTGGAGCGTTTCGGCGTGGAGTAATACTGACTCCAGGCCTGCGAGGAGGAGAAAGTGCTCACCCCGGTTTCCGCTTTGCGCAGGCTATTTGATGCGGCAGTGCCGCCGGCTTGTGTTTCCTCCGTCATGCCGGCGTGGTTAAAGCTCACGTCGAATCGCAAACCGTCATAGGCCAGTTGGACATCGGGGAATCCCGCGCCGCGCAAGCGCTGATTCGTTTCGGCGTGCGACAAATCGTGGGCGATATGCGTGAACCAGGCGCGCCGTGGCGCGAGTTTCTGCACCAGCGCGAGGGCTTGGTCGACGGTCTGGTGCATGGGATGAGGAATGTCGCGCAGGGCATCGAGTATCAAGTCGTCGAGTCCCTGCAGGAGCGCGGCGGAGGATTCCGGCAGGGCGCTAAAATCCGTGAGATACGCGGCGTTGCCGAAGCGGTAACCTAATACTTCAAGGTCGCCGTGCACCAGAGGAATGGGGATGAAGGGTATGCCGAGCAGCTCGAAGGGCTCTTTTATGACGTGCAAATCCACAATCGGAACGGCGCTCAACGTGGGCTTGCCGGTAAAGACGTACGCGAAGGCCTGGCGCAACACGCCAAAGGTTTCCTCGTTGCCATAGATGGGCAGCGCGGCTTTTTGGCGGATGTTAAACGGCCGGATATCGTCGAAACCCATGATGTGATCGGCGTGACCGTGGGTGAGCAGTACGGCATCGAGACGCTCCATGCCAGCGCGCAGAGCCTGCTGCCGAAAATCGGGAGTGGTGTCAATCACCAGGTTGTTGCCATGGCGAGAAAGCAGCAGAGAAGGGCGCAGGCGCTTATCGTGCGGGTCGCGAGAGCTGCACACGCGGCAATGACAGCCGGGCGAAGGGACGCCCATGGAGGTGCCCGAGCCGAGCACGGTAAGTTTTATGGGTTCCATTGTGGAGACAGGAGCCATGGAGAAAGGGATGGCGGCGCGGCGCGGTCAGCTGTAGATGACCGCGTGAAAATTCGCGCAAAGTGCGTCGCCACGGGCGCTGCCCTGTAAAGCTTGCGCGCGATTAGCGCTTGGCGCCTACCTTGGCCTGTTGTGCGACCTTGGCAGCCTGGGCTGTGAGCGCCTGATTCACTTCAAGAAAAGTCATCTTCAATTTGCCGAGCAGGTCCAGCAACAAACTGTCTTCTTCAGGCGCGAGGTTGCCTTTGGTCTTTTCGTGCAGCGTGTCGAGCATGTCGATGAGCTCGCGCGCAGCTTCGGGGTCAATCACCGGCTGTCCAGTACGCGGATCGGCATAGGCGCCGAGCACCATGGCGGCATTGCTACCGATCATGCGAATGAGATTTTCAAACGCGGGCGAAGCCTTGGGCGCATCAGCAGCGGGCGGCGCCGCGACCTGTCCCTGAGCGGGCGGTGCCGGGGTGGGATTGCGCGCCGCTTCCACCTGCGCGTCACGCTCAGCTCTGCGCTCCTCGGCTTCCACCACGTCTTTGCGAATCTCGCCTTCGGAAGTAAACGGGCGGCGATCGATAACGCGAAAAGCCTCTTCTTGCTTGTTTTCAGCCAATGTCGTCCTCAATCGAAATGTGATTCCATAGTTTAGCATGCCTGACAGTTTTGGCCATTGGACCGGGCCGAGCGGAAGAATCGCGGCACGGACCGGCGCGTGTGCGTATACTTGTCAAAATTTCGCACCCGCCGTAGAGTGGAAACCCCGCAACGACGACGGACCTGCGGAAACGCGATGCCTTCCCGGACAAAAAAATCGAGAAGCCCCAAGAAGCCTGGCGTCTCCAGACGAAAAGCGCCGCAGGCGAGGAAAATTTCCGCGGGCGAGTGGTTTGAAAGACTAGTGGCGGTGCAGAAACGGCTGCGCGCACCGCAGGGCTGCCCGTGGGACCGCGAACAGACGCACGCCACGCTTCGGCCCTACCTAATTGAAGAGGCTTACGAAGTGCTGGATGCGCTGGATGCCGGCGACGATGCGAAATTCGCGGAGGAAATGGGCGACCTGCTGCTGCAGGTTGTCTTTCACTCGGAGATTGCACGCGCGGAGGGACGCTTCTCGATTGCCGACGTGGTGAAGGAAATTCACGACAAAATGGTACGGAGGCACCCGCACGTTTTCGGGAAGACGCGCGCCAAGGATTCGCAGCAGGTGCTGAAGAATTGGGAGCGGATCAAGGCGGAAGAGCGGCAGGAAAAAGAGCGGCTGGAAACGCCGCAGCAGGATGGCGGGCCGAAAACCACGGCGAAACCGACCTCCATTGTGGATGGAGTTTCGCGGGGATTGCCCGCCATGCTCGAAGGATTGCAGCTCACGCGCAAGGCGTCACGCGCGGGGTTCGACTGGCACAACGCCGACGGCATCTTTGAAAAGGTGCGGGAAGAAATGGCGGAGTTGCGCCACGCGCTGGCGGAAAACGATGCGGCGAAAGCGGAGGAAGAGCTGGGCGACCTGCTTTTCGCCGCGGTAAATCTCGCGCGATTCGTGCAGGTGGATCCGGAGATCGCGCTGAAAAAGGCCAACGCGAAATTTCAACGGCGCTTCAAGCGCATGGAAAGTGCGGCGTTGGAGCGCGAGCGGCCCTTTGCGGAACTGCAGCGGAAGGAGATGGAAGCTTTGTGGGACGCGGTCAAGCACGAGGAAAATGCAGCGGTCGAAGGGCGGCAGCCTGACGGCGCGAAACCCGAAGGCGGAAAGTCGCCCAGTCCCAAAGTGGCGGCGTCCAACGCGCGATGAGCGACGGCATCGCTATCCGCAAATGTCACCGGATGGAAGAATTTGAACTGTGCGTGGCACTGCAACGGGAAATCTGGGAAGAAGCCGAGCTGGAAGTTGAGCCGGCCACGTTGTTTGTGGTCGCGGCGCACACCGGAGGGCAAGTGCTCGGGGCGTTCGATGGTGAGCGGCTGGTGGGTTATACGCTGGCGTTGGCCGGCGTTCGCGAAGGGGGAGTACCGTATCTGCACTCGCATATGACCGGTGTACAGCACGCCTATCGCGACCGTGGTGTTGGCCGGATGCTGAAACTCTTTCAGCGGGATGAGGCTTTGAGCCGCGATATTCGTTTAATTCGCTGGACCTTTGATCCACTGGAATTTCGCAATGCCTTTTTCAACCTGAACCGGCTCGGCGCCATTTGCCGCAAATACCTGCCAAATCTTTATGGAATGACTACCAGTCCTTTGCATCGCGGGCTGCCCACCGATCGCCTGCTGGCCGAATGGCAACTCGATTCGCCGAGGGTGGCCGTCGCCGCTGCGGGACTAGCACCGCAGATCCCGGAGTTCTGCGTAACGATTGACATGCCGCCGGGTGACATGCCGCCGGATCACGGCACGTCCACAGCTCCGCGGCAGGAAAAGCAGGCAATGGCGAGCCTGCAGGGGCGGTTGCGGGAGCAGTTCACGCGCTATTTCAACCGCGAATACGCGGCCGTTGCGGTGCGCAACGACCCCGTCGGGCCCGCCTATCTCCTCTGTCCCTGGAGCGACTTTTGAATGTTGAGAACGGGATCTCACCTGCGCCAATGAAAATAAACGAAGTTATCCTCCGCGAAATTTACATGAAACTGGTCGCTCCGTTTGAGACGAGCATGGATCGGGTGGATTCCCGCCGCGTGCTGTTGGTGGAGGCGAACGTCGACGGAGTGATCGGCTGGGGCGAATGCGTGGCTGGAGAAGACCCCTTCTATAGTCCGGAAACGGTGGAGACCGCCTGGATCGTGCTGCGCGATCACCTGTGGCCATTGATCAAAGGGAAGGAGTTTTCCTGCGCCGCGGAATTGTGGAGCATGCCTGACCGCGTGCGTGGCCACAACATGGCTAAAGCATCACTTGAAGCCGCCGTTTGGGATGCTGAAGCGCGAATGAAAGGAGTTCCGCTGTGGAAATTGATCGGGGGTACGCAGCAAGAGATCAACAGCGGCGTTTCGATAGGACTTAAAGAATCACTTGAAGTATTGGTGGCTGCGGTAAAGAAGGAGATTGATGCCGGTTACCAGCGCATCAAGATCAAAATCAAGCCGGGTAAAGATCTGGAGCTGGTGAAGCGGTTGCGCCAGGAATTTCCGGGGACCAAATTAATGGTAGACGCCAATTCGGCGTACCGCCTGGAGGATTGGCCTCTGTTGAAACAACTGGAAAGCTTCTACCTTATGATGATCGAGCAGCCGCTGGGTTGGGATGACCTGTACAGTCACGTGGAATTGCAGAAGAAGCTCGATACGCCGATCTGCCTGGACGAGTGTATTCATACGGAAGAGCACGCGCGCGCTGCGGTCGCGCTGGGGGCGTGCAAGATCATCAATATCAAGCTCGGGCGGGTTGGCGGCTATACCGTGGCCAAGCGCATTCACGATTTGTGCCAGCAACGCGGCGTTCCGGTGTGGTGCGGGGGTATGCTGGAGACAGGTATCGGGCGCGCGCACAATATTGCGCTGTCGACTCTACCGAATTTCACGCTGCCCGGGGACGTCACCGCGAGCAGGCGCTACTGGGAAGAAGATATTATTGAGCCGGAAGTGGTGGTATCGAGGCGTGGAACAATCAGCGTGCCGCAAGGTGCGGGCATCGGATTTGAGCCGCGCCGCGAGCGTATCGAGAAGCTGACGACGCGCACGGAGAGACTAAAGTAGAGCAGCGCGGAAACAGGAGCAAGCTTTGGAAACGTTGCCGATGCGCCGGGGTGGGAGTGCCGCAAGGATCGCCGTGATTCCGGGCGACGGCATCGGCAAGGAAGTCACCCCGGAAGCTTTGAAAGTCTTGCGTGCGGTGGCGGCTTCCACCGGACGCGCCCTGACATTCGTGGAATTCGATTGGGGCGCGGATAAATACCTGCGGGAAAAAGTCAGCCTACCGGACGGCGCGGTTGAGATGCTGAGCGATGAGTTCGATGCCATCTTGTTCGGCGCGCTGGGCGATCCGCGCGTGCCATCCAACCAGCATGCCGCGGACATACTGCTGGGGCTGCGATTCAAACTGGACCTCTACGTGAACGCCCGGCCGGTGGAACTACTTCATCAGCGACTAACGCCGCTGCACGGGCGCACTGAGAAAGACATTCGTCTGATGGTGTTTCGAGAGAACACTGAAGGGCTATACGTGGGCGTTGGCGGATTCTTCAAAAAGGGGACCGCAGACGAAATTGCGGTGCAGGAGGATGTGAATTCGCGCAAAGGCGTGGAACGCATCATGCGCTATGCCTTTGAATACGCGCAGCGCCAGGGCCTGAAACGTGTCTGCATGAGCGATAAGTCCAACGCCATGAACTTCGCGCACGATTTGTGGCAGCGAGTGTTCAAGGAGGTGCGGCAGGAATATCCGGGGATCGAAGCGCGGCACCTTTATATCGATACGCTGGCGATGGAGTTGGTGCGTGATCCCAGCCAATTCGATGTGATCGTTACGTGCAATCTTTTCGGGGACATCATCAGCGATCTGGGAGCGCAACTGGCGGGGGGATTGGGACTGGCGCCCTCGGGGAATATTCATCCCGGGCGGACTTCGTTGTTTGAGCCGGTACATGGTTCGGCGCCCAACATTGCAGGGAAAGGCGTGGCCAATCCGCTGGGAGCGGTGCTGGCCTCGGCGATGATGCTGGAGTTTTTGGGATGGAGCACGGAGGCGGTGGTGCTCAACGCCGGCGTGAGAGCGGCGCTACAGGAAAATTACCTCACGCCGGACCTGGGTGGCACGAGGAAGACCGGCGAAGTGGGCGACTGGCTGGCGAGGTTTGTGGGCGAAGCAGGGAAAATGTCGACGCGCCGACAATGAAAGTATTAGTTGAAGCGGCAGCGCAATGAGTTAAGAAACCGCGCCCTGCCATTCCAGGTAGATCCATAGCTCAAGTGCAACTTGAAGTGTCTCGCGCTCGGCAAAAGCCGGGAGTGATTTCGAATCTCTCATCTTCACGTAAAACTTTAACTTCGTTTTTTTTGATTCGGCGATAGAGAATTGCCGACACCTCAGGCATTCAAGTGAATCTTTCAATTTGGTTGTGGCCGAGTGAGTCTTCGGCAAGACTGAAATTGTCGGCGCGTCGACAATTCAAGTGCAACTCGAAGCGCTCCGTCCGAGGCGGATTCTCCCAAGAGTCGCAGGATATGTCGACGCGCCGACAATCAAAGTGCAACTTTAAGATTTCAAGCACTCGGTATAGCCCTTAAAGTTGAACTCGAGGTCGCTGTTTGGTTATCGCGGCAGTCGACATTCCTAACAAAAATCCTCCGATGTGCGCCCACCAGGCGACGCCGCCCTGGTTGATCATGCCGACAGTGCTCACGCCAGCGACAAATTGCAGGAAGAACCAGTAGCCCAGGATGAAGACTGCGGGAATGGGAATCAGAAAAATAAAGACAAGGGTCAGAACGCGTGACGAAGGGTAAAGCACAAGATACGCGCCCATGACTCCGGAAATGGCGCCGCTCGCACCGAGCGCGGGCAACCAGGAATGCAGATTGAATGCCACGTGGAAGAGGTCGGAGCCGATTCCGCAGGCCACATAGAACAAGAGGTAGGAGATGTGGCCGAAGAAGTCCTCGACGTTATCGCCAAAAATCCAAAGGAAGAGCATATTGCCGGCGATGTGCAGGAGCCCGGCGTGAAGGAACATACTTGTTAGAAGCGGCAGGAACGCGCCGTGGAAGTCAATGCTGCCGGCGAGATAGGCAGGGAAGCGCGCGGGGATGGTGGAATTGGCCATGAGGAAGGCTTTGGCGAGGTGCGGCGGCAGGGAGACTTGATACAAGAAGACCGCAATATTGGCGAAGATCAAAGACAGATTGACGATCGGCGGCTTGCTATGCGGAGTGAGGTCCTTTAGCGGGATGAACACGGGAGCGGCGGTCAGAGTACCCAAATCATGGGAAAATAGAAAGACTGACGATTATGAATTCGGTGTAGCCCGAGGGATTTGCATGCGGTATTTCGCGGAGAGCGAGCAGGCGGCGAGGGAACGACGACGCATTATGGAATACGGGATGAGTGATGTTGGTGCGGCCCAAAATAAATCGCGAGAGACGAGTTTTTCTCGGCGAAACATTGCGTGCGCGGTGCGGGTGTGATAATTAAACATGTTCCGCGTGCACGCATGTTCGGGCCAGTGCAACCGCCCGGCAAAAGAGATGCACGCCGCGAACTTGATGCCTGCCCGGGAAACGGAAGCCATTATTTTAAAGACATTTCCGCTCGGCGAGGCAGACCGACTGGTCAGCTTTATCGGGCGGACCAGCGGAAAAATGCGCGGAGTGGCGGGCGGAGCACGACGAATCAAGAACCGCTATGGTTCGACATTGCAACTGTTGTCCCACGTGCAGTTGTGGTACGTGGAGAAGGAAACGCGCGAATTGGTGCGCATCCAACAATGCGAACCACTGGAGTCATTCAACAAGTCGCAAAGCGATTATTTTCTGAGTACCGGGCTGGCGGTGGTCAGCGAAGTGGCGGAAGCAGTGCTGCCGGACCGGGAAGCATCGGAGCCGATGTTCCGGTTGATCCTGCTGACCGCGCAGGAAATCGAGAGAACCGGAGATTGGGCGTTGCCGCTGAGTTACTTCGCGTTCTGGACGGTGCGGCTCGGCGGGTGGTTGCCGCGGTTTGATCGTTGTGCGAACTGCGCCACACCGTTCGGCGATCAGGTGGCCTATTTCGCCGACTGGGAGCCGGGATTGCTTTGCAGGAATTGCCGGCGATCGGGAATGTCCTCAATGCAGGCGGCGGCCCGACAATTGGCGGAGCGCTTCACGGGCGAACGAGTGGACCGCGTGGTACTGGCCGAGGATGCAAAACCGGCCATGAGGGAATTGCGAGAGGCGGCGCTCGGATGGGTGGAGCATCACACGGAGAAAAAACTGGCGACGAGACAGCTGTTGGAGAAAAATTGAAAGTTAAAGTAAAACTTGAGAAAAGGAGTATTGGCCTGAATTTTCAGGATTTGATTTTGAGGCTGTCGCAATTCTGGGCTCGACAGGATTGCGTCTTGCAGCAGCCGTATGACGTGGAAGTCGGAGCCGGCACGATGCATCCGGAGACCTTCCTGCGTGTGCTGGGGCCGGAGCCTTACCGCGTGGCCTTTGTACAACCGAGCCGCCGGCCGGCGGATGGCCGCTATGGCGAGAATCCCAACCGACTGTATAAACATTCACAATTTCAGGTGATCCTCAAGCCCTCTCCCGCCGATGTGCAGAATATCTATCTGAGGAGCCTGGAGGCCCTCGGCATCGACTTGCGCGTGCATGACATTCGCTTTGAAGAAGACAACTGGGAGTCTCCGACGCTCGGCGCGTGGGGAATCGGCTGGCAGGTGCTGCTGGACGGGTTGGAGATTACGCAGTTTACCTATTTCCAGCAGAGCGGCGGCATCGACCTCGATCCCATCTCGGTAGAGCTAACTTACGGCTTGGAACGCATCTGCGCGTTCCTGCAGGGCGTGGACAGCGTCTATGACCTGCGCTGGTCGGCAGACAAAACGTATGGACAGATTCGCCTCCGGGAGGAGCAGCAGCTTTCGGTCTATAGCTTCGACAAGAGCGATGCCGCGGCGATACGCACGGAGTTCGACCTGCACGAGAAACAAGCTAAAGAATTACTTGAAGGTTTTGCGGCGTCCAAAGGGGAGGTGCGGGCGCGCTATCCGCTGCTCGCCGCCTATGATCACTGCCTGAAATGCTCACATCTGTTCAATCTGCTGGATGCACGCGGGGTGATTTCGACGACGGAGCGGGCCGCGCTGATGGCCCGGGTGCGCGCGGCGGCGTGCAAAACGGCGGCAGCGTACCTGGAGCAAATCGGCGGGCCGGCAAAGCGGCGGGAGTTGCGCGCATGACGCCGGCGAAACGCGACAAAAAGGCGGAATCAAAAGAAGAGAAGCGCCTTGAGCTGGTATTTGAAATCGGCTGCGAAGAGATTCCCGCTGGGATGCTGCCTCGCGCCGAAGAAGAGTTGCGTACAAACATCACCAAGCTGCTGACGGCAGAAAGCCTGATGGATGGCGTCACGGTGGAAACCTTCGGCGGGCCGCGGCGGCTGACGGCATTGCTCCGCGGGCTCATTGTGAAGCAGGCGGATGTGACGAGCGATGTGACCGGGCCGCCGAAGTCCGTGGCGTATGACAATTTCGGCGCAGCGACCCGCGCGGCGCAGAGCTTTGCGGAAAAGCAAGGGCTGCAGGTTCAGGACTTGCACATCGTGGCAACGCCCAAAGGCGAGTATCTGGCGGCGCGGCAGGTGAAACGCGGAAGAACGGCGGAAGAAATTCTGCGGGAAATTTTGCCGCGGGCCATCCATGATTTAACGTGGCCACGTTCGATGACCTGGACAGGCATTGACGGAGCGCGGTTTATCCGGCCAATCCGGTGGTTGCTGGCGGTGCTGGATGGGAAGCCGCTGCGATTTTCCTACGCCGGCGTGACCTCCGGCGACAAGACCTTCGGACACCGCTTCATTGGCAGAGGCGAACTTACGATTAAGAACTTCGCGGAGTATGAGAAGAAGCTGGGCGCAAACGGAGTCATCGTCCGCCCGCAGGCGCGGCGTGAAAAAATTGAGAAGGAGTTGACCCAACTGGCGCGCAAGGGCGGGTTCCAGATTCATGAAGATGCCGCACTCAAAAACCTCGTGTGTTACTTGAACGAGTACCCGAGCGTGATTGAGGGCGAATTCGACAGCGAGTTCCTGAACCTGCCCGACGAGATTCTGGTTACCGTGATGCGGGACCACCAAAAGTACTTCGCGGTGGAGAACAAGCACGGCGAACTGGCGCCACATTTTCTGGCGGTGATCAACCTCGCGAAGGATGCGCGGGGCCTGGTGCGAACCGGGCACGAACGAGTGTTGCGGGCGCGATTTGCGGACGCACAGTTTTTCTGGGCGGCGGATCAGAAGAAACCACTCGCGGACAATCTGCCGAAACTCGAGCGGGTTACCTATGAATCGCGCCTGGGCAGTTATCGCGACAAGGTAGAACGGGTGCGCTCCATCGCGCGCTGGCTGGCGGAGCAGTGGTACAGCAGCGGAATCATTCAGGCGCGCGTGGCGGAAGCGGATCGTGCGGCAGAACTGGCGAAGTGCGACCTCGCCACGGAGATGGTGCGGGAGTTCCCGGAACTGCAGGGAGTAGTCGGCGGGCTTTACGCCAGGGCGCAGGGTGAGCCTGACGAAGTGGCTGATGCGATTTATGATCATTACCGGCCGGTGGGATTGACCGACCCGATACCGCGCAACATCACGGGATGTGCGGTAGCGCTGGCGGACAAACTGGATTCCATCGCGGGATGTTTTACCGTGGGCGTGGTGCCAACGGGCTCGAGCGATCCATACGCGCTGCGACGCGCGGCATTGGGCATTGTGAAAATCATCCTGGAGAAGAAGTTGCCGGTGTCGCTATCGCTGGCCGTGGGTGCGGCGGCGAAAGCGCTGCTGGTGCACAAGCCGAAGAAAGGCATGACGCCGGAGCAGGAAACGCAAGTACTGGAGTTCATCCTGGAGCGCGCGAAATTTATCCTGCGGGATCGCGACGAATTTGCGTATGACGAAGTAAACGCGGTGTTTCGTGCGGGAGCCGAGGACCTGGTGGATGCACAGAAACGATTGACCGCGCTGAAATCGATCCGCAAGTCCAAGAATTTCGAGCCACTGGCGGTGTCCTTCAAGCGGGTGCGCAAGATACTGGAGAAGGCGGAACTGGGCAAGCAGGACGGGCGGCACGTGCAGGTGGAATTGTTTGATCACGATGCCGAACGCGAGCTTTACGCCGGAATGCGCGAAGCGGCCGCGCGGGTGCAGACGGCCAAGCGGGCGGGGAAATACCAGGAGGCCTTGGAGATCATCGCCGGACTACGGAAGGCGGTGGACCGATTCTTCGAAGAAGTGATGGTGATGGCCAACGATGAGCGAATCCGGGCGAATCGGCTGACGCTACTGTCGGAGTTGCTACAGGAGTTCACCACCGTGGCGGATTTTTCGGAGATGGGAGCGGAAGAGCGGCGGTAAATAATGAAAGTGTCGCCGCCGCGCAATGTAAAGTAATGGTTCAAGTATCGGCGAAATGGTAGCTCTGCGGTGGCAGACTTGGAAAATGTCGGCGTGTCGACAATTGAAGTATTGATTTACATTTATGTCGGCGCGTTCGAAAACTCCAAGGCGGCAAAAAGTGTCGACGAGCCGACAGTGCAAGTAAGAGTTGAGGTTTCGTAAGCGTTCGAGCGACACCGCGTGACAGCGTTGGACGTCGAATGAGCGAGTTCCATATCAAGAATCATTGAGCACGACCAAATCTTACATCGAGGTTCACAGTGAAAAAATGGGTCTATTTTTTCGGGGCGGGTAAAGCGGAAGGCAACGGTGAATGGCGTGACCTGCTGGGAGGCAAGGGCGCGGGTCTGGCGGAGATGACCAAGATCGGATTGCCGGTGCCGGCAGGATTCACGATTTCCACGGAGGCTTGCGACTACTACTACAAGAACGGCAAGAAGTATCCTTCGGAGCTGAAGAAAGAAGTGGCCGAGCACGTGGCGCGGTTGGAGAAAGCGACGAAGAAGAAGTTGGGTGATCCGAAAAGCCCGCTGCTGGTGAGCGTGCGCTCCGGTTCAGCGCGATCGATGCCCGGCATGATGGAGACAATTCTGAACCTGGGGTTGAATGACCGTAGCGTGCAGGGCCTGGCAGGCGCCACGAAGAATGAGCGATTTGCGTATGACGCGTACCGTCGCTTCGTGCAGATGTACTCCACGGTGGTAATGCAAATGTCGAAGGAGGACCTGGAACACCGGCTCCGTGCGTTGAAAGACAAGCTGGGTGTGAAGGAAGATACCGCCGTGCCCGCGAGCGGCTGGAAGAAACTGGTCGCCGAATATAAGGAATTGTTTAAGGAGAAGACCGGTGAGGAGTTTCCGGACGATCCGATGGACCAATTGTGGGGCGCCATTGGAGCTGTGTTCGGATCGTGGATGGCTGAAAAGGCGGTGACGTACCGGCGAGTGGAGAAGATCACCGGCGTGATGGGAACTGCAGTGAACGTGGTGCAGATGGTGTTCGGGAATACCGGGGACACATCCGGCACGGGCGTTTGCTTTACGCGCGACCCAAGTTCCGGCGAGAAGGTGTTTTACGGCGACTACCTGGTGAACGCACAAGGCGAAGATGTGGTGGCGGGGATTCGAACGCCGACGCCGTTGCGGGAGATGTCCAAGGCGATGCCCAAGGTCTACGGGCAGCTCGATAAAGTTCGAGTAAAACTTGAGAATCACTACCGCGATATGCAGGACATGGAATTTACGGTGGAAGATGGAACCTTATATATGTTGCAGACGCGCACCGGCAAGCGAACACCGGCAGCGGCGTTTCGCATCGCTGTGGACATGGCCAACGAGAAGCTGATCAGTAAGGAGGATGCGATTCAGCGCATCAAGTCGGAAGACATCGAAAGGCTGTTCTACCCGGTGATTGACGCCAAGGTGGACAGGAAGTCGCTGGAAGCGCGCATCCTGGCAACGGGGATCAATGCGGTGCCGGGAGCGGCGGTGGGCAAAGTGGTGTTCTCCGCGCAGAAAGCGGAGGAGTGGGCGGAGAAGGGCGAGAAGGTCATTCTGGTGCGGCGCGAAACGAGCCCCGAGGACGTCGGCGGCATGGCGGTGGCGCAGGGTATCCTGACGGCGACGGGTGGAAAGACGAGCCACGCAGCGGTGGTGGCGCGCGGTTGGGGAAAGTGCTGCATCGTAGGCGCGGAGAAATTGCAGATCGACTATAAAACGCAGTCGATGGTGGCGGCCGGCAAGACGGTGAAAGAAGGGGATTGGGTCACGTTGGACGGCAGCGAAGGAGTGGTGTACTCGAGCGAAATGCCGCTGGTGGTGCCGAAATTGCCCCAGGCGTACGCGACGCTGATGAAGTGGGGCGATGAGATCCGGCGATTGCGGGTGCGGACTAATGCGGATACGCCGCAGGATGCGCGCAAAGCACGGGAGTTTGGCGCCGAAGGCATTGGGCTGTGCCGCACGGAGCACATGTTCTTCACGGACTTCGAGCATCCGGAGAAAAGCCACGAGCGCCAGCGAGCCATCCAGGAAATGATCCTGGCCGAGACGCGCGAGGCGCGTGTGAAGGCATTGGACAAGCTGCTGCCATTCCAGCGACGCGACTTCGTGGGAATCTTCCAGGCGATGGACGGTTTTCCAGTGACCATACGGCTCATTGATCCGCCGTTGCACGAGTTTGTGCCCCACGAGCGGGCTAAGCAGGAAGAGCTGGCCAGGGAACTTGGCATGGATGTGGAGAAGGTGGCGCGTCGCGTGGAGCAGTTGCACGAGGCCAATCCAATGCTGGGACACCGCGGCTGCAGACTTTCGATTACCTATCCGGAAATTCTCGAGATGCAGGTGCGCGCCATCGTTGAAGCGGCCATCGAGTGCCAGCGGGGCAGAGTTAAAGTTTTACCTGAGATTATGCATCCACTGGTTTTGGACAAGAAGGAGCTTGCGATACTTGATGAGGCGACGCGCAAGGTCGCGGATGAACTCATCAAGAAGGCCGGGGTGAAGCTACCCTACATGGTGGGAACGATGATTGAACTGCCACGGGCGGCGCTGATGGCCGGGGAGATCGCGGAGGTCGCGGAGTTTTTCTCCTTCGGGACGAATGACCTGACGCAAACGACCATGGGACTTTCGCGCGACGACGCCGGCCGATTTCTGCCGGACTACGTGGATGAGAAGAAGGCGGGGGTGTTCGCGGCAGACCCGTTCCAGTCCTTGGACATTAAGGGAGTTGGCATGCTGATGCGGTGGGCAACGGAAAAGGGGCGGGAGACGCGCCCGAAGCTCAAGGTGGGAATCTGTGGGGAGCATGGGGGCGACTCGGAGAGCGTGAAGTTCTGCCACGGGCTGGGAATGGATTATGTAAGCGCTTCGCCCTTCCGGGTGCCGATCGCACGACTGGCGGCGGCGCAGGCGGTGATCGAGGAGAATGCGCGAAAAAACGGAAAGGTGAAGAAGGCCGCGGGGTAATCGGTCAAGAGCTCGCAAAGAACGGCGCCGACAGAAATGCAAGATCGAAGTGATACTTGAATTGTCGGCGCGTCGACATTTTGTTTCGACTGCGAGATTCTTTCGAGCTTCAGGTTTTACTTCACATGTCGTTTTTTTCTTTTCAAAACTTGCCGCGCGTCGACACTTTCATAACTAAAGTATTACTTTAACTATTGCTACGTGGGAATTTTGAAGAAGAAGTACAGCCCGATGAAAAAGAAAATGAGATCGGGGGACCACGCAGCGAGAAATGGCGGGAGTTGCCCGACTCCTCCCATGGCTTCCATCAGGCGAGCAATACTCCAATAGCCGATCCCGATTGCGATGCCGATGGCCACGCCACCGACGGCGCCGCGCGAGCCGACGAGAAAGGCGAAGGGGATGGCCAGCAGCATACTGACCGGAGCGATGATGGGGTAAGCAATCTTGACGTGCCATTGCACGGTGAGGTTGGCGACGTCGAACCCTGCTCGGCGCAGGCCCTCAATATAGCGACTGAGCTCAGCCCAATCCATCTGGAATGCCTGGCGAACCTCACGATTGAAATATTCCGGGGATTCGGTGAGTTCCGGAAACGCCTGAACGTTGAACTGATCAAAACGGGTGATTGTGCCTCCGGAGAAATCGCGGACCCATCCGGACTCAAGGAGCCATTTTTTCTGGGATGGAGACCACTGCGCGCGGGAGGCGAAAATACGGCGACGGATATCAAAGGTGGCGGGGTCGATTTCCACAACGGTGAGGCCGCCAAATAGATTTTGCGCGGGGCTAAACAGATCGTAATTGTAGATTTTGGAGTTTTCGCCAAAAATCCAGCGTTGGGGTCGAGTGTAAGTCTGCGGCGGACGCCCTTTGATCTGGTTGCGCAGGGCGTCCTGGCGCTGGTTGGCATAGGGCAGATAAGTTTCGTCGACAACAAGCATGACGCCCGCCAGCATCACCCCGGCCACGAGCAGGGGAACAACCAGGCGGTGGAGACTGATGCCGTTGGC
>DASXLA010000085.1:0-24628 GCA_036496505.1 Candidatus Acidiferrum sp. | reverse complement strand
CGCCGGCTCAAATCGAGGTTGTATTCCGCTTTGCCTTGATTGTCCGTGTGTCCCACGACGTGCAGCCGCAGCGACGGTTCACCCTTCATCAACTTGGCAATCTCTTCCAGTGTCGGTTGCGATTCGCTTTTCACCACATCTTTATCGGTGTCGAAGTACACGCCGTACAAAGCCACTTTTCCCGTTTCATGCAGCGCCTGCTTCATGTCGTCGGCGTTGACGAACGTCATTTTCTTTTCCATCTGCTCCGGCGTCACCACCACCAGTTGCGCCAGCGCTCGCCCCTTGTGCACTTTGCTCTGCAACCGCAGCGGAATCACTCCATCCTTGTACGCCGTCACAAAAACCTCGTAATAAATCGGATTGGCGTCCTTGCTCTTCCCCACCATCACGCGCTCGTCCGCTTCGTCGTAAGCCAGGATCTGCGAGATGTCGCTGTCTTCGGCGGCCTTGTTCAATGTCGGACCAAACCAGCCGGGCTGTCCCGCGTTTTTCTCGTACAGCGTTTGTATTCCCAGCCTCTGAAACTCCTGTTTGTAATTTCGGAATAGCTCCGTCGGCGTGCGCCCTTCCGGAGCCAGGTACGTGTAGTAGCTCACCAGACCTTCGATGTGTTTGCTGTTGGCGTACTCCGGCGGCGACATGCTCTTCGGAACTCCCAGCGGAAGCACATACTCGTCAAACCTCGGCGCGCGATAGCCGATCAATTCGCTTCCCTCGTAGCGTTTCATTCCTGCCGGATCTTTCGAACCAGCCACATCCTGTCCCTCGGCGATCGCTGTAAGAAACAAAACGGCGCAAAGCGTCGCCAGCAATGTTGGAATCGCACGCAAGCATCTTTTCAATGGAGTTTTCATCGCATCTCTCCTGACAAATGAATTTCCGCCACGCGAAGAAGGCGGCTCGGCTGGAAGACCCCGGCCAACGTCGGAGTGACTGCCGTTGCTTAGGCCGCGCGAGACCGCCTGGTCCTGCCTTCGATGGCCTTCACCACTCGCTCGGCGTCCCTGCCCACTCCGCCAATCGTGTCTGAGGTCATCGAAAATAGAAAATGCAGCCCCACCAGGTAAAGTCCCGGCGCTCGGTCCACGATGCCACTTTCGTGCATGGGTGCGCCATCCTCGCCAAAAATCGGCAAATCGATCCACGAAAATCCCGGCGTGAATCCCGTGCACCAGATTACGTTCCGCACCTCGAGCGTGCGATCGTCCGCCAAGAGCGGCTTGCCGTCACGCGCCCCCACCACCTTTTCCACTCGCTCAATTCCCACTTTCACCAGGTCCGCGGGCTTCACGCGGATAAGCGGCGCCGGCTTGGTCAGCAGCTTGGGCCGCAACTTGCGCCCGATGGGCGTTTTCACCGTAAGCGCGGTATGCCCCACAAATTTGATCACTCGGCTCATCACGTTTCGGCCCATGAAGGTCTCGATTCGCCACGGTATATATCCATTCTCTTTGCCCGCGAGCCACGTCCGGTGCGTGCGCGCCACTTCCATCGCGATGTCCGCGCCGGAATTCCCCACTCCTACGATCAGCACTCCGCCATCCTGCAGTTGCAACGGATTCCGGTAGTCCAGCGAATGCACCTGCACGATTCCGAAATTCAGCTCGCGCGCAAATTCCGGCCACTTGGCCTCTTGATAGTTCCCCATCGCCACCACGACGTTGTCCGCCCGGAACTCGCCATCCTTCGTCTGCAATACAAACTCGTCGCCATCTTTTGAAAGCTTTTCAACCCGCACACCCGTTTTCACCGGCAGCTTGAATCGCTCGGCATAAACCTGCAGGTAACTTGCCATCTGCTCCTTCGTCGGAAAGGAATCGCCGCGCCCGGGGAACGGCAATCCCGGCAACGCTGAATATCGCGCCGGTGAGAAAAGCTTCAACGAGTCCCACCGCTTTCTCCACGCGTCTCCCACTCGCGCATGCGCGTCCAGAATCATGAACGGCATGCCGCGCTTCGCCAGGTGGTACCCCACCGCAAGCCCTGCCTGCCCGCCGCCAATCACAATCGTTTCAAACCGCTTCGCGTCCTGACTTTTCATCATCTACCTCAGCTCCGCTGCCGCTTCGCCCCCCAATCTAGTAGTCTATCTCCTCACGCCGGTAGCGACCGCCGGACCAAAAGTACACCTCAACACCATATTCGTTTTCGGCTGAGTCCACGAACAAGATGCCGTCCACGGTGAAAGCTTGGAATTTCTTCCTGGACGGCTCATCGAAAAACCTGTTGAGCGGCGCGCTCAGAACGAAATAATTTGAAGCTCTGTTCTGCTCCGACTTGTCGACAAGCCTCACCTCATAGGTCGCCTGATCTGATTTCACGTCAAAAACCATGAACCTGTAGCCCCCGTCTGGATGCTCCTTATTGACGAGCAACAGAGCATAGGCGCGCGTCTTGACGCTCTCGAAATACCCTACCGCGATTCCTGGACAGCTCAGTGGCTTCTCAGATTCCCATCTTTCACGTGCATGCTTGCTGAGGTTAGCGGGTTCCTGAATTTTCCAGGAACCGTATTCTTCTTTGAGGCGACTCTGTATCCCTTGTGGAAGGAATTCCACATTGCAGAGATTCTGACCCTCGCCAGCATAAGCTGACTTCTGACCGAAACTCAGTGCAACAGCGACCAGGAACATCAGCGATAATGTGGCGCGTGACGCACATATACGAATTTGCTCTGGTCTGCTCATTTCAATCCGTTTCCACAGCAAGCTTCTCTTCCAAGTTCCTCGCTAGTCTACGATCTGCGGATATATCGGTCCGCGTATCCATTGGTAATGCATTTATCTTTACTCGACTTAGGTATAAAAGCGGGCTTACACGTTCACCGACTTCGCCAATAACGTTTTATCCAGACGCGGGTTACCGGACACAAGGATTTCCCCGTCAGCGTTGATCCGAAGGGTCGGCCCACTTCGGCAATTTGCAGTAGTAACAGGAATTGCCGACCCAGGGGCGAAAGCCTCGGAAAAGCTTTCCGCAACGCGGGCAAGGCCAAGTGGCGTACAGCAATCCTATGTAAACGGTTAGCAGAACATAACCCAATACCAATAAGAAGCCGGCATTACCTAATCGCGGAAAAAGAGCGCCCAACTTAGACACGGAAAGCCCAAATGGAATCCACAGAACAACGAGACTGATTAGCCAGAACTTTCTAACGCGCAGACCCTTCCATGCGGAGATGGGAAACACTTGGCGCATGAGGTTCTAATCCTTATACGAGGCGTACGGTTTTGTGAAATCGAACAATTCTTCCTCAGTGTGCCTACCAACGTTTGAATACTAAGAAATGGACCACGCCTCCCAGATTCACGATTCCAAGTATGCGAACGATAACTAAACCATACTTTGGCAGACACAGGCCTCCGCCGCTCAAGGCCCTGACAAGGCTCTTGGGAGACGCCAGCATCCAAAGAGCAACCAAGGCCCAAAGGATCATGCAAAGCTCGATGGTCCTTTCTGCATTCATTAGTGTGTCGAGGTGCTGCGCTGACCGGCCTGATTTGTTAGCCTCACGCTTTCCTTGAAGCTCGTCAAACCCCAATGATGCCTGGCCGCCTCGGGGCTTAGCGTCGAACCGGCCCGAGGGACAATTCATTGCTTCGCTGACTTTATCTGCCAGTGTGGTTACCTTCGCGCCCGACGGTAGCGCGCGCGAGGCGAAGCAAATCACAAAGACACCGATAAGCTCGAACGTGTCTGCCGTCCAATTTCACTTTTAGTTCGCGACCTTTGAGAAGGCGCAAAGAGTGCGGCGACCTCGGGATTAAATTCCACTATTTGCTGGATGCCCCCTTTTGTCCTTCGCTTCAGCTCACCGATTAGCTAGGGTAGGTGCTCGATGGTTTTTTCCGGCTCGGAGACGACCCACTTCAGGAGGTCACCGATGGAGAAAGACGGGACACAAAAGACGCACAAGCGTAGAGGGAGCGCCTTCTATCCTTTGCGAACTGGTCTCGCCGTTCCTGCGAATTCGAACTGCACTCCGTCAACCAGAGAATCAGTGAAGTTCGTCGGCATTCCCGCCCGGAACGCACCCTGCCGCCGGTGACCCCCGGTACGCATCGCGAAAAACCGCTTGCCAAAGTTTAATAATATGATACAATACTGTCAGGTAATCGTTCGTCGCGAGTCCCGTCAAGCCGCTCGTTTTTGGTCTCTGGAACCTCGTGAGGATAGCCCTCGTGAGGATAGCCCTCGTGAGGATAGCCCTCGGAGAAATGGCCCTCCGAAGAATCGACGGATAGTGTGTGCCCAACCCGCGCCAGTTGTTACCCGTGGATAGGCCCGAACCACGACCTACTTGAATACTCATTCAACTCTTTTGCCCATGTAAGTGAATATTCAACCAAGTAAAGGTTCTGGTACTACGACCCAAACAAAGCGCCTATACCAGCGTCGTAGGCCATCTGCCTACTGGAATTTGACATGACGGCCCGGTCTCGAAGCGAGGGCACCACTGCTGACCGTGCCTCTTTTGCAATTTTTTGCTCTCTTGGGCCTCGTTTCACGATCGGCGTTCTTTGTTTTCAATACTTTCTGTCTACATTGCAAAAAACGGGGCCAGAGGTAGCCACAGCGTCCAACCCAAATCCAGGTGACGACGCTTTCACGGGCACCGGCCGCGGCTCTTTTGCTCTTTTCGGCTCTCTTGAGTTTCTTTTCGCAACGGTCGCTCTTTGTTTTCAACACTTTCTGTCTACATTGCAAAAAACGGGGCCAGGAGCAGGCGCAACGTATACAACTCAAAACCCGGAAAACGCGAGGTGCCGAGATGGCGTTTTCTGATAGTGTTCCGCCTTGGCGGCAGAGCACTTCGAAAAATGGCCCTGTCAAGGATTTCGCATCCGGGTAAAGGCCTTCGCCGCTTGGCGCTGCGCTCGGACTGCTTGGTGCAAAATGTCAAAAGCTGGTGACCTTTTAGTTTTGTGGATGCTTGCTGCCGGTTCGCTCGCCGCAGCTCATGCCCAGGGGAATCCCTCGACCCTTAACGACGCCACTCAGCTCAAGACGCTGGTGGTCGCTGCCGAATCACATTCGGACTCGGTGATCGCCGTGCCGCCGGCGACATCTGTGACTTTTTCCCTGAGTGCTAGGAAAAACGCGCCGGCTGGTCAACAGGCGGACTTGCGAGGTTGGATCGACAAAGAAACGGCGCTCAACGGTCTGCAGGCGGCGGACCTGCACCCATGGCATGTCGTCGTCACTTACGACCAGTTCGACGAAGAAGGCGACAATGTCCACAGTGGCACTTACGAGGAATATTGGGCTGGCCCGCAAAAATTCAAGCGCATCTACAAAAGCGATGATTTCAATCAGACGGACTATGCCACCGATAAGGGCCTGTTTCGACTCGGCGACCAGAAGTGGCCGAATCGCGCCCAGGTGCAGGTCAGGGCTGAAGTCCTCGACCCGTTTTTCTACGCTGCCACTCTTCAAGACGTCCACACCAACAATGTGGAACGCAGTTTCAGTGGACACCAGCTCCAGTGCATGGCCATGGAGGATAACGCCGTTAGCGACCCAACCCAGTATTGCTTTGAGCCGGACAGTTCCATTCTTCGCTACAGCCGCGGATTCGGCTGGTTCCAGACTGCTTACAACCGCATCATCAGTTTTCAAGGGCGCAATCTAGCCCGGCAGGTGGATGTCACAGATGGCGGCAAGCCCTATCTCAAGTTAACGGTGACCACCATTGAATCAATTCCACAGACCAATGACTCGGATTTTCTCCCGCCGCCAGCTGCCATTCCCATTGGTGATCGCGTGTCGGGCGTCCAACAAATGTCGGTCAAAACAGTTTCTCCTCAGTGGCCAGCCTCGTTGAGGACACAGCATTTTACCGTGACCGTCGAGATCGTCGTCGGAAAAAACGGGCGTGTCATAAGCGCCCACGGAATCTCCGGCCCTTCCGAAGCCTACAAAGGCTGCGAGAACGCCGTGAAAAAATGGGTTTTCTCTCCATACCTTGTGCTCAACCGACCTGTTGAGGTGGAGCAAAAGGTGTCGTGCAGTAATAACTAGGTTTCAGTAAACGGACGCTGACAGGAGAGTTCGCATCGACGCAGTTGGCATCGACGCAGTTGGCATCGACGGATTTCTCCTCGTGCTTTCATATGTCACCACGTTGAGACCTGCCGAAGATGCTATCGTCGATGGCTTGGTCGTGGTGTCCGATGGCCAACAGGTCACCAGCGGCATGGCAGCAAGGCGGCTTCGCCGCTCCGACAAAGACCTCACCCGCATTATCACTGGCCTTATGGACGCCTTACAGTTTCTACTGCGAAGCAATGATGTTGCGCAGCACCTGCTGCGCCGTGGACAGCGAAACGGTGGCCCGTGCGGAATTTGAAAGTGCGTTCAGCCAAACGCGCCAACCAACTCGTATCGGAGCTCTCACTCACACACTATGACCAAAAAAACTGCTCAGCCGCCGGGCCGGGTCCTCACCGTAAAACTTGTATCCACCGCTGGCACCGTGCAGCTTTGCGGCGCCGGCCACCCCGCGTCGCTCGTCGCATTGCGGCACAACGATGCCGTGGCATTGCTGATCTGCGACGGGTCCACCGCGCCATCCAGCGGCTCCGCGTACACCAGATAGCTGTGCCCGACCGGCAGCCGCTCCAGAGCGTAGGAGCCGTCGAACTGCGCGGGCCCCGCGCCGCTGCAACTCCATCCGCCGACCGTCGCCGCCACCACCGCGCCGCTGGCCGCATCCACCGCCACCACGTGCGCGCCAAATACCCCGGTCACCCCGGGCGGCGACGCCGGCAGCGACAAGGGGTTGGCATTCAGGATTTGCCCGCGAATCACGCCCACGCGCAAGCTGTCGCCGGGATCCGGATACAAAACCCGCAGCCCGGTGCGATCGTCCTCTCCCAGCGGCGCGTCCGGCTGCCCCGCTGACGGACGCGCCCCGCTGAACGTGCCGGGCGTGGGCGCAAACGGAAACATCATCGCGTTCCACACCGCGGAATGACTGAAGCCCTGCGCGTGCCCCAGTTCGTGCGTCAGCAGCGATTCCAGATCGTAAGCCGTGGCCGTCGACGCCAGCGCCGCCGGCGTGGCGTACGCAATGCGCGTGTCGCTCGGATTAAAATAAATATCCGCGTCGAGAATTTCGCCCACCTCAATCGACGCCGCCCGGCTCCCCAGTTGAATCCCGATGCGGTCCGCAGTAATCACCCGCGTAAACGCCAGCACTCCTGGCGTGAACGCAAAGTCCGCCTGGTCGAAACAAATGGAATTGACGCCATCGAGCGCGCAGGCATTCTGCGCGCTTGTGCGCGTGACCGGTGCGGCCACCTCTTGCAGCGTGGTGCCGCTCACGCCGGACCACACCGCGATCGATTGCGTAATCGCCTGCTCGATCTCCATCAGCCGCCCCGCCGGAGTCTGGTCCTGCGTAACGATGGTCACCGGACTCGTGCTCAGCGCAGTGCTCCATTGCACCGCGCGCTCCGCCGCCACCGGAAGAATGTGCGAGCGCACCGGGCACGCCGAGCCGCCCGAAACAGCCGCCGGTTGACGCACATCCGGCACAATTTCATTGAACGTGTAAGCGCCCGCCGCCATCGCGCCCAGCGTAACGCCCCACGCCACACTCAGCGTAATGGCTCTGGCCGCGCCACGGGCCGCGCCGCGTGCGATGCCCCACGTTATGCCGCGTTCTACCCGTCGTGGTGTGCACCGTGCCACGCCTCGTGCCATGACAATGACCAGGCTCGCGCCTCGTACTACGCGTCGCGGTGTGCGCCGTGCGATGTCCCACGTTATGCCTGCTGTTGTGCCCTGTGCGGTGACAAGCTTCGCCACCAACGTGATGCTCCACGCCGCAGCCAGCGCCGCGCCTCGTGCCACGCCCCGTGCCGTGACAATGGCAAGGCTCGCGCCTCGTGCTACGCGTCGTGCCGTGCTCCGTGCGATGCCCCACGTTATGCCTCGTGCTGCGCTTCGCGCCGTTCCTCGTGCCATGACAATGACAAGGCTCGCGCCTCGCAGTCTCAAGAAGTCCGCCATCTTCATCGTGAAACCTGTGCCGAATTTACATTTCATGGCCGCCTCTTTTCCAGTTACGAATTTTTCGTCGCGATACTCGCCGCGCAGTAGCACCAACCGGCAAATCTTCAACGCCAATTTTTGCGCTCCCCGTCCTGCTTGTTGCCATTCATCGCACCTGACGCCCGCGCCCAAACACACCACCGCGCGTGCCCGGCCTGAAAGCCGCTGGCGCAGTGCCCGCAAAAAGCGCAAATCAGGCGGCGGCATTCGCGGGGCGAGAAGCCCGGCCTGGATGTAACTCTCTAGGGAACGCGCTGCGCGAGGGCCTGGCGCAATTTCTCCTGAAAGGCGCTCAAAGCCATGCCGCGCACTCCGCCGGCGTGGAATTGATGCGTCTGCGCATCGAAACTCGTCGACGCCAATTCCTGCGTTACTTTTTCCGCTCCGCTGCGCGCATCCCGCGCGATGCGAAAAGTTCCCTGCGACCACCCCAGCACGCGATACGGCTCTCCCGCTTTTCCCCACAAAAATAAATAAAGTTCCTCGCCGGGACGAAACGCCGGGACGCCATCCACGCGCGAAGTGAGATTGCCCATTCGCCCGCCCAGCATGCGCACTGTAACCGTCGCGTCCAGAGCGCCTTTGTCCTGCTCCACCACTGCGAAGCGCGACTCCGTCCAGATTTCTCCGCCATCCCAGCGGCTCTCCGAGCTCACGCAACGCACCCGCGCCACCGCCACGGATTGCTGCGCCAAGTCGTCAAAACTCAGCCGCGCCAGCGTGGTGGCCTTGGCCACTACCGCCGCCAGCGCGATTCCCACCAGAAATAAGATCCACAAAAACATCCTGCGTTCCCGATAGCTCATTGCAGTTCACCATCCCCCGTTTCAATTCACCGTTTCAATTCACCCAAAGCGTTCCGCTCGCGGCGGTCTTGTCCAGATTTGTGTTTTGTATGAAAAGCGTGCGCGCCGAAGGAGCTGCCGTCGCCGGCACCTGCAGCGTCAGCCGAATGATTCCCAACCCCAGCGGCTGCTTGCCAATCACCGCTAGGTCGCCGGGACCACTCACCGTGAAGGTCATGCTGGCGTCGAGCCCGCTTTGCGAAAAAAGACAAATGTCCGCGGCGGCGACGCCCGTCGCCGGGCGCGTAAGCGCCACCGGATTCCCGCCCAGGGTGCAGGCGTTGTTCGCCGCAGAAAAAACTCCAAGCGCGGCCACATTTAAATCCACGTCGGCGCCCGGCACGGAAACGCCCGCGGTGGTAGGCTCGACCACCACGATGTCTTTTCCGGCAACTTCCGGCGCGCCCGCCCTCAGGGCAATCACTTCATCCGCGACGTTTGGCGGCGCCACCACCAGCGCCACCGCGTTGGACCTGCTGTTGTCGGGATTCTGCAGCTGCACGCTCACGCTTCCCGCCAGCGCCACGTCCGCCGCCGTGACCGGAGCCACGCAGACATCCGTCGCGGTGCAGGTGGTGGTGCGCGCCGTTCCGGCAATCAACAAAATCGAACCGCCAGCCGCGGATCCTGAAGGCGCGAAGCCGCTGCCATTCACCCGCAGCGTGAAACCGTTGGCCGCGCCCGCATACACACTGGCGGGATGCAGCGTGGCGATGTTCAAGCCGGTGGAGATGGCCACGTTCGCGATGCCCATCTGCGACGAATCCTCGCTGCTGAGAGCCACCACTTGCAGCGCATCCGGCGCCGGGGCGGTTCCGGGCGCTGTATACACTCCGCTGTTTGTGATCGACCCGCAGCTTCCCGCCGCGCACGTCGCGCCCTGGATTTGCCACACTACATTCTGGTTGTCGGTGCCGAGCACCGTCGCCGCAAATAGCTGCACTCCAAGCGGCGCCAGCGAAACACTCCCCGGCAAAACCGACACCTGCACGTGGTTGATGATGGTGATTTGCGCCGATGCGCTTTTCGTGCCATCCGCGGCGCTCACCGCCTGCACGGCCACGGGATTCATGGCGGGCGGCGCGCCCGGCGCGACATAATCAACCTGCAAAACGTTTCCGCCGCTCACCGCCTGGCATGGATTGGAGCCCACGACGCAGACTTGCCCGACACCGGTGTTTCCTACCGCGAAGCCGTTTACGTTCCAGTTCACGCCGGTGTTCGCCGTCCCGCTCACCTGCGCCGTGAGGGTGATGCGATGATTGATCGCGCGGGTCGCAGTGCCCGGAGATACTGTCAGGGTTACTCCGCCGCCGCCCGCTCCGCCTTGAATCGCAAAACTTTGCTGTGCCGCTTTTCCCGGGTCCGCCTGCGGCGTAACCGTCACCACGATGCTGTCGGGATTCGGTGATGTGAGCGGCGCGGTGTAGCTGGCGGTCACCGCGGTGGCGCTTCCGCCCGCACCGCGAATGGTTACCACCGTCAACGTCCCGCACGCCGCGCCGTTGCACCCGGCGCCCGCCAGCGCCCACACCAGCGCCGCGCTGGGATTCGATCCAGCGGCGGGAGTAAGCGTGGCCGTAAAAGTAGCAACCGCCCCGGGAGCCACGGTGGCCGGCACGGAGAGTTGCAGCGCAAAATTGCTGGTCACGTTCACGGTCACGGAGGCCTGCTTCGCCCCGTCGGCCACGCTGCGCGCCGTCAACGTGACATTCGCCGGCGCGGGCAGAATTTGCGGCGCGGTATAATTCCCGCCGGCATCCACCGACCCGCAGGCCAACGGGCAAGCAACTCCGGACACGCTCCACAACACTGTTTTGTCCGGATGCCCCGCGCTGCTCACGCTGGCCACAAACGGTCGCGTCGCGCCCAGCTCCACCGCCGCTGCGCCCGGCGCGATGGTCACGCTCACGTCGCTCAGCACGGTGATAGTGACGGACGCCGACCTGGCGGCATCCGCATGACTCGTCGCAGTAATTTGCACGCTGGCCGGAACCGGCAGGCGCGCCGGCGCGGTATAAACTCCCGCGCTGGTGATCGTGCCCGCCGTCGCCGTGCCGCCCGCAACACCTCCCACGCTCCATGACACCGTGCTGTCCGATGTGTTGGTCAAGGTAGCCGAGAATGTCAGTTGATTGCCGAGCAGCGCCGATTCGCTGGAAGCCGTCACGGTCACGCCGATGTTCTGTGCGGGTGGAGGATTTTGCGAAGCCTTGGAACCAACCACGGCGCACCCGCTCTCGCACACCACCGCGCCCATCAGAAGGGCGCAGACGCCCAGGCACGAAGCCGGGAAAGATTTCGAACCGCTGTGCGGGAAGGGCCGCATAAGCGTACGCAATGCAGGCGCAGGGCCAGCGAAAAACTCGAGATTTTCTGGCCTGGAAGCGGGGAGGAAGGCCGACTTTAAGTTTATTAGTTACTTATAATCAATGACTTACAAGCGCACAGCGCGTCACGGTGGTTGCGGCGCTGAACCTGGTCCGTTCCGATTTGGTATTCCGCGTAACTCTCATATTCCGATTCGGGAAGCGATCCTCTTCGACTACTTCGGTTTTCATCTGGTCCGCTACCTTAATATGGTCCGCAGCGTCTCCTCGATATTGGCGTGGAGAAACCCGTAGCCCTGCTCCGTCAATTTCTCCGGAACCACCCGGTCGCTGGCCATCAACGCGTCGGCCATCTCGCCCAGCGCCAAGCGCAGCGCGAATTTCGGCACGGTGAAAATCGACGGCCGGTGCATCGCCGCGGCCAAGGCTTTCGTAAATTCCGCGTTGCGCACCGCGCCGGGAGTCACCACGTTCACCGCGCCACTCAATCCATCCTCCGTAAGCGCCTTGCGGACGATAGCCACCACATCTTCCAACGCCACCCACGACATCCATTGCCGCCCCGAGCCCAGCTTGCCGCCAACGCCAAATCGAAATGGCGGCATCATCTGCGGCAGCGCGCCGCCGTGTTTCGCCAGGATAATTCCGAAGCGCACGCGCACGACTCTTACGCCGAATTGCTCCGCGCGCTGCGCCTCGGCTTCCCATTCTTTGGCGAGCTCCGCCAGGAAGCCGCTTCCCAGCTCGCTTTTTTCCGTGAGCCGCTCATCGCCGCGTTCACCGTAATAGCCGATGGCCGACGCGGAAATCAGCACGCGCGGCGGTTGCTTCATGGCCCCCATGGCATTCACCAGCACGCGCGTGGTATCCACGCGGCTCGATCGCAGCAACGCTTTTCGCTCCGCCGTCCATCGCCCGCCGGCGATGGATGCTCCCGCCAGGTTGATGACACCATCCACAACGCCTCGCACTTCGCGCAGCGCCGCCGCGAGCGAACTCTCCATCTCACTCCTCTTCGTATCCCACGGCAGATCAAAAATGCCCGGCTTGCTTTGCGCGTCCTTCTTCTCTCCGTCCTTTCGCATCAGGCGATAAATCGTATGGCCTTCTCGCGACAGCGTCTCCACCAGCGCCGTTCCCACCAGGCCGGTGGCCCCGGTCATCAGAATATTCATGGTCTCCTCGAAAAATTCAGTAAATCCAGCAACGGAACAAGAAAGTGATGCGCATGCCCGGCATTTTTCACAAGGCGCCCGCGGGTTGCGCAACTCACCGTCCGCGCAGCGCCTGGCACTAGTGCCGCCCCGGCACGCGGGTTACAATCGCCCTATGCCTTCCGTTGCGCAAAGCATCCGCGTCAAGGTTTTGTTTTTCGGCCGCCTGAAGGAAGTCGCCGGACGCGCGGATGACTCTGTGGACCTTGCCGCCAACGCGGATATTGAAGCGCTGTTCGCGCAGTACGCCACCCGCTATCCGCAACTCCAGCAGTATCGCTCTTCCGTGGTGGCTTCCTGCAATCAGGAGTTCGCTGCATGGAGCACTACGCTTCGCAGCGGCGATGAGGTCGCTTTTCTGCCGCCCGTCAGCGGCGGCTGAAGCGCATTCATGGCGGCGCCCATCACAGACCTTATCAAGCTGGTTCAGGAGCCCATCGATCCGGCCATGCTCGCCGCGCACGTGCGCGGCCCCGGTGACGGCGCCACGGTGCTATTCGACGGCTTCGTCCGCGATCATTCCAAAAATCGCCGCACCTTGTATCTCGAATACGAAGCTTACGAACCCATGGCCATGGCCAAGATGCGGGAAATCGCCGCGCATCTCCACGAACATTTCGCCATCCACGCCGTCGCCATGGTTCACCGCCTGGGCCACCTGGAAATCGGTGAAACCAGCATCTACATCGCGGTGAGCGCCCCGCATCGCGCCGCCGCTTTTGACGCATCCCGCTACGCCATCGACACGCTCAAGCGCACCGTGCCTATCTGGAAGAAGGAATACTTCGAGGACGGCTCGGTGTGGGCTGACGGCGAGTTGCCCCCCGTCCCTTCGGCGACTCCCGCGCCAGAGACGGCATCTTAATCACCTGATGCGCGCCCGCACATTACGAGCTTCCGGACTGGCCCTCTTCGCCGTAGCTGCATTGTCAGCCGCCGGTAGCGCGGCGCCGCAGGACAACTCCGACCGTCCGCCGTGGGCACGTAAAACCAAGCCGAAGTCCTCCTCGACCAATACAACCCCACCTTCTTCCACCGCGCCCGATCCGCACCCCGGGGTCCTCGTCAACAAGGACAACAACGAAACCAACGACAACGCGGATGAGGCCGCGCAGCGCACCAAAATCAAGGTCAGCGTCAACCTCGTGAACGTGCTCGCCAGCGTGCTCGACGACAACAATCGCCCCGCTCCGGACCTGCCCGTCCAGGCCTTTCAGCTTTTTGAGGAGGGCGTGCCACAGAAAATCGAAATTTTCGAGCCCGAAACCAAGCAGCCTCTCGACATCGTGCTCATGATTGACGCCAGCCTCAGCGCCCACAAGGAAATTACCTTTGAGCAGCAGGCCGCTTCCCATTTCATCGCGCAGGTGCTGCGGCCCGGCGACCGCCTGGCGGTTTATGCGTTTGATGAAAACGTCACGCAGATTGCGGCCTTCTCGGAAAATGTCGGCTCCCTGCAGAGCGCGGTGCTGCGCATCCCTCCCGGCGCGGGCACCTCCATCTATGACGCCGTGCTCCTCGCCTCGCGCTCCCTCGAACGCCGCGGCGATGAGCGCCGCCGCGTGATCATCCTGGTCACCGACGGCGGCGAAACCACCAGCCGCGCCGATTTTGAAGCCGCCCGCAAGGAAGCGGTCCGCGCCAATACTTTGCTGTACAGCATCATCGTCCGCCCGGTCAAAAACGAAAACGGCCGCAACACCGCCGGGGAGCACGCCATCGAAACCATCACCGACACCACCGGCGGGGCTATTTTTTTTCCCGATTCTCCCCAGGACCTCGACATCATTTTCGATCGCATCGACCGCGAGCTCCGCACGCAGTACCGCCTGGGCTACTATCCCAATCCGCGCGGCCCGGCCAATACCTACCGCAGCATCGAAGTGAAGGTTCTGGATAACTATAAAGTTCGCCACCGCAAAACCTACCTTACCGGCCCGCAATAAATTCCCACCGCGCTCGCATCGCCCATGCAGAAGAAATTCACTCGCGCACGTCGCGGAAATTCCGTGTCACTTCCTTGCGGTCGGCTGGTACAGTAGAAACGGAAGGGCTTTCGCGGCCTTCCAGCAAAATTTCTTCATGCCCAACGATTTTCTTCAAGCTGCCGTCGCCATCGCTCGAGAAGCCGGACAGATTCTGCGCGAAGAATTCGCGCGTCCCCCACACATTTCCTATAAAGGCAACGAAGTCGACCTGGTCACGCAGGCCGACAAACGCTCCGAAGCGGCCATCGTCGCGCGCCTGACCAGACTTTTTCCCGATCACGCCATCGCCGCGGAAGAAGGCACCGGGCACGAGTCCGCTTCCGGCTCCGCATATCGCTGGCACGTCGATCCTCTGGACGGCACCACCAATTTCGCGCACGGCTATCCTTGTTTCTGTGTTTCCATTGCGCTCTCGCAGGGCGACTCGCTGCTGGCCGGCGCGGTTTACAACCCCATCTCCGAAGAGTTCTACACCGCCGCTCGCGGCGAAGGCGCCACGCTCAACGGCAAGAAAATCCACGCCTCCAAAATCCCCACGCTTTCCACCAGCCTGCTGTGCACCGGCTTTCCGGTGCACCGACGCGACGCCAGCCCCAATCTACGCTATTACGGCGACTTCACCATGCGCTCTCACGGCGTGCGCAGGGACGGCTCCGCGGCACTGGATCTTGCCTGCGTCGCGGCCGGGCGCTTCGAGGGCTTCTGGGAATTTGGATTGAAAGCCTGGGATACCGCAGCGGGCGTGCTGCTGGTTCAGGAAGCCGGCGGCAAAGTCACCGATTTTTCCGGCCAGCCGTATCGCCTCGGCGGGCCGCACATCCTGGCGACCAACGGCCTGATTCACGAAGAAATGCGCTTGGTGGCCGCCAAAATCGCCGAGCAGGATGCGATTCAACTGCGGCGCAGCGAATAGAATTTTCAAGCTGTCGCACTTCCTCCGCGCAAAAATTAAAGAGCCAACGCCTTGGTGCGGCGTTGGCTCTTGCTGGTTCGTTTGGGTGTCGCCTGCTTCTACTGTTGCGGCAGGAGCAGTTGCGTGAAGCCCGTAGTGTTGACGTCGCGGAACAGCGGCGTTCGCGGCGGCAGAAGTTGCGGCTGCAGAAATTCGGTGTCGAAGAAGTATCCGCGGGACGGCGGGCTGTACACTGTCGTGCAGCACTTGAAAGTCCCGATGGCTTGCCGGTTGGTGTACAGGCTGATCATCGAGCCTTCATAATGCAACGTCTGGCCGCCCCAATTTTCGATGTAGCGCAGAAAGTTGTGTACCCCGCCGTCGGTGCCGAAGTCCTGGGGGCTGGCATATGCCGTCGGCTGGGCAAACGACAAACCCTTGCCGGCGACGATGGCCACGCGATACCAGGTGGTTGCCGCTCCGCGGTTATTCTGGCTGAACGGTGAGGAGAACGAGTTCACGTCGTTCCAGTTGTTGGACAACAGTGTCACCGCGTCCGCCACGATGGATGTGGCTACGTGCGGATCGTTCCAGCCATTCCCGGCGGAATTGGAGTTGAAGTCCCCTTTCAGGTAAGCCGGATTCTCCGCGGCAATCGTCAATCCGCAATTTACCGTCGTGGCTCCGTTGGTGCCGGGGCAGGCGCCGGTTTGCAGGTTGCTACCGTCCACGATTTTCACCGCGCGCCGGAAAAAGAACGTCGGGTTTTCTCGCGCTTCATTGGCATGAATGATGTACACGCCGGGCCAAAGCGTCGAACCGGACGGATTGTTGGTGACGTTGCAGGCGGGCAAGGGCGCGAACACATTGGCGCCGGCTCCGGAGGTAACCGTCCCGGGATTGGCCACACCCGGCAGCGGACTGTAACCGCCCAGCCAGGGCGCCCCGTTCAGATATGGCAGGCCTGCAGGATTGGAAGGCAGCAGTGCGTGACCCGGATCCTGGCCGTAGGTAAACAGCACGCCCGGCCCGAGCACGTCGATGTCTTCTGCGGTCTCCACCGCTTTGTTGGGGCAGCCGTTGGCTACCGCGCTGTTGATGTAGTCTTCGAATCCGTACTCTCCCGTTTCATTCTGAGTGAAGGACAGCGGCGGCCACGGTCCGGGCAGCGTTGCTCCGTTCACCCAGTTTCCACGGCGATCGGAAATATATACGGTGTAGTCGTTCGGCGCGGTCAAAGGATCGAATGAGGTATGGCCGGTGCCAGGAATAATTCCGGCGAGCCACTTGGCCACGTTGCCGGCATCCAGCTCGACGTAATGCATCACTCCGCCGGGGCTCACCATCTGGCTGTAGTTGATCGCTGGAGCTCCGATATTGCCTCCAGGCGAAACGTCGCGCAGCGTACCTTCGCGCGTGTCGAACAGCACGTTGGGCCAGAAATCGTTTGTGCCGTTGAAAAGGATATTTCCGAACGCATCCACTCCGCACGCATTGCCGACGCCCGCTCCGGGGTTATCGCGGATGCGTTCCAGCCGGATGATGGCGTTGGGAAATGGCTCGGGGCATCCCGTAGCGGCTTCCGGCACCTGTTGCCCGGCGGGCAATACTGGCAGGCTGGTGTTTGGCACTGCGCCCACAGGATTAATGTTTCTGCCGACATATCCGAGCGCCAGAACTTCCAGCGTCACGTCTTGCCAACTGCCGCAGGGACTGCCCTGGGAGGTCTGAATCTCAATCTTCAAGAAGCCCGGCTCAATCGGTTCACCGGGCGCCACCCAGTAACCATCGCCTGCAGGTGCCAGCGGGGACGAGGGCACGTACGCGCCCGTGGATCCGGAGGTGGCCAGCGGAACGAGCTTCGCTCCCAGCTTGCCTCGCAGGTAGGTAATCTGTGGGTCCGCGGAAATCTGAAGTGTGGCCGCGGTCTGCGCCAACTTGCGCAGATCGAAAGGCTGCGTGGTCGGATCGACGCACGGCATGTTCATAATGTCCGCGGGATTATCGGACAAAATCACGTGCACGCTGGCCTGCGCGAAATAGCGCTGCTGCGTTACTACCGCGGCATCCGCGGGAATCGGCCGGCGAATAATATCGATCGGTTTGGTGCCCGTGCCCAACGTCACGATGCCGAGGTTCAGCGGTTTCGCGCCGTTCACGATGTTGCTGTTGTAATAGCCTTGAGAAATGGTGGGCCAGGTCGGGTTCGCCGCCGATCCCAGTGTTCCCACCAGGCTGCCTTCGTTGTAACCCAGCGCCCGATAGGCACCTGTTCCCGGAGAGGTGGTTACGTTCACTGTGCCGCCATACTGTCCGGTGGTGGTCGGAAATCCGTTCGAAAGATTGGTGCGCACTACGTCTTTCACCACCGTCACTTTATCCGACAGTGAAAGTGTGCCTCCTGAGGCCAGGAACAAATTTCCATTGGTGTGGGTGCGGCCGCCGAAGTTGAAATCCGGCCCAGGGAAAAAGCTGCAATCCCCGTCGCAAAATACTCCGAACTGAAACATCGGAATGCCGACGGTCTGCGTGGTGCGCTGCAATTTCACTTCGGTGCCCTGGTTCGTGCGCGCCGTCACCGTCAACGTGTACGGCGTGGCCAGCGCGGTCATGCCCTGGTACGGCGACGTTCCGGATTTGATCTGCGTCACGTTCGCGACTGGAGGGCCAGGCTGTCCCGGGTACGCCAGGCTATAGCCGGAAGAGCCGTCGAACTGCGTATACGCAATTCCGTTCAGGACCGGAGGCTGCGCGGAGATGGCCGCCAGTTGCGCCGCCGTCGGCGCGTAGTTCTTGTTGAACAACGTCCCCAGGTCCGCGGTGATTTTCTCCATGCCCGCTTCCGAAGCGTAAAACGCGCGGCTGTAGTCGTTGTTCATGCCGCTCATCTTCTGCCCTTCGGTGATCAGCAGCACGAATCCCACCAGCAGGCTGGACATCAGCAGCATCAATAAGATGGTAGTGAGCAGGGCGATGCCGGCCTCACGTCGCATTGGCGTTTTTGGGGCTTTCATCGTCATTCTCCTATTGGTATTGATTGACGTAGGACAGGCTGCGGAGGCAAACCTGCGTCTGAAGACTGTTGCGGATATAGCTCGATTTTCCATTGAGGTTGATGGCGTTATCCGAGCGCGCGCCCAGGTACACGTCCACGGAACGAATCTGGTTTTCCGAGTAACCCGTGGGAACCGTGTTTTGATTGGCCGCCACAGCTCCGCCGCTGACGTAGTTATACGTGAACTGCAGATTTTCGATGGTCTCTCCGACCACCACGCCAGGATTGAAATTTGTCCGGCGAATCAACCGCACCCGTCCCGGGTCGGTGGTGTCGTCCAGGTAGTAGCTGATCATCCAGATTCGCGAAGCCGTCGTCGGCGGATACGTTCCGTTGTAAACGCGGTTGCCCGCCCCGTTCAGCGTGTAATTCTGCAGGTTGATCAACGTTCCGGCCGGCTTGCCGGTGCCGTTTAATCCGAAGGAGTCCCCGGCCGCCAGCCCGCTGCCGAACGTCAATGTTTGGCCCGACACCGCCGTAACCGTCTGAATGGCATTCCCATTCGCGTTGCTGAACATGATCAGGTCGCCGGGACTGACCGGCACGTTCGCCTTGCTCAGGTCCACGCAGTTCACCACGCCCAGATAAATCGTGGTG
The DNA here is from genome assembly GCA_036496505.1 of Candidatus Acidiferrum sp. Lineage (GTDB taxonomy): Bacteria > Acidobacteriota > Terriglobia > Acidiferrales > UBA7541 > Acidiferrum. The sequence goes on along the minus strand of DASXLA010000085.1, from coordinate 5,646 downwards.
TTATCGAACACCACGGTATTCCCGGCGGGGCTGATGGTCCCCGTGCATCCCGGGTCCGCTGCGAAAGGCGCCTGGTTGATCGGTTTATTGTCGAGACCCAGGGTGTTGTCGACGTACATCATGGTGATCAAATCGGTTGGCAACACTGAGGTGGCATCCGGCGAATTGACCGTATTTCCCAGCCCATCGCCGGGCTCCACAGCCGGCAACGTGGTGTTGCAAATCGGAAATTCCAGGCCGCTCGCGGTGAGCGATGGCCGGTTCAGTGCCGATACGCCGGTGACGCAGCCCGATCCCGCCGTTCCCGTGTTCGGAATGGAGATCCCGCCGACCGGAATGCCCGTCCCCGCTTGAATCAAATCCTGCTGAATGAAATTCATGCCCGCGCGCAAGTTATCGGACATGTCCGCTTTCAGCGAAACCCGCTGGTTGGTGTACGCCGAGTCCCGGAACGCGACCACCGTCGCCGCCAGGGCTACCAGCGCTACCCCCATGGCCACCGTCATTTCGATAATCGAAAATCCCAACTGTTTTCTCATTGCCAGGAGCTCCTGCGTTCCTCTTTGCGCGTTCCTTTTATGCGAACGACGAGATGTAGCTGATCAAGGTATGCGTGCGCTGCATCTGCCCGACGTGATAGTTGATGGTGACGGTGATCTGCCGAAGATTCGGCTCATTATTCCCGGCAGTGTCCACCACCGGAATGACCTCGATTGTCCGCGTCATCCATGGATTCAGGTCCACACTCTGGTCCGTGGACGTGCCGATCTGTCCGGCGGTGTTGGGCCCGATGACGATGAATTCGTCCGCCGATCCCGCATCGCTCACGGTGCCCACCAGGCCGTCTATCCCGGGCTGCAGCATTGGTTGCGCGCCCGGCAGGAATACGCCTCCGGAACCGGTGTTTTGAATCTGCGCCCAGCTCAAGGTGTTGTTATCGCGCGCCGTGAAAATGGCTTCCACCGCCTGCTCCGCCTTTTTCTCCGCGATGTAGTCGTATTGCGTCAAGCTCGCGTAATACAGCCCCTGCGCGTACACCGCCGCCAGCGACAGCACGCCAAACGACAGCACCGCAATCGAAATCAAGGCTTCGATCATCGTGAAACCGCGTTGACCAACGGCTTTTCGTCGGCGCTCCATTGCTTGGCTCCTTATTCTCTCCATAGCGAACCGTCCCAGGAATAAGTCCGAACTCGGCCCGTCGCGCCCAGGATAGTTACCGCCCGCGCGGTATCGGCGTTGTTCGGTATTCCCACGAAAATCGATGCGTTCACCGGGTTGCTGTTTCCCACCACGTTGAAGCCCGCCAGCGCCGAAGTGCCCACCAGCGCTCCTGACGTCGTGAACATTACCGCCCAGGCCCCGCCACCGGTGGGCGCCGCTAGATTGATCGCCGAGGTGTTTCCGAATCCCATCGGGGTGTCCGGCAGCGTCGGGAAAACATAGAACGACGCTCCACCGCTCACGCCCTGGTCCGCATCGTTCAGGTACACCGGCGCATACGCCAGTCCCGCCGCCTCACCCGTCAAATATTCCACCGTCACCTGCATTTGATTCGGCGGGTTAAAGTCGATGCGCACATTGCGCCGCTTGGAGATGGCCAACTCCCGCGCCAGGCGAATCTGCGCCACTACCTCGTCGCGCGCGGTATTCGCTCTGTACCTCTGCACCGTGCCTTGCGTCAGCACGATGGCCATGGCGGTCAGCACGCCAATCACTGCAACGACTACGATCACTTCAATGAGCGAGAATCCTGACTGTGCTCTTCTGAGTCGCTGCTTCATTTTTATTCACTCCAACAGGGACAAGCGATCCTGACAGCCGTTCTTGCGGCTACAAGAGTGCAACTCCAAGTCCAACCAAATCTATATCGTAAGTGATTCATTACAGGATGAATAACTGCACATCAAGCCTGCCGCCCCGGCCACCGTTTCCGCATTGATGTAACGAAATGTTACAACTTCACGCTTTCGGCCGTCGCTCCAACTGCCAGCCACCCGCCCCCAAATAGCAGCCCCGGCCCCAGCGACGCCACGAATATCGCCTTCCGTTTCGATGGCTCCAATCGGCTCGCCGTCTCCAATGCCAGGTGCAGCGCCACCCCGCACGTCGACGATCCCAGGTTCCCGGCCGTGCGCGCCACCGCCGGGAAGGAGCCCGCCGGAACGTTGCACTGTTTGGCCAGCAGCGTCACCAGCCGGGGGTTCGGTTGATGCGTGGCAAATGCCCCCACCTCCGCCCGCGGGATTCCGCTGCTGCCTTCCACCTCCCCGATGACCCGCTCCATCCGCGTGATTGCCGCGCGAGACAGCGCGTCGCCGTCGAAGTGCACTTCCAGGCCGCCATCCCGCTCATCCCGCACGCGAATCGCTTCCGCGTATTGGCTCGCGCAGCCAAATACAAATTTCCCCATGCGGTATGCCCCGCGATTCAGTTCTCCGGAATGCGCGCGCAGCACAAACGCGCTGGCGCCATCGCCAAACAAGCCGCCGAACTCGCCCGCCACCCGGCCGGGCGCAAGTCTCCGGCTGTGAACATCCGCGGTCACGATTCCAATGGTTCGCGCCCGCCCCGATTCTATGAACGACTGGCCCACCGCCAACGCATGCAGCAGCCCCAGGCACGCGCCGCCCACGTCCAACGCTCCGCAGTTTTCCCGCAGCTCCAAACTTTTATGTAGTTGCGCGGCCAGCGAAGGATATTCGCGATGCGTTTCGCTGCTGGCGATGACCCAATCGATTTCTTTGCGGTCGCACTGCGCCGGCTCCAGCGCCTGGCGCATCGCCGCAGTGCCGAGCGTCGCCTCGTTCTGGTCTTCGGTGGCGTATCGCAGCGACTCGATTCCCGCGCGCTCGCGCAGTTTTCCCGGCGGCATGCCAAAAGCGCGGTCCACTTCTTCCGACGGCACCAGCCGCGAGCCGAGCGTCGCCGCAGAGCCGGTTAAAACCGCGATGCCAGAAAACTCGTGCGTGGATTTTTCCGCGATCTTTCCCGCGGACGACGGATTCGCTTCCATTTGCTTCTCTTAGCCCCGTGACCCCTCTGCCGCCTTCTTGGCCTTCCCTTTTTTCGTCGCCAGGTGCCGCACTTCCACCTCATCACCCGCCGCGCGCCACTGTTCGCGCAATAAATCCGCCGCCAATCTTCGATGGCACTGCTCGGCGCCCGGCTCGCTGCACAGCAACGCCACTCTGCCCGGCCATCTCGCCGTGTCCACCGCTTTCGGAACGCGCCGCTGCTTCATCAGTTTCAGGAACGCCGTTTCGTACGCCGGCCAATCCTTACTCTTCTGATACGCCTTCCGCACTTCCGGCGACGGCGCCAGCAGCGGCTCATACTCATATCCGATATTTGCGATGCTCTTGAGGAAATATTCCAGGTCCGGGTGTTTGGCGAACGCGGAAAGCTGGCCGGTGCGGTTCTGGCGCACGTCAATCACCCGCTCGACGCCGGCTTCCCGCAGCAACGCGAAAAATTCCTGTGCGGTTTTCCCGGTAAAGCCGATGGTGCACAGCAGACGGCGCATGGGTCCTCAGGGTTTGATTCGCGGCCCAAAAAAATCTGTCCCGCGAAGTTCAGCCGTAATTGAATTGTTGCTTTTTAGCCGCCGCTTGTCCCGGTGCGCTGTGGAGCGCGGTGCCTTCGTGCTAACGTAAAAACATCGTTCCGAAGTACGCGCCCGAAGTGCGAGCCCGAACTGCCACCGAAGAAGTGCGCTCTCGAAGCCATTGCTTCCCGGCGCCAGGCCAAGGCAGCGCGATCAATGCCGTGTGGAAGTTTAGCTCAGGCAACCGCCGGGCTGGTATGAAACTCGAATGGTGATGATTCTCAACCTGTAAAATGCGCCCGTCAGTCCGCCACTTCCTGCTCTTCGTTCCTGCTCTGCTGTATTTCTCCGCGTGGCCCGCGCCGCTTCGCGCCCAGCGCGCGCGTGGAGAGTTGCGCATCGAAGTCCGCGACGCCCAGGGCGCGTCGCTGGCCGCCGAAGCCGAGCTGCTCAGTGAAGTGAACCAGATGCATCGCACCTTTCAGATTTCGCCCGATGGCCGCTTCAGCGCCCAGGATTTGCCCTTCGGTGTGTATCGCCTCAGCGTCCGTGCGCCGGGTTTTGCCACCTGGAGCAATCTCGTCGACATTCGCTCCGAAGTTCCGCTGCATGTTCCCGTCACTCTGGGCGTGGCCTCCGTGGCCACGCAGGTTCAGGTCACCGACTCCGACACCTTGGTCGACCCCAGCCGCACCGGCTCAATCTATTCCGTGGGCCGCCAAACCCTCGACCAGGAAATGGCCGCTCAGCCCGGCAGAAATCTCAGCGACCTCGTCAATCAGCAGCCCGGATGGCTCTACGAAGCCAACGGCGTCCTGCATCCCCGCGGCTCTGAATACAACGTGCAATATGTTTTCGATGGATTGCCGTTGACGCAAAATCGCTCTCCGGCCTTCGCTCCCGAATTCGACGCCGACAACGCCGACTCCATGCGCGTGCTGACCGCCACGTTTCCCGCGGAGTATGGCCGCAAACTCGGCGGCGTCGTGGAAGTCACCACCATCAAGGATGTGCCTTCGGGACTGCACGGCCAACTGGACGTCAATGGCGGAAGTTTTTCCAGCACCAGCGGCTCAGCCGCCGTTTCCTACGCCGCGGGCGAAAATCGTTTTTCGCTGAGCGGCAACGGCTTCCACACCGATCGTTACCTCGATCCGCCGGTGCTGGAAAATTTCACCAACCGCGGCAATGCCGGCGGCTTCTCCGCCTCCTACGAGCGCAATTTTTCCGGCGGCGATCATTTCCGCGTCACCCTCATTCACAATGCCGTCCGCTTTCTCGTTCCCAACGAACTCGTGCAGCAGCAGGCCGGTCAGCGCCAGGACATCACCAATCTCGAAACCAGCGGCCAGGTTTTCTTCCAGCACACGCTTTCTCCCAATTTATTTCTCAGCTTGTCCGGAAGCGTCCGCGATGCCAGCGCCGACCTCACTTCCAATCCGCTGGCCACGCCGGTGGTTATTTCCCAGTCGCGCGGCTATCGCGAAGGCTACGCTCGCGCCGACCTGGCCGGACACCATGGCCGCCACAACTGGAAGACCGGCGTCGACAGCTTTTTCACTCCGGTGCATGAACAACTCCATTACCTCATCACCGATCCGTCCCAGTTCGATCCCGACACCCAGCAGCAATTTCAATTCGCCGATCGCCACTGGGACATCGAGCCCTCCGCATATCTCCAGGATCAGATTCATTTCGGCAACTGGAATATCGCCGCGGGCTTACGCTTCGACCATTACGGCTTCGTCGTGCATCAATCCGCTTGGAGCCCGCGCCTGGGCGTTTCGCGTTATGTGCCCGCCTGGAATCTGTTGCTGCACGCCTCCTACGACCGCGTTTTCCAGACACCCGCCGTCGAAAATTTGCTCCTCGCCAGCTCTGAGCAATTAAACGCCATCGATCCGCTGGTTCTCCGCCTCCCGGTGCGCCCCGCGCTGGCCAATTACTACGAAGGCGGCCTCACCAAATCGCTCTTTGGCAAGCTGCGCATCGACGCCAATATTTTTCGCCGCGATTTTCACAACTATCCGGACGACGACACCTTGCTCGACACCGGCATCAGCTTCCCCATCTCCTTCTCTCATGCGCGTATCTTCGGC
>DASXLA010000084.1:0-4656 GCA_036496505.1 Candidatus Acidiferrum sp. | reverse complement strand
CGTTGTTAAGGGCATGCAGATTACGCCTTCCGGAACCAATCACTTCAAGCGCGATCAAAACGTGGTGATGTATTCCGAGATTTACGAGCCGTTGCTGACTTCTCCCAATCCCCCTAAGATCGGCATGGGTTACCGCATCTTCGAGCGTGCCACCGAAAAGGAAGTCGTCTTTACTGGTGTCGTTTCCGCGGATCCATATATTCAAACCGGCAACCCGGTCATTCCCGTGGGCCTCAAAGTAAACGTCAAGGATTTGAATCCCGGCAACTACCGCCTGGTTTTCCAGGCAGTGGACGGTGCCGGGAACAAAGCGCCCAATCGCAGCGTGGATTTTGACGTTCAATAGGTAGAAACTTGGACGGCCATCGGGGAACGCCCGTCCGTCATTGCGCCAAGCCCCCCTTTACGGCCTTTCTCGTTCGACACAGCCGGATTCGGCCGGAGCAACTTCTCCGACTGCCCCGGGTTAGTCTTTAACAGGCTAGGACTTTGTCGAGATGAAGCCAGGAAGCATAGGCCTTATCGTGCGCAACGACTCTCACCGTCGCTTTCAACCTGCGGTCTCCCTGCGTCCTAAAGCCTGGTTATCCGCGATTTTGTCACTTTGCTGCATATTCTCTCTTGGCATCGACTTGCCCGCCTCCGCCGCAGTCCCCCCATCACCGACGCCGGCGAATGATAAAAAATCCAAGCAGGATCCGGTGTTAAAGGGGTTGCCCGTCACGGAACTCAGTGTGGACGAGGCCATCCTTCATGCCATGAACCGCCTTGCTTACGGTCCCCGGCCGGGTGATGTTGAGCGCGTCCGCCAGATGGGATTAGCAAAGTGGATCGATCAGCAATTGAATCCCAATTCGATCGACGACAAAGCGTTGAATGCGCGCCTTGAGAACTTTCCAACCCTCACGATGTCCACCAGGCGCCTGATTGAGGAATATCCGCAGCCAAAACAGGCTGAGAAGCAGGCGGCGAAACGCGCGGAGCAAGCGGCTAACGAGAATCGCAAGCCCGTTGGAAGCTCGGCCGGCCCCGACATGCAAAATTCCACGGACAGCAATGTCCACCCGGCCGGAGCAGCCACGCCTCCGCCAAGTTCTTCCGCAGCCGTCGGGCAGTCGGCGCAAACCAACTCCCCAGAAGTAAACATGGCGGACAAGTCGAGCGTGTTGGAGTCCATGAAGACCGAGCCCTCGATGGCCAACCCGCCTACGCCCGGCGTCGGCAACGGGAAACGAAATCTCCTGAGTGGACCGGATCCCAACGCCGTGCCCCGCGTCATCGCGGATGACAGCAAGCGGCCGCAGCGCGTCATCGAAGAATTGGCGATGGCCAAAATCACTCGCGCTATCTACAGCGACAGGCAATTGCAGCAGGTGATGGATGACTTCTGGTTCAATCACTTCAATGTGTACGCCGCCAAAGGCGAAGATAAGTGGTACCTGACCTCTTATGAACGCGATGTGATCCAGCCGCACACCCTGGGAAAGTTTAAAGATTTGGTCACTGCGACTGCGAAAAGCCCCGCGATGCTTTTCTATCTGGACAACTTCCTGAGCGCCGATCCGAGAGCTGCGCAGCGCCAAGCCGCCGTGCGCGCGATGCGCCAGAGTCGCGGCGGATTTGGCCATCCATGGCCTCCACGGCCGCCGCAGCAGAGCAAGGCAAAGAAAAATACCCGCGGCCTGAATGAAAATTACGGCCGCGAGCTGATGGAGCTGCATACGCTAGGAGTAGAGGGCGGCTACACGCAAAAAGATGTAACCGAGCTGGCGCGGTGCTTTACCGGGTGGACTATCGAGAAACCGCGCATAAATCCCGAGTTCAAGTTCGATGAACGCGTGCACGATCCCGACCCGAAATTCGTCTTGAACAAGAAAATTCACGCAGGCGGAATGAAAGATGGCGAGCAAGCCATCGAATTGCTCACCCTCCAGCCGGCCACCGCGAAATTCATCTCCACCAAGTTGGCGCGGCGCTTTATTTCCGACAATCCGCCGGCCTCGCTGGTCACCCGGATGGCCCACACGTTTCAATCCAGCGATGGCGATATACGCGCGGTGATGCATACCATGATTTATTCCCCGGAATTCTGGTCGCGCGAAGCCTACCGCGCCAAGATCAAGACCCCCTTCGAGCTGGTGATTTCCGCGGTGCGCGAACTGGGAACCGACGTGGATACTCCCATGCCGCTGGTGCAATGGGTCGGACGCATCGGCGAGCCGCTCTATCAGTGCCAGCCTCCGACGGGTTACGCGGACAAGGCTGAAGCCTGGGTGAACACCGGCGCTCTTCTGAACCGCCTGAATTTCTCGTTGACCCTGGCAGGGAACAAGGTTCGCGGTTCGCATGCGGATGTTGGCTCATTGTTAGGCGTGGATGCCACCGAGCCTAAGGTCGCGCTTCAGCGCGCCGTGCAGATTTTTCTCGGCGGCCAGGCTGCCCCGACCACCGTGGAAACTCTTGAGAAGCAGTTGGACAGTCCTCAGGTCCTGCAGGCCAAGCTCGATGACCCCGTAAAAAAGGTAGATCTGGGAGTGGTCACCGGCCTTGTTTTAGGCGCGCCGGAATTTCAGAGGCGTTGATGGCGACCGCGTAGAATGCGTAGAAAGGGAGACTAGCGTGAGATTTTCCAGGCGATATTTCCTGAAGCAGGGCGGCGTGGCCATGGTTGGCATGAGCGCCATGCCCGCGTTCTTGCAGCGCGCGGTTGCCGCCACTCCCATGCCGAACAAGAAGCAGTTGGTGGTGCTCTTTCAGCGCGGCGCTGCCGATGGATTGAATATCGTGGTGCCGTTCGCCGAACCGAATTATTACCGCTTGCGCCCTTCCATCGCCATTCCGCAGCCGGGCCGTGGTGCTGCCGGCGCTTCGGCGATCGACCTGGACGGATATTTTGGCTTGCATCCCAGCCTTGCGCCGCTTGAACCGCTCTTTCACAGGAATCAGTTGGCTATCGTTCACGCCGCAGGCTCTCCGGATCCCACCCGCTCTCATTTTGACGCACAGGATTTCATGGAGTCCGGCACCCCCGGCGTGAAAGCTACCGACGATGGCTGGCTGGATCGCGCCATCCAAACCATGCCCGAAGATCACGCCTCACCATTTCGCGCCGTCGCCATGGGGCCGAATCTGCCGCGGATGTTGCGCGGAAGCGCCGGCGCCATCGCCTTGCCCGATTTAAAAAACTTCAAGGTCATGCCGCAATCTTCAGCCATGAACAATGTTGTGCAGGGCGGCTTCGAAGCCATGTACTCGCAAAGCGTGGACCACGCGCTGCATGGCACCGGCACGGAAACCTTTGAAGCCATCGACATGCTGAGCAAGATCGACACCAGCAAATTGCCGCCGGAAAATGGCGCGCAGTATCCCACCAGCCGTCTGGGGCAAAACATGCAGCAGATCGGCCAGCTCCTGAAAGCCAAGGTCGGCGTGGAAGTGCTGTTCGTCGATTGCGGCGGTTGGGACAATCACGTCAACGAAGGCGGCGTGCAGGGCCAGCTTTCCAATCTGCTCAAGGACCTCGGCCAGTCTCTCGCGGCGTTTCATCAGGACATGGGCGACCGCATGCAGGACGTCGTGGTGGTCACCATGAGCGAATTTGGCCGCACCGCGAAGGAAAATGGCAACCGCGGCACCGACCATGGCCACGCCAACTGCATGTTCGTGATGGGTGGTGAAGTGAAAGGCGGCAAAGTTTACGGCAGATGGCCCGGCCTGGATGATCACGAGCTAAATGAAGGCCGCGACCTCGCGCTGACAACCGATTTCCGCTATGTGTTGGGCGAAGCGCTCACCAAGCACATCGGCGTAAAGGATTTGGCCACGGTGTTCCCGGGCTTTGATAACAACGCCCACCGTTTCCCGGGCCTGATCAGAACCTGAACTGAATTTCACGGACAAGATAGGCGATCAGAAACTAGAAGGGCCATTCGATTCCATCGAACGGCCCTTTTTGCAATGCGCGGATAGTTCGAAGGCCTGCTTACGCCGACTGCCGAATCCGCATGCCGTAGAACGAGCGGTATACGAAGAAGAACGAAATCGCGAAGAACAGCGCCGCCAGCATGTGCGTCACGCTGGAGCCCTGCGTCACCGTAAGTTGCACGGCCAGTTCCACCGCAAGCAGCCCGAACAAGGTTGTGAACTTGATCACCGGATTCAAAGCCACCGAAGAGGTGTCCTTGAAGGGATCGCCGACCGTGTCTCCGATTACCGTGGCGTCGTGCAGCGGCGTGCCCTTCTGCTTCATTTCCACTTCCACAATTTTCTTGGCGTTATCCCACGCGCCGCCGGCGTTGGCCATGAAAATCGCTTGATACAAGCCGAAGATAGCGATGCTGAAAAGGTAGCCGATAAAAAAGAACGGCTCAAGGAAAGCGAACGACAGCGTCGCAAAAAACACCGCAATAAAAATATTGAGCATACCGCGCTGCGCATACTTGGTGCAGATCTCCACGACCTTCTTACTGTCGGCGATGCTGGCCGCCTTCGTGTCGTCGAGTTTGATGTGCGCCTTGATGAATTCCACCGCGCGATACGCCCCGGTGGTCACCGCCTGCGTGGACGCGCCGGTGAACCAGTAGATCATGGCACCCCCCGCGATGAGACCGAGCAGGAAGGGCGGGTGCAGGATCGACAGGTTGTTCACGAGCTGGG
>DASXLA010000083.1:0-8250 GCA_036496505.1 Candidatus Acidiferrum sp. | reverse complement strand
CTGCATCATGACTTCGGTGCCAATGGATTTTTCGCGGATGTTCTTCAGCAGTTCGTCGGCCACGCCCACGTTCACGTCGCCTTCGAGTAACGCCTCGCGAATCTCCACCAGCGCGGCGTCCAGATGCTCCTCGGTGAGCTTCCCCTGCCCGCGAAGATTCTTGAAGGTACGCTGCAATTTTTCCGTTAAATTTTCAAACATTTTCCCCGCTCAGGACCGCGCGATGAATTGAATGTGGCTGAAGGCGCAAGCGCGATCACGCTCGCCCACTACACTTGATTTTAGGTCACGTGCCGGGGGCGGTCAAACACGCTCGTTCAAGATGTTTCGGGCGAACGAGCCACGCCCCGTAGCGTGCCTCGTGGGTTCTGGGCCGCCAGAAAGGGCGTGAGCGCCACACACAAAATCACACCCGCAATCCATCTGATCGCACAAGCCATACTCCACCTCATAAAGACACTTTTGGGAACCCCGAAGGTGTCAACTAGCGTATTGAATAAGCGCTGTTTTTTCCACACCCAAATCTATTTCAGGTGAGCATCAAACCACGCCAGTGTTCGCTCGATGACATCCCGCTGGTGCTGCGGTTTCGCGAACATGTGGCCCTCATGCTCATACACCACCAGTTCCGTTTCCACCCCTTGCGCCTTCAGCGCGTGCCAGAATTCGTAAGATTGCGGTGTTGGGCACTCCCCGTCGCTGTCGCCCACGATGATCAGCGTCGGCGTTTTTACTTTTTTGATGAAGTTCAGCGGCGAAGCCCTGGCGTAAATTTCCGGATCGTCATACACCGACTTGCCAAAGAACGGAATCATCCACTGGTCGATTAAATTCTCTCCGTAATAGCTTTGCCAGTTGGCGATTCCCGCTCCCGCCATGGCCGCCTTGAAGCGGTTGGTCTGCGTGACGCCGAACATGGTCATGAACCCGCCGTAGCTCCAGCCGGTCAGGCCCAGCCGGTTCGCATCAATGGGCGCCTCCCGCATGGCTTCGTCCACCCCCGCCAGGATGTCGGCGAAATCGCCTCCGCCAAAATCCTTTACGTTTGCGCGTGTAAACGCTTCGCCCTGCCCATAACTTCCCCGCGGGTTGGGGAACAGCAGGAAGTACCCGGCTCCGGCCAGCGCCGCGGCGTAATTATGCGGAGAGGGCCAGTGCGACATCGACGCCCAGCTTGGCCCCCCGTGCACGTTAACAATCAGCGGATATTTTTTCGTCGCATCGAAATCCTTCGGATAGAGCAGCCATCCCTGTACCTCGTGCCCGCCGCTTTTCCATTGAATGCTTTTGGCGTCGCCCCACGCCCGCTCGATGCTTGCGTTGCGCCGCGTCATCTGCTTCCATCCGCCCACCGGCCCGGCCCACACTTCCGGCGGCGCGGAATAAGAGTCCCGCACGAACGCCATGGTCTTTCCATCGTTGGCCACCGAAATTGCCGGGCACATGCCGCCCTCCACTGCCGTCAGATACTCACCGCCTCGCCAAAGCGCTTCCACTACTTTCGTCTCGGGGTCCACACTTGCGATGCCGGTGTCTCCTCCCACCCATTCGCTGAACAGAATTTTTTTATCGGGAGTCCAGCCAATCCAGCTCGCCGATGCCTTCATCTCCGGAGTGACGTCCTGCACCGCGCCATCTTCCAGGCTCAGCGTAAAAATATCTCCGCCCGTAAGTCCGGCATCGCTCATCAATCCTTCGATGAACGCCACCTGCTTCCCATCCGGCGACCACACCGGATTGGCGATCTGCAACTGCGGCTTGTAGATGGCTTTCATCAAGCCGCTCGTGCCCTCCAGCGTATAGAGCTCCGCGACCCACCAGTTGTTGTCGCCATTCCCCAGCGCCGCGGTCACCGCGAATCGCAATCCGTCCGGCGACCAGTCGTACTCATAGATGTATGTGTCGGCGGGAGAAATTTGCCGCAGTTTCCCCGACGCCAGATCGACCACCGCCAGGCGCTGCTCGAAAAACGCATCCTTAATCTCTCCCGTCTCGGGAGTCTCCGCCACCAGCGGACCCGCTGCCCGTGTGGCGTTTTCCGTGAACAGTAGTGCGATCGTTTTGCAGTCCGGCGACCACTTTGGCGAGGCCAGATAACCCTTCACACTGGTCAGCTTCTTTGCCGCGCCATTCGCCCCCGCCGCGCCCTCTCCGTGGCCGGACACGTTCGCGACATACAGCTGCCGTTGCCCAGCGGCTGCCGCATCCGACAAAAACGCGATACGCTTGCTGTCCGGCGACCAGGCCACATCGGTCTCTTCATGATCGCCCGCGCCGGCTCCTGCCTTCAGACGCCTCGCGGCGGCTTTCGTCTCGACGTCTGCGATATAAATGGCGGTCTTCCCGGACGGCGCTCCATCTTTCCCAAGCAGTGTCTCCACCCAGGCCACCCGCTTTCCGTCGGGCGAGATGGCCGCCTCTTTGAATTGCCGCGTGGCAAAAAGCGTCTTCTCCACTTCGTGAATCGGAGCCACCGGCTTAGCCTTCTCCGCCGCCTTCAGCCTCGCCTCCACCGACTGCTTCGACCCGGCCTTCGCCCGCCCCGGTTTTTTAGCTCCTCTGTTCTGTTCTGCGGCCGCATTCGCGGATGGTTTTTCCGCTGCTCCTTGCCCCGCGTAAGAAACGCACGCGCTGCACGCAGCCGCGCCCATCAGGAAGAACAGCGCCAAGTGTTTTGAGAGAGGCATAGATCGCATGAAGCTCCTTATTGTTTGAGCCTTTAGACGCTAACCGGGCTTCCCGGGAAGATTTTCATCTTGCGGACATCCCCAGCACCGTACGCGGCGGGTAATGATAGTCTGGATGCCAAATTCAACAAACTCCCATTAAACAGAGAGTACATCGCAAGAATGTCCCTTTCACTTCCAGCGGTCCTGGCTTCGATATTACTTTACCTGTCGCCAGCTTGTGTCCATGCAGCCGCTAGCGCTCAGCAAAACGCCAGCCCAACGAGCACTGAATCGCCGGAAATGGATCTCCTCGCCGCCCGCATCGCGGAAAAATTGGTTAAAACCAGAATTAAGATAACTGCCATCCGCCGGTTTCACGGACGAAAAACGGATTCGCAGGCCATCGGTTTGAAGTTGTCCGAACAACTGAGCCTTGCGTTGACCAGGAATAAAGCTGGTATTCAAGTTTTCGACCACTCCCGCTTGATCAGCGCTTTGGAAGATAAGAAATGGATGGCAATAGATGCCGACGACCATGCGGTATTTAACTCGATAGCCAACGCAGTGGGAGTCCAAGCTGCCATCGGCGGTAGTTATAAGATATCCGCGGAATTTATCGAGCTGGAAATCACCATCAGGAATACCGGGGATGATAAGAAAATAGCCGAGTTCAAAGTCCAACTGCGCGCAAGCGGCACGACGACAACGCCAACAGACACTCTTGTGCGCGATCCCCTTACTCAGGTTTACCTGCCAACGGGCGGCGTGACCTCTCCTCAATGTAAGGATTGTCCTGAACCTGAGTTTTCTCCTGAAGCGCGTGAGAAAAGGGTCTCAAAGGCCCAAAGCCTGATTCGCATAACCGTCCTTGCAGATGGTCGGGCCGCCGACATCAGGATAATCAAGCCAGCGGGTTACGGCTTGGATGAAAACGCCGTACAAGCCATACAAACGTGGCAATTTATTCCTGGCCATTTACCCAAAGGCACTGCCGTTGCGACACGCGTCACCGCCGAAGTCACGTTTGAGCGCCGCTGAGTGCGTTCCAACAAAATGAGCCAACGGGCGGACCTGGCTTGTGCGAACAGGTGGACATCCGAGGGGTGCTGCGCTCTAAGTGCTTTGTTTGTATATAAGTACCGGCCTTTTGCTTGATTGAATATTCAAGTACATGGGCGAAAGAGTTTAATAGCATTCAAGTCCATGGGTGTTTTCTGCCCAATCTCCTGGTCTAGAAGGCCTTGAGTCTGGAGAATCGGGCTTTTTCCCGGCTCTCATCGAGAGGCCAAAAAGGCGCGACTCGCAAATTTCCAGGCCTTGGTCAGCTAAAGCAAACCAATACGAGCGATCAGCCAGAATCGTGGGTGAAGGGCTTATTGTGAGAGTCGCGGAGACAAAAGATTACCTAGTGGTATAATATCTTACTATTAAACTTTGCCAGGAGTTTGTTTCGATGCGTAAGGGGTCAGTTTGCAAAATGACCCACTGCCTAACCTCCTGCTTTCTTGACCCTCTCTTACGCCTCGAATACACTGGATAACTCAATCCAGCCGCCTCCGCGGTTTGTAGTTCGCTTTCTACCCGCACATTGCACCAACGGGTTTGCGAACGTAGTAACGATATTGGCCGCTGTACGGCCATGCCTTAAAGGAGAATTGTTTTGCCAAAGCGCACATACCAGCCGCGCAAACGACGCCGCGCCAAAACGCATGGCTTCCGCGCACGCATGAAAACCGCCGGCGGCCGCAAGGTCCTTGCCGCACGCCGCAAGAAGGGCCGTCATCGCCTCACGCCCGAATGAAGTCCAACGCCTGCGCTTTCCGCGTGAAGCGCGCCTGGTGCGTGGCGGGGATTTCGACGCCGTCTATCGCGCCGGCCGCAGGCGTTCCAGCACTCACTTCGTTGTTTTTTTTCGCGCCAATCAATTGCCCCACAGCCGCTTCGGCTTCAGCATCAAGAAGGCTCTGGGCGGAGCGGTAGTGCGAAATCGTATCCGGCGCCGCTTGCGGGAGGCCATTCGTTGTCATCGTTCGGAAGTGCCTACAGGATGGGACATGGTCATTCATCCGAAGAGCATTGTGGCGAGATCTCCACACGCTACGCTGACCGCCGACCTGCTGCGTCTATTGCAGAACCCATGATTGCGCTGAATCCGGCTACCGAGGAAAAAGTCAGGCGCTCCTACACCGTCAACGCCGCGCTTTTTGCTTTGCGTTTTTACAAGGCCTACTTGTCCATGCTTTTCGCGGGAAGTTGCCGCTTCGATCCTACTTGTTCGCAGTACGCCTATGAAGCCATCGAGCGCTTCGGCGTGCGCCGCGGAATCTGGCTCGGCATCAAACGGCTCGCGCGCTGCCATCCCTTCTCCGGCAAATTCGGAGTGGATCCAGTCCCGGACAAGGTGCATTCGTGAACACTCCGCAAAAAGGATTGCAGTCGCCGGAGATGAGAATTCTGGGCGCTTCGCTGCTTTCCATGCTGGTCATTCTTTTGTGGGTGAAATTCTTCGCGCCCAAGCCGCCGGTCGTTCCCCCCCAGCCGAAGCCTCAAATCTCCGCTCCAGCAACGCCATCCAGTGTTTCGCCGGCGACGACGCCCGCGGCTTCCACGGCGCCCGCCGGAAAGAATTCCGCGACGCCTGCTCCCGTTCCGGTTGCAGCCAAATCCGCGGGTGAAGAGCGTTCCATCGTGGTGGAGAACGGTTTGTATCGCGTGGAAATTTCCAATCGCGGCGCGGTGGTGAAAAGTTGGCGGCTTTCCAAGTACATGGATGACAACAAGCCGCAGCGCGTGCTGGACGTGGTGCATCCCGAGGCGGCGCAACAAGTCGGCGGCTGGCCGTTCTCCGTCATTCTGGACAATGCCGATTTACAGAAAGCCGCAAACACCGGCCTCTACGAGATTTCGTCCTCCGCCAACACAGTCGATGCGCCCGCCGACCTGGAATTTTCCTGGAGCGACGGGCACCTGGAAGTCACCAAGCATTTCCATTTCGACCATAGCTACGTGGTGCACGTCGAAGCATCCGCGAAGCTGGACGGCAAACCCATTCAGACAGGAATCGGATGGCTCGGCGGTTTTGGTGATTTGACGGTAACCAATCCCGCTCCGGTGGAAACCGTCACCACCTATTACAGCGAAGGTGGAAAGATCTCCAATTTTGCATACAAAAAGCTGGAAGGACTGGACAAGTGGCCCGCGGGAGTGTGGCAAGGCGGCAAAGACTTCACCGGCATCGAAGACCGCTATTTTACCGCGGCGTTTTTGCCGCCCAACGGCGCGGCGCCCGGGACGCTGCAAACGCGCTACTGGAGAGACTACCATCCCGCAAATGTGAACGGAGTGGAGACGCCCCAACCCGTTCCGGAAGTGGCCACCGCGAGCGGACCTCAGGCGCTGTCAATGCGCGTGTACGTCGGCCCCAAGGATTATGACGATCTCAAGCGCATGAATCCGCCGCTTCACGGCCTGGTGAATTTCGGCTGGATGGAGTTCATCGCCGACCCGCTGTTTCACATGCTCAAATGGCTGCATAAATATATTCCCAACTGGGGTTGGGCCATTGTTGTCCTCACGCTGGTCATTAATATGTTGCTGTTCCCGCTGCGCATTTCCAGCTACAAAACCACGCTGAAAATGCAGCGTGCAGCCCCGGAAATCAAAGCCATCCAGGATCGCTACAAAAAATACAAAATGAACGATCCGCGCAAAGCGGACATGAACAAGGAAGTGATGGCCGTTTACAGCCGCGAAGGAATCAATCCGGCGGGCGGCTGTTTTCAAATGTTCCTGCAGATGCCCATCTGGTTTGGTCTGAACAATGCGCTGCGTTACGCAATTGAAATGCGCCATGCGCGCTGGTTTGGCTGGATTACCGATCTTTCCGCGCGTGATCCTTATTATATTCTGCCCATCGCCATGGGCGTCTCCATGTACCTGGTCTCCAAGATGACGCCCATGACCTCCACCGACCCGCAGCAGCAGATGATGATGAAGATCATGCCGGTTACCATGGCCGGAATTTTTATCATTTCGCCTATTTCCAGCGGCTTGGCGGTGTATATTCTCACCAGCAGTATCGTTGGCATTGGGCAGCAGTGGTATTTGAACCGCCAGCATCCCGTGGTGGCCGCGCCCGTAACAAAGGCGGTTACAAAACCGGTGCGCGGCAAAAAATCATAATCTGAAGAAAACGAACGCGGCGTATTACTACGTTCAAAGGGTCGATGATTCCCAATCTCATCCACGATGGCAAGCTGGATCGCGCCGCAACCGCGGAAGCTCTGCAACGCTTCCTGGACGATAGCGTGCGCGCCGCCGGCCTCGAACTAAAAGTGACGGTGCGCGCGGTTCCCGCGGAAACCACCGGCTTGGAAGGTCACGCGGAGGTCATCGCCGACCTGGATGGCAGAGATAAGGAAATCCTGCTGGAACGAAACGCCGAAGTTTTGAAAGCCATTGAGCATCTGGCTTTTCGCGCGCTGCGCCTCGAGCCGGCGTTTCACGAGAAAATCCATGTCGACTGCGGCGGCTACCGCGCCCTGCGCTTCGAAGAATTACGCATGACCGCCAAAATCGCCGCAGAACGCGTCGAAAGCTCGCGTCAACCGTTCCGCCTCAATCCCATGTCGTCGCGCGAACGGCGCATTGTGCATCTCGCTCTCAAGGACATGCCCGGTGTCCGCACCGAAAGCATCGGCATCGGCGAAGAGCGCCAGGTGGTTATTCATCCCGTCGAAAAATCCGCCAAGTCCACGGCCTGATGTGGTGGTGGGGGCTCCGAAGGTCAAGGCCCCAGTGATTACCGACCATATACTTTATTAGCTACTTAGTTACTGGCAGCCCACGTACAAGGATGAGCTGCTTCATACGGGAACTGCCTCGGCGTTGTCGCTATTTCTCCCAACCCTGCTCCAGGACGTTGCCGCCCGGGCCAAATCGCACGCGATAGGTGAATGGCGCGGCGTGGCCGGTGTGTATCTGCGCGAAGCGCGCGTCTGAAAATTCCACGATTGGCTCGCCGTTTTCCTCGTGGAAATGCGTTACCGGAAAGCGGTCGAACCGCAAAACTTTCTTGACCGCGGGAAGTTCTTTGGCGGCTTCAATGTAAACGTTGGGGTACGCTTCGGGATAAAAGCGGTATTCGATTGGCGGCCTGTCGCCAAGGTTTGCAGACGGTTCGGCCGCAAAGGCGGACTTCTGGGTGAGGTCCATCTTCACTTCGTAAACGCCGCGGGGAGTGCTCACCAATCCATCCCAGCGCCACAACGATGGTGGCATTGGCAAGGCGCCCAACGATTCGACTTCCAGCTTTTGCATGGCCGCGAAATTTTTGACGCGGGAAAGTGCCGCGTGATGCGCGAGGACCGCCAGTGCCAGATAGACACATCCGGCGACCAACCCGCCGAGATTCCAGCGTTGGCGAATGGCGGCCTGTCTGGAAATGAGCTCGGGAGACTGTTTCAGGTCGGAAGGCGAAGTTTCCGGCGGAGATTTCGCCGATTGGACCTCGACCTGGCGACGAAGCGGGAGCAAAAATAACGCGGCGAGGATCAGGATGAACAGCAAAACGCTGGCTCCG
>DASXLA010000082.1:0-238492 GCA_036496505.1 Candidatus Acidiferrum sp. | reverse complement strand
CGCGCGGAACTGCACCTTGGGGTTGTGCTTGGACAACACCTTGGTGATGGCCGCCGTCAACGTGGTCTTGCCGTGATCAATGTGACCGATGGTCCCAATGTTCACATGCGGCTTATTGCGTTCGAATTTCTCCTTCGCCATCGCTTCCTCAGCTCCTCAAATCAAAGTCTGTAGCTCTGCTGCCAAAATTCATACCGTTCAACTTCCCTGCTAGCGCGTGTCTCTGCCTCTGTTCTTGTCGATAATGTCCTGCGCGATTGAATTCGGCGCTTCCGCATAATGCGAAAAGTGCATGGTGAAATTGGCGCGGCCCTGCGTGCGGCTGCGCAAATCCGTTGCGTACCCGAACATCTGCGCCAGTGGAACTTCCGCGCGTATCACGTTGGTGCCCGAGCGGTTCTCCGACCCTTGAATCGCCGAGCGGCGCGCGTTCAAATCGCCATAGACCGCGGCCATGTATTCTTCCGGAACCACCACTTCCACTTTCATGATGGGTTCCAGCAGAACCGGCGACGCTTTATGGCAGGCTTCCTTGAACGCCATCGAGCCTGCGATTTTAAACGCCATTTCCGAGCTGTCCACGTCGTGGTAACTGCCGTCGATCAGCACCACCGCGACATCCACCATGGTGAATCCCGCCAAAATTCCGTTGTCCAGCGCTTCGCGAATGCCCGCCTCGATCGGCGCGATAAATTCGCGCGGGATGGCGCCGCCGATAACCTTGTCGATGAACAGGAAGCGGTGTTCCTTATCGAACTTCCACTTGCCAGCCGGACCGCCGACAACTTGCTTGGCCAGCGCATCCAGCTCGTCGGTGGACATTTCCTTCATATTTTCGTGGCTCGAGCTGGGGATCGGATGCAGTTCGATTTTGCAATGGCCGTATTGTCCGCGGCCGCCGGTCTGCTTGATGTATTTACCTTCCGCGGTAGCTTTCTTGCGAACGGTTTCGCGATAGGCCACCTGCGGGCGGCCCACATTGGCCTGCACGTTATACTCGCGCAGCATGCGGTCCACGATAATTTCCAGATGCAACTCGCCCATGCCGGAAATCAACGTCTGCCCGGTATCGGGCTCGGTGGAAACGCGGAACGTCGGGTCTTCCTGCGCCAGGCGCTGCATGGCCACACCCAGCTTGTCCTGGTCGGCCTTGGTCTTCGGTTCGATCGCAACGGAAATAACCGGTGCCGGAAAATCAATGGACTCCAGCACCACCGGTTTGTTCTCGTCGCACAGCGTGTCGCCGGTGTTCACGCTCTTCAATCCCACGCACGCGCAAATATCTCCCGCGTAAACCGTATCGATTTCTTCGCGCTTGTTCGCGTGCATTTGCAACAGGCGGCTGATGCGCTCGCGCGTCCCCTTGCCGGAGTTGAATACGTAGCTGCCGGACTTCAAAACGCCGGAGTACACGCGGATGTAAGTCACGTGCCCGACGAATGGGTCGGACATGATTTTGAAAGCCAGCGCGGAAAACGGCGCATCGTCAGAGGCGCGGCGCAATTCCACTTCATCGGTTTGCGGATTGGTGCCCTCCAGCGGCGGTACATCCACCGGCGAAGGCAGGAAGTCGATAACCGCATCGAGTAGCGGCTGGATACCCTTATTTTTGAACGCCGAGCCCGCCAGCACCGGAACGATTTTCAGCGCCAGCGTGGATTTGCGAATGGACTTGCGCATTTCCTCCAGCGTCAACGTTCCTTCCGTCAGATACTTGTCGATCACTTCGTCGTCATGTTCGGCAACATACTCAACGACCTTGTTGCGGTGCTCTTCGTAAAACGCCTTGTCAATCGCCGAGCCTTTCAGGGCCGCTGCTACGTCCGGACGGGAATCCACGAATTCTTTATCCCAGAGTTTCTCGACCGGAAAATCCTCAAACTTAGCGCCCAGCGTCTCTTCCAGCCACACGATTACCTTCTGCTCCAGGAAATCGATGATGCCGATGAAATTGTCTTCGCGGCCCAGCGGGAATTGCAGCGGAACGGGATGAGCTCCCAGCCGCGCGCGGATGGTGCGCACCACATGGTCGAAATCCGCGCCCATGCGATCCATCTTGTTTACGAAACAGATGCGCGGCACGCGGTACTTGTCCGCCTGGCGCCACACCGTTTCCGATTGCGGTTGCACGCCGGCCACGGAATCGAAAACACACACCGCGCCGTCCAGCACGCGCAGCGAGCGTTCTACTTCAACCGTGAAGTCCACGTGTCCCGGCGTATCGATAATATTGACGCGGTATTTCTTGTCGAAGCGCGTCCACGCAGCGGTAGTCGCCGCGCTGGTGATGGTGATGCCCCGTTCGCGCTCCTGCTCCATCCAGTCCATCGTGGCGGTGCCTTCGTCCACGGAACCGATCTTGTAGGTCACACCGGTATAGAAAAGGATGCGCTCCGTCGAGGTGGTTTTCCCCGCGTCGATGTGCGCCATGATCCCGATGTTGCGCGTGTCTTCGAGTTTGAATGCCCTGCTCATTTTTCCTTGTTCAGGCCCTGGTTTAACGGATGCTTGTTTCCCAGCTTCCGGTTTTGCGGTTCCCTGCTTCACTTCTTTCTGCGTTGTCTCGTTTACCGGCACAATTTCAACCTTTATTTGATGGCCCGCCCCGATGCTTACCAGCGGTAGTGCGCGAAAGCCTTGTTGGCTTCCGCCATGCGATGCACATCTTCCTTCTTCTTCATTGCCCCGCCGCGCGCATTCGAAGCGTCGATCAATTCATCCGCCAGCTTGTCTACCATGGTCTTCCCGGAGCGCTCGCGCGAATATTGCAGCAGCCAGCGAATCGCCAGCGATTGCCGCCGGAAGGGATTTACTTCCACCGGAACCTGGTAGTTGGCCCCGCCCACTCGCCGCGTTTTCACTTCCAGCAGCGGCTTTACGTTCTCCACCGCTTTATTGAAAATCTTCAGCGCATCATCGTTGGTCTTCTTGGCCACCTGGTCCATGGCGCCATAAAAAGCGCGCTGCGCGGTTGACTTCTTGCCTTCCCACATCATGGAACAGATGAATTTGTCCACCAGTTGGCTGTCATAAACCGGATCCGACGCTTGCGGCCGGCGGGTCACTAATCCTTTGCGTGGCATTGCTCTTGTAGCTCCTCAAATGATTCGAACTGCATTCCCGCGAAACGTTTCGTGACGCGTTTCGACGCGTCTGTTACTTGGTTTGACCTGCTTTGGGGCGCTTCGCGCCGTACTTGGATCGGCCCTGTTTGCGATTTTCAACACCTGCGGCGTCCAGCGTTCCGCGCACGATGTGATAACGCACTCCTGGCAAATCCTTTACGCGGCCGCCGCGCACCAGCACGATGGAGTGTTCCTGCAGGTTATGGCCGACTCCGGGAATATAGGTGGTTACTTCAATGGAATTCGTAAGCCGCACGCGCGCTACTTTGCGCAGTGCGGAGTTTGGTTTCTTCGGGGTTTGCGTGTACACACGAATGCATACCCCGCGCTTTTCCGGGCAGCCCATCAATGCAGGCGATTTCGTTTTTACCTGGACCTTCTCGCGGCCCATACGTACTAGTTGCGAAAACGTCGGCACAGTTCATTCCCTCAATGGCGCGCACAATTTCCGCGGCTCTCGCAAGCGCGCAGACAAAAATGCGCGAGAGCGCAGTCCAATGCTGAAAGGTCTACTGCGAATCCGGAGATACCAGCAAGAAACTCCGTGCGCACTCCAAGAGGCGGAAATGCGCTCCTGGCTTCGATGCGGAGAGGCTTACTCGGCTTTGCGGGGCTGGCGCCCCATTCCGGCCGCTCTTCTGTCCCATTCCGTCGTGCAATGTTCCGGGACCGAAGATAATTCCTTCCAACCACGACCGCGTATTGCGGTCGCCCCCATCGGGCCAAACCGATCCCGACAAACCAACGAAGTATAAGGAATAAAACGTGCTCTGTCAAATTATCTTAGAAACAGCCCGGTGGAAATATCCCGTCAAAATTGCATTTTGGCGATATTCTTGCTCCACCTCAACTTGACTATCCTGTGGGCGAGAATTTCGCGATCTCGCCTCGCCTTAAATCTTAAGTATCACTAAATAAACGACTTAACAACATAGACGCGCCTATCATCTTGGTTCCTGGCGCCCCCACCGCGCGAAAAACCCCATCACTCTTATTCGTTCGTTTCGTGATCCTTGTCGTTCGTGCCCAAGTCTCCGAAAGGCCACAATCCAAACGCCTTGAGAAACCCGTATTGGTGTTGTTCGCGCAACATCGTCGCCGTTTTTGCTGCCGGCCACGGTTTCGCAAGTCGCTCTGGACGGTCCGCGATCCAGTACGCGGTCATGGCCATCAACGTTGCGTCCTGCGCCAGCACCTCCGGCTTCACCGCCTCCAAAGCATCCGCTGCGGAATGGTGCGTATATCTATAGTCCGGCGAATCCTGATTCATATTGATACCCGGCAATCCCGCGATAATGAATGGACCGGTATCGGTATCGAAACTCGGCTTGGCATTTACTGTCACCGGTCGAATGTTCGAAAGCGAATCCGCAAAAGTCTGGAACGCGCCCACCAGATCATCACGACCGCCTAACTCGAACTCCTTGACCGGTCCTTGCCCTTCGTCAAGAACTAGGTCGCCCAGGTGATTGGCCATTTCGGACTCATGCTGCTTCACGTAAGCATACGAGCCCAGCAGGCCCTGCTCTTCTCCATTAAACAACACGAAGCGGATGGTGCGGCGCGGCCGTTGACCGGAGCGCAGGATCGCCTCCGCTGCGCTCAGCACACATACCGATCCCACGCCGTTATCCGTGGAACCCTCCGACAAATCCCAGGAATCGAGATGCGCGCCAACGACAAAAATCTCCTCCGGATGCTCTCGCCCGCGAATCTCGCCCACGACGTTGGCGCTCTCCACCGGCCCGTTGCTGAAGGTGTTCTGTACGTTTAGCCGTGCTCGGACTTTTTTCCCGCTCGAAAGATAACGCTCCAGTTGGCTCTGATCTTCCTCGGTAAGCGACAGCACCGGAATCTGAAAGTCCACGCTAAAGCCGAGGATCCCGGTGTGCGTCAGGTTCATTCCTTCACTCTTGAACCCTCCTTGACCTCCAAAAATTGCGATGGCGCCGCTTTTACCCGCTAGCTTCACGAAATCGCCAAATTGCGAGAAAATAGCCATCACATCTTTTTTTGGATTGCCTTGCGTCACCATCAAAATGATTTTCCCCGCAAACCGGCCGGGATTTTTCATTTCCTCATCCAAATCGAAAACGTTGGCGGTCACCACCTCGCCTTCCGCGCCTCCGGCAGTCGTGGATCCCGTCCAACCCATGGCGTCCACGGTCAGCCGGCGATGGATGGGTTCCGTTAATGCCGCTTCCGCGACCCCGCGCGTCCATCCTCTCCATATTTTAAATTTCTCCGCATGGACATTTTCGAGACCAATCACTCGCATTTTCGCCAAGCCCCAATCGACAGCCTTCTCCGACGCCGGCGATCCCGTCACGCGTGCGCCGACGTCGTCGCTCAGTTGCGTCAGGTAATCGAAAGCGTGAGACTCGACCAGCCCTTCCCCGGCAATCTTGACGATTGCCTCCCGGGTCGAATCTTCTTTGATCGCCTTGGAGGTGGCAGAGACCGGCCACAACGCGGCAGCTCCTGCCAGAGCTGCGAGGAACGCGAAAGTACGACTCATCTATAATTTCTCCTGATATCAATGTAGCTACACGGACCTTATCACGCATTTCAGACGCACGCGCGCTCCCGCCGTTTGCTTTGTATTCGGAATTTTCGTCGAAAACACGAAAGCAGCTCCGTTTCTTGCGGCAAGGCAATCGCAACCTTTTCTTTACCTGCCATCCCCGAAACACCTACACTGCGAGTGTGTTTGCGAGTCCATCTATCCCCTCTCTTCAACGAATTTGCCTTTCGGCTGCAGTCGTTGCCTTCTCAGCACTTTTCCCGGTGGCAAGGGCACAGCAACCGCCGAGCAGCGCTCCCGAAACATCTTCTAAGCCTCGCCAGAGTCAGCAACATCCGCCTGCGGAAGACAACGCTTCTCCAAAGACATCGGTCCCTCGCACTCCCGCGCAGATTGAACTCCTCGAAACGCGCATCCGCTTCGAGGCCGATGGTTCGAGCCGCAAAGAAGTTCACGCCCGAGTGCGCATCAACACCGAATTAGGGACCAGGCAGTTCGCTCGCTTGAATTTCGAATACAATCGCGCGTTCGAGACCGTCGAGATTCCCTTGGCGCGCATCACCCACGCCAGCGGCGGCACCGTCGACATTTTGCCGAGCGCGGTAACCGACCAGCCCAATCCCGCCGTGGTGGACGCCGCCGCATATCAGGATGTGCGCCGCAAGACCGTTCGAATCCTGGGCCTGCAACCCACTGACGAACTGGAATACCGCGTCATCACCTCCACCACGCGCGCCCCGCTGGCGCCGGATTTTTATTTGTTCCATACCTTTGCCAAGGACGCCATCGTCACCCGCGAACAATTCGAACTTGATCTTCCCGCCGCGCGCGCCGTGCAGTTGCGCATCAATCCTGATACTCCCGCCGCTTTTGAAGGGAAATCCGGGGAAGGCCAGCAGGCGCGCACTATTCGAAGATGGGATTATCGCTGGGCGGCAGCGGAGGGCAAGGCCGCAAAGGAAAACGCCTCCGAGGAACCGGATGTCGCCTTGACCACCTTCACATCCTGGAAGGACCTTTCCGCCCGCCTCTCCGCGAAATTCGAATCGAACGAAAACATTGCGCCGGAAGTGCTTGCCAAATCCGCTGACTTGACTAAATCCGCCGCCAGCCCCGAAGAAAAAGTCGAAGCCCTCTATGATTTTGTGTCACTGAAAATCGCCACGCTGGAATTGCCGCTCGATTCCAATGGTTTTCGCTCGCGGCCGGCCGCGGAAATTCTTTCCTCGGGATACGCAACGGCGGAAGACAAAATGCTCTTGTTCACGGCGCTGGCCCGCGCCGCCAGAATTCCGGCCATTGTGGCGCTCGCGGGCGCCCCGGATTCCGCGCAAACCATGCTCCCCCGTCCCACCATGTTTACGCACACGCTGGTGTGGGCCGGAAAAGATGGACCCGGGTTTTGGCTCGATCCCGGCGTGGAAGTTGCCCCTTTCCGCATGATCGCCGCAAATTTCCGCGGCAAGCCGGCGTTTCTCTTGTTGCCCGATGACCAGGAAAATGCCGCGCTCTCTCGCTGGCTGACGGTGCCGGTCGACTTGCCTTTTGCAGCCTCCCAGCAAGTGAACGTCGACGCCAGCCTCGCCGCCGACGGCAAGCTGACCGCCAAGGTGCACTACTCCTTGCGTGGCGATAATGAATTGCTCTTGCGCGTCGCTTTTCACCAGACTGCCCGCGACAAGTGGAATGATCTCGCGCAACTCCTTTCCATCTCCGACGGTTTTCGCGGCAAGGTCGCCAGCGTCAGCGCCTCCGATCCAACCGCGACCCGCCAGCCCTTCACCGTGGATTACGAGATCTCCATGCCCAAATTCGTCGACTGGTCCAAAAAACCGGTGCGCATCCCCGCGCTGCTCCCGCAAGTCGGTTTACCCGATGCGCCTGCAAAACATGACAGCACCGTCGCGGCCGTGCCGATCGATTTGGGCACACCACTCGACGTGCAGACCCATGCGGTGCTCCAGTTGCCGCCGGCAACGACCGCGCGCCCTCCTACCGGAACTTCCGTGGAGCGCGATTACGCAACCTTCTCCTCGAAATATCTTGTGCGCGACGGAACTCTTTCCGCCTCGCGTCACATTCATTTTTTGTTGAGGGAAGTGCCCGCTGCCCGCGTCGCCGATTACAAGGCTTTCCTGCACGCGGTGCAGAGCGACGAAGCTCAGGATTTTATTCTGGAGCGCCAGGACTCCGCGGATGAGCAGGTCAAGCCGCCGGCAAGGAAAACTTCTGCGAAAGCACAGCCCTGAGCGTACGAGGAGTGAAAAACTTATTTAACCTGCAGGATCTCTTTCTCTTTCGCCGCCGATAAATCTTCCATCTTTTTTGTTTCCGCGTGCGAAACCTTCTCCAGTTCGTCCAGCCCCCGTTTTTTCTCGTCTTCGCTGATCTTCTTGTCCTTCTCCAGCTTTTCCACCGCTTCTTTCAAATCCCGCCGCACGTTGCGCAGCGCGGTGCGGTGATTCTCGAGCACCTTGTGCAATTGCTTCACAAGATCCTTCCGCCGCTCTTCGGTCAGTGAAGGAATCGGGACTCGCACGACTTTTCCATCATTCGTGGGATTCAGTCCGAGATCTGAAGTCCGAATGGCCTTGTCGATCAGCGGCACCACGCTCGGATCCCACGGCGCGATCACGATCATGGTCGCCTCCGGCACCGTGAGCGCCCCCAGTTGATTCACCGGCATAGGCGATCCGTGATAATCCACCCGGATGCTGTCCAGCAGTGACGCGTTCGCTCGGCCGGTGCGCAGCGTGGCCAGTTCCTTGCGAAAATCCTCGACGGCCTTTTCCATGCGTGTTTTCGCCGCCGCCAAAGCTTCTTTTATCGATGCTATCGTGCTCATAAATCCTCGTCAGAAAATGCGAAGTGCATCCATGCTCATTATGTTTGCTGAATCGTGCCGCTGTCCACAAACGTCGGCAGGACAAGCCAAATCCGCGCCTGCGCTCAATTTTACGCCGGGATGACCGTCGATCCCACGCGCTCCCCTAACACCACGCGCCGGATGTTTCCGTGCTGGTTCATGTTAAACACCACGATGGGCATGCCGTTGTCCATGCACAACGAAATTGCCGTCGCGTCCATCACCTTCAAACTTTTCTGCAACACGTCGCGATAGGTCACTTCCGCATACAACTTGGCTTCCTTCACCAGCTCAGGGTCGGCATCATAAATTCCGTCCACGCGCGTCGCTTTCAAAATCACATCCGCCTTGATTTCCATCGCCCGCAGCGCCGCCGCCGTATCCGTCGAGAAGTATGGATTACCGATGCCCGCCGCAAAAATCACGGTGCGTCCCTTTTCGAGGTGCCGTATCGCTCGGCGCCGGATGAAGGGCTCCGACACCTGGTGCATCTCGATGGCGCTCTGCACCCGCGTATGCACGCCTTCCTTTTCGAGCGCATCCTGCAAAGCCAGCGCATTGATTACCGTCGCCAGCATCCCCATGAAATCGCCCGTCGCGCGATCGATCTCAAAGCCTTTCTGTCGCGCGCCGCGAAAAATATTTCCGCCGCCCACCATGATGGCCACTTCCACGCCCAGAGCATGCACATCTTTCAGCTCTCTCGCGATGGCCTGGATGGTCTCACCGTGGATGCCGAATCCTTGCGGGCCTTGAAAAGACTCGCCGGAAAGCTTCAACATAATCCGTTTGTAAATGGGTTCGCCGCCATTCGCCGCAACGCTTGGGGCGCTTTTTTTGCTTGCCGCCGGCAACTGCGCGGATATTTTACGCTTCGCGGTCTTTGCTGGCATGTAGCTCCGTGGCTGGCTGTAAATCTTCGGAATTGTAACAAACAATCGCATGCGATCATACCGGCCGCCGCTTCGTCTCCCGCGCTCACACAAAAAAACGCCTCGGCGTTGACCGAGGCGTCTCGAAAATGTTGCCGTTGCCGCCGAACTTACACCGAAACGGGTGGCGGCGCGGCCTCTGCGCCCGAAGCGCCACCGCCGACCTCGCCAACCTTGAAGCGCACGAAGCGCCGGATGCCCATATTCTCGCCCAGCTTGGCGATGGCTTGGCTGATCATCTCGCCGATGGTCACGCTTTCATCCTTAATATAATGCTGTTCGTAAAGGCAATTCTCCTCATAGAACTTTTCCATCTTGCCGTTCACGATTTTTTCGATGACCGCGTCGGGCTTCCCCGTCGCGCGCGCCTGCGCGCTATAAATTTCGCGCTCCTTCTCCAGCATCTCCGGCGTCACTTCTTCCCGGCGTACGTAGCGCGGGTCGAGCGCGGCGATGTGCATGGCAATGTCGTGGCAAAGCTGCTGAAACTCATTGGTGCGCGCCACGAAATCAGACTCGCAGTTGATCTCCACCAGCACGCCAATCTTCCCGCCTGCGTGGATGTAGCTTCCCACCAGCCCTTCGCTGGCTTCTCGCTGCGCCTTTTTTGCTGCCGCCGCCTGCCCCTTTTTTCGCAGGACGCTGATGGCCTTCTCAATATCCCCTTCTGCTTCCACCAGCGCGGCTCGGCAGTCGGCAAATCCCGCGTTGGTGCGCTCGCGCAGCTCTTTGACCAGTTGCGCTGGAATCTGAATCGGTGTTGGCGGTGTGCTCATTCGTACTCTCTTCTCGCTGATGATTTGATCTTTAGATGATTGGCGCGCCGACGAAGGTAGTTCCACGCCCGTACGTCAGGCTTGTAAAACGCCTCTTCGCGCGAAACTACTCTTTAACGCTGCGCTTCGTCAGGGGGGACAGTGGCTTCCGCTGCTTCCGCGGGCTCCGCCGGCGCGTCGATGGGTGTTTCCACGACGCCTTCCACGAAGTCGCCTTCCTGCTTCTCATACTGCTCGTACGCGCTGGTGTCCACGTATTCCACGCCGTCGGCCAGTGCCTGGTCCGCGGTGGCTTTCTGTTCCGCCACCTGCGATTGCTGGTACGCGTTGTGGCCTTCCAGCACGGATTCGGAAATCTTCGACGTGAACAACCTGATCGCTCGCAACGCGTCGTCATTCCCCGGAATGATCCAGTCCACCACATCCGGGTCGCAATTGGTGTCCACCACCGAAACCACCGGCACGCCCATGCGCCGCGCTTCCTTCACCGCAATCTCTTCGGCGTTGGAATCGATTACGAACATGGCGTCCGGCAATTGCGCCATATTCTCGATGCCTTCCAGGTTCTGGAACAGGTGCTTCATTTCACGCTCGAGGCGCGCTTTTTCTTTCTTGGAAAGCTCCGCCATGCGCCCATCTTCACTCATGGCCTTCAGCAGCTTCAGTCTCTTGATGGATTTCTGCAGCGTCGACCAGTTCGTCAGCGTGCCGCCCAGCCAGCGGTGGTTCACGAAAAACGCGCCGCAGCGTTTCGCCTCTTCGGCAACCGCTTCCTGGGCCTGGCGCTTGGTGCCCACAAACAAAACCGTTCGGCCTTGCGCCGAAAGTTCTCCCACGAAGCGGCTCGCTTCGCGGAACATTTTCAGTGTCTTTTGAAGATCGATAATGTGAATGCCATTGCGCTCCCCGAAAATATATTCCTTCATCTTCGGATTCCAGCGCCGCGTCTGGTGGCCAAAGTGCACTCCGGCCTCCAGCAATTCTTTCATCGTAATTTCTACTGCCAAGTTTCCTCCTTTAAGGATTGCTGTTTGCGCTCGCGCCGCAATAGCGGCCCGAAAGAACAGCCTTTTTGCCGGCTCCTTGCCGGCCGTGATCTCGACGCCTTCGCTTGCGCGAAATCGCCGGAGCTCGCAGCTGGATATCTTGAATCCTATCCAGCAAATCCCGAAAAGCTGCGTCCATCGCGGCGCAGCCCAAAATCCTCGCGCGCTTTAGCGCTTGGTGAACTGGAAACGCTTGCGGGCGCCCTTCTGCCCGTACTTCTTGCGTTCCTTCATGCGCGAATCGCGTGTCAGAAATCCATTCTTGCGCAGCGCTGGCCGCAATTCCGGGTTGAACACCGAAATTGCCCGCGCCAGCCCCATGCGCACCGCTCCCGCTTGGCCGCCAACGCCGCCACCCTTGGCGGTGATCACCACATCCACCTGGTCCGCCAGATTGGTGAATTTCAGCGGCTCGATGGCGTTATGTTTCCACGCAAAATTCGGAAAATACTGCTCCGCCGTTCTCCCGTTTACGGTGAACTTGCCCGAGCCTGCGCGCAAAAATACGCGCGCCACCGACTCCTTGCGCCGGCCCGTGCCCAGAATCCATGTCTGCTTGCCCGCGAGGGGCGTCCCTGTAGAACTCAAACCTTCCTCCTGAAATCAAAAGTCGTTTCGGATCGCTTCGCGGCGGCCACTTGCTGCGGCCATCGCCCATTTCATCGGGACCTTTGCAACATTCTTCGGAGACACCTTACCGATGCGTCTCGAAAAACCCCGATGGAAAAATTCCTGGAGACTGGAATACTGCAGGTTGTCACACCCACCAGAACAACAATCCCCGAACCTTACTGCTCATCCACCGCCGCTGCCGCCTCTTAACTGGCTAGCGCTTGCGGCTTCTGGCCGGCGTGCCGTGCCAGGCCGGCTGCATCCCGATACACGCGCAGCTTCTTTGCCCGCCGCGCTCGCAGCTTGTTTTTTGGCAACATCCCCAGCACTGCCTCGCGAACCATCCAGTCCGCTTTGGCCACCCGCAAACGTTTCGCCGGAACTTCTTTCAATCCACCGGGATAACCGCTGTGCGAGTAATAAATTTTTTGCTCCACCTTGTTACCGGTCAGGCGGATCTTGTCCGCATTGATGACCACCACATGCCCGCCGGAATCCAGGTACGGCGTAAAACTGGGATTATCCTTGCCGATCAGAATGCGTGCCACCCTCGTGGCCAGCCGCCCCAGTACCATGTCCGTCGCATCAATCACAAACCAGTTCGCGCCTGTTTTGAGGGCTTCGGCTTCCTCGCCCTTGGCTACATACGTCCTCATTGAAACGGTCACACCTTTCCCTGTTGAGACAAACATAAATCTTAGGGTATGCCCCCAGCATTGTCAAAGCATTGTATTTCCCGACCGCGGCTCAGCTTCCGATGAGCTCACCACTCACGCGCTCTGCGTTTCTGATCTCGGCGTAGGCCGCGCTACTTCGATGCTTGCTTCTTGTGGAGGTCGATGCAGACCGACATGGCGCTATTGGGGTCTACGGCGCTGTCGCCTTCCTCGATGTGTTGCACGATGCCGTTCTTGTCGATAACAATGTTCGCGCGCTGCGCCCATTGATACGTCTCGTTCTGCACGTCGTAGCCCTTCAGAATCCCATACTCCTTCAACATCTTCTTATTCATGTCGCTCAGCAACGGGAACTTGATGTTGATCTGCTTGGCGAAGGCCGCATTTGCGGCCGGACTATCCATGCTTACGCCCAAGACCTCTGTATCGGTGGGGTCGATCTTCCCTGCATTGATTCCAGACTGGACCGCCTGGAGTTGCTTCGTTCAACCACCGGTGAAAGCCAGAACGTAAATCGCCAGCAACACATTCTTCTTCCCGCGATAATCGCTTAGCTTGACGGGCTTCCATTGATCGCTGAGCAGCGTGAAATCCGGGGCCACATCGCCAACCTTCAGAGCCACCTTGGCTATCTCAGGTTTTTGATTTTGCGCTGGTAACGCAGGCAGGGCCAAAGTCATCGCGAACACTAAGCAGGCAGCAAGCACGCTCTTCATATTTCTCTCCTTGGAGCATGGTACTCCTGGAACGACGAGCGCGACATGCAATTCCCGGCCGATGATATGCGATGAACCTCCACCAGCGAAGAAAAATGTTCCCATAGCACCGTTCATGGCCGCATCCTCGTAACCCAATGGCGAGATTGTACCCATCCCGACCGATGCCATCGGCTTCAAGCGCCTGAAAAAACGCGCCAACCGGAAACTTAATTCTTATCGTCCGGTACCGACTTACCACATGATTCTCAAATAGCCGATCCAACCCCTGCCGAGCGGTCTCACGCGTTTGTTCCCTTACTTGGGATCGCAGCCTGCCTGATTCGGCCGCGGTGAAAAAGTATTACCACCATCGCGAAAAGCATGAATTGTTCTGTCTTTCTCCTCTTCCATTCGCTCAATGATTTCACCGGTAGCATTTCCCTGTTTGTGTCCGTCGGCGTAATAGCGAACGTAGTCGAATATGTCTTCTTCTTTGACCTCCACCAACTGACCAGCGTGCAGGTCTGCGACATCGGCTGGTTCGTTCTGCAGCAGCCCTGTGATCTTCTGGTCCTTCCAACCAGTCACTTCTATCCACATCCACTCATGCCCACTCCAACTCTCGAACGGCGCTTTCAAATCAATGTGCTCGCCGGGCGGCAATCCTTTGCGGAAGGCTTCCTTCAATTCCGGCAATTTCAAACGCGCTTTTCGGCTGGCGTCCAACAATTGGTCGTCGTGTTTGATGTATTTGACTTTGTCGGGTTCCGCACCAAACGTGCAACTCACCATCCGGTCTTGCTTCGCATGAATGTCTGGGCCGGTGTAGCGCTCCGCTGTGATTTCAATCAGTCTGTTGTCGGCATCCCCGTCTTGCTTCTGTCCGATTTTTAAATAGAGGTGCGCGATACCTGTCGCATTCGCATAGAAACTTTTCATTCTTTCCGTGCGGACGGCGTCATTCCGGATTGTCTGGACATTCATTTCTGCCTTACCAGGGACGGCCAGTAGCTGCCCTTCTGCCATGACCTGGCAAAATTCGTTGATGAGTCCGGCGATCCGGCTCTCCATCGACCAAGAGGCACCCTCCACTACAACATCTGGCAGCCCGGCCTTTTCCATACCTAGCGTGATTTCTCTTATAAATTCTCCGTCTTGATAGATATGCACTACAGTCTGCGTATGGACATCCGGAATTCCGCCTGGCCACGACGCCAGCCTTCTCTCATGCCAGGCGTCCGGCGTGAACACTTCACGCGTTGCTTCATCCCACACTAGCCCGCCGGTGTGCCGGGCCACCCCCTCGACTAAAAGGTCTGCATTTCGGAGCGCGGTCCAGACCAGTTCGCGCGGATACGCGAATTGCAGAATGAAAGCCTCCGTTGTTTTCTGCAGCGCATGTTCCTGTGCAGGCGTCAATCCGTGCCCCGCATGTCGCAACGATTCGAGACCCGGCGGTGCATATTCTTTCGCAACATTCCTCTGAAAATGCCCGCTGACCAAAGCCTCTGCGGGATTCGTCGAGATTTCTTCTACGATCTTCAATTGTGAGAAGTTCTTTGCGATTAATTTTCGGAACACTGCCTCGGGATCCTTGGCGCTTTTCGGCAACAGATAAACCGCATACTCGAACTTGACGGAATTCGCCATCATTGGTATGGGCACGGCCTTAGGCGGTTCTGCTTGCCGCTTACACGCGACGCACAATAAACCCATTAACGGGAGCAGTCCAATGATCGACGCTGCGCGCACCGTGACCACAACGGATGTACTTTTGGCTCGGCTATTCACTCACAGTTACCTACACATCGATTCAACTTTCGTCGGTACTCTGGTCGACGCTGTCTAAGAAGCATCTTGACCTACGTCTCGTTTCCTCAGCTCTTCGCTTTCGAGGGCGCCCTTGGAACTAGGCCACTACCTGTTTTCCGGTCGATAGGTTCGAACAAACCCCTTGCCCCACTTTTCCAGAGTCGCTCAGGCCGGTGGCCTCAGCCCGGGTTCCCACGTCGTTCGAACCGCCCTTAAATTGAAAAAGCTGAAAACCTTTTGACAAATTATTATAATATGATACTATAGCACTCGGGTAATCGTTCGTCTCGACCGCTCCCACAAACAACTCTTCGTCCGCGTATCCAGCGAAGCGCTTGTACTTGGCGTATCGCGGATGATTGCTTTGCTTTCCTCGGCCTGACCGCGGACTTAGATTAGGGGCTCGGCCTGTTTTGACCTCCGCCTCGGCAAGCCTTCTGAAAAGTCGCACTTTTTTTTACGCCCCGAGGCCTTCTGGACGAAAAGATGGGTAGAAAAAACTCCCTCTCTTGTGCTCTTTTCGAGGTCTCTTGGCCTCTTTTGCCCAACCGGCTCCCTTTGTTTTCAATACTTTCTATCTACATTGCAAAAAAAACCCGTCTGCCGAAGGCAGGCACGGGCATGACGCATGAGGGTAGACACGGCGATGGCTCTTTGCCCGAGAGTGCGGGGTAGACTCAATGCTCTCTTTTGCTCTTTTCGAGGTCTCTTGGGCCTCTTTTGGCAACCGGCTCCCTTTGTTTTCAATACTTTCTATCTACATTGCAAAAAAGCGGGCATGACGCATGACGGTAGACACGACGATGCTCTTT
Source organism: Candidatus Acidiferrum sp. (assembly GCA_036496505.1). Lineage (GTDB taxonomy): Bacteria > Acidobacteriota > Terriglobia > Acidiferrales > UBA7541 > Acidiferrum. Next base: position 222,612 of record DASXLA010000082.1, on the reverse strand, counting down.
GCCCGAGCTTGTGGGGTAGAACGAATGGTCTCTTCTGCTCTTTTCGAGGTCTCTTGGGCCTCTCTTCGCTATCGTCGCCCTTTGTTTTCAATACTTTCTATCTACATTGCAAAAAAACACTGTCTGCGGCAGGTTTACCTGCCGAAGGCAGGCAGACGCATGCAGCATGAGGCTAGACACGGCCCCATTTCTTTGAGGTCCGCCGGAACGCATAAGCCGGGTCCGCCGGACCGCACCGATTCCGGAGCGCTGCTTTTCCCCGGCCCGGGTCAGTTTCGGCCACAAAAAACTGCTCCCATCCAGCCGGATGCTAAAGCACAATGTGCCGAACGGTTTCACCATCGCTCCCTGGACGGCGGACGAGCAGAGACCGGCTAAAGGGAATCGTGCATCACTGCAGCATCTGAATATCCGCAACTGAACATCTGTAACCGAAGGAGAAAACCCGTGGAAGTCGTGGCTGGAGTCGATCTCGGCGGAACGGCCGTCAACTATACCTTCTTGGACCGCGAGGAGAAATTTCTCATCGACGGATTGTGCGAGCATCCTTCGCTGGCCAAGCAGGGCCCGGACGTGTGCCTGGCCCAAATCGAAGACGGCCTGAAAATTGCCGCCGACCGCGCGCATGTCCAATTGTCGGAAATTGTCGCTGTCGGCCTCGACACTCCCGGCCCCGCCAGCGCCGCCGGCAAGTTGAGCGCGCGCGGCTCCACAAATTTTGTTCACGCCAATTGGGCCGAATTCGATATTCGCGAAGGCTTGGCGGTGCGGCTCGGCAAACCCGTCAGCTATCTCAACGATGGCAACGCCGGCGCCCTCTGGGGACACTTCACCATTTTTGGCGCCACCGGAAAAGAAACTTCCGTCTCCGTGGTGATTGGCACCGGCCTCGGTGGCGGAGTCATTCTCGACGGCAACGTCATCAAGGGACGAAAAGGGTTTGGCGGTGAGCTGGGCCACGTGCTGATTCCCTACCAGAGCATTTCCGGAATCAGTGGCCTGAAACCGAAGTGCAATTGCGGACGAATCGGCTGTCTCGAGTCGGTCTGCTCGCTGACCGCCATCGAGCGCGATTTTTTACCCTATTTTCTGCCGAAATATCCCGGCCACGACCTCGCCGGGTCGACCGACATGAATCGCGCCGCGAAAATGGTGCGTGGCTTGGCCGACAAGGGCGATCCCATGTGCCGCGAGATTTTCCGCGTGCAGGCCCATGCCCTCGGACTTTTCTTCGACGAGATGATCAACACCTTCGACCCGGACGCCTTGATCGTCGGCGGCGGCGCGCTGGAAACCAGCCTGGAATTTCAGAAATGGTTTATCGCTGAGATTCACGCCGGCATGCCCAACCAGCGCGAAGAACAGGCCGACATCCCCATTTACGTCATGCCCAATGGCGACACTGCGGGAGCGCGAGGTGCGGCCATCGAGGCCCTGAAGCTCGCGAGATCCGGCGGGCTAGCCTGAGGGACCGGCCTGACGACGGCGTTTATTTTTCTTCCGGCTTGGGGCCCAGCGTCGGCAAAAATTGCGGCGGCTTTCTGTGCTTGCTGGCCTGCTCATACGCGTAAGCCAGCCGGATAAGTACGGGCTCGCTCCACGCCCGCCCGAAAAATGAAATGCCCACCGGCAATCCAAACACCTCGCCGGCCGGCACGCTGATATTCGGATAGCCCGCGACCGCGGCGGTGCTCGAGCTTCCGCCGCCGAAGTGATCGCCCGTAACCAAATCGGTCAGCCACGCCGGCCCGCCGGTGGGTCCCACCAGCGCGTCCAGTTTGTTTTTATCCATCACCGCGTCGATACCTTCGGTGCGCGCGAGTTGGTGATTTTTCTTCAAGGCATCCAGGTATTCCTGGCTCGTCAGCGGCCCTTTCAATTCGGATTTCAGGAACAGTTCTTGCCCGAAATAGGGCATCTCCTGCTCGCGGTGCTTTTCATTGAACTCGATGATTTCCTGCAAAGTGTGCACCGGCGCGCGCGGGCCAAGCCGCGCCAGGTAGGCGTTGAGGTCCGCTTTCAATTCGTACATGAACACCGTCACTTCGGAATCGTCAAACTTTCCGCGCGTTTCAATTTCCGCGGGATCCACGAGCACGGCGCCTTGCGACCTCAACAGGTCGAGAGCTGTTCCCATCAACGCGTCAACCGCTGCGTTGAATCCAAATGTTCCGCGTACCACCCCGATGCGCGCTCCCCGCAGCCCGTCGGCCACCAGGAATTGGCTGTAGTCGGCGTAGGATTTGCCGCGGCTCTCCGAGGTCGCCTTGTCTTCTTCATCGACGCCCGTGAGCGCTCCCAGCAGAATGGCCGCGTCACGCACCGTGCGGCACAGTGGACCGGCGGTGTCCTGGCTGTGCGAGATGGGAATGATTCCGCTCCTGCTCACCAGCCCCACCGTCGGCTTCAATCCGACAACACCGTTGGTGGACGCCGGGCAAACAATCGAGCCATCGGTTTCCGTTCCGATGGCCACGGCGCATAAATTCGCGGACACGCCTGCGCCCGAACCGGAGCTCGAGCCGCAGGGATTGCGATCCAGCACGAACGGATTTTTGGTTTGGCCACCGCGGCCGCTCCAGCCGCTGGTGGATTGGTTCGAGCGAATGTTGGCCCACTCGCTCAGATTGGTTTTGCCCAGGATGACTGCGCCCGCCTCCCGGAGCTTCTGCGCCACGATGGAATCCTTCAGTGGCCTCGACCCAAGCAGCGCGAGTGACCCGGCGGTGGTCATCATGCGGTCGGCGGTATCGATGTTGTCCTTGATCAGCACCGGAATGCCGTGCAGCGGGCCGCGCAAGCGCTTCTCTTTGCGCTCCTTGTCCAGCGCCTTGGCGATGTTCACCGCTTCGGGATTTACTTCGATTACCGCGTTGATGGCCGGGCCGTGTTTGTCGATGGCTTCGATGCGCGCCAGGTATTTTTCCGCGATGGAGCGGGCGGTGTAGCGCCCGGAGGTCATGCCCTGCTGCAGTTCGCTGACGGTAATTTCATCCAGCTCAAACGATCCGGCGGCCGCTCCGCCACCGTGCGAGGGCGCGGTCTTCAGCGACGCCTGCGCCAGAGATCGGGGGGACAACACCGCCGCGGACGCTCCGGCCAGCAAGCCCGCTTGAAGAAACCTGCGCCGTGCGGGAACGTCGGGAGCCTCGCTGCCGTCGGGAGCCATGGGACTGGCTCGGCCCGCGTCGTTCGATTCAAGGTTCACACCCGGCGCTTTGCGATTCACACCCGGCAGAGAGCCAGCGTCCGGCTCCGTCTTCTCCTTCATCCGAGACCTCGCTGGACACATGTTACGACAAGTTTGCACCGGACGCAGCCGCACTCCGTTCCGCACACGGTTACACCTGTCCAGGCCGAAATGGACCGCTCATCCAGCCCGTCTGGAGCCGGGTTTTCAGTGTCGAAAGCTCCGTTATCCAAACGGGCACCCGCGCAAATCGAATTCTTCACATCTCCGAGCGATGTCTAAAATAGGACTAAGCGAAGTTCTTGGGGTGTTTCATGACAAAACGTAATGACAGCAATCATAAATCGACGGAATGGAATTGCACCATGGCTTGGGATCGCTCCCGGCAGCGGCTGCATGCTGGAGCCGTACTGTTGGCGGCCTGTGCCTTCGCGGCCAGCGCCCCGGTCTGGGCGCAAGACGTAGCGGAGGCTGCGCGCCAGGCGCAAGCTCGCAAAGACAAGAATGCCAGCCATCTGAAACATGTCTACACCGACGACGATCTCAAGCGCGCGCGCATCCTCACCCGTGAGGATCGCGAGCTGCTGGACGCAAGGAAGCGCGAGCAACCGGCTCCCGCCGCGGCTGCGCCCGCTCCAGACCTGGACGCGCAAAGCCTGGACCAGCTGCCTCTCGGCGACGTCGCCCGCATGTTCCGGGCACTAAAGGAATTGCGATCGCAAACCGGAGAGTCCGCGGACTATCATCTGCCCTATTCCGACGCCGTACTGGCTGCGCCGAGGTTCGAGCTTGAGTTCGTTATGCCCAAGCCGCGCGCCGTCCAACCGGCGACTCGCAGAACACCCGCAGCTCCCGTGCTGATCCCTGCTGCGGAGACGACGCCCAGCTTCGAGCTCGCAGCAACCAAGCCGCTTGCTCCTCAACCGGCCATTGCTGAAGCTCCGGCCGCTCCGGTTTTGTCCGCCGTTTCGCCTCTTTCACCGAAGAACAAATTCCTGGCGCCCAGGCCGCTCGATTTGCAACCGTCCGCGTCCTTGATGCCCGAAGCTCCGGTGCTGCCCAATGGGGTCACGCCGCCTACGGTCATCGTGAAGCGTGGCGATTCTTTTTGGAAGCTTGCGCAGGCAAATCTGGGGGACGGTCGCCGCTGGCATGAACTGGCCGCCGTGAATCCGGCGATCACCGATCCGCAGCATCTCGTGCCGGGCATGGCCATCAACATCGTGCCAAACGCCCCGGCCGTGCCGCCTCCTCCGTCCGCGCCCACGGACAACGTCACGGTGCGCAAGGGCGACAGCCTTTGGAAGATTGCCAAGCTGCAGCTCGGTTCCGGCGGCTTCTGGGGCTGCATTGCGAAAGCCAACCCGATGATTCTCGACGCCAACCGCATCTTCGCCGGCCAGGTTTTGACGGTGCCAACCAACTGCGAGGATTCAGAGAGCAAGTAGCGTCGCAGCGGCCATCAAGCAACCTGAAATTCCCCGCCCTTCCGGAAGGCACCGCTGCGTTTGCGATATGGTGCTTTTTATCGGTTACAATCAACTGAACGGCTTCAAGGCGAGGCTCGATTGATTCACCGCAAGGTCTTCCACAATGAGAACCTGCTTTCCATCGAGAAGGACCGGCTGTCCTTTGGCCAGGCTGGACTGATTTGCGGCTGGGGTCTCTTTACCACCCTGCGAATCGCGCGCGGGGAAGCTTTCGCGTACGAGCGGCACTGGCGGCGGCTCGAAAAGCACGCCGCGATGATTCGTCTGCCCATGCCCTACGCGCCAGCCAAAGTGCGCATGCATCTGAACGAAGTTATTCGCGCGAATCAGGCCACCGAAGGCTGCGCCAGGATTTATCTGGTGTACAACAGCGTGGGCTTCTGGCAAAGCGAGGAAGCACGCCCGGAAGTGGATCTTTTGATCTGCACTGCGCCTCTTCCGCAATATTCCACCAGTTGTCGATTGGCGCTGCGGGCCCACGGCCGGCACGCCGCTGCTCCGCTTTCAGGCGTCAAGAGCATCTCCTGGCTCAACAACGTTTGGGCTGTGGCAGACGCCAACCGGCAAGGCTTTGATGAAGTCGTCCTGCTGAACGAACGCGGCGAGGTCGCGGAGTGCACCTCCGCCAATATTTTCGTGGTGAAAAACGGCAAGGTCCTGACGCCTCCGCTAAGCTCGGGCTGCCTCGAAGGAGTCACACGCGGCATTTTGATGGAAATCGCTCCCGAAGCCGGAGTCTCGGTTGCCGAACAAACTCTGCACCCCGAAGATTTATATTCCGCGGACGAAGTGTTTATTTCTTCCACGAACCGCACGGTGATCGGCGTGGGAGAAATTGCCGGTCATCCCATCGCGAACTCACCGGGGCCGGTCACCAGGCGTCTCGGGGAGCTCTTCGAAGCCTACATCGACGAATACGTCTCCCGTCGAATGTCCACGACGGCGCGCTAGCGCAACCGTCGCACCGCCCGGCACGCGGCAAGCCGGAACAATCTTTCCGGGGAGATCAACGAACCGTTCCGCGTCGAAATTCTGCCGTCACTTACGTGGATTTTTGCGGGACTTGGAAGACTTTCTCGTGGGACTCCCGGCGCGGCCTTTAGCCTTGCGAACCGTTCCCACGGGCTTCGCGATACGCTTTCTGACCGGGCGGCTGGCAGTTTTCTTCCGGGGCGTTGCAGCTTTCCTGGGCTTGGGTTTGGGCGTCGCCTGGCGAACCACCGCGGTAGCCGTCTCGCCTAGAGATTTCTGCGCGGCATTGGCCTTGGCAACCAGCTTTCCGAGGGTCGCGCCAATCCCTTCGGCGACGCTGTTAAGAATCCCCTCGCCGTTCTCTGAAGGCTTGTCGGAATCTGCCATGAAGCGCTCCTTTGGTGCTCGCGATGGCACCACAAAAATCCAAACGCACGGTGGCCAGCCGTGCGTTTTTCTCGAGTGTGCCGGGGCTCGTAAATTAGCGGCGCGAGCAGCTATAAATTGTTTGCCGGACAGCTAGACCGGCCTGCGCCCCTGAATGACCCGAATCAATATGATGATGATCGCCAAAACCAGCAGGATGTGAATGAACCCACCCAATGTGTACGAAGAGACCAGCCCTAGCAGCCACAGAATCAAAAGTATTACCGCAATTGTCCAAAGCAAGTCCATCTCCGTCTCTTTAAGATAACTTCATGCGGCCGCGAAGGGCCTAGAGATGGTGGGACAGTACGGAAAATGACTCTGGGGGACCATCAGGTAAAGGATGTAGCGGTTGCTGCATTTTGTAGTATTGCGCTGCGATGCGCAGGAGCAATCGACGCAAACTCCGTCCTGGAAAATATGCGCGAACTTCGCAGCCAAAAGAAAAAGGCCGCGATGAACCTGCGGCCTCAGGCGTAACTTCCGCTCCGAATTTCCAAGATGGTTACCGCCTAGGAATGAGACGCATAATCGGAACCATTGGGTTTCTGCCAACTTCTGGCTCCGGATGCAGAGTGGGTTCCGCCACTGCTGGGCATCGAGCTATACGGAGTGGCCGGCTTTCCGCTCGAGGCTCTTTTATAGTGCTCCGAAAAACCGGGCACAATGTTTTCAATGTATTCGGTCAAGCGTGCCGTGGCCAGACTGACGGCGGCGTTCCTGAGATTTTCCCAGGTCTCGGATGACCGCGCCGTGGATGCAGACGGCGAATCTGTATAAGACTTATATGCAGGCGATGACCCGCTGGCCTCGGCCTCTTCGGATTCGAAGCTCGGCGAGGTCGTTTCGCGATTGGCATTCGGTGTCGGAAGGTCGTTGAAGGAACGACGGCGCGACGTCACTCGGGAAGTAATGCTCGAACCCGACGGCAGTACCGCCGCAACGAGCGCACCTCCAGCGAATGCCAGCCCCAGCATGACGCCCGGGTGCTCTTCGAATTGGGAATGCCAATCGAAGGCATTCTTTACTTTCTGCTCCAACTCACTGAAATTATTTTCCAGCACATCCCTTTCGTGCCGAATATTCTGCTCTATTTGATCCGCTCTTTCGCCCATTGTACGTTCTCCTTCAAAGTATCAATCGTTCGCTCGGGAACCGTGTTGACCATTTTCAGGCGCTTCGAAGCCGCGCTTGTCAGACCCACAGCCAAAACTGCCAGCACAACACCAACAATGAGCGCGGCAAGCCACATGGGCATGACGGTCGCCATGCCCAGCACGGCGGTCCACAGAAGAAATCCCAATCCGTACAGGCCTAAAATCGCCCCGACCAGCATCATTTTTGCCGGCGGCGCAGCTTTGCCCGCTTCCTCTTTTACTTCTGTCTTGGCCAGCAGGAATTCAGAGCGGATGATTTGCTGAATGTTGCCGACAATATCCTGTAAAACTTCGGGAACAGTTCTCCCATTCTGAGCTGCCACAGGTCACCTTCTCTCTCGGTACTACGGTTCAATCGCTCCCACGCATTACCCGCGCCAAGAGAAACCCAAGCACAGCAGCCGCTGCCAAGGACTGGCCCGGGTAGCGCTTTACCAACCCTTGAATATCGTTGGCCATGTCGCTCAGATCGTGGCCGCGGACGTAATCGGCCGTCGCTTGAAGTTTGTCCGCGGTGGCATGTGCCGCGCTAGCTACGCGATCAGAGTTGCTATGGATAGCGGAAGCGGTCTTGTTCAAGGTGGCCGCCGCCGGCTCGCGTGAAGCGTCGATTTTGTCGGCAGTTCTACGCCCAAAATCCGTGACGCGATCTTTTACATCCGCGGCCTTATCGGAAATCTGTTCCTTCAGCCGCGCCGCCGTGCCGGCGGCGGAATTGCTCGTTCCGGTGTCACTCGCGCTCTGTCTATATTGTTCGTCCATGATTCCTCCCTTTTACTTGGCTAACGGCGCACCTCAAGGTTGCCCGCATTGGGTTTGCCCTGGTTCGTCAACTCCCAAAATCGTATTCCGCGTCCGGCGCATGGGCCATCCGGTAAACCGCTTAGATTAGGCAACGGTTCGCAGTATTGAAAAAACAGGGTGGGTCGATGAATGATGGAAGCCTCGTGAGGTTACTTTGGTTGGCAGAATCGGCGGTCCGCGCAGGTCTACATCGAAGTTGCGTGTTATGAAGATATGGCGAGTGCTCGTCCGTGAGCGAAGATGCCGGAAAAGGCGGACTGCATTCCGTTGTAACGGCCTTTCTGTCGAACCTGTCGAAATTCCTGTACCTTGAAAGCCGGTGATCTGGCAGTGGCGCGTACTTCCTCGACAAAAGATATTTCCCGACTGCTCACCCTGACCACGGCAGCGGTCATCATCTCGGCGTTATATTTCGCGCGCGTCATGTTCGTTCCTCTCGCGTTGGCAATCCTATTCACGTTCGTGCTCACGCCGGTAGTCAGCCTGCTGGAACGCATCCATTTTCCCCGGTTCATCGCTGTGTCTCTGGCGGTGGTGGTCTCTGTAACGGGATTCGGGGTAATCGGCTGGACAGTCGGGAATCAATTGATTGACGTGACGAATCAACTGCCATTTTACAAGAGCAACATACGCGAAAAAATCGATGCCATCCGCGCTCCCGGCAGCCACAATCTGGATAAAGCCGCGAATACCATGAAAGAAATCGGCAAGGAAATTGCCGACGCTCCTTCAGCGCCAGACGATGGCGTTGAATCCAAATCCAGGGGATCGCTGAATTCCAGATCGACGACAGGCCAGAAAACATCTCCTGTGCAGGTACTGCAGCCCGCCTCTAACCCGCTGGAAACCCTGAACAGCGTGGTTACGCCTCTGGGAAGCATCATCATCGTCATCGTACTGACGGTTTTCATGCTCGCCGGCCGCGAAGATTTACGGAATCGGCTGATTGGCTTGGTGGGCGATGGACATCTCAACCTGATGACCCAGGCTTTGGACGATGCCGGGTCGCGCGTCAGTCGATATCTGCTGTTGCAGTTGCTCATCAATTCCTGCTTTGGGCTGGTGATCGGGCTCGGCTTGTATTTCATCGGGCTTCCCAACGCATTATTGTGGGGAGCACTGGCCGCGGCACTGCGGTTTCTTCCTTACCTGGGATCACCGATGGCGGCGATTTTACCAATCCTGCTCTCTCTGGCGATCTTCTCCGGCTGGACGCGTCCACTGGAAACCATCGGACTTTATGCGGTGGTCGAACTGCTGGTAGCCAACGTTTTCGAACCTTTAATCTACGGCGCGCAAACGGGGATATCTTCGTTCGCGATTTTGTTTGCGGCGATTTTCTGGACGCTCATCTGGGGGCCCATCGGACTTTTGCTTTCCACACCGCTGACGGTATGCCTCGTGGTGATTGGCCGTCATGTGCCTTCCTTGAATTTCCTCAATATCATGCTGGGCGACCAGCCGGTATTGTCTCCGGAGGCGCACTTTTACCAACGCCTTTTGGCGGCCGATCAGTTGGAAGCCAAGCAAGTCCTGGAGGACTACCTCAAGACCAGTACTCTCGAAGAGCTCTACGACTCCGTGGTGATTCCAGCTTTGGCCCTGGCGGAGCAGGACCGTCATCGCGACGACCTGGATGACGTCACCGAACGATTTATCTGCCATAGCACCAAGGAGCTTCTGGAAGAAATCGGAGAAAAATCAAAAGAGGAAGGCGGTGACGCGGAGCAGGTTGCTGAAGATTCGGAGACTCTTGCGCCGGCGACGCTTGCGAACGGCAAGGCCGGGCTGGCCTTCACGGTGGTCTGCGTGCCCGCACGCGACGAGGCGGATGAAATTGTGGGCATCATGCTCGCTCAACTCCTGGAGCGTGCCGGCTACCAGGCGCAGGCCCTGGCCATCGGCACAACCTCCGAAATGCTGGAGGAGGTGAAGGAAGCTGCTCCGGACATCATCTGTATTTCGGCGTTGCCACCTTTTGCCCTACTTCACGCCAGAGATTTGTACAAACGATTGCGCGTCAATAATCCCAAAGCGCGGGTCATCATCGGTTTGTGGAAATTTGGCGGCGATCCCCTCAAGGCCGCGGCGCGGCTGAACATCGGGGCGAACGACAAATTCTCCGCAAGCCTGGCACAAACCATCCTGCAAGCCGGGGTTCTGCATGACCTGGCGCTGGTCCCCGAACACGCGAATGCTGATGCTGTCGGCTCGAAGTAGCTTTGGCGCGCGCCGAATCCCGGGGCGTGCGCCGTGGTCTTATTTGGCGGCCGGCATCGCCCTATGAGCCTGGGCGAACAACTGTTGACGCTGGTGATCCTGGCGATCCCGGTGGCCTCCATCGCGTGGACCATCACACATGAAGATATCTTCAGCGAAGCGCGGGAATGGTGCGTCAACAACAGCAAGACGTGCAGCACCATTTATCAACGCAAGTTTTTTTACCTGTTCACCTGCGAATATTGCTTCAGCCACTATGTGGCCGCAATTTTCCTGGTGATTACCGGCTTCAAATTATTGTTCCCCGGCTGGCGGGGCTACCTGGTCTCTTTTTTCGCCCTGGTGTGGATGGCCAATATTTATATGAACATCTTCGCCAGGTTGCGATTGGATATCAAGCGCGAGCGCGTGGAAATTTCCGCGGCGCAAAAAGAAGCCCAGCACGGTGAAGCAGGCGAGAAAAGCGCGTCAGGCCCTGGTGATGGCCAGCACCAGGTTTCTTGAGGCACACAGATTCGTTTCGTCCCTGGCGATTTCAGCTTCGATGCCATAAATGCGCAAGGCATCGCGCAATGCCTCCGCGCTGGGCGGCAGATGACGATTCTTCACCACGATGGCCACACCGCCGGGCACCGCGGCGAGATTCTCGACTCGCTCGGCGTGATCCACGATCCAGCCAATAGCCTTGAAAACGGTCAGAAACTCCTCCGCGTAGGCGCGTGCGCCCGCCGCCGACGGAAGGTAGCACACGCCCACATGCTCTTGTGGAAAGGTCATCAAAACCTGTATCAGCACGGCTTGCTGGTGGGTGCTGAGCCGGCGCGCGAGGCGCACAGGTTCATGACTGCCTGTTTCGGGCACTCCTGACTTATTTCCTCCCGGAGTTTCCACGATTTCTCCCCCGACCCGCCTACAAGGCAGGCCCGATATGAATATAGCGCCGCCTGGAGGGATAATCACACCTTTACCACCAATGGTAGCCACCAGGGAGGGCAGTGATGGCCGCTTCGGTTTGGAAAGGCAGCATAACTTTCGGGCTCGTCTCGGTACCGGTTAAATTGTTCGCCGCGGCGCGCTACGCGCACATCAGTTTTCATGAAGTGCACCGCGAATGCGGGCATCGCGTGCATCAGCAGCTGTATTGCCCGTATGACAAGCGCGTGGTTTCACGCGACGAAATCGTGATGGGCTATGAAGTGGATAAGGACAAAATGGTGATTGTGGATCGCGAGGAACTGAAGAAGCTTCAGCGCGCATCCTCGTCGTCCATGGAGATTCTGCAGTTCGTCAAGCTCGACGACGTGGACCCTATTTATTTCGAGACCTCCTATTTTTCCGTGCCCGACGAAGCCGGACGGCGCGGCTATACGCTGTTGATGGATACCATGGAAGAGCTGCAGGTGGCGGCCATCGCGCAACTCACGCTGCACCAGCGCGAACGCACAGTGATCGTGCGGCCCTACAACGGCGGCTTGACTCTTCATACTTTGTATTATCCGAACGAGATTCGTGATGTCACGGGCTATGGTAAAAGCAAGGTTACAAACCTGAAGAAACCGGAAATCTCCCTCGCCGAGCAGTTTGCTAAAGGGCTCATTGCGCCCTTTCATCCGGAGCAATTTCACGACGAGTATCAGCAGCGCGTGAAAAAACTGATCGAAAGCAAGGAAAAGGGCACGGCCGCTCCGATGCCGGAAAAAGCGCGGCGGCTGGCTCCGGTGGTGGATTTGATGACGGCGCTGAAGCAAAGCATCGCCAAAAAGGGCGGCCACGCGAGAAGCGGTCACGCCGAATCCGCGAAACATTCAAGAGCGCGCAAGAGCGCTTAGGCCTCCCGCAAGGTGGCACGCGATCCGGCGGCAGCCGAATCTGAATATGGCGCTTGGAACGCGGCTTTTTATCGCTATCGCCCTCTGGACATTTCCGGTGCGTGTTACAATTCCTGCCCTGGAGCCAGCCTATGCCTGATTCCGTCGCTCTGCCTGGAGAACCGGTACTGGAAGTGGTTTCGCCGGATGGCGCGCGAAGGTTTGCGCGCATCACCCAGACGCCCTTTCATATCGGACGCGGCGCCGAGACTGGCAACCACCTGCAGCTTTCCGACCGGCGCATTTCCAGGAATTGCGCGGCCATCGTCACGGAAGCCAACCGCTTTTATCTGGAAGATCGCGGCCAGCGCCGCGGCCTGTTTGTGAATGGCGAGAAAGTCGAAAGCCGCGAGCTGCAAAACGGCGATGCCATCACCTTCGGCCTGGAAGATTCCTACGAAATTATTTTTCGCAATTCCACCGGGACCGACGATGAGTCCATCCCGAATCTGCTCACGCGCATCGAGCATATTACTTCCTCCGAGCAGACGGGCACCGGCGGGCTGCGCAAACTGAATTTACTGCTGGAAGCGACCACTCTTCTTCATTCGCAATTGCCGCTCGACTCGGTGCTGGGCACTATGCTCGATCATGCCGTGTCCGTAACCGACGCGGATCGAGGATTGTTGCTGGAAGGCAGCAGCCCCGCGGATTTGAAAGTGCGCCTGGCGCGCCGCAGCGGCGGTTTGCGTTTGCCGCCGGAGAGCCTGACGCCCAGCCAGACCGCCATCCAGCTGGCGCTCAAGCAGCATTCCCCGGTCATTACCGAAGATTTGGCGCAGGCCGACATGGATTTGCAGGCGGCGCAAAGCATCGTGGCGCAGCGCCTGCGCGCAGTGGTGGTGATTCCGCTGTACGCCATGTCCCGCGCGAATACCCAGGAATCGATGGTCAACATCAAGCTCGGCGATTTCCTGGGCGTGTTGTACATGGATTCCCGGCGTCCGGCGGCCTTTTCCAAACTCGACCGCCAGATTCTGGATGCCCTGGCCGCCGACGCCGCCAGCATTCTGGACAACGCCCGCCTGGTGGAACGCGAACGCGAGCGGCAGCGCATGGAACAGGAAATCAATATCGCGCGCGACATTCAGCAAGCGCTGCTTCCGCGCGACTTCCGTGAGTTCCCACATCTGGCGGTCTCCGGAATCAACTTTCCGTGCCTTTCGGTGGGAGGAGATTATTTTGACGTCTTTCCGCTCAGCGATAACCGCACCGCCTTTCTGATCGCGGACGTTTCCGGGAAAGGGCTGGGAGCGGCTCTTCTCACCACCATGCTGCAGGGCGCGCTTTCGGGCATGACCCTGGGCACCGACCCTGCCCGCGTCTTTAACCACGTGAATCGCTTCCTATGCAGCCACTCGGAAGTGGGCCGGTACGCCACGATGTTCTTTGGCATCCTCGATCAGGACGGCGGGCTGGATTACATCAACGCCGGCCACCCGTCGCCATTTCTGATTCGCCACGGCATCGCCGAAGAACCCTTTACCGAAGGGTCGTACCCTGTCGGATTGGTACCCGAGGCGGAATACGTTACGGCCAGCGTCAAGCTGGAACCCGGCGATACGTTAATCCTTTTTAGTGACGGCGTTACTGAAGCGATGGACCCCAGTGAAGAGCTGTACGGCGTGCCACGCCTGAGGGAAGTGCTTACCGGGCAAACTGATTGCGCGTTGGAAAAGCTTCAGAAATCGATCCTGGAATCGGTGGAGAATTTTGCCAAAGGCGCGCACCAGGCCGACGACCTGACGCTCTTGATTGTGCGCTATCGCTCGAGTCCGGCGGTTGCGCTGACGGAAACAGATTTATCGTCATCGTCGTCAAAGGTGCCTTCGACGACGGCTCCGTCAGTGGGCGCTGCGCCGGTGGCTCCCGAATCAGCCTCCGCGACCGCCGCAGGATCGGCCTCCGCAGCCGCTGCCGGTGTCGCTAAAATAAATCCCTCGGCGGAAACTATCGGGCCCGCTCGCAAGTAGCAGCGGTTTCATCCCCTTCGGAATTATCATGTGGTCGGGCAAACGGCAGATTCATGCGCTGGTCGCGCTGGATGTCTGGCGTTCCAGGTCCGCTCGGTCCCAATTCGCCAAAGTGGCTCCCGCTTCGTAGGTACTTTGGCAGAAATCCAGCAAAGTTTGCTCGGGCGAATCCGCCAGTCGCACGTCGTCGTACATCAGAAAAAACTCGTTCTTCTCGTTGTTATAGAAAGCCTTCGCCGGAAGGACGCGCTGGTCCTTGAGTCCTTTTGGTTCCGGCGCGGCATAGGCGTAAAAAGCCGCATCCTTTATAACTTCCCCGTCTCCGGGCCAGAAACCGTGGCTGATGACTTCGTGTGAGTAAGCCTCTTTGGTTATCGGGTCTGCCCCGGGACGCTCCGGCGCGCGCCGGCCGGAAAAGCGCGTAACCGCCAGATCAAAGCTTCCCCAGAAGAAATGCACCGGGCTGACCTTGCCGATAAATCGCGAGCGAAACTCACGAAAAACCGCCTCGGTACTTACCAGGATCTGCCAGAAGCGCCGCGCGTACTCAGGGTCGTATGAGGAGTGCGTTTCATCCAGATTGAATCGCACCGGCCGCGGCACCTCCACCGGCATGGTCCAAACCTTCACGTCGATGCCCAGCGAATGCAGTGCCGCCATCAGCTCAAAATAAAATTCCGCAACGGTGCGCGGCATCAGGCGGAAGGATCGCACCTCCCCGACACTGGTCCTGATTTCCAGCGCGTGCGCGATGAAATCAAAGTCAATCTCGAACGCCCCCTTGGCGTAAGGCATCGGCGAGGTGCTGAGCCCGCGAGCGGTTACATAAAGCGTTGCGCCCCAGAAGTGATTGATCGGCGGGCTCAGCGCCAGGCGAATCTTGCCCACCACCTGCGTCCACATATGCAGCGTGGCGTAGGTGTCTTTCCACTCGGCGAGAGGAAGCGCAGGCCAGCGTTGTGGTTGTGAAAGATTCATGTGTGCCTCCAAATCGAACAACAGGTTCGAGCCGGGGTCTATTTTACACGCTCAGCCGTTTGCACCGTTTGCGCCGTTTTGCGCCGTTCCAGTCCACAACGTGGCATTGGAGACGCTTCCTGAAGTTCGCGCCAGGTCCATCGGCTGGGACTGTACTTTTGCTGGACTGTCGGCCAGTGGTTCGCTCCTAAACCACCATGCATACTTCGTGCAAACCAAGGAGAACACCGGTGCGACGCTATCGCCAACTATTCAGCCTCATGCTCACAATCTGGATTGCTGGTTGCACCGCGACGAGCGCTACCAACACCGCCGACAAAAAGAAAAAACCATCTTCCGGCGTGCATGTTACCGTTGCGCCTCTCACTGCCAGCGTGCGCGCCGGTTCGGCGCAGCAGTTCGTGGCCACCGTCAGCGGTACGACGAATTCGAGCGTGACCTGGTCTGTGAACGGCGTGGCCGGCGGCAATAGCACCACCGGAACCATCAACTCCGCCGGACTCTACGTCGCCCCGCTGAGCCTGCCCAATACAAACACCCTGACCGTAGCCGCGACCAGCGCCGCGAATTCCGCCGCGAGTGCCAGCGCGGCAGTCACGCTGCTCAATCCCACACCAATTCTGAGCAATATCTCTCCCTCCACGATAAACGCCGGTAGTTTCACGCTGACTATCACCGGGAGCAACTTCGTAAGTGGCGCGCAGGTTAGCCTCGCGGGCGTGCCATTGACGACCACGTTTGTGAGCGCCACACAATTGACGGCCTCGGGCAGCCAGGCGAACTCGGGGTCATTTGCCGTGAGCGTGAGCAATCCCAATCCCGGCGCGAGCAGCTCGTCCGCCATCAACCTCACGGTGAATGGAGGCACGCAGGCCAGCGCCTGCAGCGGAATGAGCGTCGGAGCGGGCGGCAGCCTGAATGGTTATCTGCCCTTCCCGGCCGATAATCTTTGGAACGAAAATATTTCCTCGGCGGCGGTGGATCCCAATTCCAGCGCAATCATTAGTTTCATTGGCGGCACGATCGGAATACACGCGGATTTTGGTTCAGGCCTGTATAACGGCAGTTCCATCGGGATTCCCTACGCGGTAGTAGGTGCGCAGCAGGCTCCAGTCAACGTCATATTCAACGCCTACGGAGATGAGAGCGATCCCGGCCCGATGCCCATCGCAGCGAACGCGCAAATCGAGGGCTATCCAAATCCTGGAAACGGTGACCGCCACGTGCTGGTGCTCGACAACAGCAACTGCTGGCTGTACGAGTTGTTCGGCGCCAGCGTGAACAGCAATGGCACATGGAATGCCGCATCCGCTGCGGTGTGGGACTTGCAGAATTACAACCAGCGCCCGTTGACGTGGACGTCCGGGGACGCCGCAGGCTTGCCGATTTTCCCGGGCCTCGCGCGCTACGACGAAGTGGCCGCCGGCGCTATCAGGCACGCGCTGCGTTTCACGCTGCAAAACAGCCGCGCGGCCTTCGTTTTGCCCGCCACTCACTGGGCCGCCAATTCCACCAATGCGAACGCCGCGCCGATGGGCATGCGCCTGCGGCTGAAGGCCAGCTTTAATATTTCCGGTTACTCCGCCGCGAACCAGGTGATTTTGAAGGCTCTGCAACAATACGGAATGATCGTGGCCGACAACGGCTCATCGATGTATCTGGGAGGCGCGCCGGATGACCGCTGGGACAACAACGACCTTCACGCTCTCGGCGCCGTCAAAGCTTCAGATTTCGAAGTAGTCAAAATGGACACGATCTACACATCCGCGAATCTTCCGCACGGACAGGCGCCGGGTATTCAAAGCTTCAGCGCCAGTCCCACAGGCGCGGTCCAGGCAGGAACGCCCGTCACGCTCAGTTGGTCGGCGACAAACGCCTCGTACTTTGTTATTTCGCCCCAGGTCGGTCCGGTGCGCGGCGGCAGCGTAAACGTTACCCCGGGTGCTACGACCACGTACACGCTCTACGCGACCAACGAGTTTGGCCGCACCACCGCAACGGTCACAATCACCGTGCAATAAAGCGCCTGGGCCTGATGCCGGGCAAGCTGAATCCACCTTGCGATAACTGAACTTGGGAGCCACGAAATGCGTATCTAGTGGTAGATGAATGCTTCAAAGCTCATACGCGTTCCCGTATATATTGCCGTGTCGCTCGCTGTTCTTGCCGCGCTGGCGGGAATTTTCCTTGCCAAAGCGGCCTTGCATCCGCCGCGAAGGCCCTTGCTGCCAGAGAATCAACTTGAAGCCGTAAAACTCGCGCAACAGTACCGTTCAAATCTAACCGAGATTCAAGTGGTCGGCTCCGACGGAGCCGTCCTTCGCGCGTGGCATTTCCGCCCGCGCGATGGCAACGGAAATTCAGTAATCCTCTTCCACGGAATCAGCGACAATCGCGCGGGGATGATCCGCTACGCCGAGATTTTTCTGCGTCACGGCTATGACGTTGTGGCACCCGACGCGCGGGCTCACGGCGCAAGCGGGGGCGACCTGGCTACCTTCGGACTGCGCGAGACCGACGACATCCGCCGTTGGCTTGATTGGGTGGGGACACATGATCATCCCGCCTGCGTTTACGGCTCCGCGGAATCGATGGGCGCCGCAGAGTTGTTGAAGTCACTTGAGTCGGAGTCGCGCTTCTGCGCGGTTGTGGCGGAGTCGCCGTTCGCCACTTTTCGCGAAATTGCTTACGATCGGATGGGCCAGGCTTTTCACACCGGGCCATGGCTCGGCAGGACATTTTTTTGGCCCACCGTGGAAGTCGCTTTCTACTATGCGAAGTGGAAGTACCACCTGGACTTCTCGCAAGCGTCACCTGAGAGAGCGGTGGCTTCCACGAAAGTTCCCGTACTGCTGATTCACGGCCAGATGGACCACAACATTCCCATTCGACACTCGCGATTGATTGCCGCGGCAAATCATGCAGTGGTCTTATGGGAAGTGCCGGGAGCTGACCATTGCGGCGCGATTGGCGTCGCGCCTGCTGAACTGGAACAAAGGACTACAGCCTGGTTTGACCTAAACAGACGCGCAAGCGTCAAAGAAAAAGTCGCAACGCTTGATTGAACTATAGCTCGCGCAGTGCCGCGGCCACCGGGCGTCGCGCGGCGCGAACCGCCGGCAGCAAACCACCGATAAAGCCCATCACCAGCGCAAAGATGATGCCCTTGACCAGCAGTTCCGGCGTGATTTTAAAAGCGAACGCCAGGTGCGAAAAGGTCTGGAGGTTCATTGCTCCGGTCGTGAGCCCATTGAGGGGCAACACTACCAGGCACCCGATTAATCCGCCGACGAACGCGATCAACAGCGCCTCAATCACAAACGAGAAGACTACCGAGGGGCCGCTAAAACCGAGCGCGCGCATCGTCGCGATTTCCCGTCCGCGCTCGGCCACCGCCGAGTACATGGTATTCAACGCGCCAAAGACTGCGCCGATGGCCATGATCCCAGCAACCAGGCCCCCGAGCACGGTGATTAACGTCGTCAAACGAGTGGATTGCTTCGAGTAATATTCGATTTCCCGTGAAACTTCCACGTTCAAGCGCGGATCGGTGGTGAGCGCGTCCTTGAATTTCTGGAAATCATCCGGTGACGCAAGATGTACGGTGATGGATTGAAAAAAAGTGTCGGGACGATTGTATGCCGGGCCCAGCAGGTGCGCGTCGGCCCAGATCTCGGAGTCAAAAGAGCTGCCGCCCGCGTCGAAAACTCCCACAACTTTCCAGCGCACATTGCCCAGGTTGATGGTATTTCCCACCGTCAGTCCACGGTACGAAATGTTGGCATTCTTCCCCACCACCACTTCATCCAGGCCGGGCGTAAACATCCGGCCCTGTACGATTTTGACTTTATTGCGAATCTCCAAAACGTTCTTGGAAACTCCACGCACCTGCACGTTCGCGTCTGTCCCCGTGGAGATCATCGGAATAGGCGCGACGAGCACCACTTCCGGCGTCACCAGCGGACCCTCGGGCCCACGCGCAATTCCAGGAGCATCCTGAACGATTTTGACGGTATCGATAGTGACGCCGCCGGTCATTTCCGAGGTGGCGCCAGCCCGCATGATGATGGCGTTGTCGTAGGACCCGGAAGAAACCAACGTGGCCTTGAAGCCGCGCGCCAGCGACAGCATGGCTACGAAGACTCCCACTGTTCCGGCAATTCCCAGAACGGCGACGATGGCCGACGTCCAGCGCGCCCTTACGCTGCGCAAGTTGTATACGACCGGTATGGCCACGTCAGACCCTCCTCAACGCATCCACCACGCGCAGCCGCATGGCGCCGATTCCAGGGAGCAAACCGCTGGCCAGCCCCACGAAAACTGCGAACGCCAGTCCAAGTGACAACACCGCGACCGAAAGCAGCAGCGGAGGAAGTAGACCGTTTAATGCTGCGCCCACCACCGGGATCGCCAGCACCGCCAGCCCCAGGCCAATGAGCCCGCCAAACAACGCAATCACCAGCGCCTCTGACAACACGAAAAAAAGCACAAATCGGTCCGGATAGCCAATGGCCTTCAGCACTGCCAGTTCTCCGGTTCGCTCGCGCACCGAAATGGCCATGGTATTTCCCGTAACCAGCAGCAGCGTGAAAAAGACCACGCCACCAATGGTCAGAATCAGGAACTCGATGTTCCCGAGTTGCTTGGCAAATCCGGCCTGAAAGGCGGACTCGGTTTCCGTCTTCGTTTCCGTGGATGAATTGGCGAAATCGGAATCGATGGCCGCGGCCACCCGCACCGCGTCATCCGGCGAATCCAGCTTCACCACGTACCATCCCACCAGTCCCTTGATCACCGACGGGATGCTTTCATCAAAATATTTCCAGTGCAGCCAGAACTGGCTCTCGTCGCCGCCGGGATGATCATTTTTGTAAATGCCGTCCAGATTGAATTGCCAAGTTTTCGTCGGGCCATAAAGCGCGTTCTGAATCGGAATGCGGTCGCCAACTTTCCATCCAAAACGCTTCGCCAGTGTCGCTCCCGCGATGGCGCCCTGGCGGTCGTTTTCGAATACTTTCCATTGATCGTCAGGAACGGCCATCTCGGTCATCACCTGGCGCTGATTTTCCGGGTCGATGACGAACTGCGGAAAGAAATTCTTTTCGTCCTGGTAGACGCCGCCAAACCAGTTGTTGTGCGTAACGGCTTTGACGCCTTTGATGCTCAAGATTTTGTCGCGATAAGCCAGCGGGATGGTATTGATCAAGCCCGCGCGGTTGATGACCACAAGGCGGTCCGCGCCGGCAAGATCCGTGCCGCGGCTGAAGGCGCTTTTTACCACCGCGAGAAAGGTGAACAGGAAAAGGGCCACGGCAAACGATCCGATCGTCAGCAGCAGCCGGATCTTCTTGCGAAAAAGATTGGCGAGAATAAAACGGCTGAATCTCATGCCGCGCCTCCCACCAGAACGCCTTTGCGCTCGCCTTCCACAAGCACGCCTTTCTCCAGGTGCAGCGTGGTATGCGCGCGCGCGGCGACCACCGGGTCATGGGTAACCATCAAAACAGTCTTGCGATATTTGCCGACCAGTTCCTCGATCAAGGCCATCACTTCGTCGGCGCTCTTGCGGTCCAGGTCTCCCGTCGGTTCATCGCACAGCAGAAAAGTCGGATCGGAAACGATCGCGCGCGCGATGGTGACGCGCTGTTCCTGCCCTCCGGACAGTTGCCGCGGGAAATGGTTCATCCGATCGGCCAGGCCCACCACGCCCAGCGCCGTCTCCACGTGCTGGCGACGCTCCGCTTTGGAAAGTTTGGTGAGCAACAGCGGCAGCTCCACGTTTTGAAAGGCGGTAAGCACCGGAATCAGGTTGTACATCTGAAAAATGAAACCCACGTGGCGCGCGCGCCAGTGCGTGAGCTTGCTTCCGGACATGTGGGTGATTTCGTCGCCCGCAACCGTGATGCTGCCGGCGGACGGAACGTCCAGTCCGCCCAACAAATTCAGCAAGGTGGTCTTGCCGGAGCCGCTCGGGCCCATGAAGGCCACGAAATCAGCCTGATCGACGTCCAGGTTCAAGCCTTGCAGCACCTGAATCTCTTCGCCGCCGCGCCGGTAAGTTTTGTTCAATCCCCGAACGCGGATGAGACTGGGGGAGTCGGACCGTCCATCTACGCGAATCATAGTGAGCTCCTACTTTTTGATTTCAACCTTATCGCCGTCACGCAAACTGGCCGGCCCGTCGACTACCAGCGAATCTCCAGGCGTCACGCCAGCCATTACCGCTACATCGGTTCCACGTTCGGCGCCCAAGCGCACCGCGTGGCGTTCAACTTTTCCATCATGGAACAGCAGGACGAACGGGTCTCCCGCATCGCCGCGCACGGCGGACCTGGGAATAAAAGTTTTTGCCTCCGGCCCTTTGGCCTGGGGCTTTTCTTCCGCCAGAAAAGACACCTTCACGCCCATGTCCGGGAGGATTCGTGGATCGAGCTTCAAAAACGAAATGCGCACCTTCACCGTAGCTTTTTGCCGGTCCGCCGTGGGGATCACAGTGCGAACCTTGCACGGAATTTGCCAGTCGGGGTAGGCGTCCAGGACCGCCGTCACCGGCTGGCCGGGCACCACCCGCGCAATATAATTTTCATTCACGTCCACTTCGATCTCGTTGGACTTCATGTCCACGATCGTGGCGATGCCCGTGCGCGTAAAGCCTCCGCCGGCGGAAATCGGCGACACCATCTCGCCCACTTGCGCATCCTTGGACACCACGATGCCCTCGAAAGGCGCGCGAATCACGGTATTGTCCACCGCTTGCTGCGCCTCGCCGACGCGCGCGTCCGCGGCGGTAACCTGATCTTTGGCAAGGTTGATCTTGGCGGTGAGGCTGTCCGCGGACATCGTTGCGTTGTCCAGCGCTTCTTGCGTTTCCACGCCGGCCTTTTGCAGCTCGCGCGCGCGATTGAGCTGTATTTTCGCGTTTTTCAGTTGCACGACCAGGTCGGCAATGGCCGCATGCGCGGAGTCGCGGTCCGCTTTTGCGGAATCCAGCGCTCGCTTGGCATCCGAGTCATCCAGTGTCGCCAGCAACTGGCCCTCCCGCACATGGGTGCCTTCGTCGAAGTAGACTCCGGTAACGCGCCCGGTGATTTTGGCGGCGATGGTGGCGCGGCGCCTTGGTGTCACGTAGCCGCTGGCATTCAGCAGCGATTGGTGTTCACCGGCATCAGCCTTCGGCGCGGCCATCACTTCCACAATGGGCTTCTGGCTGCGAAAGCGGTAAGCCGCCGCAGCGATCCCGGCCAGCACGAGCAACCCAAACATAATGAGGCCGATGCGTCGCCCCGCGCCTCCGCGTTTGCGGTGTGCGTCGCCGATGCGCAAGGTGCCCAGATCGGGTTTTATTGATTGTGGTGGCGTAGCCATCAGTGGTGGCTGCTCCTTCGGCTCAAGGGTCTGCCGCATATAAATTGATACGCATGAGCGGACAGAAAATTACGGGCGGATGTTGCCTTCCGGCCTTCGCCACATTGTAACGTGCCAGCGGAGTTTTAGGTATGCGGGGCAATCGCCGCCAAATCCAAATTCACGAAATGTTTGCTTGACAGTTGGCTGGCGTCGTTTTATTAAGGACTAGTCATTTGTGTTAGTGCGTCAGTAACTGCGAGAGGTTCACTCATGCAGCCTACCCGCCGTGACTTCCTGAAGTTTACAACCGTTGGTGGCGTCGCTGCCGCCGTTTTTGGTTTTGATCTTCAGCCTGCCTACGCTCAACTTCGCGCCCTCAAGATCGCGCGAGCCAACGAGACCAGATCGACTTGTCCTTATTGCTCGGTGAGCTGCGGCGTGATTATTTACACCATCGGTGACCGCGCCAAAAACGTAACCCCGCAGGTGCTGCACGTCGAAGGCGATCCGGATCATCCCATCAATCGCGGAACGCTGTGCCCCAAAGGGGCTTCTCTGCAACAGGATATTTTGAACGATCGCAGAATTACCAAGCCCCAGGTCCGCCGGCCCGGCTCCGACCATTGGGATGATATTTCCTGGGACGACGCGCTCAGCGAAATCGCGCAGAAGGTCAAGAAAACGCGCGACGACACTTTCATTGAAAAGGATGCGAACGGCAAGACCGTCAATCGCCTCGAGTCCATTGGCTGGACCGGCGGTTGCACCGATACCAACGAATTCAACTATCTCGTGGTAAAGACCATGCGCGCCCTGGGGGTCGTGCACCTGGAGAACCAGGCCCGCGTTTGACACGGCCCAACGGTCTCAAGTTTGGGACCAACGTTCGGCCGGGGCGCCATGACCAATGGCTGGGTGGATATCAAGAACACCGACATGATGCTGATCATGGGCGGGAACCCGGCTGAAAACCACCCCTGCGGATTCAAATGGGCCATCGAAGCAAAGCGTAACCGCAACGCCAAAATGATCGTGATCGATCCGCGGTTCACCCGCACTGCTTCGGTCGCCGACCTGTTCTGCCAGATTCGCGCCGGCACCGATATCGCCTTGCTGGGCGGCTTCGTTCGCTACGCCATCGAAAACAACCGCATCGCTAAAGAATATCTGGTGAATTACACCAACGCCGCGTTTGTGGTGAAGGACGGATTCAAACTTCCCGAGGACGACGGCGTTTTTTCCGGCTTCGACGCGCAAAAACAAAGCTACGACAGGTCCACCTGGAATTATTCAGGGGCCGGCGCCGCGCCCGCGCACAATCCCGGAATGCAGACCGGGCAAGGCAGCGTTGCGCCGCCCTTGCCGCCCATGCCGGAAAAAGTCGACTTCGACCTGACGCTGCAGAACCCTCGCTGCGTTTACCAGCTTCTGAACAAGCATTACTCGCGCTACACGCCTGAGATGGTCGAGCGTATTACCGGCATCCCGCGTGACCAATTCTTGAAAGCCGCCGATCTGTTCACCTCTATCCGCAAAGACGGCGACATGAAGAAAGTGGCTACGGTGATTTACGCCGTCGGCTGGACTCACCACTCCTTCGGCACGCAAATTATCCGCACTGCGGCGATCCTACAATTGCTGATGGGCGACGTGGGACGCGCGGGCGGCGGTGTAAACGCGCTACGCGGACACTCCAATATTCAGGGCGCCACGGACATGGCCGGAATCTTTGATAACCTTCCGGGCTACCTGAAGGTGCCGCAACCCAACGATGAGACTTTCGAAACCTGGATGAAAAGAATCACGCCGACCCAGGCAAAGCCCGCGCCCTGGCAATCTTTCAACTACTGGAGTAACACGCCGAAATTTGCGGTGAGCTTGCTGAAAGCCATGTACGGCGATGCCTGCACCAAGCAGACTGATTGGGCCTACTCGTACCTCCCGAAAGTGGATCGCAATTTTTCCTGGGTCTACATGTGGGACAACATGTACAACGGCATCGTCAAAGGCCTGTTCGCTTTTGGCATGAACGGTGTCGCCATCGGACCCGACTCCAAGAAAAACATCGACGCCCTCAAGCGCGCCGACTGGCTTGTCGTGGGAGAGATTTATCCGGATGAGACCAGCGAATTCTGGAAGTCCCCGGGCATCTCGCCGGATGAAATGAAACAGATTCAGACCACCGTTTATAGATTGCCTTGCGCGGGTTTTGCAGAAAAAGACGGCACCTTTACCAACTCTGCGCGCTGGCTACAATGGAAAAATGCCGCGCTTCCGATGCCCGGAGATTGCCGCCTCGACCAGGCCATCCTGGCGCAGATTTTCCTCAAAGTTCGCGCTCTCTATGCCAAGGACGCGGGTAAATTCCCGGATCCAATTCTCAAATTGACCTGGAATTACACCGATCCCGCCAATCCGTCACTCGCGGAAGTGCTGAAAGAGATCAACGGCAAGGCTCTCGGCGATCTCGAAGATCCGGTCACCAAAGTTCAGATTAAGACCGGCCAGCAACTGCCAGGCTTCTCCTGGCTGAAAGACGACGGCACCACCATATGCGGAAATTGGCTCTATTCAGGTGCGTTCACGGAAGCCGGAAATATTACTGCTCGCCGGGATGCCACGGACCCGTCAGGCCAGGGCATTCACCAGGGCTGGGCATTCTCCTGGCCGGCGAATCGCCGTGTGCTGTACAACCGCGCTTCCTGCGACCTCAATGGCAAACCTTTTGATCCCACTCGCAAACAGGTGTGGTGGAACGAAGCCGCGCAAAAGTGGGTCGGTAACGACGTGCCGGATTTCAAAGCTGATTCCAAGCCGGCTGATCACATGGGTCCATTCATCATGAATCCCGAAGGCGTGGGCCGGATTTTTGGACCACTTGGTTCCTTTGCCGATGGGCCGTTCCCGGAATACTATGAGCCGGTTGAAAGTCCCATCGAAAACCTGTTCCACCCGCAGCAGACCCACAATCCGGTGGTGAAGCGCTTCAGGACGCCCGACGACAAATACGGCGGCCCCAAGGAAGGCTTTAATGTGGTCTGCACCACTTATCGCCTGACCGAGCATTATCACTACTGGACCAAAAACAATCCCATGAACGTGCAGCTGGTTCCCGAGCCGTTCATTGAGATTCCCGCGGAAATGGCCGATGAAATGGGGCTGCATGGCGGCGAGAAACTCAAGGTGTCCAGCATTCGCGGAGACTATATCGCCAAAGCTATGGTTACGAAGCGCATCAAGCCCATGATGATCGACGGCAAAAAAACCTATCAGATCGGCATACCCATTCACTGGGGCTACCGGGGCATCGCCGAAGACGAAGGCAAGACCGCTCGTACTCTGACCAACGCTCTGTCTCCGACGGTGGTGGATCCGAATGCCTATACGCCGGAATTCAAGGGTTTCATGGTGAAAGTGGAGAGGGCTTAGAAAGAAAATGAGCCAGGCCACACTACGCATCCAGAAAATTTCAGGCCACGCCGGAAGCGTGCCCGGCGAAGGAACGCAGCGCGAGGAAACCGTTTGCAAGTTGATCGACACCACAACCTGCATCGGCTGCAAAGCCTGTGAAGTGGCCTGCATGGAGTGGAATGATCTGCCTTTCGGCCAGACCGTTTTCGACAACACCTATCAGACCATGCCGGAAACGCGCTGGAATTACTGGAACCTGATTTTATTTAACGAGCACGAGCGCGAAGACGGCACATTGATGTGGCTGAT
This sequence comes from Candidatus Acidiferrum sp., assembly GCA_036496505.1. Lineage (GTDB taxonomy): Bacteria > Acidobacteriota > Terriglobia > Acidiferrales > UBA7541 > Acidiferrum. The sequence goes on along the minus strand of DASXLA010000082.1, from coordinate 196,467 downwards.
GCGCAAGAATCAGTGCATGCATTGCGCCGAGCCGGGATGCCTGGCCGCCTGTCCGGCCGACGGCGCCATCGTGCAATACACCAACGGAATCGTCGATTTTCAGCAGGATCATTGCATCGGTTGCGGCTACTGCATCACCGGATGCCCTTTCAATATTCCGAAGTTCAATACCGAGACAAAACGCGTCTATAAGTGCACCCTGTGCACCGACCGCGTGAGTGAAGGCCTCGAGCCCGCCTGTATCAAGTCCTGCCCCACCGGATGCCTGCACTTTGGCACCAAGGACGACATGCGCGAGCTGGCCAATGCCCGCGCCACGCAATTGCAGCAACATTCCAACTTCCCGCACGCCGGCGTATACGATCCACCCGGCGTCGGCGGCACCGGTGTGATGTACGTGCTGCACGACATTACCAACCCGGAAGCTTACGGAGGCTTGCCCGCCGATCCGCACGTGCCGTGGTCCGTGAAATTGTGGAAGCATCCCCTCAAATGGCTTGGCAATCTCGCCATGGTCGGCGGCTTGATCGGACTTTTCGTCCACTACATCCGCTTCGGACCGAAGGATGACCCTGACCATGCTGCGGAGAATCAAGAGGTGCCGCCGGGTGGCGTGCCGCCAGCCGCGGTGCCGCCAGGTCAGCGGCCGGGAGATCGCTCGCTATGAATACCCGGGCTGACGCTCACGCCGACGAAATACTGGCGAATGGCCGCATCATGCGCTATTCGTTTCGCGAGCGCTTGATGCACTGGATCAACGGCTTCGCGTATTTGTATCTGATGCTGACCGGGCTGGCTTTCTGGTCTCCCTGGCTGCTGTGGATCGCCGTAATCCTCGGTGGCGCGCAGATTTCACGCATGCTTCATCCCTGGATTGGCCTGGTCTTTGCCGTCAGCCTGACCTGGATGTACCTTGCCTGGGCTTCGCAAATGCACACCACCGAAGCGGACAAAGCCTGGTGGAATTCGATGAATCATTACGTGCGCAACGAGGACGAGGAGATGCCTCCGGCGGGCCGCTATAACATGGGCCAGAAACTGTTGTTCTGGGGATTTATCCTTTGCGGAGTGCTGCTGTTCCTGTCCGGGCTGGTGCTGTGGATTCCCGAGCATCTGCCGTGGAATGCGCGCGCCCTGCGATATGCAGCCGTGCTGATTCACCCCGCCGCGGCCATGATCACCATCGGCCTCTTCATGATTCACATCTACATGAGCGTTTTCGCGGAGCGTGGGGCCTTTAATTCCATGACTCGCGGAGATGTGTCCGAAGGCTTTGCCAAGCGTTATCACCGCCTGTGGTGGGAGCGGGTGGTGGGGTCCGTCAGCCGCAGATAATGGCGGCGAAGAGCGCGGCGAGTAATTACGATGCACGCATCCGCCGGGCGGAGCGATTGGCGTCCCTGCACCCATTCGCACAGGAAGTTCTCAGCTTCTACGGTAAAATTGCCAACTTCCAGAAAAGTTTGCAGCTTCGTCTTCTGACCGGCAAAAACGCGCTCGCGCAAGAACTTTCCTTCACAACGCCGCAGTTGAAAATGGAACAACTGCTCCTTCCCTTCAAGGAGTTTCTCGATTTGGTTGCGACCCATGGCCCGGTTGCTCTCGCTGCGGACGCGCGCGAACTGGGTGCCGCTTCACAAGAACTCTGGTCGAACACCTTGCGCGATTATTGGGGCGCCAGCCGGCGCGAAGATCAGCCTGATGCCGCCTTCGATCAATTCCTGCCCCGCGCATTTTTACAGCCTCTCGCGGAATCGCTTGGCGAAAGAATCGATCCCTCCCCGGCCTCCGGCTTTCCTTTTTTCTGCCCTCTTTGCGGCGCGCGGCCTGTCCTAGGAATACTTCGACTGGAGGGTGACGGCGGCAAACGATTTTTGTTGTGTTCTTTTTGCCTCCACGAGTGGGAATTTCGCAGAATTTTCTGTGCCACCTGTGGAGAGGAAACCGAAAGCAAGCTGCCCGTGTACGTTGCGGAGCAGCTCCCTTACATCCGCGTGGAGGCCTGCGACACCTGCAAGTTCTATCTGCGCACCATCGATTTAACGAAAGACGGCAACGCCGTGCCGCTGGTGGATGATCTCGCAGCGCTTCCGCTGTCGCTGTGGGCCGAGGAGCACGGCTACGCGCGGGCTCAGCCAAATTTGCTGGGCACTTAATTTCAGGATTGGATTTAGAGCTTTAGGCCTGGACTCTGACGCCCTTCCAGAAGGCGATGCGATCCTTGATTTCTGCGGCTGCGGGCATCGGATCTGGGTAGTACCACGCCGCATTTTCGTTCTTCATCCCATCCACTTCCACATGGTAATAATGCGCGGTGCCTTTCCACGGACAAATGGAGGTGTGTGCGCTGGGTTTCAGAAATTTATCTGCCACTGCATCCGCCGGGAAGTATTGGTTCCCTTCTATTTCCACCGTGGTATTGCTCTCCGCGATAGTTTTCCCTGCCCATGTTGCTTTGGCCATGTTTTTCTCCGTCGACGACCGGCAATAATCGAAATGATGCTCGATCTTCGTGTTGGCAAACCGTGCATAAAGCTCTGGTGATGAAGTTATGATGCCCAGGCCCGCCATTTTGTTTCATCCGGGAGGCTTCGCCACTCTTAGTCCAGGTTTGCCGAATCCGCATCGTACCCGTATTTCACGATCGCGGACCGATGAAAAAAGCAATTTGTTACAATCGAGCCCATGCTAAATCCTAACCAACCGTCAAGATCAGCCTCCGCTCCGAGTCGCCTTTTGATATTCGCCATCCTCTTTCTACCCGTCACACTGCTTGCGGCACAAACCACGACAAAAAACCCCTCAAGCAACGCCTTGCAGGTGGCCCCGGATCTGGCCAAGCGCCTCGCGCGGTTCAAACCCATCGAAATGCCTTTTCACAAGCAGGGGCTTGACGCCCGCGAAATTCAGCTGGTTTACAAGCTCGTGGATGCCGCGAATTATATTGAGCAAATTTATTGGCGTCAGAGCGATCCCGAAGGCCTGCAGCTCTATCTCTCCCTGGCACGCAGCACAAAACCGCAGGACATCGAATTGCGCCACTTCCTCAAAATCAACGGCAGCCGTTACGACCTTGTCGACGACCTGAAACCGTTTGTTGGCGCCGCTCCCGCACCTGCGGGTCGCGCTTTATATCCTCCGGGATTGACGAGGGAGGACATTGAGAAATACGTGCAGCAGCACCCCGCGCAAAAAGCTGAGATTTACGGAGACTTCACCGTTGTCCGCAGAAAAGGCGATGCCTTGGTGGCTATTCCTTATCATGTGGAGTTTGCAGAATTACTCAAGCCGGCGGCTCAAGCCTTGCGGGAAGCCGCGGATTTGAGTGACGACCCGGGCTTTGCGAAATTCTTGCGCCTCCGTGCGGATGCCCTGCTCAGCGATGATTACTATCAGAGCGACCTGGCCTGGCTCGATTTGCAACACCCGAAATTTGACCTGATACTCGCGCCTTACGAAACCTATCTCGACAATTTGTTGGGTGTGAAGACCTCCTATGGCGCGGCAGTGCTGATTCGCAATGAGGAAGAGAGCAAAAAGCTCGAGGTCTACCAGAAATACGTGCCGGACCTGCAGGAAGCCCTGCCTCTCGATAAAGCGGACTTGCCTTCCAAGCGCGGCCACCTCACCCCCATGGAAGTGATGGACGCCCCCTTTCGCACCGGCGATTTGCTGCATGGTTACCAATCCGTGGCCGACAATCTTCCGAACGACGCCCGGGTGCATGCCACCAAGGGCAGCAAGAAAATCTTCTTTAAAAATTTCATGGACGCGCGCGTGAATGAAGTAATTCTGCCCCTGGCAAAACGCTTGATGCGCGAGGATCAGGCCGCGAAAGCTTCGGGCCAGGGTTACCTGGCCTCCACCTTGATGCACGAAATCAGCCACGAGCTGGGCCCCAATTATTCCCGCACCGCGCAGGGCCAGCAGGAAATTCGCGAAGCCATCGGCGGCAGCTTTTCCGGCCTCGAGGAGGCCAAGGCCGACGTCGTAGGCATGTTTGGATTGCAATGGTTGAACGCCCACGGGGTGATCAGCAAAGACGATCTCGACGTGGATTACATTTCCTACGTGGCGGGAAATCTGCGCACCATGCGTTTTGGAATCGCCGAGCCACACGGACGCGCGGAAATGATGGAGTTCAACTATCTGTCGGGACAAGGCGCCATCACTCGCGACTCCCAGACCGGGCGTTACGCCGTTCAGGTGGACAAAATGCCCGCGGCCATCGCCGCCCTGGCCAAGGAGTTGCTCGAGCAGGAAGCCACCGGCGACCGTGCGCGCTCCGAGGCATGGTTCAAGAAATATGCTGTGGTGCCGCCTGAATTGCAGGCCGCCCTCGATAAAGTTTCAGACATTCCCGTGGACGTGGAACCGATTTATTCTTTCAAGGAGGCGATTCGATGACCGAGCAAAATTTTGCAAATCACACCAGGCTCGTTCCGGCTTTTCATTTTTTTGTGCTTCCGGTGCTGCTGCTGAACGTAATTTGGTCGGTTTACCGCTGGAAGACTTCCCTGTTTTCCATGGATGGAGCGATTTGGGTGCTTACCTCCGTGGCTTTCCTGGTCGGGTTCCTGTGCGCCAGGGTATTCGCGTTGACGGTGCAGGATCGTGTTATCCGCGTGGAGGAGCGCTTGCGCTGCGAAAGGTTGCTGCCGCAGGATCTGCGGCCGCGCATCGGGGAGCTGACTACCGCGCAATTGGTTTCCCTGCGATTTGCGAGCGATGTGGAATTGCCGGAGCTGGCGCGAAAGGTGCTCGACGAAAAAATGAAAGATCGCAAAGCCATCAAGCAACTGGTGAAAAACTGGCGCCCGGATTATCTGCGCGTGTAGCGTCCGCAATGTTCGCAGCGTGAGCGAATCACAGCAGCCTACAAGATGCTGCGCACTACGCCGCCATCGGCGCGCACCGCCGCGCCATTGATGGTGGTGGCCAGCGCGCTGGCCACAAATGCAACCACCGCCGCTACTTCTTCGGGCGTCTCAAAACGCTTCAGCAGCGAGCTGGGACGCGCACTCTCAAAAAACTTCTTTTCAAACTCGGTTTTCGATACGCCCTGTTGCTTTGCCAGGTCCTCGACGAACTTGCCTACGCCTTCGGAAGCTGTCGGTCCCACGAGGACGGAATTCACCGTAATGTTTGTTCCCGCCACCGATTCGGCGAGGCCGCGCGCGACGGCAATCTGCGCCGTCTTGGTCATGCCGTAGTGAATCATCTCCGCCGGAATCTGCTGCCCGGACTCGCTGGAGATAAAAATAATGCGACCCCAGTTCTTGCGCCGCATTCCCGGCAGGTAGTGACGGCTCAAGCGCACCCCGCTCATGACGTTTACCTCAAAAAAACGCAGCCAGTCTGCGTCGGAAATCTCGCCGAAGGGTTTGGGCTCAAAAATTCCGAGGTTGTTGATGAGAATGTCGGCCTCCGGCGCATCCTTCAAAAATGCCTGCACGCCTCCGGCGGATGAGAGGTCTCCGGCGACACCCCGGACATCAGCATTCGGGGTGTGCTTTCGGATTTTTGCCAGCGCCGCGTCCACTCGCGCTGGCGTACGCCCGTTCACTACCACCTCGGCGCCCTCGGCGGCTAACGTATTCGCAATTGCAAACCCAATGCCCGCGGTTGAGCCGGTCACAACAGCAATTTTGCCCTTTAAGCCGAGGTCCATTGATTCTCCTGATCAAAACTAATTTATGAAATGGCAGGCAGCCAAGGTTGCAGTGCGGGCCTTTACTCTGCCGGCGTTCGCCGTACCGGCGTTACCGCGTGGCGGCTGTCGCCGCCGCACCTTCAATCTCGGCGATTTCCTGCTTCGTCAGTTTCAGCTCTCCGGCGCGCATCACGCCTTCCACTTGCGTGGCATTGCGAGCGCCGACAATCACGCCGGTAATCGCCGAGTGGCGCAGAACCCATGCGATGGCCACCTCTCCCGGTGAGCGGCCGTGCCGCTGGCCTACCTGGCGCAGGCGCTCGACCAACTCCAAATTCTTCGATAGCCGCGGTTCCCGGAATTCGGAAGCGCGACTACGAAAATCATCCGCGGGCAACGCGGCCGCCCGCTCCTTCGTCATCGCGCCGGTCAACAGGCCGGAAGCCATGGGGGAATAGGAAATCACGCCGATTTGCTGATTTTCACAATAAGGAAGAACTTCGCTTTCAATCTGCCGGCGGATGAGCGAATACGGTGGTTGCAGCGAGGTGACCGGCGCAATTTTCTCGGCGCGCTTCATTTGCTCGACATTAAAATTTGAAACGCCAGTCCAGCGAACTTTGCCTTCCTTTTGCAGCGTCGCCATTTCTTGCCAGGCTTCTTCGAGGCCCGCGCCGTTATCCGGCGGTGGCCAGTGCATCTGGTAAAGATCGATTTGGCTGACCTGCAGCCGGCGCAAGCTGGCTTCGCATTCGCGGCGGATGGAGGCGGCGCTGTGTTCGCTGCGCGTCTTGCGTTGCTCGTCCCAGACCAGAGAACATTTCGTGAAAATGTACGGCCGCGCGCCGTGCCATTCCTTAACGGCCTTGGCGACCACTTCTTCGGAGTGCCCGGTGCCGTATACCGCAGCAGTGTCGATCCAATTCACGCCAAGTTCCAACGCGCGTTGAATCGCACCGATGGATTCGGCGTCTTCCTGTTGCCCCCACGCGAATTCCCATCCGCCGCCACCGATGGCCCAGGCCCCAAAACCGACGGCCGTGATATTCAGATCGGAATTGCCAAGTTTGCGTGTTTGCATTGCGACGCTCCGCCAAGCAAAGAATTGACTATCGCTACGTTGGATGAGGGCCAAGGCGAAAGGTTAGAGGTTAGTTGGCGCTGGGTGCGGCGTCCGCGGAAAGGCAACGAAGCTAACGGGGCGTGGAAAGAAATACGACCTAAAACAATATCGCGCGGCAGGGGAGAATCCCCGCCGCGCGAGTGAAGAAAATGGTGCGGAAATGTTAGATGGTCTTGGCGGTGGCCGGTGCATTGCTGCGCGCAAAGGCGTTGGCGCCGGATTCTTTGTCCGCGGTCTTATCGATCTCGATGGAGCCCTTAAAGTAGGCGCCGTCTTCGATCATGATACGCGCGGTGGTCAGGTCGCCGTTTACCGACCCGTCCTTCTTGATCTCGATGCGATCTTTGGCGCGCAGATTGCCCTTCACCGTGCCGTACACGACGACTTCCCGGGCGATGATATCTGCGGTTACTTTGGCGCTTGCTCCCACCGTCAGCTTGCGCTCATCAAGAGTGATCAGCCCTTCGACAGTGCCATCGATAAGCAGATCTTCGTTGCCGGAAATTTCACCCTTGACGTGCAGGCTGGACCCGAGGCGCGCTCCCGCGCGATCTCCGGATTGGCCTAGTGGACGCATTGCATCAGTACTCATGGCGGTTGTTCCCTCCCAAGTCGCCGGAGCAGGCCTCGGCGGCTCATTCGAATTGAAATTCCTCGGCTCCGGTTGCGCGGCCTGCGGCGTATCCGGCTTTTTGTTACTCCACATCGACCCTCCCAAGGGACAGCCCCAAAAAGACAAGACGTCCAACCGGGGTACAGCAAACTGTAGTCCTTGGATTATTCAACTGCAAACAGCGCGTGGTCCGAGCGTGCGTTTCAGTAACTGGACCAGAGGACAGGGGCGCCACCATACCACAAAATTTCCAGCACTTGTCACGCAAATTTTGTGAAAATTTGCAGCCGGATTTTACTCCCCGGGCAGGCGACACTGATGTGGTGCGTGCGTTACGCTTTTCAGAAGCTGGGTTTGTCGGGAACGGGCTGGGTCGCGAGAAAATCCTGCTGAAAACGGCCGGAGTAGGAAGCGATCAGCTCCTGAATGCGCTGCGCCTGGGCGGCTTTTATAATCAGCCCGGCGTGATGATATTTCGAAATTCGATAGACGATTTCCGGATCGGTGTAACCCGAGGTGTCCGGATGCTCCTGGCGCGCCAGCGACAGAATAACCGCGGCATATTGGCGCCGATTCGGTGGGAGCTTGTAGGGCGTCTTGCCGGCGCCAACTTCCAAGCGAGCCCATTCGCGCCACAAATTAATTCCGGTGGCGGCTTCGATGACGTTGCTGATGTAGGCCCCGCCGACACGCGCGGCGACCTCTATGAAGTAAAACTTCCCATCGTTATCAGCCTTGAGAAATTCCGCGTGGGTGACGCCGCGAACGAAGCCCAGTTCACCGAGCACTTTGCGATTCATGGCGAGCAGCTCGGCGGATTCCGGCGATCCTGCCGGCAATGTGCTGGTGGTGAACACTCCGCCTTGGTGAGAGGTGGTTAACGGCGGCGTGCCATAGGTGTGAGCTTCGGCAAAAACCACTTCGCGCTCGGAAGCAATGCTATCGACGTGATACACCGTTCCGGGCACGAAGTGTTCGAGGAGGTAAAAGGATTGCTGGTCGCCGAGCTGGTCAAGCCACGGCCAGAGCTCCTGCGGCGAATGAATTTTCTTCATGCCGATGCCGGAAGCCTGCGAACGGGGTTTTAGAAGCCACGGTCCCGGCACGCGGGCCATATATTCGCGCAGGCTGTCGTAATTCAGGACGTGCACAAATTCCGGCACGCGAATTCCCGCTTCCCTGGCACGCGCGCGCATGGCGAGCTTGTCGCGAAAATACCGCACGGTGGTCAGGCCCATGCCCGGAAGGCGCAGATGCTCGCGCAGCGCGGAGACATTCTCCATGTCGAACTCGTCGAGGGCCACGATGCGGTCGATGGGCTGCGAGCGCGCCATGTAACTGACGGAATAGATGATTCCCTGGAGCGGCAACTCCTCGGGCATGGCGAAGATTTCATCGAGGCAGTCACGCGGCCAGTCGCCATCCTTGAATTTTTCCACGGTGAGCAGGAGCACACGGCAGCCGAGATCCTTGCAGGTGCGGATGAACTCCTGGCCTTTTTCGTAGGAAGTAACGCAAAGAATCGTCAGCGGTCTTTCATCCGGCATAAAATCCTCGGAAAACTCGGGGCCCGCGCCGCTGCGACAACCTGTCAGCGTTAAGTGTCACGTTAGCGGCCTATAACATCCAGACCGCGGATTATACTTTGCTATTCGCGGCGGGAAATAGAAATTGCAACACGGGCCCGACGCGCCGCGCCCAGGCGGCTTCGTTGTGCTCGGCGCCTTCCACTCGTTGATAGTGCAGATCGTTCTCCAGGCGCCAACCTTTTTGGACCAGCACGTCGCGAAAATTTTCCACGTCGCGGACGATTTGCTGGCCTTCACCGGTTCCGATATCGAGCCAGATCCTGGGAAGCTGGTACACGCGGGCGGTGGCGGCAAAGCGGTGCATGATGCGTTGATTCCACCACACCGACGGAGAGAGCGCGGCGATGAGGCCGTAAACGTTGGAAAATTTGAGGCCCACGTAGAGCGAAACGAGGCCACCCAGCGACGAGCCGCCTAATCCAGTGTGCGGCGCATCGCCGAGGGTGCGGTATTCGTTATCGATAAATGGTTTGAGTTCCTCGATGAGAAATTTGGCGTAACGGTTCGCGCTTCCTCCGCCCAATTTGGGCGCGCGCCAGGGTGTGTATTCGCGAAGGCGTTGTTTGCCGAGGTTGTAAATTCCCACAATTATCAGCGGCTCGACGGTGCCGATGCCGATCATGTGGTCGGCGGTCTCGCCGACGCGCCAATCCATACCTGGAACAAACGATGTAGCTCCATCAAAAAGATTTTGTCCGTCGTTGAGGTACAGCACCGAAAACCGGCGACCCGGCTGTTCCTCGTAGCCCGGAGGCAGATACACGATGAGGTCGCGCTCATTCTTCAGGATTCGTGAAGGAAATTTCTCGTGCTTGCGGAGGGTCATGGGGCGATGGTGACGAGAAGGTCCTTGGCTTCCACGTTTTGCCCCGGCGAGACCAGCAGCTTCACGATACGGCCGGAAATCGGCGCGTAAATATTCGATTGCATCTTCATGGCCTCGAGCGTCAGCAGTTTCGCGCCGCGCTCGACGGCATGATTGGCCTGCACGGCAATTCCGCTGATCACACCCGCGGTCGGCGCGGCAACCTGGCCGGGGTCCGCGGGATCGGCCTTGGGATGAGTACGCTCCACTACACGCAAGGCGCGGTCGCGCACATTGACCTCGCGCGGCTGCCCGTTCAATTCGAAAAATAAGGTGCGCGTGCCGTCGGGATGAGCTTCGCTGGTGGTCAGAAACTTGATGATCAGCGTTTTGCCGGATTCAATCTCCACGGTGATTTCTTCGCCAGAGCGCAGTCCGTAGAAGAACGCGTAGGTGGGCAGCACGCTAACGTCGCCGTAACTCTGCCGAAATTTGTCGTACTTGAGGAACACTTCGGGATAAAGCAGGTAACTGAGCAAGTCGTCCCGCCGGATGGGATGATTCACTTTCTTCTCGAGGGATTTGTGCTCTTTCTCGAAGTCGACGGCTTCGAGGCTGGCGCTGGGGCGACCGCGTAACGCCGGCTGGCCACGCAGCACGATTTTCTGCAATTTTTTTGGCCATCCGCCGGGAGGAACTCCGAGAACGCCGGAAAACATTTCGACGACTGAATTGGGCAGCGATAGATCGTGTTTTTCGTCCAGCGCCAGAATGTCAGCGGGGAGCAATTCGTTAGTCATCATGAACAGGGTCATGTCGCCAACCACCTTGCTGGATGGAGTGACCTTTACGATATCTCCGAACAACTCATTCACCTGCGCGTACATTTTCTCCGCTTCCCGCCAGCGATGCCCCAGTCCCATGGCGGTCGCTTGTTCGCGAAGATTGGTGTATTGCCCGCCGGGAATTTCGTGTTGATAGAGGCGGGCGGAGCCAGATTTGGGCGCCGAATCAAAGGGCAGATAAAAACTGCGCGCCGTCTCCCAATAATCGGAACACTCATTTAACGTTTCGATGTCCAGTTGCGTGTCGCGCGGCGTATGCCGCAGCGCTTCCAAAATGGAATTGAGATTTGGCTGGCTGGTGCCTCCGCTCATGGCGGCAACGGCGGCGTCGGCAACGTTTACGCCCGCGTCGGCAGCCTTCAGAATGCTCGCGGCGTTCAGCCCGCTGGTGTCGTGCGTATGAAAATGCACCGGAATGGCAATCTCCTGGCGCAAGGCCTTGACCAGCTCGTAGGCGGCGTAAGGCTTGCACAAGCCGGCCATGTCTTTAATGCCCAGAAAATGCGCGCCAAGCTTCTCGAGTTGGCGCGCCATGTCGATGTAATACTTCAGCGAATATTTGGGCCGGCCGGCATCGAGAATGTCGCCGGTGTAACAGATGGCCGGTTCGCAGACCGCCCCGGTCTCCAGCACCGCGTCAATGGAAACGCGCATGTTGTCGATGGAATTCAGCGAATCGAAAATTCTGAAAATGTCGATGCCCTGGGTGTGCGCCTCGCGCACAAATTCGCGAATCACGTTGTCGGGATAGGACGTGTAACCCACCGCGTTTGCGCCGCGCAGCAGCATCTGAAAGCAAATGTTGGGCACGCGCGCGCGCAGTTCCCGCAAACGCTGCCACGGATCTTCGTGGAGGAATCGCAGCGAGGTATCAAAAGTCGCGCCGCCCCACATTTCCAGGCTGAAGAGGTTCGACAGCCGGCGCGCAACGGCGTTGGCCGTGGCCAGCAAATCATAGGTGCGCACCCGCGTGGCCATCAGCGACTGGTGCGCATCGCGGAAGGTGGTGTCGGTGATTAAAAGTCGCTTTTCCTTTTTCGCCCAGGCCGCAAATTTTTCCGGGCCCACTTTTTGCAACAACTGGCGCGTTCCCGGCGGAATTTCCATCCCGGCTGCGTTGGGAATGCGGGCAATCTCGTGAACATCTGGCGCGCTCTTCCCTTTTACTTCCGGGTTGCCATTCAGGATGACGTCGCCGATGTAAGACAGCAAGCGCGTCGCGCGGTCGCCGCGGCTGCGAAAGCGAAACAGTTCCGGCGACTCGTCGAGAAATGAGGTGGTCACATCGCCGGCACGGAATCTGGGATGATTTACAACATTTTCCACGAACGGAATGTTGGTCTTCACCCCGCGGATGCGGAACTCTCGCAAGGCGCGATCCATGCGCTGGCAGGCTTCGGGAAGATTTGTTCCCCAGGCGGTTACTTTGACGAGGAGGGAGTCGTAATACGCCGCTAAAATTGCGCCGGCGTAAGCCGTACCGCCATCCAGGCGGATTCCGAAACCCGCCGGCGACCGGTACGTGGAAATTTTTCCATAGTCGGGCGCAAATTTATTGGCGGGATCTTCCGTCGTGACGCGGCACTGCAACGCCGAGCCATAGAGACGCACCTGGTCCTGCACGGGCAGCGCGAGCGGCTCTTCATGCAGGTGATTTCCCTGCGCGACCAGTATCTGCGAGCGCACCAGGTCGATCCCCGTGACCATCTCGGTGACGGTGTGTTCCACCTGAATACGGGGATTCACCTCGATGAAATAAAATTTCGCGGCGTCCACGTCATACAGAAATTCCACCGTGCCGGCGTTCTGGTATCCGGCTTTGCGCGCCAGTTGGACTGCCGCCTGGCACAAATTCTCGCGCACTCCGTTTGGAAGATTTGCGGCCGGCGCAACCTCCACAACTTTCTGGTGACGCCGTTGCACCGAGCAATCGCGCTCATAGAGATGCAGCAAATCACCATGCTCGTCGCCGAGAATCTGCACTTCCAGGTGGCGCGCCCGCGCGAGATATTTCTCCAGGAAGACAGAACCGTCGCCGAAAGCGGAGCGCGCTTCTCCCTGCGCTTCCTCCAACAAGCGGTCAAGCTCCGGGGCGTCATGGACCACGCGCATGCCCCGGCCGCCGCCACCCATGGCGGCTTTCACCATCACCGGGTAGCCAATTTCGGCTGCGGCTTTGTGCGCCGCGGCCGCGGTTTTGACCGGCTCGGGCGTACCCGGCAGTACCGGAACGCCGGCCGAAGCGGCCAGTCTTCGCGCCGCGGTCTTGTCGCCCAGCAATTCGAGCAATTCGGGAGTGGGTCCGACAAATTTAATGCCTGCTTTTTCACAGGCACGCGCGAACGCAGGATTCTCCGACAGAAATCCATATCCCGGATGGATGGCATCAACATTTTTTTCCTTGGCCAGCGCCACGATGCCCGGAATATCCAGGTAGGCCTCTACCGGGCCCTTGCCCGCGCCGATTTGGTAGGCCTCGTCGGCCTTGAAGCGGTGCAGCGCGAGCCGGTCCTCTTGCGAATAGACCGCCACGGTGCGCAGGCCAAGCTCATTGGCTGCGCGGAAAATGCGGATGGCGATCTCGCTGCGGTTGGCGGCCAGCAGTTTGTGAATGGGTCGAGAAGTTTTCATTGAGAAAGCAGCGGATGCATGCGCGAAATTCTACATTGTTTCGTGCACGAAGCGCGAGGCAGCGCCGTGGATTCTTGGATGCAGCGGATGCAAATTATTTGTGGAGCTTGGCGTTCGCCCGGGGGCGATCACTTCTTCGAGCTGGCGGACTCGCTGACCGTTGGCGGCGCGAATGGCGGTGCGGCCTTTAGCTGCGCAAGCTCCGTCTGCACTTTGGCCCACGCTTTGGGGTGACGCTTGGTCGCGTACGGCGCATTGGGATCGTTATAAAAGGTCAAGATGTTGGAGCGCACCTCGGGCGAGGCTGCTGCAAATTTCTGTTCGGCCAGTTTATCGAGAAGTTTCGCGTAGGTGTCATCGTTCATCCGATATTCGCCGGGCGGAGTGGTTTCGCCGGTGTCGAAGTTGTCGTTCTGCAATTCCAGATGATCAGTGCCCACCTCGGCGAGAAGCTTGCGGTAGCGGGCGAGCGTGGCGTTGAAACTGGCTTCAAACATTTTTTCTGTTTCCGGCGTAGGAGCAACAAGCTTGAGGACCTTGAGCGGTCCAATCTTGGGGAGCAGCCTGGTCAGGAAGGCCAGAAACTTCTCGCCAAATGTAGGGCGATCATATGATTTGCCCCATTCCTTTTCGTAACTTGCGCGAGAGAGATTATAGAGAAATTTTCTCTTGGTGATTCCGGGCGCATCTTTAAGGATGTCTTTCTGTTTGAGGCTCCAGGCGATGCGCGTAGCTTTGGGCAATAGCTGGCTGACGTCGCGGCGGTAGGAATTGAGTACTTTATCTTCGTTGGTGAGTACGGTTTTGAGCTCGAGTCCATAGGTCTCTTGAAAGGCCTGTTCCAGCAGTGGAGCGGCCACCTCGAATCCGATGAAGTCGTGGTAGCTGTCCGGGGCATAGCGATGTTGCGCGACCTCCAGAACGTCAAAGCCAAACTCGGTTTTGACGTGTGCGAGCGGGTCTTGTTCATAGGTGATGACGTCGCCGAATTTTGTTTTCAGCTTGGGATAAAGGACCGGAACGGCGTGGTTCGTTCCGATGCGGTGCCCGTCGTTGTCGGCGGCATAATGGGCCATGGCGCCTAGAGCAAAGGCGTAACTGTTCAAGTCTTTGGAGTCGCGAATCATGGCCAGGATGAAATCGCCGCTGCGCACATAATGGGCAAGATCGCTGAAGAACATACTGCCGTGAGGGTAATAACCCATATCCTGGATGATCGCGCCGCCGTAGGCGTACCCGTGGGCCTTGCGCAATTCATCCTTGGTAGCGTTGGGAAAGCGCTTCAGCAACAGGGGCTTCAGGTTGGTGTCCCACACCGTGTCGATAATGGCTTCGTGGGCGAGAACAGCGTAGGCGGCGGAGCGAATGGGGAAAAGAAATGCCAGCGCCAAGACCAGGCCGGCCGCAAGCATGATCGAAAGTCGCAAAGGTGCGGCGATTGGACTGTGCAATGATTTTGATCCCTTTCAATTACAAGGCGGGTCAGAACAGTTTAGCCCATTCGAGGACACGTTCGCACTGGCAGGCGTAATACTCGAATGTTCCATGAGCACGGAATCGCGGATTCGCAATGGCGCTTAAAATCGTAGATGGAAGAGGAATGCTACCGCAGGCATCCGCCGGTCGCGGTTGTTCAATATTTTCTCAGCACGCCGATCACCCGGCCCTGAATCTTGACGTCATTCGCCGCCACGATAATCGGGCCCATCTCGGAATTCGCCGGCTGCAACCGGATTTTGCCCGGGCCTTCGCGGTAGAAACGCTTGAGCGTGGCTTCGTCGTCTCCAATCAGGGCGACAACGATATCGCCGGCGTTGGCTACCTGCGTCTGTTCGCAGACGACGAAGTCGCCGTCCATGATGTGGTCTTCAATCATCGACGTACCCTTCACCTGCAGCACGAAGGAATTCCCGCCCCGCGCAAAGTCCCCGAGCGACAACGTTTCGCGCTCCTCAACCGCCTCGAGCGGACGCCCCGCCGCGATCCGGCCCACCAGCGGCAACTCCTGAATTCTCCGCTCCATCACCTGGTCTTTCACGGATTTCGGCAGTTGCACGATTTCGATGGAGCGGCTTTGGTTGTAGCCACGGCGAATGAAACCCTTTTTCTCCAGCGTGCTGATGTGTTTATGCACCGTCGCCAGCGACGTCAGCTTCAGGCCCTTGCCGATTTCTTCAAAGCTCGGCGCATACCCGTGTTTCGTTTCGAATGACACCAGGTAATCGAGAACTTCCTTTTGCCGTTTGGTCAGGGCCACGTGTGCCTCCGATGCAGTGCCTGCGCGCGTTGCGGAAATATGGCAGCAGGCTATTTGCGCCACTACTTTAGGCGAAAAGAAAGCGAACGTCAAGCGAAATGGTATTCTTAGTACTCGCTAGATACTTCGGGGACACATATCTCGGGGTGCGCATCGGCAGGTTCAAATATTTGGGAGTCGCGTAACCGCGATTCAAAATGCCGTGAGTGGCAAGGAAACTTCGGCCGATTCTACCGTTGGTAATCGCGCCACGGCTTCCACAAGGGGACGCTCACGTAGCGTACCTGGCTCACGAGAATATACAGGTCCCCGATCCTCTTCCAGATGTGTTTCATTGCAAAGCCTCTTAGAGCACCGAACTATCGCGGAGATCACCACCGCGCCAAGTAGGTTGCGATGTGCCCGGCAAGCATCGTTTTGCAGATCGAAATAAATGGTCCAACACGTAAGCCGGGCGCTGAATTCGAAAGCCGCAGATGGTGCTGCGCTGTTACGCAGATGCATATCAAAATCTTCGCTAGTGCTCCGCTGTGGTATTCTTTTTGTGTCACCCTTTCGCGCCGCCGGCAGTCTCGCGTGTGAGAACCCGCTTGCTGCTGCGTGCGCCGGAGAAGGGAACCTTCGGAAATATGTCCACTATTACTACCCCGCCATTACCGAAAGCCCGGCGTGAGGTCATCGACAGTGCTGTCATTCGCTTTGCCGGCGATTCCGGCGACGGCATGCAAATCACCGGCAGCCAATTTACCAATACCGTGGCGCTTTACGGCAACGACATCCGCACTTTTCCAGACTATCCCGCGGAGATTCGAGCGCCTGCCGGAACGCTCCCCGGCGTCAGCGGCTTCCAGCTGCATTTCTCTTCCGATGACGTTTCCACTCCGGGCGACGCCGTAGATGTGCTGATTGCCATGAATCCGGCGGCGCTCAAGGTCAATGTCGCCGATTTGAAGGCCAACGGGATCCTGATCGTAAACAGCGACAGCTTTACGGAAAGCGACCTGCGCAAGGCGCAAATTACCTCCAATCCCCTGGAAGACCATTCGCTGGACAAATACCGTCTATTTTCTGTGGAACTCGAGCGCCTGACGCGCCGCGCCCTGGAACATCTTGGACTCGACGCCAAGTCCATGGACCGTTGCAAAAACTTCTTCGCGCTGGGGATGTGTTACTGGCTGTACAACCGCTCGATGGATTCCACCGTTCGCTGGATTGAAGACAAATTCAAGAGTAAACCGCTGCTCGCCGAAGCCAACAAACTGGCGATGAAGGCCGGCTACTCTTACTGCGAAGCTACGGAAGCGTTTCAGATCAGCTACGAAATCCCGCGTGCTCAATTGTCGCCGGGATTGTACCGGAACCTCAGCGGAAATCAGGCGTTGGCGTTAGGCTTGGTAACCGCTTCCCAGAAATCGGGATTGCGACTCTTCCAGGGAAGCTATCCCATCACCCCCGCCTCCGACATTCTGCACGAGCTTTCGCAATACAAGGATTTTGGGGTGATGACCTTCCAGGCGGAAGACGAAATCGCCGCCATCACTTCCGCGATTGGCGCAGCCTACGCGGGCGCCCTCGCTGTCACCACGACCTCCGGACCAGGCATGGCGCTGAAAACCGAAGCGCTCGGACTCGCGGTGGCGATCGAGTTGCCCCTCGTAATCTGCAATATCCAACGCGGCGGGCCCTCGACCGGCCTGCCTACCAAAACAGAGCAGGCCGATTTGCTGCAGGCGCTCTTCGGGCGCAATTCCGAAGCGCCGATTCCGGTGCTGGCCCCCTCCACGCCCGCTGATTGTTTCTGGGTTGCGCTGGAGGCTTGCCGTATTGCGGTGAAATACATGGTGCCGGTCATCCTGCTTTCCGATGGCTACCTGGCGAACGGCGCGGAGCCGTGGCACGTTCCTGAAGTGAGCGAGATTCCGGACTTCAAAGTGGAATTTGCGAAAACTGCCGACGGATTTTTGCCGTACAAGCGTGACCCCCAAACTCTAGCGCGGCCTTGGGCCATTCCCGGGACTCCCGGCCTCGAGCACCGCATCGGCGGCCTCGAAAAACAAGACGTAACCGGCAACATCAACTACGAACCGCTCAACCACGAAAACATGGTGCGTATCCGCGCCGCCAAAGTTGCCGGCATCGTGCAGGACATCCCCGAAGTCGTGCCGGCAGGCGATCCCGAGGGCGATTTGCTGATTGTCGCCTGGGGCTCCACGCATGGCGCCATTACCGCCGCGGTGAAAGCGCAGCGCGATAAGGGCCACAAAATTGGCCATGTCCACCTGCGTTATCTGAACCCGCTGCCTGCCAACCTGGGTGAAGTGCTGAAGCGTTACCATCAGGTGCTCGTGCCGGAACTCAACATGGGCCAATTGCTCTGGATTTTGCGCGCCAAGTACCTCGTCGATGCTGTGGGACTGAACAAGATTCAGGGGCGACCCTTCAAACAAGCCGAACTGGAGCACAAAATCGAAGATCTCCTCGGCGTACCGGAGCATTTCGCATGAGCACGACAACGCTTCCACCCATTACTCCGCTGACCAAAAAAGATTTTCAGACCGACCAGGAAGTGCGCTGGTGCCCCGGTTGCGGCGATTACGCCATCCTCTCCGCGGTTCAATCCGTATTTCCGGAGCTGGGCATTGCGCGCGAGAATTTCGTTGTAGTAAGCGGCATCGGATGCTCCAGCCGCTTTCCGTATTACATGAACACCTTTGGATTTCACACCATTCACGGCCGCGCACCCGCTGTGGCCACGGGCATCAAGGCGTTGCGGCCCGATTTGGAAGTTTGGCTCGCGACCGGCGACGGCGATGCGCTCTCCATCGGCGGAAATCACACCATTCACATGCTGCGCCGCAACGTGGGCATCAAGGTTCTGCTGTTCAATAACCGCATCTATGGATTAACCAAGGGCCAGTATTCGCCGACGTCCGAGCTGAACAAGAAGAGCAAGTCCACTCCGTTTGGATCCGTCGATCGCCCCTTCAATCCGGTGTCCCTGGCCATCGGCGCGGAAGCCACCTTTGTGGCCCGCTCGGTGGATGTTTTCCAAAGCCACCTGAAGGACACTTTGAAGCATGCAGCCGCGCATAAAGGTTCGGCATTCGTGGAAATTTTGCAGAATTGCAATATTTTTAACGATGGCGCGTGGTTCTCGCTGACCGACCGCGACGCCCGCAGCGAGCATGTCATTCAACTGGAACACGGCAAGCCGCTGGTGTTCGGCAAGAACCGCGATAAGGGCATCCGCATGCGTGGCCTGGACATTGAAGTGGTGCAACTCGGGAACGGCATCACCGAAAGCGACCTGCTGGTGCACGACGCCCACCATCCGGAAGCCGCCTACGCCTTTAAGCTTGCGCACATGGAGAAGCGTCCCGGCTTCCCCACGCCCATCGGCGTGCTGCGTTCGTGGGAAGACGTGCCCCGCTACGAAGACGTGATGAACCAGCAGATCAACGACGTAATCGCCAAGCGTGGCGCCGGGGATCTCACCAAACTTCTTCGTGCCGGCGACACCTGGGAAGTGAAGTAGAGCTGTTTTCTCCGTTGTAAGCAGCCAATGCGGCCGATTGCTTCAAGTCCCATTCTCAAAAACTATTCTTAAAACTTCTTCGTCTGTGTTACATCTAACGAATCAGGTCTTTGAGCCATTGACGGATGACACTTCCAAACTCGCGCCATTTTTCCCGCTTGGTGACGTCGATTTCTTCGCCGAACATCTGATGGACTCGCCTCCAGACCAGGCCGAAGGCCTCGCGCTGCTTTACGAAGTCAGCCGCGAACTGACTGCGATCCTGGACCGCGAGGAGTTGCTGCGGCGCATCGCACAACACGTGAAACGCATCGTGAACTACCACGTCTTCACCGTCATGTTGTGGAATGAAAGCAATCAAATGCTGGAAAGTGTTTTCGCTATGCATTACGAAGACGCCATTCCTGCGCGTCTGCGCACGCGGTTGAATCAAGGCATCACCGGCGCGGCCGCCGGAGAGCGCCGCTCCGTGCGTATCGACGATGTACGGCTGGATCCCCGCTACATTCAATTTGACACCGATGTGGAAGTGCGCGCGGAACTGGTGGTTCCGCTATTGCTCCAGGATCGTCTCATCGGCGTGCTGGACCTGGAGAGCACGGTCCCGCAGGCTTTCACGCTCGAGCACGAACGCATGCTGGACACCATGGGCACGTACGTTGCAATCGCCCTGGAAAACGCTCGTCTTTACCAGCAGGCGCGGGAGAACGAACTGCGCCTGCTGAACGATTTGAACACCGCTCGCGAGATTCAGCGCCAGCTTTTGCCCAAAGGCGCTCGCGAAGTGCCGGGCTTGGATCTCGCGGCGGCTTACGCTCCGGCGAGAGAGCTCGGCGGAGATTTTTACGATTTCCACCCGTATGGGGAAGGCCGCTTGGCTTTCGCGCTTGGCGATGTATCGGGCAAAGGCACCGCTGCGGCCCTGTACGGCTCGCTTGCGATTGGAACGCTGCGCGAAATCGTGAGCGATCACACGCTCGGCCCCGCGAAAATGTTGTCGGTTCTGAACCGGCGCATGTTCGGAGCACGGCTGGAAAGCAAATTCATCGCCCTGTTGTTTGGAATTTACGATGCGCCCGCGCGCCGCCTCACCCTGGCAAACGGAGGCGAACCGTATCCGCTGCTCGTGCGCGACGGAAAGACCACGGAACTGGAGGTCTCCGGCGTACCGCTGGGATTGTTCGCGGAGACCGATTACGAAGAAATTACCGTGGATCTTCTGCCGGGTGACGTGGTGATTTGCGCGTCAGACGGCATCCTGGAATCGGAGGACAGCGACCAGCAGGAATTTGGGGCTGAGCGCCTGCACGCCCTGCTCGGCGGCGTCACCACAGAGGATTCCGCCATCGCCGTGGCCAATGGGATTCTCAGCGCGACGGACGAATACACCGGCGCCGAAAATACTCCCCATGATGACCGCACCCTGATCGTATTGCGCGTGACCGATGAGCACGCGTCGGACTTTTCAAAACTCCCGATTATTTACTGATTGTCTTGCTCTAGTTCATGTTCCCGGCGCCGTGCACCACGCCACATTTCCGGCACGGTGTGCCCGGCTTGCTGTTGTCCACGTGATGGCTTATCGGCGGAACCGTTCGGAGATACGCGTATATAGCTTTAAGGTCCTCATCCGTCATTCCGCTGTAAAACTGCCAGGGCATCAGCGTGTTCAATTGCCTGGTCCCCACGTAGCCGGTCCTCATGGCTTTCACAAATGTCTCTTCCGTGTAATTTCCAATTCCCGTCGCATCGGGAGTGATGTTCGCAGTGGCAATCTTTCCCGATGGTTCGTCAAATACCTGCCCTCCCGCAAACTTCAAAGCCATCTCGGGTCGTCCTCGCTTGATGGGCGTGTGGCACTCCGCGCACACCGCCATCTCCACAAGATAACTTCCCCGGCTGACGGGCGTGGATAGATCGGCGGTGACCACTGTGGTGACCGGTTCAGGAACCCCTCGGATCAGATATTTCACTGGAAACTTGATGTCCGTGGCGGGCAGTGCATTACGGATGGGAGGCAAAGACCGCAGATACACGACCACCGAGGCCAGGTCTTCATCGGTCATATGGCGAAAATTGGAATACGGCATCAGCGGAAACAGCGTGTGGCCGTCACGGTCGACACCTTCACGAATGGCGCGCGCGATTTGATCGTCAGTCCAGGTGCCGATGCCCGTTTCCGTGTCCGGCGTAATATTGGACGCCACCAGCCTGCCAGGAAGGCCCGGCACCGGAAAAATCTGACCGGCTCCCTTCATCGTGGCCACGTTTTCCTGGCCGTTCGGTCCGTCGCGGAAAAGAGTATGGCAGTCCATGCAAACAGAAACGTGTTCCACAAGATAAGCGCCACGTTTCAATCGCTCTGGCGTGGCTTCGAATTTCCGGTCGGTAAGCGCCCGCGATTTTGGCCCCAGGAACGGGCGCCATCCGATGGTGGCGCTGATGCCGATTACCGCAAGCACGACCACCACAAGCACCACGATGCCGAGTATTTTAAAAAATTTGGACATGTCTGCGAATTTTATAGGATGGGCGATTCAACGGCAACTGGTCTAGCGGCCGCTTTCAGCCGCCGGGGTGGCATCGGCCTGCAATAATTCTGGATTTTTCAGGACGGGAATCCACTTCTCTCGCAGCTTCGCAAACTCCGGCAAATATTTCTGCCCCACCGGTTCGGAGGGCGCCAAGCCCAGCTTTTCAAAATTTTTATATTGGCCTTTCTGAAGGATTCGGAAGTCGAGATGCGGGCCAGTGGAAAGCCCGGTGCTGCCCACCACGCCGATAATCTTGCCGATGGCCACCCGCTCGCCCGCGCGCACGTACATGCGCGCCAGGTGCAGGTACATGGTCTCGTAATTATTGGAATGAACGATGTCCACCATGTTGCCTTCCCCGCCCTTGCGCCCCGCAAATTTCACTTTACCGTTTCCGATGGCCTGCACCGGCGTTCCGATCGGCGCGCCATAGTCCGTTCCCAGGTGCGGGCGATACATTTTCAGGATGGGATGGAAACGCGCGGCGCTGAAGTGCGAGGTTACCGGCGCCGCGAACTTGAGCGGTGAGCGCAGAAACTCCTTTTGCAGCGACTTGCCGTCCGCGGTGTAGTACGCGGGTTGCCCTCCGCCATCATGAAACAGCAGCGCCTGATACCTTTTGCCGCCGTTGTCGTATTCCGCCGCAAGGATTTTTCCGTAGGCCGCCGTTTGCCCATTGGAATATTTCTTTTTCTCGAGGACCACGCGAAACGTATCGCCCCTCCGCGGATCGGTGTAAAAATCCAGGTCATATCCAAAAATCTGCGCCAGCCGCATGGTCAATTCGGCCGATTCGCCGCTCTGCTGTACCGCGTTGAACAGTGAATCTTCAATATGGCCGGAAACGAAGACGGTCTCCATCGTCGAGGGAATCGCTTTTATCGACGCTGAGAAATTCTGCTCACCTGGAACAATCGCGAGGACGCGATCGCCATCGATCTTGTAGTCGATCTCGCGCAGCGCGCCTTCCAGGGAACGGTTCACCGTCAGGGTATTGCCGGCACGCAACTGCCGCAGGTTAAAAACGTGCTGCGCGGCCGTGGTGGCATTCGCGGCCTGCGCGGTGCTAAGTCCAAGATTCTGGAGGCTCGCCGCGAAATTTTTGCCGTTCGGCACTTTTTGCTCGGACGGCACAACGGTGTTTTGCCGAATCACCGCGGCGTCGCTTTGGGCAATCTGGATTTGCTGTTGGTATTCCAGGGCCGCGGCGTGGCGCACGCGCATCGCATGCAGCATAACGGCCGCGCCAGCCGCGACGATTACCAGCAGCACCACTGTCAGGCGGCGGCTCAGCATAGCCGGTTAGACGCGATGGCCGCGGAGCTGTTTGGATGGTCACGCGAGACAAGCAAAGCAAACACGGTCGCGAGCTTAACTCATGTGGGAATTATGCTCAACGCTGTTTATGGAGAGTTTTTTGCAGAGGCTGCCGGCCGCTATGACTGTGCAGCGGTGAAATTTAATGTCCCGACTGCGAGGCGGGAAGCGTTCTCGCGGCGGTCACGGATGCGAAGTAATTCTGTTCGCGCAACCGGCGGTAGATGCGGCCCGCAACTTCCGCGGCAGTAGGTCCCTTGACCCGGCGGGTGTTTCCGCGCAGCAAAACGGCCAGTGCAATCTTGGGGTGCGCTTCATCGGCGTAGGTCACGAACCATCCGATGCGCGACGGCGTAATGTGGTCATCGCAGGTGCCGGTCTTGCCCAGCGGCATTTCATCTCCGCCGCGGTCATAGCTGGACTTGCCGGTGCCGTAGAGCACCGCGGCCAGCATACCTTCGCGAATCTCCGGCAAAATTTGCCCAATGTTGAGTTCGCGTTTTACGCGCGGCTCAAAGGCCTGTTGTTCGTCCACGCTTCGCGGGTATTGCAGGTAGTACAACGTTCCGCCGTTGGCAAAGGCCGCAGCCAGCGAAACCAGTTGCAGCGGTGTCATCTGGATGCCTTCGCCAAAGCTCGACATGCGCGCTACTCCGCCGTGTGCGGGAGGCTGCATCGGGAAAGCTCCGGGATGTTCTTCCGGCAGGTTGTAGCCGGCGAGCTCGCCCAGGCCTACGAGGCGCGCGTACTTGGAAACAGTATCGAATCCCATGCGCAGGCCGAGTTGTTCAAAGAATTCGTTATTGGAGTGCGCCATGGCCTCCGTGAGGTTCATGTACTTGCGGCGGCCGACCTTCAGAATCGTGTCGCGGTTGATGACGTTTTCTTCCAGCGCAGCCAAGGCAATGGTCGGCTTGATGGTCGAGCACGGAATATACCCGTCGCCGAAGGCAATCTTCTGATTCACCACGGTAAGGATTCGCCCAGTATTGGGGTCGACGGCCACTACCGCTCCGTTATAACGCCCTAATCCTTCTACAGCCGCTCGCCGCACAATCGGATCATCGAAGGTGGTGACATCCGACCTTGAGGAATCGGCAAAAGTGGGAACTCCTCCGCGGTAACGCGCCGCTGATCTGCGCGTCCGCGTGGCGGGCTTCACGGGCCCTGGACCTGCCGGCGCCGGAAACGCACACAGCCCCGTGAGCACAATTGCAACCGTTGCTTTTAACAGTTCCCTCACCGCTACCACCTCAGCTTTTCTCTTCGGTTACAAAGTTTCGCGGGCGTTGATTCTCATCGAAGCCGTCGCGTTGGTCAACTTATCTTTCGTAGAAGCATTTCCAGTGCCACCGAGCCTTGGTTCTCTATCAGATGCGGCTCGCGGCCTGAGTGCCCAGCCAACTCCAACAGCACACCGGCTCGGTCTTGCTCTCAACTTGAGACGATAATAAGTGCAATGATTCCGCAGTGCAATAGCCTGCGAGGGCAAGTACGCGGGTATGTGCTTTGCTTTGTATCAGCTGGCCCGGAGGTCAGCCCCCGGTCTTGCGTCCGGATACGATTGCGGTACGGGCATGGAAGTAAAGTAGCCCTGCTTGGTCGCGGAACGGCCGCGCGCCGCTCAAATCGCGGCGCAAATCATCTTCGAGCAACCGGCGAACCTCAGCGGCTTTTTCCGGCGAAGCTTTGGTGGTTCGCAACCAGCGCTCCACCTCCGGCCGGAGATCGTCCGCGGTCATCACCGTTTCTGTTTCCAGCCCAGCGTCACGAAAAAGATACAGCAGTTCACTGAGCGGCAAAGCGCGAACGTGCGAAGCGTCGCGAAGAGTCTCCCATCTATCCTGGTACGCGGCGCGCTCCGGATGTTCGCTCGCGAAAATATCTTCCACCAGAACGGCGCCGTCTCCTCTGCAGACGCGAGCCATTTCCGCCAGCACTTTGCGCGGCTCCTGCACGTGATGCAAAGCCAGGCGGCAAACCACCACGTCGAACTGTGACGCTTCGAAGGGCAGGCTCTGGGCATCGCCAGTGCGAAAGGCAATATTCTTGACGCCGCGCTGGCTGGTTCGCTCGCGGGCGATGGCCAGCATCGCTTCGGTTAGATCCACACCCACAACTTCGCGTGCCGCCTTCGCAAAGGCCTCGGCAATGTACCCGGGACCGGTGGCAATATCCAAAACTCGCTCTCCGCCGGTGAGTCGCGCGGCCGCGACCAGGCGATTGACGCGCTGCTCATCGGAAACCCAGGGATTCGACGCAAACGCCTCGGCCTGCGTAGTGAAGGATTCGCGAACGAGTTCGTTGTGCCTCGACATGAAGGATCCTAGCTTAGCAGCAGTCAAACAAAAAAATGCCCTCCCGGATTGAAGACGGGAGGGCGCAAACGTTTACGAGATGTTCTCGACTGCTTTCTTTGAACTTTGCGTTATCGCTGCCTTAACGACGCCTTATCGCGAGGGACGTCCCCTCGCGGCATCGGCACCGGCTGCGGCACCCGATGCTTTGACGGGCGCCTTTTCAGGTGGCGCGTTCGGCGCGTGGCCGTTGGGCGCCGGGGTCACGTTGTTCGCTCCGCCAGGAATGGGAATCTCGAGTTTCTTCCGCAAAGCGAGCTCCAGTTTGTCGCACACATCCTTATTCTCTTTGAGGAAGGTACGCGCATTTTCGCGGCCCTGCCCCATGCGCTCGCTGCCAAAGCTGATCCACGTGCCGCTCTTCTCCAGCACCCCCCGGTCGACGCCCAGATCGATGAGGTCGCCTTCACGAGAGATGCCTTCGCCATAGACGATGTCGAACTCGGCTTCGCGGAAGGGCGCGGCTACCTTGTTTTTCACAATCTTCGCCCTGGTGCGCGAACCGACCACCTTGTCGCCATCCTTGATCGCCTGAATGCGGCGAATATCCACGCGCATGGAGGCATAGAATTTCAAGGCGCGCCCGCCCGTGGTCGTTTCCGGATTGCCGAACATCACCCCGATTTTCTCGCGGATCTGGTTGATAAAGATCAGGCAGGTGCGCGACTTCGAAACGATGCCCGTGAGCTTGCGCAACGCCTGGGACATCAGCCGCGCCTGCAGGCCCATCTGCGGATCGCCCATTTCGCCTTCCAACTCCGCTTTAGGCACCAGTGCTGCGACGGAATCCACCACCACCACGTCCACTCCGCCGGAGCGAATCAGCGCCTCCGCGATTTCCAGCGCCTGTTCCCCGTTGTCCGGCTGTGATACCAGCAAATTGTCGACATCCACGCCGAGCTTGCGCGCGTACACTGGATCCAGCGCGTGCTCTGCGTCGATAAAGGCCGCCTGCCCGCCGAGCTTTTGCGCTTCGGCGATGACATGCAGCGTCATCGTCGTCTTGCCGCCCGACTCCGGGCCATAGATTTCAATCACGCGCCCGCGTGGAAAGCCGCCCACGCCCAGCGCCGCGTCGATCGACAAGCAGCCGCTGGGAATCACGCTTACCGGCACCAGAACATCGCGACTGCCAAGCCGCATGATGGAGCCTTTGCCATAGGATTTTTCTATCTGTGATATCGCGGCTTCCAGCAATTTGGATCTGTCATCTGTCATGCAGCACCTCAGTGGAGAAAAGTAGTTTCGCTAACGTGTCGTCCGGGAGCATCCATTGCCCATCATTTCTAAAGCGGTTAATAGTACCACATAGTAATCTAATCAGGTTACTTGGTTCCACCCCCTAGAAAGTGGACTGGGGTCGCACCGTGGTCCTCTACTGCCGAGAGTCTCTCGTGCTCCTCAAACCGCATCCGCACCCGAAACCTGCGCAATTTGCGGCCCGTTGAAAACCCTGAACGGCAAAATAACACTGGGGCGAAGAAAAAGCAAACACTATCTTGCCCCCTTCCCCGCCTCTCCATACCCGTAAAAGCCCCGCCCGCTCTTCCTTCCCAACCACCCCGCCGCCACATATTTCTTCAGCAGCGGGCACGCCCGGTATTTCGGATCGCCCAGGCCCTCCTGCAGCACATGCATGATATCCACGCACACATCCAGCCCGATAAAGTCCGCCAATTCCAGCGGCCCCATGGGATGATTCATGCCGGTTTTCATCACTGCGTCCACGGCCTCGGCAGTGGCTACGCCTTCCATCACGCAGTACGCCGCCTCATTAATTAATGGCATCAGCACCCGGTTGGATACAAAACCCGGCGCGTCATTCACCGCCACCGGTTTCTTCCCCAGCTTTTCTGCCAGGCGCATCGTCGTTTGATAAGTGGCGTCGCTGGTTTGTAGCGCACGGATGACCTCCACGAGCGTCATCACCGGCACGGGATTCATGAAGTGCATACCCACAAAGCGGTCGGACCGCCTGGTCAGCGAGGCCAGAGTGGTCATGGAGATTGAGGAAGTGTTGCTGGCGATAATCACGTCGTCGCGCAACAGGCGGTCGGCATCGGCCAGCACCGCGCGTTTAATCTCCAGCTTTTCAGGGACGGCCTCCACGAGAAAATCCGCCGCGGCTATATTGGAGATGTCCGTGACTGGCAGCAAGCGCTCCAGCACTTCGCCGCGTTCCGCTTCGGTAAGCTTCCCTTTTTTCACTTCGCGGAGGAGATTCTGGCCGATGGTCTCCATGCCGCGATCCACAAAGCGCTGTTCCACGTCGCGCAAGATAACCTTGAATCCGGAGCGCGCGAAGACGTGGGCGATGCCGTTGCCCATTGTGCCCGCGCCCAGCACCGCCACGGTCTTGATGCCGTCTGCGCTCATTTATTTGGGAGGGGCTCCTTGAGTCACTTCGCGGACAATCTCACGGGCGCGCGCTTCATTTCCCGGAGCCACATAAATAGCGGTGCTGCCTCCCTCGCTTGCCACCCTCGCCACAAGATTGTTTTCGCTCAACGCGCTGGTCAGAAACCGCGCGAGCTTGGCGTCCGTTCCCTTCCATACCTGCAGGTTGGCCTGGGCTTGGTTGGCCTTGGACGATTTCGCCGCCGGGTCCACAACCTCCGGCTGCGCGGGCAACTCCAGATCCTCTGGTTCGCTCGCGAGAAGTTTTTCCAGTAATTCTTTTGCTGCGGGATAGTCCGTGGATAATACCGCTACTTCGAATCCAAAACGCAGTTTCCAATCAATGGGCAAAGGATCGGAGGTGGGCGCCACTTCGTCGTCGCCCAACACTTTATCGTTATAGGCAATCCCGTTGGCGTTGAGCTTCTCCAATAAATTCATGTGCAGAGCGGGATTCTCTCCGGCCCACAAGATTACGAATGAACCCTCATTGCCAAATTCAGACATTCGTGCCTCTCTCCAGGTGGTCGCGTCGCGCTCCGCGGTTTTCCTTGACGGCGGCGAACAATTACGCGTCGCAATGGCAGTTTACTATACAAGGCTTCAATCAGGCAGGCAGCGCTCAACTCTTCGTCGCTAAGTTAAAGGAAGCAAAGCGTCTTATTGAGAGCATGGGTCTTTTCCACGCTGTGGCTCGTATAGCTCTGTACAATGAGCGCGACCTCTTCATGTCCGACCGTGCAGAATGCCAACCTTTACGCTGCTGCGGCGGCGGCCTATTCTTTTTCTTCACTGATGAAAGATGAAAAGCAAGAGCTGGCGCTCGGGTTGCGGCGGCGCGATCCGGAGCTTCTCGACCGGCTCATCGAGCAATATCAGTTCCGCCTGTTTCGTTACCTCGTGTACATCACCGGGGACCGCGTGCGCGCCGAAGATTTTTTCCAGGAGACCTGGATTCGTGTGCTGGAACGCGGACACCAATATGACGGCAAGTCGCGCTTCGAAGGCTGGCTCTTCACCATCGCACGCAACCTGGTCATCGACTGGCAGCGGCAGCGCAAAACGCAGAGCCTTGACGCGCTCACCGCGTCCGATCAGGCCCACCCGCTGCAGGTAATAGATGACCACGCTCTTTCCGCGCTGCAAGCGGTGATGAGTTCCGAGCAGAATGCCCAGGTGCAGGGCGCGCTCGGCCAGATTTCCGCCGTTTACCGGGAGGTGCTATTGCTGCGCTTTCAGGAAGAGTTGCAGATCGAAGAAATCGCCGGCGTGCTGGGCGCTCCTGCTTCCACGGTAAAGTCGCGCCTGTATCGCGGACTCGAAGCTTTGCGCCACGCGCTTCCGGAGGGAGTGTCATGAGTACGGATGTTCACGCACGCGCGCAACAGTTGATCGCGCAGGAACACGTGGAAGGCATCCAGGCTTCTGAAGGGACCTGGCTTGCTGCCCATTTGCAGGAATGCGTCGAATGCGCGGGCTTCTCGCAGGAAACTTCCGCCGCGTTGCGTGCGCTGCGAACTACCCCCCTGGCTTTGCCGGCGGGCCTTGCGGAACGGACACAGTTTCGCGTGGGCTTGCGCGCGCAACAACTCCGCGAGCACGAACCGCGCCGACGTGCGCTGTGGATTGCCGCGGGCCTCTCCTGGGTTGCCGGAGTGGCCAGTGCCCCTTATGTGTGGCGCTTGTTTGCGTGGCTCGGGGGACAGACCGGCGCTCCCAAGCTGGTTTGGGAAGCGGGTTTCGCGTTGTGGTGGGCCGTGCCCGCGCTGTTCGCAGCCATCGTGCTGCTGGTGGAGCACGAAAGACAAGCGGGCGAGAGTTATTGGTTTCAACGCGGTCAGTAGCTGCGCTGAGTAATTGAGCAGGGACTCGAGCGGCGAACAAATTTTATTTTTGTGATGGAAGAGGCCATTTATGTCGGACACGCAAAACACCAGTTCATTCAGCGAAAAGATGCGGCGTATCCGCTTTCGACGCGCGCGCGAAAAGACCCGCTTCCGTGATGAGCTGAAAATCATCCCGAAATGGCTGGTCTGGACGTTGGGCGTGATTTTCATCGTGGCGCAGATGGCTTTTCTTATTGCCAATCTGGGCGCGCATGCTTTGGGCGACCATTCCGGCCAGTTGTGGCCGTATCCTAATGATCCCGCGCTTTCAGCTCTCAGCGTCGCCGGGATTGTCACCGCTGCAATATTTTTTGTCAGTTGTTTCCTGCTGTTGGTCGGTTACGTAAACCGCGATGCCCGCCGCCGGGGAATGAATTCGGCGTTGTGGACCATTCTGGTGGTGGTGCTCTCTTCCGGATGGTTTGCGCTTGGATTTATCATCTATTTCCTGGTCCGCGAACCACTCCCGTATAACTGCCCGCAATGCGGGGCGACTGTCGGCGCACGTTTCAACTATTGCCCCAACTGCAAATGCAATCTCCGGCCGATGTGCCCGCAATGCAAGCGCGAAGTCGGCGAGCTGGATAAGTTTTGTGCTTATTGTGCGTGCGATCTCGCTACTGGAACGCCTACGGTTGCAGGCGCAACTCCGGAAGGAACGCCAGGTATTCAAAGATCCGTCTGAGCGCTCGACAACGTCAGGCGCATTACTCAGCTTGGCGGATGGCGCTAGCGCCGTGGGCCGGTTACATCATCTCCACGGCCAGCGCCACAGCATTGCCGCCGCCGAGACACAACGCCGCGATTCCGCGTTGCAGGTTCCGCCGTTGCAATTCATAAAGCAGCGTGATCAGGATGCGCGCTCCCGAAGCTCCAATGGGGTGACCGATCGCCACCGCGCCGCCGTTCACGTTGACCTTTTCCGGATTCAAGCGCAGTTGCCGTGTCACCGCGATGGCCGCCACCGCAAAGGCCTCGTTTAATTCAACCAGGTCCACGTCCTTGTCGCGGTCCCATCCCGTCTTGGTCAACAATTTTTCCACCGCTTCGACCGGCGCCATCATCACCCACTTCGGCTCGACGCCACTGACCGCCTGCGCAACGATGCGCGCCATGGGTTTCCTGCCCAGTGTTTGCGCCTGCCGTTCGCTGGTAACGATCACTGCCGCCGCGCCATCGTTGGTGCCCGGAGCATTCCCGGCCGTCACCGTTCCATCTTTCTTGAAGGCCGGCTTCAGTTTCGCCAACGCTTCCATCGAAGTATCTTCACGCGGCGATTCGTCGTACTTGATAACGACGGACGGACCTTTTTTCTGCGGAACCTCGATGGGCAGAATCTGCGCTTCGAAAAAACAAGACTTGCGGGCGCGGACCGCTTTCTGGTGGCTCTCAAATGCAAATCTGTCCTGCTCTTCCCGGGTGATGCCGTATTTTTCCGCCACCAGCTCTCCGGTCATGCCCATGTGGAAGTCTTCATACGCGTCCCACAAGCCGTCATGAATCATGGAGTCGACTAATTTTTGGTCGCCGAGGCGATAGCCGGTGCGCGCTCCCTGAAGCAGGTATGGGCAATTGGACATGGACTCCATGCCGCCCGCCGCCACCACTTCCGCTTCGCCGAGCTGCACGGCTTGCGCCGCGAGCGCCACCGCTTTCAAACCGGAGCCGCAAACCTTGTTGATCGTCATGGCCGCGACGCGCGGGTCGCAGCCGCCCTTGAGCGCCGCCTGGCGCGCGGGATTCTGTCCAAGTCCCGCTTGCACCACGTTGCCGAGAATGGCTTCGTCGATTGTGCCGGGATCGAGACCCGCGCGGCGCGCTGCTTCGGCAACGACTTTGGCGCCCAGCTCAACGGCTGAAAAGCTCGACAAGCCGCCTTGAAACTTGCCTACGGGGGTACGCACCGCGCTGAGAATGACAGGTGTTTCCATATTCGATCTCCGTTCAAGCCGGCTCACTTCCTCCGTGAGCCTCCGCTCGTCTCGCGCAGCTAAAACTTTTGCTCGTCCGCGCTGGGTCCGTACAATGCCGGAACCGGCACATCCAGCGAGCGCAGATACATGGTGAGCTGCGCGCGGTGGTGAATGATGTGGTTGAAGCACATGACGCGAATGACGTTGTACTTGGGCATGGCAAAAAGAACTTGCCCTTTCCACTTCAGCGTCCAGATCTCTTTGAGCTGATCATCGGTCACGCTCGCGACGGCATCGCGCCCCTTCTGACGCCACTCCTCGAAGGCCGGGAGCAACTCGGAAACATCCTTCACCTTAGGCCTGGGGCTGCCCTCGAGTTCAAGCTCTGAGGAATTGACGGCGGTCACGGCGAAGTTCGGCAGAGTGGCGATGTGCGAGGCCATCCAGCCGAGAGTTCCGGACTTGGGATGCGGCTTCCAATCCCATTTTTCGCCTGGGACGCGCTCGAGGGTCTTGCGCGTATTGACCATCTCCTGGTCGTATTCCGTCACCAGCAAATCACTGATTGGCATCGTGTCTCCGGGAAGTGGCGTTCGCAAAGGAGGAGACTTGATTGTACTGGAACGATGGAAAGGCAGGCAAACCTGCAGGACTTGTGGAATTGGAAGGTACATCGTTACCAGCGGGAAATTGACCGCGGTAGAGCGGACGATTACCGCCTGACGCATTGGGGATTTCTGTCCGGAAGAAACGAAAGGCGCCTGGCGAGAATCACAGGCGCCTTCCGATTTGAATCAATACGTTAGATACCTCAGGGATCACCTCCTTCTCGACAAGTGCGTCGATTGAAGCTGAATTCCTTTTTATCACGGTGATGGCCTTGCGTAAAGAGTCCTTGTGGGCGGTTGCTTCGTTTCATAACTCGTCTCGTTCGAAAACTAAGCTCCGGGCGTCAACCTGCCGAATTACACGCGGTTGTAGTGATATGCGGGTTGGAGTTGCGTTTTTCGTTTCATCGCCGGAGAATCCGGGCATGGCTCACCAATTCACGGCCTCCTACATCAAGGATGCGGTCGACTTGTTTCGTTATTATAAGCGGTTGGGGGACCGGGCGCTGGCGCAATGCCCCGACGATCAGTTTTGCGCGGAAATCGACCCGGAGTCCAACTCCATCGCCATCGTGGTGAAACACATGGCCGGAAACATGCGCTCGCGTTGGACGAACTTCCTGACCACCGACGGCGAGAAACCCGACCGCCACCGCGACACAGAGTTTGAAGCGCCTCCAAAAACGCGCGCCGAAGTGATGGCCATGTGGGAGGCCGGCTGGAAGGCGTTGTTCGATGCGCTGGCGCCGCTCAGCGACGCGGACCTTTCCTCCACCGTCACCATTCGCACCGAGCCGCATTCGGTGATGCAGGCCATCAACCGGCAGATCGCGCACTACTCGTATCACATCGGGCAGATTGTCTACCTGGCCAGGCATTTTGCGGCGGCAAATTGGGAGCCACTGACCATTCCGAAAAAGAAATCACAGGAGTTTACCGACCGGGTGGCGTCGGGAGAATTGTCGCAACGCTAATGGCACGGAAATTTTTCAGCAAGCTTTGCACAGCCCCGCATCGTCTTCGCTTCCTCTTCGCCCTGGGTTCCGCTAAACTATGAAAGATATGGCCACACTGTTCGATATGGGTTTGCCCGCCACGATGGCGCGGCCCGAACTCAATGTAAACGAGGCACAACGCCGCGCCATCGCTCACGGTCCTGGCCCCCTACTGGTTATCGCCGGGGCGGGCACGGGAAAAACGCGCGTCATTACCGAGCGAATCCGTCATCTGCTGGAGACCGATCCTGGGCTTTCCGGCGAAAATATTCTGGCATTGACGTTCACGAAGAAGGCCGCGGGGGAAATGAAGGCGCGGGTGGTGCGGGCGGTTGGGGAGCGCGGGAAAAAAGTAACGCTGGCGACGTTCCATGCTTTTTGCGAAGCGCTGCTGGTGGATGTGGACCCTGAACGGATCATTCTCGATAAGTGCGATCACTGGATTCTGCTGCGCAGGAACCTCGCGCGCTTGAAACTGGACAGGTACCGGCGGCTCGCGGAACCCGGGCAGTTCCTGAATGACTTCATCGATTTCTTCAGCCGCTGCCAGGATGAACTGGTCTCCTGCGAGGATTTCCAACGGTACGCCGACGGCCTGGCGGCGCGGCTTGAAGCCGAACGCGCGGACCTGGACGAAGATACTTACAGGGAGCGCGCCGATCATGTGGCGCTGCAACAGGAAATTGCCCGGGCCTATAGTGCCAGCGAAGAATTGTTGCGCGAGAGAAAGCGCGTTACTTTTGGGTCGCTGATCACCGAAGCGGTCGAGTTGCTGAAAAAAGACGACGCGCTGCGGGAGACGTTACAGCAACGCTATCGCTACATCCTGGTGGACGAGTTTCAGGACACCAACATCGCCCAGATCGAGCTGCTGAACCTGTTGTGCGCCGAGCCGCGAAATATTTTTGTGGTGGGCGACAACGACCAGGCCATCTACCGATTCCGCGGCGCATCCTTTGCCAGCTTTTCCATTTTTGAAAAGAAATTTGCCGGCTTGAGGGATGATGATGATCCCAGCCGTTATCGCGTCACCCTTACGGAGAATTACCGCTCGACTCCCAATATCCTGCGCGTGGCGACGCACGTGATTGCGCAGAACGCGCGCAGCGACCGCTTCCCGCCCAAGTCTCTGACCACTTCGCATCCTGAAGGGGAAAAGATTCGAATCGCCGAGCTGGCGAATGCCGACGACGAGTCGCGGTGGATAACCGGCGAGCTTGAGCGCCTGCATTGTGCCGGCCACCGCTGGAAGGATTTCGCCGTTCTTTACCGGCAACACGCGCACCGCGACGAATTGGTGAGGGACCTTTCACACGCGAAAATACCCTTCGTCATCAGCCGGCTTTCCATCCTGGAGCATCCGCTGGTGCGGGACGTGCTGGCGTACCTGCGGCTGGCTGCCACGCCGTACGACGATGTGGCCTGCGCGCGCGTGCTGGCGGCGCCGGCATGGAACCTGGAACCCCGCGACCTGGTGAGATTGACGGAGAGAGCGGCCAAGAAGCGCGGTGCGACGCTGATCGACGTTTTGCAGGCGCCGCAGACGGAGCTGGCCTTCGATTCGTCGCAAGCGTCACTGCAAGTGCTGCTGGGATTTCTCTCCGAGCAGCGCAAGACGATGCGCCGGAGGAGTGCGCGGCGAATTCTCTCCGACGTTGCCGAGTGGCTGGAAATTCATGAGCGCGCGGCGGTGCAGGACCGCAAATACGTCACGCGGCTCGCGGAGTTCATGGTCGAATGGGAGCCCAAGAGCGATACGCGCGGGCTGCCGGAATATCTGGAGTACCTGGATTATTTCGAACAGGCCGGCGGAACGGTGGGCCTGGAAGACGACGTGCCCGGCGATGCCGTGCAACTGATGACCGTCCACGGCGCCAAAGGGCTCGAGTTTGAGCACGTGTTTCTGATCCGCGTCAATAACAAGCAATTTCCCGCCGGGGAGCGTTCTCGCGTGTTCGAATTCCCCGCGGAGCTGATGAAAGAAGGCTCGCCCGCTGAACAATTTCACATCCAGGAAGAGCGCCGGCTTTTTTACGTGGCGCTGACGCGGGCCCGCGAACGGCTGACCATTACCACGCTGGCCGACAAAAAAACAAAAATTCCCACGTTCATTGAAGACATGGTCATGGACCCGGTGGTAAAGCGGCGGAACGTGGTGCAGCTTGCGCCCAAACTTCCTCCGCGACAGGCGGCAAATGCGGGGCCGGACACCGCGGCTCAATCCCTCTTCCCCGCGCCCAGCGATCCGCCGCGCATCTTTTCCCGCATTGCGGACTGGGCGGAGACCTTTCATCCGCCCTCGCCCGAGCCATTGACCCTGAGCCCTTCCGCGCTCGATAACTATCGCAGGTGCCCGCAACAATATTTGTTCGGGCGGCTGTGGTCGCTCAAAGAAGGACCGCGGGGCACGATGACCTTTGGCCGCGTGGTACACGACACCATCCGAAGAGCGCTCGCGGAGTTGCGCAAGGGCAACAAACTGCCGTTCGAGGAAGTGCAACGCATATTCGAAACGGAATGGAAGTCCGCCGGCTTTGAAGATGCATACCAGGAAGACGAATACAAGAAGGATGGCGTCGAACAGTTACGAGTGTTCCATAACGCCATGCTGGACAGTTTTCCCGAAATTCTGGAGCAGGAAAAGACTTTCGAACTGCCGATGGAAAACAACGTCATCATCGCTGGGCGCATAGACCAGGTAAACGCGCTGGGACGCAATGACGTGGAAATCGTGGACTACAAAACGGGAAAGCCCAAGAAGGATTGGGACGCGCGACGTGATTTGCAGTTGAGCATCTATGCCATCGCGGCGCGGGAAATATTCGAATGGAACCCGGTCCGGCTGGTTTTCCACTACCTGCAGAATAACCAGGTGCAGGCCACCACTCGCGATGCCAAGCAACTCGACGAGGCTCAGAAGCTCATCCAGGAAGCGGCGGCGGATATTCGCGCGGGGCAGTTCCCGCCGAAGCCGGGATATCTTTGCCGCAACTGCGCGTACCAACCGATCTGTCCCAGCCACGAAGAAAACCTGGGTTCTTAGGCAAGCAGGCCGCAATAAAAAAAGAAAGGGCGCTGCGAAATGCGCGCGCCCCTTCTTCAAGTAATCTTTTCCAGCTGTTACTTCCCCTTTTTGGGAGTTTTCTTCGCTGACTTTGCGGGCTTCTTCTTCATCAACTTGCCTCCGTGATTCTTCGATGACCGGCAAAAAATCCGCCGTGCGGATACAGTTGTCTCACAAATAGGGCGCGCACACTAGCGGCAAAAAAAAATTCTTCGCAGTTTCTTTCGGGCTGACAACAGGAATCAGCGAGGCACCACACCGGAATAGTAGCCCTCACGCGCGTCCACGGTGAGGCCCTCGCGCTTCACGCGTACTTCGATGGTGTGATATTCCGAGGAGCGGTTCGTTCCGGCCGGCGAATAGGCCAGGGTGTACTGGTTTCGCGCTTCTTCCGTGACTCGCGAATACAACTCTTCCATGGCGTTGCGCTTGGCGGCGAAATATACGTCCCCGCCGCTGTCATGCGCGTAGTCCACCAGGCGGCTGAACCTGCGTTCAAAATAAGCGCTGCTTACGGCCACGCTATACACGGAAATCTCGTGGCGGAGCAATTCCTTGACGGTGGTCGAATAACTGTGGGTGTTGGCGCGCTCCCCGTTGGCGCCGTCGGAGATCAGCACGATAATCTTGCGGCGCTCGCTGCCGCGATCCTTTAGAAGCTGTGCCGCTTCGTAAACAGCGTCGTCCAACGCCTTGGTGGACCGGCCCTTGATCAGGTTCACGCCGGAATTGATGTTCGGAGCATCGCTGGTGGCGGAATGCCCGTTGATGGAAGGGCCTTCGTTTACCGCCGGAGCAGGCGGAGCCACGGAAGGCTCGGTGTCGAGCTCGGTGCGCTTCAGCTCCGTGAGGAGTTTGTCCTGATTCGAGGTGAAGCCTTTGCCCTCGTGGAAAAATTGATCGAAGCGGCAGATATCCGCTTCATCGGCGGCACTCAATCCCCCAAGAACGGCCTTGAGGCTGGAGGCCACCTCCTCGGCATCTCTGCGTTTAAGGTCGTTGTCGATCAGCAAAATCACGGACAGCGGAAAAGCCTCATTGCTGAAATAAGCGATGCGCTGTTCGACCTTGTCTTCGAAAATCCGAAAGTCATTCTTGCTCAAGTCCGGCACCAGGCGGCCCGCGCTATCTTTTACGGTGACCGGCACAATCACCTGGGTCACCCTAGTTCTAATGCGCTCCTGCTCGTTCGCCTGCGCATTCGCGTCAGGAGGAGGCGGCTGCTGCGCTCCTGGAACCGGAGCGGGCGTGTCCGGCTTCGAGGACTGGGCGTGCAACACAGAGAACGGCGTTAGCGCCAGAGCTGCCATGGCGAAAATGGTGGTTTTTCGTGGACTTTTCATGAGCCTCAAGCCAAACTTTCTCTCGGATTAGCCACCAGATATTCCGGCTGCACATCCATCCTGTTCGTAGTACCCCGCATCGAAGTTGCTTGTCAGCCGCCAGAGGCGAGCGACAACGGATTCATGCAAAGGAAAGTATACATGCGTTCTTTGAGTAGTCTCGCAAGGCCCGGGTTGGCAGCCGCTGCCGTGGCGCTCCTCGCCATTCCCGCAATCCCGCAGGATACCGGGCAGGGGCCGGTGATCAAATCGCAGGTCAACCTCGTCAACGTGTTTGTCACCGTGCGCGACAAGAACAAGCGCATTGTCGGCGACCTGAAGCAGGATGACTTCAAAATCGCGGAAGATAACCAGGACCAGAAGATCGCCTTCTTCTCCAAGGAAGTCAGCTTGCCGATCACCCTGGCGCTGCTTCTGGACACTTCCGGCAGCGAGCAAGACATGCTGGGCGCCATCCAGAGCGCCGGGAGCGCGTTCCTGGATCGCGTGCTGCGCAAGGGCGATGAAGCGCTGGTGATGTCGTTCGACACCGACGTGGACATGCTCTCCGATTTCACCGACGACCGCGCACAACTGGACCGCGCGGTGCGCCGCACGCGCATCAACACACCGGGCGGAGGAATGATTGCCGGTAACCCCGGTCCCATCGGCAACCAGCAGATGACCGGTACGGCGCTCTACGACGCCATCTACCTGGCAAGCAGCGAAAAACTCAATACCGAGGCTGGACGCAAGGCCATCGTCATCGTGAGCGATGCCCAGGACGAAGGCAGCAAAGTGCGCATTGAAGAAGCCATCGAGTCCGCGCAGAGGACCGATTCCGTGATTCACGTTTTGCTGGTTGCCGATCGGCGCTTCGGCGGAGGAAATGGCGGCGTCGCCAGGCGCCTTGCAGACGAAACCGGCGGCCGCATGATCAGCGTAAACTCCGAGAAGAAATTAAAGGAAGCCTTCGACGAGATTTCCGACGAGCTGCGTAGCCAGTACACGCTGGGCTACTATCCCAGCAACGCCGCGCGTGATGGAAAATTCCGTAAAATTAAAGTGGAAACCACCAACCACGACCTGAAGGTGCTGGCGCGCAAAGGCTACTACGCCCCGAAGGGCGACACTTACGGGGAAGAGCCAGCAGGCGGAGCGACCGCGCCTTCGAGCGGCCGGGCAAAATAACCGCGCCGGGCTCGAACCTGGTAACCCTTGTGGTCCGGCGTTTCGATGCGAATCTTGTGGTAGCGCCCGTCCAGCACATAATTCGTGGGGTTGTACGCGATGGAGTATTGATTGCGCAGTTCGTCGCCGATGTCCTGGAAAGACTGGTCGAGGTCGTCCACGTGGTACGGGAAGAAGGCGCGTCCTCCGGTGTCGTCCGCTAAGTCCTTCAAGATTTGATCGCCTTCCGTCAGGTGGTTTTTGCGATTCGCCAATTTTTCCGGATCGGTCTGCGAAAGCGCGATCCACTGCGTGCTGGTGCTGATGGTGTAGATCACCACGCTGGTGCGCTGGGCCATTTCGACGGCGTCGGCGCGCGTATGCGTGGAGAGATTGTCTTCACCGTCGCTGATCAAAATCATCACCCGGCGCACCACGTCGGGTTGATCGCCCGGCGGCCGTGGGGGATGGCTCAATTCCTTGGCGCACGCGGAATAGATGGCGTCATAGATGGCCGTGCCGCCACCGGCGCGCGTCTTGAAAATTTCATCGCGCAAAGCCCCGGCATCGCCGGTGAAGCCCTGGAGCACCTGCGGTTCATCATCAAAGGTCATGATGAAGGCCTCATCCTTGTTGTGGCGCAGCACGCTGAACAGAAAATTGGTCGACGCTTCCTGCTCAAATTTCAGGCGGTCGCGAATACTGTTGGAAGTATCCAGCAACATGCCGATGCGCAGCGGTAGGTCCGTCTGTTTGCTGAAGTAGCGAATCTCCTGCGGCGCCTTGTCGTCAAATATCTTGAAATCGGATTTCTCCAGGTCGGGAATCAGTTTGTTGCGGCGGTTCAGCACCGTGAACAAAATATCCACGAGGTTGACGCGGCTCTGGATGACCGCCGGATTCTGTCCCTGGGCCGGCGTTTCAGCTGGCGCTGGAGATTGCGCCGGGGGCACGGGAGCCGGAGGCTGTTGGCCGCGGTCTCGTCCGGGCAGCAGCAATACGGTAATCGCCGCCAGCGATAGAATCAGAATGACCTTGCGTGGCATGAATGTCTAATTATAGGTACGCAGCAAGCGCAGCGTCAATTTTCCCAGGCCGTTCCCCGGCGGCTGCCGCCAAGCTGTGCAGGAACTGGCGAAGCTCAGCTGGCAGCGGGGCGCGCAGATCCAGCCTCTCGCCCGTTCGCGGGTGAGAAAAGATAATCCTGGCGGCGTGCAGAAAGTTCCGACCGAGCGCCGGCAGGCTCACTTCTCCCACGCGCAACTGCGTGGCTGCTCCGTAGAGCGTGTCTCCCACGATGGGATGTTTCAGCGCGGAAAAGTGGACGCGGATCTGGTGCGTACGCCCGGTATGCAGCTGCACCTCGAGCAAAGTGGTGCCGTCGATAGGCAGCAGGGCGCGCCAGTCGGTGCGCGCCTCGCGCGGGTTGGCGATTTTTGCGGTGTGCCAGGTTTTTTGCGTCGCGGCCATGCGCACGCGCCGAACGGGATCGCGGCCGATAGCCAACTCGATGCGACCGCTACTTTCGGTGAACATACCGTGAGCCAGCGCTAGATACGTTTTGTTTACCGTGCGGCGGCGAAACGCTTCCCCAAGCCGGGCGTGAGCCGCGTCCGTTTTGGCCACCAGGATGATTCCGGATGTCTCCTTATCCAAGCGGTGAACGATGCCCGGTCGCAGCGGGTCTGCCCCTGCACTCGAAAGCGCTTGCCCTCGCCCCAGCAAGGCATTCACCAGCGTGCC
Organism: Candidatus Acidiferrum sp.; assembly: GCA_036496505.1. GTDB lineage: Bacteria > Acidobacteriota > Terriglobia > Acidiferrales > UBA7541 > Acidiferrum. Next base: position 156,110 of record DASXLA010000082.1, on the reverse strand, counting down.
GCTGGCATTTCCCGCTCCGGCGTGCACGATCATTCCGGCCGGTTTATTGACCGCAATAATGTCCGCGTCTTCGTACAGAATATCGAGCGGGATGGATTCCGCGCGCGCCACAAGCGGCGGGCGCGCTTGAGGACTTAGGGCAATTTTTTCTCCTCCGTGCAAGCGGTGCGATCCTTTCGAGGGCTTCCCGTCGACCTGCACCAGGCCGCCATCAATCAATTCCTTGACGCGTGTGCGGCTCAGCTGCGGACATCGCGCCGTAACCACGCGATCGAGGCGTTCCCCTGCCTCCGCGTGGGAAACTTCAAATAAAATAAGGGAGTCTTCGGGCTGAGCGGCGAGCGCTCGATTCAGATCGTGACTTGTTTCCGCATCCATGGTCGGCCTTGCGCTTCGTCGAGCTTCGTGGATTCGACTGCATGTTTCGCGGCGTGAAAATCGCTCATGCGCGCTTGCGGGAGGATACCGGAGCGCTCGCGTCTTCGCCGAAAATTACATCCAACAACACCAGGGCCGCTCCGATGGTGATAGCCGAATCAGCCACGTTGAAGGCCGGCCAGCGATACGAGCCAATCCACACTTCAAGAAAATCAGTCACCGCGCCGTGCAGAATGCGATCGGTCACATTGCCGGTCGCGCCGCCGATCAGCAGCGCAAGCCCCGCAAAGGTCATGGGGCCGCCGCTCCTGCCGTTCATCAGCACCCAGGAGAGTACCAGCACCGCTAGAAGAGAGCCGGTAATGAGGATCGCTTTCGTCCATGGTGATGAGGAATCGGCAAAAAAGCTGAAGGCAATTCCAGGATTTGAGCTGTGCACCAGGTAGATAAAATTGTGAACCACCTGGTGGCGCCAGGCTTCCGTGGTACGAAGCTCGAACCATGCTTTTGTGGCGCGATCGGCGACCACCACCGCCAGCGTGAGCCACAACCAGCGCAGGCGCGCAGGAAAGCGCATCAGGCACTCCCTTTTCTGGCAAACTTTTCCCTGCGGCCCTCTGGCCCGAAATATATGCAAGCCGAGCTGATGGGTTTGCTAAGCGGCACTTTCAATTTCGGCCAGAGATTTGGAGCAGCGCTCGCAAACCGTGGGATATCTCGGATTCTCGCCCACATGGGTCGAATAGTTCCAGCAGCGCTCGCATTTCTTCCCGTCGGCGCGCTCGATCTTAATCGAGAGCCCCGGCAGTACCTCACTCTGGACAGAGCCGTCGGGAGCGGCAGATTCCACCACCACCTGCGAAACGATGAACAGTGCCGGCAGTTCGCCGCCACGTTCCTCCAATAATTTTTGCAAACGCGCCGCTTCCCCGCCGGCGTGCAGCCTGACTTTCGCCTCGAGTCCGCCGCCAATGCTCTTGGCGGCGCGCGCCTGCTCCAGAGCAACCAGCACGGCTGAGCGCACCTGCGCGAGCCGCGCCCATTGCTCCGCCGATTCCTTGCTGATGCCACTCGCAAGCGAATCCGAGGCCGCAAATTCCGCTTGATGCACGCTCGGGGCGCTCTCCTTGCCTTTGGGAAGCACCCTCCAGATTTCTTCGGTGGTGAAAACCAGGACGGGCGCCAGCAGTCGCACCAGCGCGCTGCTGATTTTCCATACGGCTGTCTGCGCCGATCTCCGGGACACGCTTCGCGGCGCCTTGGTGTACAGCCGATCTTTCAACACATCAAAATAGAACGAGCTGAGGTCCACCACGCAGTAGTCGTGAATGGCGTGATAGACACGATGAAAATCATAGCCGGCGTACCATTCCCGGCATTTGCGCGATAAATCGCCGGTGCGTTCCAACATCCAGCGATCGATCTCTTCCAATTGCTCATTGGGCAGCGCATCTCGCGTGGGATCGAAATCGTTTAGATTCCCGAGCGCAAATCGAAAAGTGTTGCGGATCTTGCGATACGCTTCGCTGAGCTGGGTCATCACGCGGTCGCTCATTTTCACGTCGGCTTGATATTCCTGCGAAGCCACCCACAATCGCAACAAGTCCGCGCCCCATTTGTCGCAAATTTCCGCGGGCTCGATCGCATTCCCGAGCGATTTCGACATCGGCCGCCCCTGCTCGTCGAGCGTCCAGCCATGGGTCACAACACCGCGAAAAGGCGCGGCATCACGAATACCCGTGCCGACCAGAAGTGAGCTTTGAAACCAGCCGCGATACTGATCCGGTCCTTCCAGGTAAATATCCGCGGGCCATTCCGCGCCGTGCAAAACCGCCAGGTTGGAGGAGCCGGAATCGAACCACACATCGAGGATGTCGTTCTCTTTGCGCCATTTCACGGCCCCGCAGGAACACTTCGTGCCCGGCGGCAGAAGCTCCTCGGGCGTGTGTTCATACCAGGCGTCCGCGCCTTCTCGCTTGAACCACTCCACCACATTGCGCAAAGCGGCGAAGTCCTCGAGCCGCGTCCCGCACGCGTCGCAATAAAACACGATGATCGGCACACCCCAGAATCGCTGGCGGGAAACGCACCAGTCCGGGCGCTTCTCGATCATTTCGTACATGCGTTCTTCGCCCCAGGCGGGAATCCATTTCACAGCCTGGAGCTCGTCGAGCGCCTCCTGGCGCAACGATTTAGTGGCGCCGCGGGCGGCCTGGTCCATCTTGATAAACCACTGTTCCGTGGCGCGAAAGATGACCGGATTGTGGCAGCGCCAACAATGCGGGTAGGTGTGCTTGTACTCGTGGTGGCCGAGCAGCGCACCACGATCCTTCAAAAGTTTCACGATGATGTGATTGGCTTCAAATATGTTTTTCCCTTTGTACTCCGGGAGTCCCTCCAGATAGACGCCGCGGTCATCCAGCGGGGCGTACGTTTCCAGGCCATATTTCTGGCCGGAATAAAAATCGTCCGCGCCGTGGCCGGGGGCGGTATGCACGATGCCGCTGCCTTGATCGAGGGTGACGTAGTCGGCGAGGATGCCGGGCACTTGAATCGGCAGAAAAGGGTGCTGGAATTTGCGGCCTTCAAAATCGCGGCCCTTGAAAGTTTCGCGGACCTTCACATCCTTGATGTCGCACTCCGATTGCAGCGCGGCGATGCGATCCACGGCCAATAACAAAGACCCTTTTTCCGTGTCGACCACGGCGTACTCAAAATCGGGATGAAAAGCCAGCGCACGATTGTGGGGCAGGGTCCAGGGAGTGGTCGTCCAGATGACCGCGCTCACTTCCTTGCCGGGCTTATCGCCATCCGCAAACGCAAAACGCACCCACACCGACTGGCTGGTATGGTCTTCGTATTCGACCTCCGCCTCGGCCAGCGCGGTCTGGTCATGAATGCACCAGTACACCGGCTTGCGCCCGCGATAAACGTAGCCTTTCTCCATGAATTCCAGGAAAGCGCTCGCGATGGTCGCTTCGTAACCGAAGTTCATGGTGAGGTAGGGATCGTTCCAGCGCCCAAACACTCCCAGCCGCTTGAAATCCTTCTTGTGCTGCTCCACGTAACGCGTCGCGAACGCGCGGCAGAGCTTTCGAAATTCCGTTGCCGAGACTTTCCCTTTGCCACCCAGTTCCTTTTCCACCTGGGTCTCGATGGGTAATCCGTGACAATCCCATCCCGGCACGTACGGGGCGTAATGGCCCGCCATGCTCTCGCACTTCACAATCGTGTCTTTCAATATTTTGTTGAGGCCGGTGCCAAGATGAATCGTTCCCGTCGGATACGGCGGGCCATCGTGCAACACAAACAGGGGTTTGCCCTTGCGCGTCTCCAGAATTTTCTCGTACAGGTGCGCTTCTTCCCACGCCGCGAGCTGCTTGGGCTCGTTCTGCGGCAAACTGGCCTTCATCGGAAAATCCGTTTTTGGCAGATTCAGTGTTTTCTTGAGTTCGAGTGGTTCGGCCATGAGCTGAGAAATGAGAAATCCCCTTTTTGTTGCTGCCCTACACCTTCAGAATACGCTGGCAGAATGGACCCCAACCTCACCAGTACGATGCATCGCTTTTCGCCGCATTTAGACCGCAACTGCCACTCGACGGTTGGTATCGGCGGGAAACATCGGGAAGCTACTTAAACCCGTATGTTACAATGAATAGCAGCCGATGTCAGCCGCGTGGCTCGCGCAACCTTTCCCGGTTGCGACGAATCTTACCCGGCTAGGCAAGCTTAATTGAGAACACCTGCGTCTAAACCAACGGACGGTGCCGGGTAAAATGATCAGTCTTTTGCCGCCTCAGCCACCTAAGGCCAGCGATGCCCCTGTGGGATCAGCGACCCCTGGCCCTCCTCTTCCGAGATTCGGAACCCCCCGCCGGTTCGTGACTGCGGGCTTCTGGGCCAACCTCAAGCAATTTCTGACTGAGCGCCCCATAAAAATTCGTGGCGATATTCAATCTCCGCTGATGCCGGAAAATTACGGCGACGGATTTACGGAGAACCTGAAAACTGTTTTGAAGTCCGCGCCGGTACCCAAGGGCCGCAGCAATAGCCGCCTGGAAGTTGCCTGGGGCGCGGGCTTTGGGGGTTTCCGGGATCGCATCAGGGAATTATTCTTCCCAACCAAGCAGCCTCCGGCGCAGTGGACCAGCAAGCCCGTGAAGGTCAAGGACATTTGGTCCAAGGACGAAAATTTTGGCTGGACACAGGTAATTTCCATCGGCCTGCACGCCGTAGTCATCGCGTTGCTGGTCATCCCATTGTTCACGCACATCATGCCGCGCTCGGCCGAAGCGAAGAACAATGTCGACATGACGCCGCTGGATATTTCTCCGTATATTTCCAAATTGCCCGCGGGAGCCAAGAAAGCAGGTGGCGGCGGCGGTGGTGGCGATCGCTCCATTACACCTCCCACCAAGGGCAAGGCTCCCAAATTTGCCTACACCCAGTTCACTCCGCCCGAGGCGGTCCTGAAGAATCCAGCCCCCAAGCTGCCGATGGATCCCACATTGCTTGGTCCACCCGACCTGAAAGTAGCGAATCCGCCTCTTACGAACATGGGCGATCCACTGGCGGCATCGGTGAATAATTCCGGTGGGCCGGGCGGCGGTGGCGGCATCGGCACCGGAACCAGTGGCGGCATTGGCAGCGGCAGCGGCGCGGGCCTCGGACCCGGCGACACCGCGGGCACCGGCGGCGGCGCTTTCCGTGCAGGCGTGAATGGAGTGGGCCGTCCGGAGTGTATCTACTGCCCGCAACCGGAATATTCCGACGAGGCGCGCAAAGCGAAGTATCAGGGCACGGTATTGCTGGATGTCACCGTGACATCCGACGGGCGCGTGATTAATCCCGTGGTGATTAAGGGCCCCGGACTGGGCTTGGAAGAAAAAGCGCTGACTCAGGTAAAAAACTGGAAGCTGCGTCCTGCTCTGGGTCCCGGCGGCAAACCTGTGAATTGCCGGGTGCAAATCGAAGTCACCTTCCATCTCTACTGATCTATCCTGCGGCTCAGCCGAATACCGCGAACCGGTCTCCAAAGGCGCTTCTACCGTCACACGATCAAGAGCGAGCGTTCCGTAGGCAGCATTTCTCAAGCAACACCATAAATGTTCCTGCGGAAGCGGCGCTGTCAATCTGTTAGGATTTGCCCATGATGAAAATTCCAATCGCGGCACTGGCCACTTTCCTTGGCACAGTTCTTTTCGCTGGCAGCACTTTTGCGCAGACGCCTGCGGGCACCGGCACACTTCAGGTCACCGCGCGGATCACACCCACCGCGGCGCGTCCGGAGCCGGTACGGCAATTCACTTTCTACATTCTCAGCAAGAGCTACGAAGCCGTGTCGGAAGAAGTCGAAGCCGGCGATGTGATTCCACCGCGCAATGACTTTATCGATGGCCTGAAGGTGTCTCCTGAACTGAAAGAATGGCTCAAAGCACATGAGATTCTGGACCTGACCATGCCCGGCCTGGACAAGGCGCTCACCGCCGACGACGTTATCCACGTACCCGAGTTTTTGCTGGCGTATCAGCGTTCCAACAGCGGCGGCGTCACCAACGGCATTCCCAAACCGAAATATAAGGACGCCGACAAGGACGATCATCCGGAGAAATACGAAAAGGAAAAGCAGGAGTATTACACCGCCTTGCGCAAGTTTATTCGCGCGCGTCCGGAAACAATGAGCGGCATGGAGCTCGAATTGGACGGCGTGAATCCTGAGCGCAAATGGGCAAAAATCGTAAGCGAGCACAAAAAGCATATCGAGCGCATGGCTCCGGACGTGGCGCAGACAAAATATTTGGTGGCGAAGGCCGACACGGACCTGGACGGCCGTGCCGGCGTGTCCGGCCTGCCGCCGGGCAGTTACTGGGTCAGTTCGCTGAATTTTGACGCGGATGCCGGTGATACCAGGGTGCGCTGGGATGTGCCGGTAGCCATCCAACCAGGTCAGACCACCCACATAGATTTAACCAACCTCAACGCCATCGACGCACACGCAAGCGCCGCCGTCACCGCTCCCTGAATGTAACCGCAAATCATGGGCAGCCTCTCGCGCTGGGTCCTCTTTAACATTTTTGTCCTGGCGGCTGTCTCTCTGGATCTCGGGGTATTCAACCGCAAACCGCACAAATTCACTCTGCGCGAATCGGCGTTGTGGAGTGGGCTGTGGATCGGCCTCGCCGGACTGTTTGGCCTTGGAGTCCTTTGGTTTCTAGGACGCCAACCTGCCTTGGAGTTTTTTACCGGCTACCTGATCGAAAAAGCCCTCAGCATCGACAATCTATTTCTATTTCTGGTGATCTTCCACGCCTTTTCCGTGGACGAGCGGGTACAGCACCGCCTGCTTGCGTGGGGCGTGTTCGGCGCGCTGGTCATGCGCGGGATCATGATTGGCCTGGGCGCGGCTCTCATCGAGCGATTCGCCTGGATTATGTACCTGTTCGGCGCCTTCCTGGTCTACGCCGGCATCCACATGCTGCTGGTGCGAGCCAAGGAAACGCACCCCGAGCAGAACAGCATTTTTCAATTCGCCAGCAGGCACCTGCGCGCCACGCGCCAGTATCACGGGCAGAAATTTTTTGTGCGCTTGAACAAACAACTGTTCGCCACGCCCCTGTTTCTGGTTCTGCTGGTAGTGGAAATCACCGACATCACTCTCGCGGTGGATTCCATCCCGGCGATATTCGGCATCACTCATGATGCTTTCATCGTGTACACCTCGAACGTGTTTGCGGTGATGGGCTTGCGCGCCCTGTACTTCATGTTGGCCGGCGTATTGAGCCGGCTGCGCTATTTGAAGGTGGGGCTTTCTTTCGTCTTGATCTTCATCGGCGGGAAAATGATTGCCGAGCCCTGGGTGGATATTCCGGTGCATATTTCGCTGGGGATTGTCGCCGGCATTCTGCTTTTAGCGCTGCTGCCCTCCCTGCTCTCACCGGCCCAATCACCTCCGGATGATAAGAGTTCGGCAGCGGCAAAATCGCCAGCGGCTCTCAACGGGCAGTCAAGCGGCGCGATGCCCGCACCGATTTCTTTTGCCATTGCCGAACTTGCGGCGCCCGAATCATCAGCGCGCAGTACGGCCGCGTTGGAAATCTACCAGCAAGGCCGCGGTCCGGCCGATAACGCCGTCGCCGACTGGTGGCGGGACCCGGAATTATCCGCGCTGTTGTCAGCTCCCGAACCGCGCGTGACCGTCGGTGTGGCGGTGCAGCGCGAAACATTCGCCGCAATTCGTGCGGCGAACGGCACACCGGCGCTTGCGGACGTCCCGCCAGACCAGGACGCCGAAGAATTCGAATTGCATTTCGCGAATGGCGTCGCATTGGACGTGCTCACCACCAGGGAGCCGGGCGGTCAGGGCGCCATCGCGCGTTTTCTATCGAGGTTCGGCGAAGGAGTTCAGCAAGTGGAGTTTCAGTGCCGCAACGTAGCCCGCGCCACGGCAATGTTGCGAGAGCGCTTCGGCATCCAAGCGGTGTACCCGGAACCTCGGCGCGGCGCCGGGGGCACCACAATTAATTTTTTCCTTCTGCCCGTTTCACAGCCAGGATCGGAAGCGTCGAAAGTCTTGATCGAGCTTTACGAGTTGCCCGAATCTTCGACATCCTCGGGCGACACCCACCGCCGCTAGGCCACTCTCACGAGCAGGGACCACTTTGTCAAATTCGCCGCGCCTCATTCCCCGCTCTGTTGAATCAATTTCGCCACCAACCCCGTCCATCCCGTCTGATGGTTGGCGCCCAGTCCCGCGCCATTATCGCCGTTGAAATATTCATAGAACAAAATCAGGTCTCGCCAGTGCGGATCGCGCTGAAAAAGCTCCGTCGCTCCGTAGACCGGGCGACGCCCACTGTTGTCGCGTAGAAAAATGTGCGTCAGCCGGTGGGATATCTCCGCCGCGACCTGCCAAAGATCCGCCTGGTTATTCGAGCCGGTGGGACACGCCACTTTGAAATCTTCGCCATAATAATGATGGTATTTCTGCAACGATTCGACCAGTAAGTAGTTCACCGGAAACCACACCGGCCCGCGCCAGTTCGAATTTCCACCAAAAATCCCGGTGGCCGATTCGGCCGGCTCGTAATCCACTCTGCTCACCGTGCCATTGAAGCGCAGCTCGTAAGGGTGCTCCAGGTGAAAACGCGAAAGCGCCCGCACACCATAAGGTGATAAAAATTCCGCCTCGTCCAGCATGCGTGACAATACCCGCCCCAGTTGTTTCTTGCTCACCAATGAAAGCAGCAGCCGTGTCCCCCGGGCCGAGCGCTGCGACATATCGATGTGATCCGGCACATCCGGATGGTTATCGATGAACCATTGCATCCGCCGCTTGAAGCCCGGAAGGCGATCGATGGCCTCAGGCTCCAGCGTTTCCACCGCAAACAAAGGAATCAGCCCGACCATCGAGCGAATCTTCAGAAAATGGTCTTCGCCGTTTGGCAGGCTCAAAACATCGTAGTAAAAGCCGTCCTCCTCATCCCACAGAGAGCGCGCCTTCGAGCCGAAATTGTTCATCGCATGCGCGATGTACACAAAGTGTTCAAAAAATTTGCTGGCGATGTCCTCGTAAGCGCGGTCTTCCTTGGCCAATTCCAGCGCGATGGCCAGCATGTTCAGGCAATACATGCCCATCCAGCTGGTTCCGTCCGATTGTTCCAGGTGGCCGCCGGTGGGCAGTGGCGCGGAACGGTCGAAAACGCCGATGTTGTCGAGGCCCAGAAACCCGCCTTGAAAAATGTTGGAGCCTTCCGGATCTTTTCGATTGACCCACCAGGTGAAATTCAGCAGCAGCTTGTGAAAAACTTTTTCGAGGAACCCGCGGTCCGCCACGCCGCGCACCCGTCGCTCGATTTTGTAAACCCGCCATGCCGCCCAGGCGTGCACCGGCGGATTTACGTCTCCGAACGCCCATTCATACGCCGGCAATTGCCCATTGGGGTTCATGTACCACTCGCGGAGCAGCAAAACCAGCTGGTCTTTCGCAAAGTCCGGGTCCACAACAGCCAGCGACACGCAATGAAAGGCCAAATCCCAGGCGGCGTACCACGGGTATTCCCATTTATCCGGCATGGAAACGATGTCGTCGTTATACAAGTGCGTCCAATCCTTGTTTCTTCCGTTCCAGCGTTCCTCTGGAGGAGTCGGGCCAACTGGATCACCCGTCAACCACCTCAAAACGTCGTAGTGATAAAACTGTTTGCACCACAACATTCCAGAAAGCGCCTGGCGCATTACCGAGCCCGCATCTTCTGAAATATCTTTCGGAACACGGGAAGCGTAGAATTCGTCCGCCTCCTTTTGGCGCAACGTGAAAAGATTGTCGAAGCCCACGCCGAAATCGTTGGTATCCGGCACGTGCTCAGCGCGATCGGCTTGACCTGGTGAAGAAACGGCCCCGGCGTTTCTGGAATCGCTGCCCACGGCGCCCAGTGGCTCCAGGTCCGTAAGTCGCAATTTCAGGGTGGTGCTCTCGCCCGGCCCGAGCGCTGCTATGTAATACGCCGCCATTTTTGTGCCGGTCAATTCAGGATTCACCGCACTGTGATTTTTGTGAATTACGTATTCGTGAAACGCATCTTTCACAAACGGTGTGCGATTTTGCGCGTTGAAAAGCCGCGCGTAGTTCGTTTCATTCTCTGTGAACAACAAGTTTGGCTGGCCCGCGCACAACAGCCAACGCTTGCCGTATTGCCAGTGTTGCACCTCCACACAACTGCCGTTGGCCAGTCCCACCGTCTTGATTAGCGTGGGTCGCCGCGCGTCCAGACCCCATGACCAGGTGTTGCGGAACCACAGTGACGGCAGGAGATGCAGCGTGGAAGCTTCCGGCCCGCGATTGACAGCAGTGATCTTGATCAGGATATCTTCCACCTCGGCCTTCGCATACTCCACAAAAACGTCAAAGTAACGGTTTTCTGCGAATGCGCCGGTGTCGATCAGCTCAAATTCCGGGTCCACCCGGCCCCTGCGCGCGTTTTCCGCCACCAATGCATCGTAAGGAAATTCTCCTTGCGGATATTTGTACAGCATCTTCATGTAAGTGTGCGTCGGGCTGGAATCCAAGTAGTAATAACACTCCTTTACGTCCTCGCCGTGATTTCCCTGGTTACCGGTTAGGCCGAACAATCTCTCTTTTAAAATAGGATCGCGCTCATTCCATAGCGCCAGGCCGAAGCAAATCATCTGGTGCCGGTCGCTGATGCCTCCGATGCCGTCTTCGCCCCAGCGGTAAGCGCGCGATCTCGCATGATCATGCGGTAAATATTCCCATGCCGTCCCGCCCGGGCTATAGTCTTCGCGGACCGTGCCCCATTGCCGCTCCGAAAGATACGGACCCCAGCGTTTCCAATATTTTTTGCGGGTGCGGGTTTCTTCGAGTCGTTCGTCTTCGGTCGTTTGCAGTCTGGGCATCGGGATTCAGTCCTGGCGCACCCACAAGGTGCCTCAATATTCCCTATATCGTCGCATCAGATGAACGCATGAGGTTTAACGCCGTGTGACAGCCGTGCCTCTTCGGGCAATTGACCGGACTACGCCGGGAAATCAATCTGGTAACTCGCTGTTTGGAGAAAATCAATTCTGGACGAGGTTCATTCACAAATGTGATTAGTCGCTGCTGTCGACAATTCCAGGAGCAGGGGCCGCACCGAGGTCCGTGCCCGCCGAAAACGTCTTCCAACCCCGCCGCGACAAACTCCAATAAATAAAATAGCCGGACACCGCCGCGCACACCAGCAGCACTACTCCCGCCAGCCATTCCTGCAAAACCAGTTCTCCGATGGCGAACATACAGCAATAAACCAGCGTGCAGCCCATGATCCAGTCAAACGTATTCGCGCCGAGATCACGCACCGGCGTGATCTCCGGCGCCATGGCGGCGATTCTCTTCCAGCCATGCACGGTGGGCTGCACCCTGCGATAAAATTTCAGCAGCCTCTCATCTGATTCAGGTTTGGTGATTAGAGTGGTCACGAGCCAAACCACCGTGGTCGTAATCGTGGTGATTAAAGCGGACTTGGCAAAAACTACGGAGTCGTTGCCCGCGAAGTGCACCCTCTGCAGCGAAATGGAAACCACAAACGCCGCCACCATCGCGGAGATTTCGCTCCACGCGCTGATGCGCCACCAGTACCAGCGCAGCACCAGTACGCTGCCGGTGCCCGCACCCATCCCCAGCAGCAGTTGCCACGCGGACTGAATGGAATTGATATTGGCCGCCGCGTACCCGCTGAGAATAACCAGCAGCACGATAAACAGCTTGCTGACCAGCACATAATGCTTGTCGGTCGCTTTACGCACAATAAAGCGGCGGTAAAAATCATTGATGAGGTACGAAGTGCCCCAGTTCAACTGCGTGCCCACGGTGGACATGAAGGCTGCGAGAAAGGCGGCGACCATCAGGCCGCGCAGCGCCGGCGGCAGAAAATCGCGCAACACCATCACGTAGCCTTTTTCCGGCTCGGCGGCAAACTCCATGCTGGGATGCAATCCGCCATGCGGCGAATAGACCGCCACGGCCACCAGCCCGGTCAGAATCCAGGGCCACGAGCGCATCGCGTAATTGGCGATGTTGAACCACAATGTTGCGCCAAGAGAATTTTTTTCGTCTTTCGCGCTGAACATGCGCTGCGCGACGTACCCGCCGCCGCCCGGTTCGGCGCCCGGATACCAGCTCGCCCACCATTGCACTGCCAGATAAAGGCAAAAGGTGATGACCGGAAGAGTCCAGAGCGCGTCGGTCGTCCAGCCCAGGTGGAACGAAGGAAAGAAGGACAAAATGGATCCCGTTTTTTGTCCCGACTCTCGCACCAGGCTATCAACGTGGGACAACTGAATCTTCAGCATGGTCATGCCGCCCAGCTTGGCCACTGCTATCCACGCCAGCACGATGATCATGGTCATCTTCAAAATAAATTGAAACAGGTCGGTGACCAGCACGCCCCACAGCCCGCCGATAAAGGTATAGATGCCCGTGAACGGCACGAGTATCAGCACGCAGATCAGCAGCGCAGTGTGTTCCGGCGGACCCAGCGTGTAGTGCACCAACACATGTCCGCCCACCGCAATTTGCAGCACCCGGCCGGCGGCGATGGCGTCGCCCAGCAACACCGTGGTGATGCTGATCATGGCCTTGATGACCCAGCCGAGAATCAGGCAATTCATCAACGCGCCCAGGTAGATGGCGCGAAACCCGCGCAAAAACGCCGCCGGCTTTCCCTGGTACCGCAGCTCCACGAATTCCACGTCCGTCAGAATTTCCGCGCGGCGCCAGTAACGCGCAAAGAAAAAAACCGTCATCATCCCGCACAAGCATTGCGACCACCACAGCCAGTTGCCGGAAATGCCGTTCTTGGCCACCAGCCCCGCGACCAGCAGCGGGGTGTCTGCGGCAAACGTCGTCGCCACCATGGAGGTGCCCGCCAGCCACCAGGAAACATTGCGCCCGGACACGAAGAATTCTTCCGTGCTCCCGGAAGAGCGCCGGCGGTAATACAAACTGATCAGCAGGTTGAGCAGCAGGTACGCCGCGATTACAATCCAGTCGGTAGCGGTTAGCGCCATCTTCGGTTGTGTACTCTCCTCGCCGCCGGACGCGGTTCGCGGAATTAAATCGTTTTAGTAATGGCCGGGCAGGAAAATCACCGCCCGGATGTTGTAGTCTATCGTGACTGCGAAGCAGAGGATGGCGCAGAAAAGTTCAAATGGCAAGCGCTGCCATCAAATCAGTTTGAACCGGCGGTTGTTTGCGCCGAGCTCGAAAATACGGGTGATCCTGAATCATGCTGGTGCTCCTCAAATCGAATTATGAACAGTTGAGCCGCGAAGCCGCGGGTATCGTGGCCAATACCGTACGCCAGAATCCCGCGGCGCGGCTTGGCCTGGCGACCGGCAGCACCACGCTGGGCGTCTATCGCGAATTGGTGCGGCTGCATCGCGAGGATGCGCTCGATTTTTCGCGGGTGGTCACTTTTAATCTCGACGAGTACCTCGGCGTTTCTCCCGAGCATCCTCACAGTTTCCACCATTTCATGCTGGAAAATTTTTTCTCCCACGTGAACATCGACCCGAGGAACGTTCATATCCCCGACGGTACCGTCAAGGGTGACTACGACAAATACTGTGCTGCCTACGAACAGGATATTCAAAACGCCGGCGGCATCGACTTGCAAATTCTGGGCATCGGCCGCAACGGGCATATCGGATTTAACGAGCCCACTTCCAGTTTCGCCTCGAAGACGCGCCTGAAAGTGCTCAGCAAAGCCACCGTGGAGGACAATCGAAAATATTTTGGCGCGGGCGAAACGATGCCCCGCTGCGCCATCACCATGGGGATTGGAACCATCCTCTCCACCAGGCGCGTGCTCATGCTCGCTACCGGCGCCGCCAAAGCCGCCGCCGTCGCCAACGCTATCGAAGGTCCCATCACCGCGTCGGTGACCGCCTCTGCGCTGCAGCTGCATCCCGACGCCACCGCCATTCTGGACGAAGAGTCGGCGGCTCAACTCAAGCAGAAGGACTATTACCGCGATGTCATGGAGATGACCGCGCTGTTCACCCCGGGCAGACTGTCGTAGCTATACTTCGTTCTAGTTCAGGGCTCTCACGAGCGTTCAACTTGTTGTAACGTTGCTGCCTCGCGGAAGAAGTTTTTGCCCTTACGCTCCGGACCCAGCGCGAAAACAATCACCAGTGCCACGATCGTGCACGCTTCAAACAGTGTCAGCGCCCATTGGTAGCCGATTCGATCTCGCAACGCGTACTCGATAGTGTTGGTCGGCGAGCCAAACAATACGCCCAACTGGTACACGAATCCGGGGAACAAACTGCGCACCGCGTCCGGCGAAAGCTCGTTCAGGTGCGCCGGCATCACTCCCCACGCGCCCTGCACCCCCACCTGCATCAGGAAAGCGCCCAGCGCCAGAGTCACCAGCGAATGGCCGAAAGCCCACAAGGGGATGACCAGCGCGCACAAACTCAAGCTGCAAATAATACCGGCGCGCCTGCCCAACCGTTCCGACGTGTGACCCACGGAAATCGTTCCGAGTAGCGCCCCGACGTTGTAAAACATCGCCAGATACGCCACCACGTTGGGAGAGATGTGATGCGCGGTCTTCAGAAAATCCGGATAAAGATCCTGCGTACCGTGCGACAGGCAGGTCATGAGCGTCAGCGTCAGCACCAGGTACGCAAAGCTCTTGCGATGCTCCCAGACCACTCGCAGAATCCCCGCCATGCTCGGCACCTGGTGCTGTTTCCACGCGGCCGACTCCGGAGACTTGTACGCAACGATCATGGTAATGACGCCCGGAATCAGCCCCGCCCAGAACATCGCCCTCCAGCCCCACGCCGGCAAAACCAGTCGCGCCGCCACTGCCGCCAGCAAATATCCCAGCGGATATCCGCCCTGTAACAAGCCGGACAGAAATCCGCGCCACTTTGTCGGCGCGCTCTCCAGCGTCAGCGATGCTCCCACTCCCCAGAAGCCGCCCATCCCGATGCCATACAGCAAGCGCAACGTCAGAAACATTGGATAGTTCACGGCCATGCCGCTCAATACTTCGATCAGCGAAAAGTACGCCACCACCGCCATCAGTGGCTTCCGCCTCCCGTAGCGATCGGCCAGCATCCCGAACAACAACGCGCCCACCGGACGCATGGCCAGCGTGGCGCCGATGGTCAGGACGATGGAGCTCTTGCCTACCTGAAAGTGTGTCGCCAGCGTGTCGACCAGGAAAACCACCACAAAGAAGTCGAACGCGTCCAGCGTCCATCCCAGAATTCCGGAGGCCACCGCATAACTGCGGCCTTTGAGCGGCGGACCGCTGTTTGCTTGATCGTTTTCTCCGGCAGCGAGCATCGTGTCCTTACAGTCCCAGGTTCATAGAAGCGGCTGAGTGTACCTCGAAAAGTGATGATCGACGCTGTAGTTGGAATTTGCTCCGAATCATTCCGTTTGCGACGGAAACCTGGTCAACATTGTGTGAGCCATCCGTTGCGCTCTGGAATCGGAAAAAATCCTTCTTGACAAGTCAAACAGGGCGGGATTATCTCACAGGCGCATTCAGGGCAACTTGAATGCTTCTGCCTGCGCTAAAACGCTGTGACAGGTGGAAATTCGCCCTTCGTTATGCCCGAGGAGGTCCTCGTGACCTGGACTCAAGTCTATGACCCGCTGGGTCATTGGTGGCTATCGACCCTTATTGCCGCTCTGCCGATTCTCACCTTGCTGATTCTGCTGGCTGGTTTCAAAGTCCAGCCCCACTTATGCGCCGTGGCGGGAGCCGCCATGGCCGTTTTCGTGGCCATTGTGGTTTTTGGCATGCCCGCAAAGTTGGCGGTGATCAGCTTCCTTTATGGAGGCGCTTTCGGCTTGCTGAAGATTGTCTGGATCGTCATTGCGGCGGTCTTCTTATACGACATCTCCGTCGACACCGGCCAGTTTGAGATCATGAAGCAGTCCATCGCGGCCATCACCCCCGATCGCCGCCTGCAGGTTCTGCTCGTAGCCTTTTCGTTTGGCGCGTTTCTCGAAGGGGCCGCCGGATTCGGCGCTCCGGTGGCCATCGCCGGCGCCTTCATGATTGGTCTCGGCTTCAAACCCTTTCAGGCTGCGGTCTTGAATCTTATTGCCAACACTGCGCCAGTCGCCTGGGGCTCGATTGGAGTCCCGGTGCATACTCTCGCGGTGGTGACCGCGCTTCCGGAATCTGACTTGAGCGCCATGGTCGGGCGAATTCTTCCGTTCACCGCGATCATCATTCCGTTCTGGCTGGTGCGCACCTTCGTCAACTGGAGCGAAACGCTGGAAGTGTTGCCTGCCATTCTGGTCGTCGGCATCTCCTTCGCCATCACGCAATTCTTCTGGTCCAACCACGTCGACAGTAACCTGGTGGATATCGCCGCCGGCTCCGTCTCCATCGTCGCCACGCTTTTGTTTCTTCGCGTCTGGCAACCGAAGCGCATCTGGCGCTTCGAGGACGAGCGCGACGAAGATGCCGCCAAGGTAAAACGCGGCGAAGTCGCCGCCGTTCACAGCCCCGCGAAGCTCGCGAAAGCCTGGATGCCCTTCGCGCTCCTTTCTCTCTTCGTATTGCTGTGGGGCCTGCCGACCATCAAGACGGCCATGGGCAAAGCTACTACACCGGCGTTCAAAACCGGCGGGTGGGCTGTGCCGTATCTGCATCAGGCGGTCCGGCGCGCTCCGCCGGTGGTCAGCAAACCCACTGCGGAAAATGCCAAGTTTGATTTCAACTGGCTCTCAGCCACCGGCTCCGGTTGTTTTCTCGCGGCCATCATGGCCGGACTTCTCCTGGGCCTGAAACCTGGCCAGATGTTCAGGATTTTTCGACACACACTGTTCCGCCTGCGCTTCGCGGTCATTGCCATGTCGTGCATGCTCGGCCTGGGATACATCACGCGATATTCCGGGATGGATGCGGTCCTGGGTCTGGCGTTCACGCGCACCGGATGGTTTTTCCCGTTTTTTGGCGCCTACATCGGCTGGCTGGGCGTGGCCTTGACCGGCAGCGACACCGCGTCCAACGCGTTGTTCGGCGGGCTGCAGCGCATCACCGCGCAGCAACTCAATCTCAGCCCCATTTTGATGTGCGCCACCAACAGTGCGGGCGGCGTCATGGGCAAAATGATTGACGCCCAGTCGATTTGCATCGCCACGGCTGCGACCAATCAGGTGGGCAACGAAGGATCGATTTTCCGTTTTGTGTTCTGGCACTCGGTGGCGCTGGCCGCCATCATCGGCATCATTGTGATGATGTACGCCTACGTCTTCCAGCAGTTCATACCGAGCGGCCTAAACTTTGTTCACTAAGGCCGGTCAATCGCGAACACAACCGCACGCAACGATGAGCGAAGCGCCGCAAGCGCAGCGGCAATTTCAGAAAGATTTCCGGCAGGTTGAATTTCTAATTTGTGTGCGTCAGCCAATCCTTGGGCATCCGCACGTATGAACTATCCAGCGCTGCAACGCTTGGGCACCCCAGCAGAACGAGCGTGCGTTTCACGTCTTCACGTAAAATTTCAATGGCGCGGGCAACTCCTGCTTCCCCGGCTGCCGCCAGCCCGTACGCGTAAGCCCGGCCGCACAGCACCGCGCGCGCTCCCAGGCAGATGGCTTTCACAATGTCGGTGCCCCGACGGACGCCGCCATCCATCAACACTTCCGTTTTTCCATTTACCGCTGCCACCACTTCCGGAAGCGCGCGCAAAGACGCCGAGACGCAATCCAACTGTCGTCCTCCATGATTGGAAACCACGATGGCCGCCGCTCCTTCATCCACTGCGCGCCGCGCGTCATCTCCGGTGAGCACGCCCTTCACGACGATTGGGCCATTCCAAATTTGCCTGATCCACGTCAGATCGCCCCACGTCACCGTGGAGGCCGCCAGGGCATTGGCGATATCGGTCAGCGGCATCGGGCCTTTGCCCGGCAGAACCACATTGTGAAGGGGCGGCACTCCGCCGTCGCGCAAAAATGACAGCAGCCATCCCGGGTGCGTGAGAAATTGTTCGGAGAAACGAATTTTCTGGAAAAGTCCGGGGTTCAGCAGCTCCTTCATGCCGTTGCGCGGATCGCGCTCGCGAATGCCGCTGACCGGAGTGTCGATGGTAATGACCAGCCCGGAAAATCCGGCGCGTTGTGCGCGATCGATGGAGCCCTCTGCCGCGGCGCGGCCGCCCATCAGGTAGAGCTGGAATAAAACCGGCCCGGTCGATGCCGCGCGCACGTTTTCCAGCTTGTGTCCGGAAATGGTGGAGAGAATGTAGCCCGTGCCAGCTTTCCCTGCAGCCCTGGCGGCGGCCACTTCTCCGCCCGGGTGCATCAGGCGGCTGTAACCGACGGGAGCCAGCATCGCTGGAAAGGAAATTTCATGGTTCAAAACACGGGTGGTCAAATCGCACTTTGGAAATGCCACCGCGTGGCGCGGGCGAAAACTCACGTCATCGAAAATGCGGCAATTTTCTCGCAGCGTGACTTCCCCTTCCGCCCCGCCATCCAGATAGTCAAAAACCACTTTGGGAAGCCGCCGCTGGGCGATCCGCCGCAAATCTCCGATATTGACAACGCGCGCCGAGTCCAGGGAAGGCATGGAATCACTCCAGGTAGCAGTATGGCGGACCAATTAAGCCACAATTTTGGCGGCGAGGCGATACGGACTCGAAAAGAGCAAAAGAGACCGTCGGGTCTACCCCCACTCTCTCGGGCAAAGAGCCTCGCCGTGTCTATCCTTATGCCTCATGCCCCTGCCTGCGGCAGGCAGGCGTTTTTTTGCAATGTAGATAGAAAGTGTTTAAAACAAAGGGTGAAGATAGCGAAAAGAGGCGCAAGAGACCTCGAAAAGAGCAAATGAGAGCGTTGCGTCTGCGCCACACTCTTGGGCAAAGAGCATCGCCGTGTCTACCCTCATGCCTCATGCTCCTGCCTGCGGTCGGCAGACAGGGCTTTTTTGCAATGTAGACAGAAAGTATTGAAAACAAAGGGCGACGATGGTGAAAAGAGGCCCAAGAGACCTCGAGAAGAGCAAATGAGAGCGTTGCGTCTGCGCCACACTCTTGGGCGAAGAGCATCACCGGGTATCTACCCTCATGCTTCTTGTGCGTTTTTTGCAATGTAGATAGAAAGTGTTGAAAACACAGGCCGACGATAGCGAAAAGAGGCGCAAGAGGGCAAAAGAGAACAAAGAGCCACGGTTAACGAAAGCAAACCAAGCAAGGATCAGCCAGATGGGTGGGGTGAAGACCTATAACGGGAGTGACAAACTATTACCCATTGATATTGTATCATCATATTTAACCTTTGTCAATGGTTTTTCGTTTGGTGTCAAAGCTCTTTTAAGATGTCCCCTCGCTTCCCTCTTTTAAAGTGTCCTGTTTCTGAAAGTGTTTCCGTGAGGGCTGCTGGAGTGCAGCCCGGCGGCGCGGTGTTTGCGCCGCGCACGATATTTCTGATAGAGAAAGCAGTTTATTCAGCGGGTAAGGATTTCGAAAGCAGCCACGGAAAGAGCTTCGGATCGTCGTAAGCCCGGTCCCACGAGACGTGCCGGATGCCGGGATATTCGGTGTAATGCACCTCGGCTCCGACGGCTTTCATGGCCGCCTGCATTCGCCGTGATTCGCTTACCGGGACAATGTCATCGTCGGTTCCGTGGAAAATCCACACGGGAATCTTGCCGATCTTCGCGGCGGCTTCGGCGTAGCTTCGCGGCTCATCGGGCGGCGTCCACTTCACCAACTCGGGGTGGGCCCTCAATGTGGACGCAGGCGGGCGAATGCCGCCGCAAATAACCACGAGCGCGGCAAACCGCCCTGGGTATTTCTCGGCCAGGCGCCACGCTCCGTAACCGCCCATGGAAAGCCCAGTCAGATAGGTGCGCGAAAGATCGCCGTGAAATTCTTTGGTCGCGGCTTCCAGGGTGGCAATCGCCAAGTCTTCCATGGGCGGCTCAATCCACCACAAATTCTTGTGGCATTGCGGCATGACCACAATGGCAGGAACGCGGCTGCGGTCGTTACGAATGGCCGTGCCGATGCCCACATCCGTTTGTTCGAGGCCATCGTCCGCGCGCTCCCCTGCGCCGTGAAGAAAAAGAATGATGGGCCACTTCTGATGAGGAGTCCAATCTTCCGGAACGAAGACCTGGTATCTGTAGGTGACGCCCTGCAGCGTTATGGTGCGGTCCAGAAATCCGGTCTCATGGCTTTTGGCAAATGCCGAAGCTGCGATGGGGAGTGTGAGAATGAAAAGCGCCAGCAGCTTGCGCGGCCTGACAGGCAAGAGCTCCTCCGACGTTCGAATCTCGCACTTTAACATGAATGCCCCGAGTCTCCGCCGGGGGCAGACCCTGATCGCCGAGAACTCCACGACCGGCTGCCGAAGTATGCGGCTCTTAACGCGTTTTAACAATTATTCGGCTGCAAACAGAAACCCTTGGCGGCCTGCGGGTATCTAACGTGGGAGACCTATGGGACGCCGGCTCGAACTTGATGCCATTCGCGGGTTGATGCTCGTCTGGATTACGCTGACGCACCTGCCAACGGCTGCCAGCAGCTACGTCAATCAGCCGTTTGGTTTCGTTTCGGCCGCCGAGGGCTTCATTTTTCTCTCCGCGCTTTTTACCGGGCGGATTTATTCCCGCATGGCGGAGCACAGCGGCTACCGCGCCATGACTCTAAAGCTGTGGATGCGCACCGTGCGTTTGTACGGCTACCACGCGCTTTTGCTGGCGTTTGCATTTCTGGTCGCTGTGCCCATCGCCTCTCGAGGCAATCGTCCGGGACTTCACAATCTCCTCGATTTTTACTTTATCTTCGGCGCCAAGCACGCCGTTACAGAAGCCGCTCTGCTGATTTATCGTCCGCCACTGCTAGACATCTTGCCGATGTACATCATCTTCCTGGCATATACCTCCGTGGCGCTTCTGCTGGCCCGCAAATTTGGCTGGAAGCCCATTTTATGGCTCGCGGTCATGGTTTGGGCGTTCGCGCAGTTCGGCTTTCGCAATGCCGAACATAACTTCGTGACGCGCTTCATTCCCACGCGAATCCCCCTGAACGAAATGGGCTCCTTCGACCTGTGGGCCTGGCAATTGCTCTGGATTATCGGCATTTGGCTAGGTGTGCGCTGGGGCCAGGAGAATTTAGCTATAGAGAAATGGGCCAGGCGTGCGGTTGTCCCCGCGGCACTGATTGTTTGCGTGTGTTTTGGATTGCGTCACGCAGTCTCGCAGGGCATGCCTCTTGGCGCCAGCGAATTTCTTTTTGACAAATGGCACCTGGGACTGGTGCGCCTGCTGAACTTCACGGCGGCCGCCACGCTGTTAATTTTCTGGCAGTCCGCGCTGAAGCCGCTGGCGATTCGGCCGCTGGTGCTCATGGGCCAGAGCTCTCTTCAAGTGTTTTGCATTCACCTGTTGTTCTGCTTTGCCGGCCTTACGCTGCTGGGCAACGCATCCATGCTCAGCGGATGGAAGCAATTCGGGCTGCTGAGCGCGACATTTTCGGGGATGCTGCTCACGGCGAAGGTATTTTCAAAGAGCGAAGCCAAACAGGAGCGCTCGGCAAAAACCACTTTGCCCCTCGGCCCCAAAACACCTACAGCTCCGTCCGCCGAAAGCGCCGCGGCGTAAACGTCCGGCGAGAACTTGCCCTCGAACGAATGAGCCGCCTAGTTTGGCGACAATCCGTAGACGCTGATTTCTCCCGCGGTTCCCACGTACACCTTGCCGTTCGCAACCGTGGGCACGGTGAATTTCACCGATTGCCCCGCGTGGTCGTTTGAGCTCGTTGCGCTGTTCCACAATTCCGTCGCCAGATTCGTGGCATCGAAGGCGTGCAGCACCGACGATCCACCAGTCACGTTCTCGATGGTCCACACGATTCCATTGGACGATCCTTGCGAAGAAATCGACGGCGTCGATCCTGGGAACCCTGAAATTCCGGATCCCTGGGACGATGGTGACGTCGCAAATTTTCCCGTCGTGGTGTTCAACGAATACGCTTTGACGTGGTCGTTGACCGGGCCAAGATACAACGTGTTTTGCCAGAACGCCGGCGTCGCGAAGATACTGTTGCCCACCGAGAAAGTCTGGACTGCACCACTGTCCGTGCCGGTATTCCCGCCCAGGCTGTCGCGATTCAGCAAGTACAACTTCCCTTCTTTTCCTCCGCCGATCAATAGCCGCGGAAATGGCGCCGAAGGCTGGTCCACCAGAATGGCCGCGCCTCCGGAACCCAGGTCCGAGTCGCTTCCGTTCAAGCTCGCTTGATCGCTTGGGGCGAAGAAGCTCGACATGCTCACTCCGCTCGCCGTAGACAGCTTCAGGAAGCTGTCGCCAAACAGCGTGCTACCGTCAAAATTCCCATTTCCGGTTATGACATATAAATTGTTGCTCGAATCGGCTGCCGGTGCTCCGCCCGCCATCCAGATGCCGCCAAATCCCACACCCGGATCGTCGTTGAACACCCCCGTCTGCGCCAGCGTGCTGGCGTTATATCCCACCACCCAGCCGTAATAGGTGCTCTGGTCTCCGTGCGAAGCGTAGGCGACGTACACCACCCCGTTCACCAGCGCCAGCCCGCAGCGCTCATTCTGGCGCAGCGGACTGAAAGTGATGCCGCCGGACGTAAACGCGATCTCCTGCGGTCCGGAAAACTTTTCCGACCCATCAATCAGGCTAAGTGCGTGCAGACGCTGGTGGAAAACTCCGTTGATTTTCGATTTGGCCACCACGTAAATCGTCTTCGTGCCCTGGTCGATCACCGGTGTCCCTACGATGCCGATGGCCGGGGTGATGTCGTTCGAGCCGACGTCTCCGTTTGAAACCCACGTTTCACCGCTGCCCAGCAGGCTCTTCGACCAGTACGTCTGGCACGGAGAAGCGTCCGCGTCAAACACATACACGGTGTCATGCTGCGTGGCTGCGACCACCACGTTGTGCGTGCCGCCGCCGATGCCCACATTCGCAACCCACAGCGGTTGCGCATATGCCGCGGCATCGATGGTGCAAGCGAACCGCTTCCCGAAGGTTGCCGTCTTCACCGTGGACGTATTCAATGCATATTCCTTGCTATTCACGCCGTCCCGCGACAAATCATTGTGGTACGTAAAAACTCCGGCCAGATCCGTGATTGCCACGCTCGCCGTCGCCGCCTCCGTCGAGTCCGCAACGCTCCGTGCTCCGACCGTATGCGTCCCGGCACTGGAGGGCGACGTGTACACTCCCGACGCGCTGATTGTTCCAATGGACGCATTGCCGCCGGCGATCGTGTCCACCTCCCACGTTACTGCCGTATTCGCACTCCCACCGACCGTGGCCGCGAAGGTCTGCGTCTGGCCGGTGGTCAGTCCCGCCCGCTTGGGGCTGACGCTCACCGTCACTGGTACCGACGTGATGGTGATGGTCACTGCCGTCGTCTTGGCCGTATCTGCTACGGACTGCGCCGTGAGCGTAACCGTCGGAGGCGCCGGCGGCGTTCCTGGTGCCGTGTAGGTGATGGCCACACCCGATGCGCTGGAAGTCGCGGACAATGTTCCGCACGTCGCGCCGCTGCAGCCTGCGCCGCTCAATGTCCACGTGACGCCCTTATTCTGCGGATCATTTTGCACCGTTGCGGAGACGCTTTGCGTGTTAGTGGTCTGCACCGACACCGTCGTGGGATTGACCGCGATGGCGACAGGCGGCGGAGCCACAACGGTAATCGTCAGCACTGCCGTCCTGGTTGTGTCCGCAACGGACTGGGCCGTCAACGTGACGGTGGCTGGAGCCGGGACCGCCGCTGGAGCGGTGTACGTAATCGAAGCACCCGAAGCGCTGGAAGCTGCCGACAAAGTTCCACACGTCGCGCCGCTGCAGCCGGCACCGGCCAGCGTCCACGTCACGCCCTTATTTTGCGTGTCGTTGGTCACCGTCGCGATAACGCTCTGCGTGTTGCCCGTCTGCACCGATGCTGTTGTCGGATTGACCGCCACCGCGATGGGCGGCGCCGGAACGACCGTGAACGTAGCCGCCGCAGTCTTGGTCGTATCGGTGACGGATTGCGCCGTCAACGTGACCGAGGCCGGCGTTGGGACCGCCGCTGGAGCGGTGTACGTAATCGAAGCACCCGAAGCGCTGGAGGCTGCCGACAAAGTCCCACACGTCGCGCCGCTGCAGCCGGCACCAGTCAAAGTCCACGTCACGCCCTTATTTTGCGTATCGTTGGTCACCGTCGCGATGATCTTCTGCGCGTTGTTGGTCTGCACCGACGCACTCGTTGGATTGACCGCCACCGAGACTGGAGGAGGAGGAACTACCGTGAACGTGGCCACCGCACTCTTCGTTGTATCAGTGACAGACTGCGCCGTCAGCGTTACCGTCGCTGGCACCGGCACAGCCGCGGGAGCCGTGTAGGTAATCGCTGTGCCCGAAGCGCTGGAAGCCGCCGACAGCGTTCCGCATGTCGCGCCGCTGCAGCCTGCGCCGGTCAGCGCCCACGTCACGCCCTTGTTTTGCGTGTCATTGCTCACTGTCGCGGTGATGCTTTGAGTCTTGTTCGTCTGCACCGTCGCTGTGGTCGGATTTAAGGCTACGCCGATCGGTGGCGGCGGTGTGATGGTGAACGTCGCAGCGGCTGACTTCGTCGTATCCGTCACCGCTTGCGCCGTCAATGTCACCGTCGCTGGCGCCGGTACTGCCACTGGAGCTGTATAGGTAATCGCTGAACCCGAAGCGCTGGAAGCCGCTGACAGCGTTCCGCACGTTGCGCCCGAGCAGCCTGCGCCAGTCAGCGCCCACGTCACGCCTTTGTTTTGCGTGTCATTGCTCACTGTCGCGGTGATGCTTTGCGTCTTGTTCGTCTGCACCGTCGCTGTTGTTGGATTTACGGCTACGCCGATCGGCGGCGGTGGCGTGATGGTGAACGTCGCAGCGGCTGACTTCGTCGTATCTGTTAGGGATTTCGCCGTCAGTGTCACCGTCGCTGGCGCCGGTACTGCCGCTGGAGCTGTATAGGTAATCGCTGTGCCCGAAGCGCTGGAAGCCGCTGACAACGTCCCGCACGTTGCGCCCGAGCAGCCCGCGCCAGTCAGCGCCCACGTTACGCCCTTGTTCTGTGAGTCGTTGCTCACCGTCGCGCTGATGCTTTGTGTCTTGCTCGTCTGTACCGAGGCCGTCGTCGGTATTACCGCCACGGCGATTGGCGGCGGTGGCGTGATGGTGAAGGTCGCAGCGGCCGACTTCGTCGTATCCGTCACCGACTGCGCCGTCAATGTCACTGTCGCTGGCGCCGGTACTGCCGCTGGAGCTGTATAGGTAATCGCCACGCCCGAAGCGCTGGAAGCCGCTGACAACATTCCGCACGTCGCTCCGCTGCAGCCTGCGCCGCTTAAAACCCACCTCACGCCCTTATTCTGCGTGTCATTGCTCACCGTTGCGGCAATGCTCTGCGTCTTGCTCGTCTGCACCGACGCTGTTGTTGGATTTACCGTAACCGCCAGCGGAGGTGGAGGCGTAACGGTGATGGCCGCTGCGGCCGATTTGGTCGTATCGGTCGCGGACTTGGCGGTTAACGTCACCGCTGCCGGTGACGGCACCGTCGTCGGCGCGGTATAAGTAATCGCCACGCCGGAAGCACTCGAAGCCGCTGACAAAGTCCCGCACGCCGCGCCGCTGCAACCTGCGCCGCTCAATGTCCACGTCACACCCTTGCTTTGACCGTCGTTTTGCACCGTCGCGCTGAACGCCTGGCTTCGCCCGCCCTGCACGGAAATGCTCGTGGGCGTTACTGCCACGCTGATCGGCACTGGCGCCGCGGTAATGGTGAGTGTCGCCGTCGCCGTCTTGGACGTGTCGGCAACAGACGTCGCCGTCAGCGTGACCGTCGCCGGTGATGGCACGGCGGCTGGCGCCGTGTACGTAATCGCCACGCCCGAGGCGCTGGACGTAGCCGACAGCGTGCCGCAGGACACACCTGTGCATCCCGCTCCCGCTATTTTCCACGTCACCCCTTTGTTCTGGTCGTCATTCTGGAGTGTCGCGGCAATGTTCTGAGTATGTCCCACCTGCAAGGAAGCGCTCGTAGGCGCCACCGTGACCGACACCACCGGTGGGGCGGACACGATCGTTACCACCGCGGTATCGATCGCCGTGGTTTGAGCCTGTGCGATAGCCGTGATCGTTATGCTTGCCGGAGATGGCACCGCCGACGGCGCCGTATACATTCCGGTCCCATCGATCGTGCCGTGCACGGCATCCCCGCCTGCGAGTCCGTTCACTTGCCAGGCGACTGCCGGATTGGCCGCATTGGAAACGACCGCGTTGAATTTCTTTGTCGTGGAAACCTGTACGGTGGCGCTTGAAGGATCAACGGATATCGTGACGCTTTGCCCCGTCGGGTTATTGGAAGATTGGACTGTTCCGCATCCCCAGACCATCAATACGACAACGAGCAACGCCCCGATGCTCGTTTTTTTCCCACAGCTTCCCGCAGTGCGCGAGTCCATTTATGAATTTCCCCCAAAGCAAACTGGTGCGACGTTCCCCTTTAGGAGGAATGGAATTGCAAGTTTTAGGCCGCTGCTGGGTAGCAGATGCGCGGGGTGGGAAGAATAAAGCCAACCCTTTCAAAAGTAAAGATAGCCGGCGAAAAATATCTCGTGCACCGTGCCTCATCGATTAGCTGACCGAAGGGTCAGTATTGTTATTCGAATGTCAAGAGAGAATTTGGCGAATAGGTAATTTTCGGACTCGCCCTGTATAACCTGAGGAAATCAAATTGCTCACGGCAAATTGCTCACAGCCTCGTTCGGGATTTACATCAGCTTTCTAATCGCTGCCGCTCCTTGCCGGCGGCCCGGCATGCGGCGTAACCACGCGGATCAGCACCGGGAATCGCGGAAACGAAAAACTGCCGGCCACATCATCGATCACGTTCACCTGGCACAGATACAGCCCCGGTTTCAACGCCTGGAGCGGCAAATCCATCTGGAAGATGATCGCTTTACGATCCGGCGCATTCACTTCCGTAGCCGATGAAACGCCGGATTCATATACTTTCGTGGATCCCTGGATCAGCTCGACGCTGCTGAACACGCGCACCGATTCACGCGGAAACTTCGCCCCGGTTGGAGGTTTTGCCGCACCCTGCTGGCCCGCACCCGTTGCCTGTGTTGCGCTTTTCCCCTTTGCCGGATCGTAAATCTCGTACTGCAAATACATATGCTGATCCTGCGCGAAAACGTGAGTGATATTGGGCACCAGTTCCATCTGCTGGCGCACCAATGGATTCGTGCCTGATTTTTTTCCGGTCGCGGGGACGCGCAGGCTGCTCAAGACCACCGAACTCATTTTGAGCGGTGACTTTCGCAGGTCCGGGATGTGCACATCCGTTTCAAACGAACCCATGCGCCCACTCTGATTTTCGCGGACCACAAACTTGAGGTGGTAATTGCCGGGAGCCAGCACGAACCCGGTATTGTATTGCACGTTTTTGCGGCGCACTTCGCGCGTGCTATCTACCGCAAGTTTCACCGTGTCTCGCAGGCGGCCCACTGGCAGCTTGTCGCTGGGCTTTCCGCTGGCCAGGGCCACGCCGATAATGTCGATGGTGGCGTTGTCCTTATCCTTCTCGGTGACAAACGGAATTTGCGAGCCGGGAATGACCAGTGAGACCGCCAAGTAATAGTGCGCTTCGTCTTTGCGGAAGTAGGACGCGCCGGCATAGACGGGCACATCCACTCGCGGCAACTGCGCCTCCAGCTCGTCTACCAGCTGATCTTCGCGGTCCGCGCGATTCAGGTGCTCGAAGTCGCGTCCAGCATAGTATCCGGCACGGAAATCAAGTTTGGCCTCTGGCCGGTTCAGCGTCACCTTGAGATGCCGGTACTTGCCATCCTTCGCGGCATTCTTGCTGGTGAAGCCCAGTACGTAATACACCGAGCTGTCTTTTTGCACTTGCGTGAAAACGCCGCTGAAGTCGTTGGTATCGAAAAACGCCTTGCCGCCGGTATCGGAAGACAGTGTAGCCAGGGTGTCCTGCGAAGCCGCGTTGCCATTCAGATCATTCAGAATGGACGCGCCGGAGTAAGCCGATTGGCCATGCAGACTTGCGGTTTGCGCTTCCCCACCGGGAGGAAAGGCCTGCAGGCCGCGGACATCCAGCGAATAAATCGACGCATTGGATTTCACCGCCGCCGCCGTAGCCGCGCGCAGCGCCGATTGATTGTCGATATCCGACTGCGTGATTCCATTGCTGAAATAGATGACGCTTTTCTTTTGCGGAAGTTTGCCGAGCACCTGCATCAGCGACTGGATGGCCAGAAGTTTTCGGTCGGCGGTGAACGCGTTGAGATCGGTATCGTCCTCGGTGAAGGATCCGCTGGTTTCGGCGGCGCCTTCCGCGGCTCCGGTGGCGCCAGTGTCAAAGCCCTGGCCTTCTGTCGATTCATAAGACGACAAGCCCGCCAGCAGTTTCGCCTGGTCGTCGGTGAAATCACAATCCACGTGCAGATTGGTGGCCAGCGAAACCAGCGCCACCAGATCGGCGGGCTGCATCCTGGTGCGCACGAATTTTTTGGCCGCGTCCGCCGAACGATCGATGTCTTCAGGCTGCATGGCGGAAAAATCAAAAAACAGCACGATCAGCCGGCGATCCCGGGCATCCAGCGTGGGAGGCGCCTTTTTCGTCGAGCGCAACAGCGTCCCCGGAGTTCCCGGCGCCGCTCCGGACACCGTGGAACCGGCGCCCAGCGGGGCCTGATCCACATCCTCAAAATCAAACGTGGAAATCTGCTGTTTTTTGCCGTCTTCGTAGAGCGTGAAGTCTTCTTTCTTGAGACCGCGCAGCGGATTGCCTTTCTTGTCGCGCGCCACCACGTTCACGAGCACGAGCTCGGTGCTGACTTTAATGCGATCTTCATCGCCGGCGTTCTTCGCGGAGTCCTGGGCCCGCAGCGAAAAACTCTGTGCAAGGAAAAACGCGCCCGTCAGCAGGCAAGCGATCCTCGTGATGGTTTTCGTCCTCATTTTTTTTCAGAAGCGGAAGCGGACCTGCATGGTGACGCGCCGCATGCTGCCCACCGCCGTCACCTCTCCAAATGTCAGTGAGTTCACCGCCGTATTGATGGAACTGAAGTTCGCGTGATTGAACACGTTGCTGGCGGCGATGCGCAAATCCAGCGAGCGTGTTTCCTTGATCGGAATAGTGCGATTCAGGGCCATGTTCATGGTGATCGCGCCCGGTCCTTCGATGATGCGGCGCCCGGCGTCGCCCAACTCCGTTCCGCTGGTGCCGGCGCAATCGACTCCGGGATTACAGAATGCCGCCGTGTTGAACCACTCCAGCGAATTTGGATTGGCCACCGAAATCGATTGGCCTGGCACTGCGTTGGCGCGCAACGAGCCGCTCACGCCCCGGTTAATGTCCAGCGTGCCGCCCAGCACGCTCGGTGTGAAATACAACCCGGAAGCCACGGTAAAACTTCCGCTCCACTGCCAGTTGGCTAAAACTCGTGACGGCCACCCTTTTTGCGCGAAGCGGCGGTTCTCGCCAAACGGCAGATCGTAAATCCAGTTGCCCGTGAGCTTGTGCGTCTGATCGAAACTCGATAACCCACGGTCGGCGGAAATGTCGAAGGGATTCTGCGCCACGACCACTCCGCCGCCTCCGATGGAGGCGGCATCATCCAGCGATTTTGAAAATACGTATTGCGCGCCGATTCCAAGTCCTTTGGACATGCGCCGGCGAACGCGCACGGAGGCGGCGTGAAGAATGGAGTTGCCTTCTGACGATTCATAGATGAAAGGCTGGTCGCCGGGCACGACGAGAGCGCGCTCGGTGTCCAGCCGCGTTCCCTTGGCGCCGTTGTAGCCGATGTTGAGCATCACGTTGCCACGAAATTCGTGCTGCAGGTCGACATTCCAGATTTGCACGTAGCCAAGCGCGTAGTTGGGATCCACGGCGAAGTTATTTGTCACCGTACTTTGCGCCACACTGGGAAAACCGTTCGTCAAAGTAAGCGGCGCGCCTGCCAGGCTTGCAACATTCGCAACGTTCGTGGCGGTGTTTGCAAACGGCGGTTGAAACGCAAAGTTCTGAATCATGATTCCGTACTGCGCCAGGTTGTAATTGATCCCGTATCCGGCGCGCACCACCGTTCTCTGTATCGGCTTCCACGCGATGCCGATGCGCGGCGCAAAATTGTTGCGGTCCGGATGCACCAGCGACGGCAATGACGACGCCCCGAATGTTCCTGAGTTGGGTGGCAGCGTTGCGCCGTCCGGCACCACCGGCACAACACTGGCAAATCCCGGGCCAACTTCGAGGTTGGCGATGCGATTCTGCGCTTCGGTATACGGGCCGTTGTATTCATAGCGCACGCCGATATTCAACGAAAGATTCCCGCGTATCCGCCAATCGTTTTGCGCGAAAAAGTCGAAGGCATTAGCGCTGAAGTTATACGAAGTGGCGCCGAATTGTTGCGAGGTCTGCTGCGGCACGCCCAGCAGGAAGTCCGCAAAATCGTAGCCGGTGTCCTGCAGCGGTTGCGGGCTTCCGGCCGCGTATTGCGAAGTGGCAAAGCCGGTGAAAATAAAGCTGCCCTCGGCACTCCTCGCCGAACGGAAACTCTGGAGTATCCGGCGGTAATCGCCGCCGAAGCGCCAGTTGTGCTTCCCGCGGTTCCAGGAAACGATGTCCGATATGGTGTAGGTCTGGTCAAGCTCACGCCGTGGAGTCGGATCGCTCAGGCCGCCAAACGAAGTGAAACTAATCCCCGGCAAGCCCCAGTCAAACGGGTCGCCGGAAATACCGCCGATTCCCGCGCTGCCGGCCACATCGATGGCATTCGAATACAAATTCGCGGTGGAAACGTGATTGTGATTGTAGTTCACGCGAAAAATATTCGTGGCGCGCTTCTTCCCGTAGACCCACCCGGCGCTGGCGTTCAGCCCCTGCGTGCCGGTGTGGCCGTCCAGCGAAGGAAATGAACTGATCAGGTTGGTTGAGGTCCGCGCCCAGTTGAGGCCAAAATTAATATTGTTCTGCGACCTCCGTCCGCCGCCTCTCCCACCGCCACCTCCTCGTCCGCCAAAACCTTGATTGCTGCTCGTTCCGAAATTGTGCGTCAAACGAAGAATGATGGAGTCGGAGTCGCTCGGCGCCGAGGTGAGATTTTGAAAATTCTGCCCGCCCGCCGTCGTGGCGATGTTCGGCAAAGGGATGTACTGCAGCAGCGCCTTGGCCGCGGGATTGACCAGCGCCGGGTCGATCTCATTCGCGATACCATTGAATTGATACTGCTGTCCGGTGGTGGGATTGAATAATTGCACCGGATTGCCATCGTTGTAGGCCGCGCCCGAGAAATCTCCGTTGCGTTCCGCGACCGTCGGGACTCTTGAGAAGAAATCGTAAGGTGCGTCGCCCCGCCTTCCGCTCCACCCGCCGAAGATAAACCATTTACTGCCCCCATTAAAAATCTTGGGGATATTCAAGGGTCCGCCGAAATTCGCGCCAAAACGTGATTGATTGTATTGCGCCTTGGGCGTCTGAACGCCGCTCAACGAGTACGGCGTGGCATCCAAGGTGGCGGCATCGTCCGAAAAATAAAGGAAGCCGTGCGGCTGATTGCTGTTGAAACCGCGCCCGCCAATGCGGCCAATCGCAATGGGCCCGCCCCCACCTCCGCCTCCACCTGGACCGCCACCCGGCCCGCCTCCTTGACCGCCGCCAAATCCTTGTCCGCCCGGTCCAAAACCAAACGGATTGTTCCCGCCTCTTTCCACGCGCTCGCGAAATTCGTCGAGGCGCTCTTGGCGCTCCTCTTCATTGCCATTGCCGAAGTCCTGCGTTCGTCCTTGCGCTCCACTGATGCTTACGGATTCGGTGGGGCCTTCTGCTCCCGCGCCGTTCAGTGGCAGGCTGGAAAAATCAGCGCTGGTCGCACCCGCGCCTGGCGTTTCGGCGCCGCTAAAGCCGCCGTTGCCGTTCAACGCGGAAAGCCCCGCGTCCGCCGCAGGGCTCTGCGAGTTGCGCCGGGCATTTTCGTCGCCGCTCGACGGGTTCGCCTGTTGTGGCGGTTGGCGCGAAGCCAGCACGAGTTCCGCATCGATTTTTGCCGACGGATTTTCCGGATTGATTACGATTTCCTTGCTGAAAAGCGCGAAGCCCATGAACTCCACGCGCAGAACGTAGCGGCCGCGCGGAATGTCGGCGAACGAAAACTTGCCGTCCGAACTGGTCACCGCCGAATATTTCTTGCCGGTCAGCGTGTTGGCGGCGGTTACCGTCGCTCCGGGCAGCGGAGTCTTCCCGCTGTGCGCGAATCCCGATATTTCGTAACGCTGGATTGGCGCGGCTTGCGTCGCCGGGGTTGCCGCGCCGGGCCCTGAAGCGGGCGCTGCGGGTTCCTGCGCGCGCGTCACCGGCCCGCAAAGAATCGCGAACAGCGTCAGCGTCGGTATGCCGCGGGCAATCGGCTTCAAACAGGGCTCCTCGCCGGGCTAGCGCTGCGGCGCACTGTTCGCAGGTGGATTGGCAGCCGGATTAGCGGAAGGATTGGCGGGCTCAGTGGTGCCCTGTCCGGTTCGCTCTTTGCGCGTCTGCTGCATGCGCTCCCACTGCTCGGGCGACATCACCATGGCATTCTTGGGTGCAAATACGTTGTTCTGCGAGGCCCCGCGGATCATCACGTGATCTCCGGGATGAATGTCGGCCATGGTAATGCTGTCGCGCCCCTTGCGCAGCGAAGTCTCTTCGTTGAGTTCCACGGTCTGGGTTACGTTGTCGGTCCGCAACACGGTGAGCTTCGGTGGGTCAATCGATTTCACCTCGCCGACCACATAGTCCTTGCCCAGTTCGCCCAAGGCTGCGCCACCTCCAGGTCCTCCTCCGCCTCGCCCTTGTCCACCGCCGAATCTTCCCTCTCCGCCTCTCGGACCATTGCCCGAGCGCCCGCCAATCATCTGCGCGTTCACGCTATGGTCTGGATTCTCCGGGCCGCGCACCATCACAAAATCGCCTACCTTAAAATCAGACAGTTTGGCGGGCTCGCGATCTTTGCGAAACTCGGTGCTATCGGAGAGTTTGACGGCGACGTTTGTCCCGTCGGGCTTGCTGATTTCCATTGTGTTGCTGCTAAGGGCGGTGATCCTGCCAATGGTTCCGCGGCCGCCCATGCGTCCGCTTCGGCCCGGTCTGCCGCCCTCAGCGGGAAGCGTACCCTGGTCTTGACCTTGCGGCGGCGCGGCGTCCGGGTCCTGCGCCCAGGTGGCCGTGGCGATGAAGAGGAACAAAAAACTCAGCAAGTAGCAGTGCCTGCGTTTAGCGTGCATAGACAGCCTTCCTCCTGAAACGTGCTTTATCTTGATAGAGTTACAGGTCCGCTTCAACGACGTCACCCGGTCCGAACGAGCCGGTAGATACGCGTTTTCCGCTAACCCATGTAATTCCGCTTAACGCGGCGGAAAGTTCCCCGCAGCCCGGGCCGGCCGCCCTTTCATTCTATTCACCGAACCTGGCGCGGTACGCCGAAGCAGTAATCTGGTAGACAAAACTCTCCCGGCCGGAAGCGTCGTGTCTCGACCCGGCTCGAACTCCGCCTATCTTTTCCATGGCTCGCTGCGATCGGAAATTCAGCGGACCAACCAGAAAATTCACGGTGTTCACGAATTGGAAAATATGGCGCAGCATGAGCTGTTTCATGTCCTGGTTGTGAACGCCGCCCCAGTACGAGCGCGCCAAAAACGTCCAGCCGATTTCGATCTCGCTCTTCCCTTCGCTGTATCCGTGATACCGCGACGATCCGATCACGCTGCCGTCTTTCGAGTCCATAACCAATAATGCTCCGCCCGATTCCAAGGCTTCGCGGAAAAACTCTTTGAAGACTTCCTGCTGGTAACGCTCTTTCATCGGATGCTGTTCCCAGATGAGCGGATCGCGAGCCACGTCGTACAGATCCTGAAAATCTTCTGGCCGGAGCGGCCGGAGTTCCAGCAATGCGCTTTTCAATACCGGCTGAAGATTAATTAACATCGTTGTTCTTGTCCTTGACGTTTATCCGCATGCTCGCATCGTCCCCGGCCGCCGCCGGAGTGCATGCGGCGGCCTGCGCACCGGTATAATTGTGGTTGCCTATGGAATGGATCTCATCCGCGGGCCCATGGTTGTTCAACCGGGAACAGGGTCCGGCTGACCGCCAGATTCCCCGGTGGATTTTCCTGCGCGCGCTGGGCTGCATCTACTTTTCCGCCTTCTTCTCGCTGGTCTTCCAAATCCGCGGACTCATTGGACCACACGGAATTCTTCCCGCCGGAGAATACCTGCAAACCGTAGCACAAACGTTGGGACGCACTCGCGGTGTGTGGTTCGCTCCTACGTTGCTGTGGTTCTCGAGCGGCTCGCACATGTTGATGGCCTTGTGCTGGATCGGGCTGATCGCTTCCCTGCTGTTGATTCTAAATCTGTGGCCGCGCGGCATGCTGGGAGTTTGTTTTGTGTGCTTCCTTTCCTTTGTCAGCGCGGCGCAGGATTTTTCAGGTTACCAGTCCGACGGCATGCTACTGGAAGCGGGCTTCATCGCGCTGTTCTTTGCGCCGGCCGGGCTGCGTCCCGGTTTTGGCGCGGCTTCTCGACCGGTGCGCGCCAGCTTGTTGCTGCTGCAATGGGAATGGTTCCGCATCTACTTTGAATCGGGTGTCGCCAAAATTATGGGCGGCGATCCGGAGTGGCGGCACTTCACGGCCATGGATGAGTATTACCAGAATGGTCCCCTGCCTACCTGGATTGGCTGGTACATGCAGCATCTGCCGCACTGGTTCCATGCCTCCACTGTTTTCGCGACGCTCGCGCTCGAACTGGTTCTGGTGTGGATGCTGTTCTTGGCGCGCCGCTGGCGCATCGTGTGCTTCCTAATCGTGACGCCCTGGGAATTGGGTGTCATCCTCACCGCCAACTACGCCTTCCTCAACTACCTGGTCCTCTCACTCGGCATCCTGCTGCTCGATGATGGCTTTCTGCTCCGCTTTCTCCCGGAGCGCTGGCGGAAAAGTTTCTCCGAGGCACCCGCAACGATTGAGGTTCAGGCCGAACCATCTTTTCCGCGTTTCCGTCATGCGCTGAAGATCGCCAAGGTATCTCTGACCGGGGTTGCGCTCGGCTGGATTTTTTACGCCACCGCCGCTGAACTGATCTGGATGTTCGGTACTTTTCCTCTGCCTACCTCGCCGGTGGCGGCACTCGAGCCCTTTCGCATCGCCAACCGCTATGGCTTGTTCGGCGTCATGACCCGCGGCCGCTACGAAATCGAGTTCCAGGGCTCGGACGACGGCAAGACCTGGGTGGCTTACCCGTTCCGCTACAAACCGCAGGGGCTGAATGAAGCGCCGGGGATTTACGCGCCGTACCAGCCGCGATTCGACTGGAACCTATGGTTCGCTTCCCTCGGCTCGTGGCGCGAATATCCCATGGTGCCCGGCACTGAAGTCCTGTTGCTGTCCAACGATCCCGACGTTCTCAGCCTGTTCAAGAGCAATCCCTTTCCGCACGCACCGCCTCGGCAGATTCGCGTGGTGCTGTGGCAATACTGGTTCACCAGCATGTCTGAGAAACGCGCCCAAGGACTCTGGTGGCGCCGCCAGTTCATGGGAACTTATGCTCCAACCGTCGAGCGCGCCCCGGACGGTTCCATCCATGGCATCGAGTGGCCCACGGTCGGCCCACACGAGTAGTCCCTGAATGGAATCTCACGCCATCCTCTGTCTGAAAACGTCTAACCTCGAACCTCCGCGCTCAGCGCCATTTCCGCCGCATGGTACCCGCACATGCCATGCACTCCGCCGCCCGGTGGAGTGGACGAAGAGCAAATGTAAATATCGCGGGCGGATGTGGCGTAATGTCGCCAGGTCGGCCGAAACAGAAATTGACGAATATCCATCGCGCCACCTGCGATATCTCCCCCCACGAGATTGGCATCCATACTTTCCAGCCCCGCGGGAGAAAACACTCGGCGGGCCAGCACGCAGTCTCGAAAGCCTGGGGCAAAGCGCTCAATCTGATTCTCCAGCGTTTGAAGCATGTCGACCGTGCAACCATTCGGAACGTGGCAATAGGCCCAGGCGGTGTGTTGGCCCGCCGGGGCGCGGGTGCTGTCGAAGAGACTGGGCTGCGAGAGCAGAATGAAAGGCCGCTCGGGCGGCTTTCCACTGCGCACGGTTTGCTCCGACTCGGCAATCTCCTCAAAAGTTCCGCCGAGGTGCACCGTGGCGGCGCGCAAACATTCGCGAGCTTTCCAGGGAATGGGCGCGTTCAGGGCGTAATCCACTTTGAAGGCAGCGGTTCCGTAGCGAAATTTTTCGAGTTGCTGTTTATAGCTCGCCGAGAATTTTTCCGCGCCGACTTTGAGGAGTTGCCGCGGCGTCAGGTCGCAAAGCACCAGCTTGTAGCCCACCAAGGCGGACAGATTCTCGACCGGCGAGGAGACGCTCACCCTGCCTCCGAGGGTGGAAAGAAGCACGCACAGCGCATTGGTGATGGACTGTGCCCCGCCGCGCGGGATTGGCCAGCCCACGACATGCGCGGGTATCGCCATCAAAAGTGCGAATGCGGCGCTCAACGATTCGTCCATTCCCAGAAACGAATGCGCGGCCAGTCCCGCGAACAGTGCGCGGGTTCGTGCGCTGCGAAACCGGCCAGCCACCGCCTGGGCTGACTGCACGGCCAGCAATCCAAATCTGGCCATCAAAAGAGGATGTTTTGGAGTGAATGAAACGGGGCGCAAGAGTCCTGGCGCCAGTTGCGGCCAGCGCTCGACAAACGGCCGCACCAGCTTGTTCCACGCCGGTCCGTCAACGCCAAGCGCAGCGCACGTGGCACCGAGGTCGCGTTCCAGCATTACCGCGGTGCCGTCATCGAGAGGATGCGCCAAAACGGAGGGCGAGTGAATCCATTGCAATCCGTACTGATCGAGTGGCAATGAAGAAAAAAACGGCGACGCGGCGGCCAGCGGATGGACGGCCGACCCGAAGTCGTGCAGAAAGCCCGGCAAGGTTAGTTCCAGCGTTCGCGCAGCTCCTCCCGGAGTGGACTGGGCCTCCAATACGTCGACCTGCAAACCTGCCTTGGCCAGAACGATGGCCGCTGCCAACCCATTTGAACCGGCACCGACCACGCACGCCCTATCGCTCATCGCGAATCACCATGAAAGCCGCGCCCGTCGCATGGGCTAGTGCCTAGCATAAGTTATTCTGCAACGCGCGACGGAGCGAATCTCGCGCATCCAACGGGTTCCGAAGCGAAATCTTTTTGAAATGCCCCGTATTTGCGGGTGCAGGCAGACAGGGAACGGGCGCGGTAGCGAGCCATACAATTTTACTTGTGAGTTTATCGTTTTGCGCCGCGAGAAAATTTTGGCTGGGAGGCCTGGACTCGAACCAGGATAGCCAGATTCAGAGTCTGGAGTCCTACCAATTGGACGACCTCCCAGCCGGGAGGAACAAAAAGGAATCGCGGCAGAATCCGGGTCTCCCGGCAGCCACGATTCATCCGTTCTAATTTAATCGGCTTTCCCAAGGCCGTCAACCAAAGCGCCCGTCCATGTCGATCCCCAGGACACCTATTTAATAAATAACTCCAGCGCGACTTGGGCTTGAGGGCTTGGCCGACAGTAGAGCCTCCTACCGCTAACACCTCATGCCGTTTGCGAAATCCCCCAAAATTTTTCTCTGCAACTGCTTGATGCTTCTCCAGAACTCTGTCATTCAGGGTTAACTGTTTCAACCAGTACTATTTCCATTCATCACGCCCGTGGATACGCTTTCAGGGAGTCGAAATGGTTGCAATCGTTTAAGCCGCGCCCCTCGACCCGGGCGCTTCAGGGAGTGCATCGTGTCTGAATTCGATTCTACAAACGCATCGATACTCATCGCGGATGACAACGAAGCCAACCTTGAGCTTCTCTCGGCCATCCTGACCGACGCTGGGTATCGCGTGGTCTGTGCCAGAAACGGCGATCAAGCCATCGCCGTGGTGCAAAACGGCATGGTGGACATTGCCCTTCTGGATGTTGTCATGCCTGGGCGCACAGGCTTTTCCGCTTGCCAGCAGATCAAGTCAAATCCCAAAACCCGCCTTATTCCCGTCGTTCTGGTTACCAGCCTCACGGACACCAACGACCGCATTCGCGGCATCACCTGCGGCGCCGACGATTTCCTGAACAAGCCCGTCAACAAGCAAGAGCTATTGGCTCGCGTCCATTCGTTACTTCGATTGAAGTCCTTTACCGACGAGTTGGAAAACGCGGAAACCGTGCTGTTCAGCCTGGCGACCAGCATCGAAGCTAAGGATCCTTATACTGAAGGCCATTGTGAGCGCTTGTCGGAATATTCCGTGGCGCTGGCTCAGCGCATCGGCCTGCCGGAGGAATTACGCACGGCGCTTCGCCGCGGCGGCATGGTCCACGATGTCGGTAAGGTGGCGGTTCCCGAACATATCCTTCTTAAACCTGGCCGCCTGACGGATGAGGAATGGTGCATCATGCGGCTGCACCCCATCGTGGGTGAGAAAATCTGCAGCCCGCTCAAGTCTTTTCGCATGGTCATCCCG
The DNA here is from genome assembly GCA_036496505.1 of Candidatus Acidiferrum sp. Taxonomy (GTDB): domain Bacteria; phylum Acidobacteriota; class Terriglobia; order Acidiferrales; family UBA7541; genus Acidiferrum. Next base: position 117,641 of record DASXLA010000082.1, on the reverse strand, counting down.
ATCATCCGTTATCACCATGAAAAGCTCGACGGCTCCGGTTATCCGGACGGCCTGATTGGCGACGAAATTCCGGTGACCGCGAGGGTCTTGCAAACCGTCGACATCTATGACGCCATGACCACGGACCGCCCCTATCGCAAGGCTCTCCCACCCGAGGAAGCTCTGGCGCAAATGCGCCTGGAAGTGAAACGCGGATGGTGGGACGGATCTCTCGTCGATGAATTCGAAGCGCTGGTCATGGAAACACTTTTACCAATGGCGGGAGCCGGCTCGAAGAATGCTTCCTGACTCCTTGTCCACGGCGCCAAGAACGAAATCTGTTTCCACCAGCGAGCTGGCGCGCCGCTCAGGACAAAAAGCGTGGCTACTCGTATTCCTGTTGCTGCTGTTTGTCTTGCCGCTCGTCGCCGGGCCTTATTGGATGTACCTGCAGTCCAAAGAGGAAATCACCAGAGAAGAGTTGCAAAGCGACCTGTTGCACGCCCGGAGCCTGTCGGCGCTTGCCGAAAAGGATTTCGTTTCCGCGGAAAGCATTCTCTCGTCCGTTGCCGATCGCGCTTCGCTGCAAGAGCAATGGGCTCGTCACGATACTCCTTCGATGGAAGCTCACCTCCGCGAAACGCAAAAGCTGGAGCCGGCCTTTTTGTTCGTTGGGATTTTTGACCTGGCAGGCACGGCCCGTGTATTCGTGCCGCCTGCCAACATCATCGGACACAATTTCGCTTACAGAGACTGGTTTCGCGGGGTAAGGGCTCACGATCAGCCATACGTGTCCGAAGTGTATCGAACCGCGGTGCCTCCCTATCCACTCGTGGTAGCTGTAGCCGTGCCCGTTCGGGACGCACATGGCGATGCTGTGGCCATTCTGATGGGCACGTATAGCCTGACGCAGTTGACCCAAAAGTTCAGCCGCATCGAAAGAGGCGCGGCCTCCGAATATTTCATCGTGGACCAGCATGGCGTGATCGCCGCGTCGCTCGATGAGCGTACCCATAACGAGGTCATACAGCTTCCCGTGCCGGAGGCCACAAACGCGGCGCTGGCGGGACACGAAGGTGACGCGCGCCTCAAACTTAACGGCAGAGATTCCTTCGTGGGCTTCGCTCCGGTCCGGAGCTTGAACTGGGCGGTTGTGTACGCGCGGCCCGAGTCCGTGGCCCTCGCTCCGGCGTTTCACCTGGAAGCCAAGTACCGCTCGGTCAGTTTGTATCTCCTTCTGGTTTATCTGGCTACCGCCGCGTTGGCTGCGCTGCTGATGCGCCGCCAAACAGCCATGCTGGCTGCCAATCAGGCCCTCAACATTGAACTCGAAGAACGCGTGGCGCAAAGCAAGGCTGCTCGCGACGAATTGGACCGCTATTTCACCCTGTCCATAGACATGCTGTGCATCCTCGGTTCGAACGGATACTTCAAGCGCGTCAATCCCGCTTGGGAGAAAGTACTCGGTTACTCGACGGAAGAGCTTTTGTCCAAACCGCGGATGGAATTTATCCACCCTGAGGATTGGGCGGCATCCGTGCAGGAAATCGAAAAACTGAGTAAGGGTGTGCCGACCGTAGAGTTCGAAAATCGCTATCTCTGCAAAGACGGCACTTACAAGTGGCTCTCGTGGCATGCTACTCCCCTGCCCGAGCAGCAATTGATCTATGCCGTAGCGCGCGACGTCACCGAACTAAAGCTGGCCCAGGCGGAACTTTTGCGCGCGAAGGAGCAAGCGGAGAACTCCAATAAATTCAAAGATCAGTTTCTTTCCACCATGAGTCATGAGCTGCGCACCCCGCTCAACGCCGTCGTGGGCTTCTCCGACCTGTTAACCGAGGAACAGTACGGCCCGTTGAATGACCGGCAGAGACGCTACGTAAAGCACATCAGCGCCGGCGGTCATCACCTGCTGCGTCTCATCAACGACATTCTGGATCTTTCCAAAATTGAAGCTGGACGGCTACAGTTGTCCATCGAAAGTGTCGCTCTGGAGGGTACGTTCACCGATGTCGTGGACGCGCTCCGTGCTCTGGCCGATAAGAAGAACCTCACGCTGGTGCAGCATCCGGCTCCCGACCTGAGTGTTCGCGCTGATTCCACCCGCCTGAAGCAAATTCTGATGAATCTGCTCGGGAACGCCATCAAGTTCACTCCGGAAGGCGGGACGATCGAGGTCGCCGCTCATCAGACCGGTGATTTCGTGCGCGTCGAGGTTCGCGACTCCGGACCAGGCATTCCCGAAGAGGAACAGCGGCATATATTCGAAGCGTTTTATCGTTTGGGTCAAACCGAAAAATCGGTGGAAGGTACCGGGCTGGGCCTCGCGATTACCTGCCGCCTGGTTGAGCTACAGAACGGCAGCCTGGGTATTGAGAGCAAACCCGGTTCTGGAAGCTGCTTCTTCTTCACCTTGCCGATGGTCGCGACGGTACTCAAGCACGAACAGCCCAGCGGCGCTGCGCAATTCACCATGGGTGGGGTTCCACGCATTCTTGTGGTTGAGGACGATTCCACCGCCGCACTTCTTCTGGAGTCTCAGCTCTCATCGGCCGGTTATGAAGTGATTTTATGCCATGAACCCGAGCGCGCAGTGGAGATGGCTGCCGAAATTCAGCCTAGCGCCATTACCCTGGACATCATCATGAAACCTGTGGGCGGCTGGGACATTCTCTCCACGCTGAAATCCGATTCTCGGACCGCGCATATCCCTACCATTGTGGTGAGCATCGTCGATGAGCAAGCGGTCGGATCGCTCCTTGGAGCTGACGAATATGTTTTGAAGCCCGTGGAAAAGTCAGTATTGCTGGCGGCCATCGAGCGCTGCCTGCATCGCCTCGGCCGTCGCGAACGGAGGGGAGGCTCGATCATGATTGTCGAGGATGATGCCGCCACGAGAGAGTTCGTCTCCGAATTGCTTTGCAAAGAGGGCTACAAAATCAAGGCTGCCGCGGACGTCGCCGAGGCGCGCGCCCAAATCCGCGCCGCTTTGCCCGACCTGGTAATCCTCGATTTGATCCTTCCCGACGGCAACGGTTTCCAGCTGGTGGCGGAGTGGCGGGCCAATGCGCGCACCTCTGACCTTCCCATCTTTGTCTTGACCAGCAAGGATTTAACGACGGCAGAGCGTGATTACCTGAGTTCGAACGCAGGAGCGCTGTTCCGCAAACAGGATCTCTGGCAACAAGCGCTCATCAAACAGTTGCAGCGTGCCGTCTCTCCTGCGCTCGTGGGGCGATCATGACCCATCGCATTCTGGTGGTGGAAGATAATCCCGCCAATCGCGAATTACTGTGCGATTGGCTGGAAATGGAAGACTACGAGGTCCAGTCCGCGGAAGACCTGACCGGCGCTTTCACCCTGTTTAATGGTGGAAAATTTGACGCCGTGCTGCTTGACGTGCAGCTCGGGCGCGAGGATGGCCTAGCTTTTCCCGTGCAGGTGCGCCAGCAGGCGGGAACTCGCCAGGTTCCGATCATCGCGGTAACCGCACACGCCATGATCACCGATCACGAACGGGTCCTGCAGGCCGGTTGCAATGCATGCATTTCCAAACCAATCGATTTCAAGCTGTTACGGCAGCAATTGCAACAATGGTTGGCGCTAACGAACACGTCGCGCCAACACGCTGCATCCGTCGAACAAAAATGAGAACAAGCTGTGGATGCGCGGCCTTAAACGAACGCTTCTCGTTCGAACTGCAAAACTAACGATCGATTGGCGCCGCCGGACCCACGCGCGCAGGTTGCTTTGAGACAAGCTTCATCCGGCCATGATTGACCGCATATTCGAGCTTTCCCCACACGATGCGGTTCGAAGCGAAGCTGGCAACCCACACGAAAAAGTGAATCGCGTCCCAAAGGGGAACCAGCCACAGGCGGCGCCGCAAGGACTCATCTCCCACCACGGAAACGCCCACAATCCACGCCATGGTGAGCCGCAAGCCCAGATAGGCCAGCAAATACGCGGCGGCAATGCTTGCACGAGGCGCGAAGACAGCCGCAACGATGGCCCACGGCAATCCTTGTGTAAACACCAGCGCCGCGTAGGAAGCCGGCCGGCACAATCGCACCGTGCGCGCCCAGCGCATCTGGTGCTCCCAAAAACTACGCGGCGTTTGCGCCGGATACATGGTCCAGACGATTTCGTGCGACAACTCGACGCGCCCGGCCGCGTCTGCCACGCGCTTCCCGATCTCATAATCGTCCGCGAGAAATGCGGCAATCTCCTCGAACCCGCCGATTTTTCGCAGCCACGTTTTTGTCGTGGCGATGGACGCGCCGAGCGCAAACTTCACGCCTTCGGTCCACGCGGCCATCAGGACGCCCGGAAAAAAACCGCTGGCGGCCCCAATGGCTTCGAGTTCGGCGCCAATATTGTCTTGGGCAATACCGCGATAGAGCGAGGTAACCGCACCGACCCTGGCGTCCTGCAGCGGCGCCACGACGTTGCGGAGATATTGCGGCCGCACCCGCACATCGCCATCGCTCAACGCCAGAATTTCATGCCGCGCTTCACGGGCCAGCCGCGCCAGACTGTTCACTTTACGGTTCGCGCCAAAATATTCCGCGCCAATCAGCAAACGAATTTGCCGCTGCGGATAGTCCGCCATCAGTCTGCGCACCACGGTGGCAGCCCGGTCGGTTTCGTCATTGATCGCGAAGAGAATTTCGTACTCGGGGTAGTCCTGACGGCAAAAAGTCGCGAAGTTCTCGTAAGAGGAAAAGTCAACGCCGTGCAACGGCTTGAGGATGCTGACCGGCGGCGCGAACGCAGGGGAAAAGGGGCCGCTCGCCGCGGCTCGAAAACGCAACGCCGCGATGCAAGCCAATAGGTAATAGATGAGAGGAGCGGCGGCAAGCGCCAGTGTCGCAACGACCCATCCGGTGGGTAAATGAATCATTGTCGCTTGCTCGTCACAACAACAGCCTCGAAACTATCCGGCAGCCACGATGGCCACGCCCACGCAAACCAGTAGTACGCCCGCCCAGCGCAGGCCGTTGACATCTTCCTTCAAGATATATTTCGCGCCCAGCGTGCCCACCACATAACTTAATGCCGATGCGGGAATCACCAGACTGATTGGCTCCCAGGACAGCAGCACCAGCAACAGATAAAAGGATAGCGCCATCAACGGGGCGCCTATCCAGAACCAGCCGTTGCAGAACGCGCGCCCCAGGAAACTGGCCACGTCGCGAATCCGCAGATGATCCGGCGCACCAGCTTTCTTCATGCCGTGAGTGACGGCCAACTCTCCGGCCGACCCGGAGAGAACGAAGATGGCCAGCACGATGGCGGTGCGGATCATCGCGCGACCTCCATGACCGCGCTGGTGCGCGGCTTCGTTTGTCCGACCAGGAAGACTCCCAGGCAAATCAGGGTCACGCCAATCCAGCGGCGTGGCGAAACGTTCTCGCCCAACGCCACCATGCCGACGAAAGTGACGGCCGCGTATCCCAAGGCCGACGCCGGCATTACGTAGCTGTAATCCGCCCAGCTCAGGACGGTCATGTTCGAAAGCATGAACCCGATGAGGAACACAATCGCCAACCAGATGGTTCCGGTGGTCATCGCGGAATGGAAGGCCTGCAAAAGCCCGGTTCGCGACAAAGTCACCGGCCCCACCTGCATCATTCCCCGTTTGAGCAAGGAGTCGCCGGTGGTGGCGCACACCACCATGGCGAAGACCATTACCAGCGTCTTCACACGGAGCTTTCGCTCGTTGGACATTTCTTAGGAGTTAGTCGTTGCCGGAAGCCGACGATGCGGATACGGGAACGAGCGGCTTCTCTCCATCGCCACCCTCGCGCGCCCACTTCAAACGTTCCGCCCGCAGCTTCAAAAATGCCGTGGCCTCGTGATACAGACGCTTGCGTTCGTGGCTGTCCCACAGCGCTTCCTTTACGATGCGCCAGGCTACTTTCGGCCGGAAATAATATTCGTCGTAGAAGCGGTTCACGCCGGCCATCATCTCCGCTTTCGAAAGGTGCGGATACTCGATGTGCGGCAACTGGTGCCCGCTGTTGTCGGCCAGCGCTTCCACCTTGAGGAAGCCTTCTTTGGCCATCGATTCGTGCAGCTCCGTCCCGGGCATGGCGTGCGCCAGCGAAACCTGGATGGTTTCCGGATCCAGCTCCTTGGCGAATTCGATGGTTTTCTGAATGGTTTCCCGCGTCTCGCCCGGCAATCCGATGATGAAGTCGCCGTGAACGCGAATGCCGACTTTGCGGCAGTTCTTCATGAAGGCGCGGGCCATTTCGACGGTCGCGCCTTTCTTGATGTTCTTCAGAATCTGTGGATCGCCCGATTCGAATCCTACGATGAACAATCGCGCCCCGGCATCAGCCATGGCCTTAAGCGTGTCGTAATCGCTGTGCACCCGCGCCGTGGAAGACCACTGGAACTTCAGCGGTTTGAACTTCGCGCAAAGATCCAGCACGCGGTCTTTTCGAATGTTGAAGGTATCGTCGTCGAAGAAAATCTCTTTCATCTGCGGGAAATACTCGATGCACTGTTTCACTTCGCGCGCCACGTTTTCCGTGGAACGCGTGCGCCAGGCATGCCCCGAAATGGTCTGCGGCCACATGCAGAAGGTGCACAGCGCCGGGCATCCGCGCGTGGTGTAGAAAGAAACGTAAGGATTCAGCAGGAACGGCACATTGTAGCGCTCGATTTCCAGATCGCGCTTGTAAATGTCCGTCGCAAACGGCAGCGCATCCAGCTCCGCAGTATGAAGTTGAGCGCGCGGCGCGTTGTGCACAACCTTGCCGTCTTTGCGGTAGCTAACGCCGAGGATCTCGCTAATCGGTCTCCCCTGGGCATATTCCACCACCGAGTGATCGAACTCCCCGCGGGTCACAAAATCGATATCCTCGGTGGCCAGCAAGGTCTCATCCGGCTTGATGTGCCCGTGCGGGCCGACGAAGGCGATTTTCATGCTGGGATTGGATTCTTTGATCTTGCGGATGAGCTTGACGTCACTGTCAAAACCCACCGTGGAGGTAAAAAGAATCAGAAACTCGTAGTCCTTGCAGATTTCCACCGTCTGTTGCCAGTTGACCTTGTGCGGCGAAGCGTCCAGCAGGCGGCTGCCCGGGATCATGCCCGCCGGGTAAGTCAACCACACGGGGTACCAATAGGACTCGATTTCGCGGGTTGCGGGCCATCGCGAACTAGCCCCGCCGTCGAAATTCTCAAAACTCGGGGGGTTCAACAATAATGTCTTCATTACGTCCGGCATTCATCACCCTCAGCTTCCACTTAATCTCAGCGAGCCAATATCGATATTAGGCATCCGCCAGCCATGCTATTCGAATGCGGGCCCAAGGTTACCATTCAGTTTAACCGAATTGCCGCGCGCCTCTCCAAACTTTCTGCAATCGGATACCATCCTGCAGCGAGCGGGTAAATGCTGCAGTGAGTGGGACATCCGGAAGGTTGGTCCTCGGACTCAGGCTTATCTTCGAGCCTGTGGAATTCCCGATTTTGCGCCCTGGACGTCCACAAGCGCTGCGCCTAGTCGCTCCCAGATGCGCTCGACCCATTGGAGATGTTCGGGCTTCATCAAAACCGACCGCAGGCAAGTCATGGTGTCGCGGTCACGTACCATGTTCGCGGGTGCGTTGACCCACAAGCTCAAGGGCAACTCGACCAGCGCCAGGTGCAGGTCCCTTTTGGCTGCGGCCTCGAATACCCGACGAGACAACGCCGATGTTTCGCTCACGCTGCCGGCGTTCACCGCAAAAATCACCAAGTCCAGCTCCGGGCGAAACGGAACCATAAACCTCTCGTCGTCCCGTAGGTGCGCGAATAACGCCAGCGCCGCTTCCCGGCTTTTGGCGAGGCTCCGCGCAAATTCTCCGCCCTGCACCAACGGCAGCAATTCCTGCGTAGCCCACAAAGCCGCGGCAGCAGCGCCCGGCCGTGAACATTCCAGGCTGATTTCGCCGAGATGTAAATCGCTGGACGTGAAGTACGTATACGGGGAACTGTGTTTGTACCACCGCCCCGCTGCGGGGTCTTTGAACAATACGCAGCCGCAGCCGTAGGGCTGCAAACCGTGCTTGTGCGGATCAATGGCAATCGAATCGGCTTCGCCCGTCGCCGCAAGCGCCCGGCGGGCTGGCTCGTCCAGGTTATCCACCAGAGCAAAATAACCGCCGTATGCCGCGTCAGCATGAATCCTGAACTCGTGCCGTTTGCGCAGCTCCACAATCTGTTGCAGCGGATCGACAGATCCTGTGGCGGTCGTGCCGAGCGTTACCACCACTGCGCCCACGCCGCCTTGAGCGATGCGTTTTCCCAGCGCACTCACGCTCATGCGGCCGAGCGCGTCGCATTCCACCGTTTCGAACGGCAACTGCAATACCTTGCTGATGCGCTCATGCGTATAGTGCGCCTGCGCGCTAGCCAGGATTGTTTTGCGCGGCGCGGTCTGGCCCGCCACCCACAACGCTTCGAGATTGGCCATCGTTCCGCCGCCACACAGGTGCCCGAGAAACGTTTTCCACCCAAACATCGCGGCAATTTGCGCCACCGCTTCCTTTTCCATCGCCGACGTGGCCCGTCCGCCATCCAACGCGTGATTGTTCGGATTAATGGTCATCGCCAGCGCGTAGGCCAACTGCGCCACGGGATGCGGCGGCTTCAACATCTGCCCGGCATACAAGGGATGAAAATATGGATAACTATTCTGCAGCCGTTCCGCCGTTGCTGTCAGCACTTCAGCGAGGCGTTCGCCGCCCGGCGTGTCAGGCACAAATTCCGGCAAGTCCGCAAAACCCCGCTTCAGCGTATGCAACGCTTCCGCGAATGCGTCGAAGCTTGTGTCATTGATCAAGGGTGAGGAATGTTCGGGCGCCAGTTTCACGGCCGGCCCCTTGCCGCGCGCCTTCGATTTCGCCGGCTTATTTATTGCCATACCTTGTCGAGCTGCCCCGCGGCCCGCAATAATTCCAGCTGCGCCTGCTGCCGCTGAAAATTCGCATCCAGGTACGCCATCCAGCGCTCATTCTCCGCCAGCCGCGCTCTTTCCACCTCGCGCAGATTCAACTTGCCTTCCGAGTATTGTGACTGAAACACCGCGATATCCTGCTGCGCCAGTTGCAGCTCCAGCCGTGCCACTTCTTTGGCCGCATCTTTTTCTCGCACACTGCGGGTTTTCTGCCGAACTTCCGTGCTCACTTCGGTTTTCTTGTTGCTCAACGTGGCCTTCGCGGCCTCCAGGTTCACTTGCGCCAGTCCCACATTGGCCTTGGTTCTCGCGCTGAAAATTGGCAGCTGCACCTGCACGCCGGCATTAAAATTATTTCTCTGGAAGGTGCGGAAAAATTGATCGTAGTTGTTGAACTTTCCCAGCACGCTGTACACACTCACCAGCTCGAGCGTGGGGAAATAGCCGCGCTTCTCGCCTTTCAAGCGAAATTCCTTGGCGCGCACGTCGGACTCCGCCAGTTGCAGTCCGGTATTGTTCTGCATGGCCATGGCCACCAGGTCCGCGCCTTCCTGCTCCGCCTGCCCCGGCAGTTCCTCCGGTGAAACTTCGATAGGCTGGTCGGACGCAAAGCCGATTTGCGCCCGCAGAAAAACTTCCAATTCGTCCTGGCGCCCTTCCAGTTGCAAAATTCGCTGCACCACCTGCGCCTTGGTCAATTGCGCTTTGGTCACTTCCACCGGCAATTCGAATCCTTCGCTCTCTCTTCCGGTAGTTACCTGCAGGATCTTGTCCGCGCTTTCTTGCTCCGCTCGCAGCAACTCAAGCGAGTGCCGCACTTTGCCCAGCTCCAGATACGCCATCGCGGTGCGCACAATCACGCTGTTTCGAACATCCTGCAGAACAATTTTCTGCGACCGCGCCTGCTCCTGAAGTTCTTTGGACTGGCCGCGCAATGGCTCGTTCAAAACCTGTTGCGTGTAGGTCACATCAAAAATCGCCGGCGCGCGTCCGCCGGGCGTCTCCGGAATTCCGTACGTGTATCCTGCGCCGGAACCCACATAAAGATTGGGGAGAAACTCCGCTTTGGTGATGAGTGCCGAATGCTGCGCGAGCTGCGACTGGACCTTGGCCAGTTGCAGGTCCGTGCTGTTTTGTAGTGCCAGTTCGATGACGCGCTTCAGCGTAAGCGCACCCCCGTTTGCTGCTGCCGTCGTTTGCGCCGTTAGCGAGTCCACCCCCGGTCGGCTCGAAGTATCCAGCACCAGCGTGTTCGCGCTGCCAGCCGTGCTTTGCGCGTAGGACGCACCGCCCAACAATAATCCCACGGCCAAATACGCAAAACCGCGTGCCCACATCCGCGAACAGACTGGCAAATTATTTCGTCCCTTCACTTTCGCACCTCGCGGTCCGTACTCTCACTACCAGAATCTCACTCGTATCGCAGCGACTCAATCGGTTGCAGCCGCGCCGCCTGGTTGGCAGGCAAATACCCGAAAAACAATCCCGTCGAACACGAAACTACAAAGGCTACGATCACGCTCAGCCCGGAAATAGGAACTCGCAGATTCCCGGGCAGCAGCGGCTGAATGCTCACAGGAATCGCCAGGCCAATTAAAATTCCCAGCACCGCACCGCCGCCGCTGATCAGAAATGCCTCGATCAAAAATTGATAGAGAATTTCCTTGCGCGCCGCTCCAATCGCTTTACGGATCCCAATCTCGCGCGTCCGCTCTCTCACCGTCACCAGCATGATGTTCATGATCCCGATGCCGCTGATCAGCAACGCAATCGCCGCAATCACCAGCAATACAATCGTCAGCGCCAGCGAGATGGTCCGCGCCGCGCCCAGAATCGCCACCAGCGTCTGCACATCGTATTCCGCGTCCAGCGGGTGCCGGCTCTTTAACAAGCGGGTCATCTCGCGTTCCACGCCGGCCACCGCGTCGGGACTCACCGCCTGCGCGTACAACACCCGCAAAACATCTTGGCCAGTGTAGTACTTCATCAAACTCAGCGGAATAATCACCGACTCTTTCTGAATCTCGGAAAGTCCGAACGTGGCCACTCGTTCGCGGAATACCCCGATCACCGTGAACGTCAATTCCCCCATGCGAATCGGCCGCCCGATGGGATTTTCCTGTCCAAAAACTCGTTCGGAGAGCTCCTTGGTGATCAGGCAGACCTTGTCCCGCGATTCCATGTCCTCGGAATCGAAATATCGCCCGCGGAAAATCACCAGCCTCCGGATGGTCTGAAACCCTTCCGTGACCCCGATAAGATTCACGGGTCGTTCGACCCCGCCGACCACCACGGACATGGGTAGCTCGCGTGTCCCCGCAACCGCCAGCACGCCCGGCTGTGCCTTCATCGCGTCCAAGTCGCCCCGGGTGATCTCGAAGCTCAACGGTTCGGCCTTCCCGGTGGCATGCACCATCTCCGCCCACACCAGGTTTGAGCCCACACCTTCAATCTGCGAGATCACAAATTTTTTGCTGGTAAGCGCCACCGTCACCACCAGCACGATGGACGCGCTGCCGATGATGACTCCCAGCGAGGTGAGCGCCGCTCGCAGTTTATTGGACCGCAACGCATCGATGGCTACCGACACCGTTTCACGCAGATGCATCTTCAGCTCTTTCTGAGCCGCTTCAACGCTTCCTCCGCCTCTTTATTCCTGGGCTCCAGCTGCAGGGAAGTTTCGTACTCTCTCCTGGCGGCCTCGCGGTCGTCTTGATTCTCAAACAAGCGCCCCAACCAGTCATGCACCACCGCCGGATGCGGGTAAGCCGTTCGTGTCGGCGCGGTTTTCAGGTACTCGCGGAGGAGCTTCTCGGCCTCTTGAGGTTGTTCGTTTTCCAGGATTAGCGCCGCCGCACGGTAAAATTTGATGCGTACATCGCGAGGCGCGGCTCGCTGCCCGGCACTCACCACCGCCGTTACCCGGTCCGGCTCCTTGCGCTTCACCGCATAGTCGCCAATGTCGAAGATTAAATCAGGTACCTTGGCGTCCACCAGGGCCTTGTCGAACTCCGCTTCGGCCGCGGCATAATCCTTTTTTTGCCGCCGGCAATTCCCTGCCGCGTAGTGCCCCTCACTGGCATCCATGGCTGCCAGTTGCTCGATCTGCGGCTGCGCCTTGTCTTCGCCGCCGCCAGCAATGCCCGGCGCCGCGCAGTCAAATTCAATCAAGGCCTGGGAGGCACCAAAATTCCTCTTGTCCAGGCGGATGGCGGTCTCAAATTCCCGCTGTGCTTTTTTTGCGAACGACAAAGCCGAAAGCCACGACGTCTTTGACGCTTTCTCGCCGTACGACCGGCCCAGCCACTCGTGATACACGGAATTGTCCGGCGTCACCCCAATTGCTTTTTCCGCAGCGGCTATCGCTGCGTCATATTGCCGCAGTTCAAAATAACTCTTCGCCAGGAGCAGGTAGGCTTCGCCGTCGCTGGGATTTTTCGTTGCTGCATCTTGCAGAATCTCTACCGCTTTGCCGTAATCGCTGGCTTCGTACGCCCGTCGCCCGGCATCCAGGTTCCCGTCTCCCATGGCTGCCACGGGCGAACCCAAAATCCACAGAACCGCCAAGATCTTCGCCAGTTCTGTCTTCCACCTACTGCCCATCCCGATGGCCCCGTACATACGCTTCATCCGTGTTCACAATCTTTACCGCCATGCCGTCATGCAGCACCGCATCGCCCGGCAAGGCCAACAGCTCATTTTCCCGCAAACCACTGAGCACTTCGAAGCTGGTCGCATCGGCGATGCCCACCTGGATTTCCCGGCGTGCCAGCCGGGACTTACCAAACGCGCTCTTCACCACCACGAAGACGTAGCGATGGGTGCCCTCGGAATCCACTGCGGCGCGCGGGACCGTCAGCACATTGTTTCGTTCCTGGGAATTGATGGTCACGTTCACATTGATGTTCGGAAGAAGTTCAAGTTTGCTGTTATCCGCCGCGCAAAGCACTTCTCCCACGCTGCGCATGCCCCGCGCTACTACCTGTTTGGGAATCACTTCCGTCTTGCCCGCCCAGTTGCGGTTCGGCAGGGCGTCCCAGGTGATCTTTACCGGCTCGTCCACGCGCAGCGCGCCAAGTTCCGGTTCGTCGATGAACGCGCGCACGCGCACGTGGTGCAGATCGGCCATTTCGGCCAACAGGTCGCCGGTCTTCACGTAGTCACCGACCTTGACCGGCAGCGAATAGAGTGTTCCGTCAACCGGCGCGGTGATGCGTCCGCTGGCGACTTTGTCTCGCAGCGAGGCGATCTCGCTTTGCGCCTGCTGAACTTGTAGCGCCGCCCGTCCGGCGTCCAGCTTCACGCTGTGTTCGAATACCTGCTTCGCCGCCGTCAATTGTTTCACCTCCGCCTGTTCGTTCTTCAGCGACTGGTCGTTGGCGGTCAGTTCCTCTTGCGTGGCGGCCTGCTTGGCCATGAGGCGTTCCAGCGCGTCATGATTCCTTTGCAGGCGGTCCAGTTCTCTCTGAGCCCGGGCGAGATCGTTGGCAACGCGGTCCGCATCGTCGGCCTTGCCGCCGCGTTGCGCGGCGCGCAGGTCGTCTTGCGCGCGCAGTAGCCGGGCTTCGGCATCCGCCAGTTGCGCGCGGGCATCCTTCACATTCAGCTCCAGCAGTAGCTGGCCTTTCTTGACCGCGTGCCCCTCCACGGCCTGCACCTTCTCTACAAAAGTGTCCAGCGGCGCCCGCATCGCATACGGCGAAATCGGCTCGACTTTTCCGTTGCTCGAAATCGAAGAAGCCAGGTTTTCGCGCTCCGGCAACACCCCCGCGATCTTGGCCACCGGCTCTCGACCGCTCAGGCGCACCAGCACGTAGGCCACGATGCCCGCCAACACCAGAAATAGTAAGATTCGGTTCCGCAGCTTACGCTGATCCATTTTTCCTGTTCACCGCAATTGCGCGATTTGCGTGATTCCCCGCGGGGCATATTACCCAACGCTGCGTTAAACGCATTGCCTATTGGGCTTGTCGTGATGGACGTCAGAAGCCAAACACTTCATTCTAGCAAGGGGACTCGATCTTTCTCCATAACCATCATCCCCGTGCCGGCTTACCTGACTCTTTCTGTGGCCCTGAAATTAGATGCGCGGCCACCCCATTGGTCTACGCTCCGGTCCAAGCTTCTTCTACACCCGAACTGCATGCGCACGGAAATGCGTATACGGTACATACTTCTTCCGCACTCGGGCTTGCGCTCGAAAATCCTCAGGCTCCTCCGCGTAGTACACTGCGAAATACGCACACTCCCTAAAATTGTTTGAGGATCGCGCGATGATCGAAGCCCGTAGTTTGTCAAAACGCTTCCAGGACAAAAAGCGCGGCCAGATCTCTGCCGTGGAAAATGTTAGCTTCACCTGCCAGCCCGGGAGCATCTACGGTTTGCTGGGAGCCAATGGAGCCGGTAAAACCACCACGCTCCGCATGCTGGCCACCATCCTCGAGCCTACCGATGGCACCGCGCTCGTATTCGGTCACGATATCGTCGAACATCCCGAAAAGGTCCGCGCCAGTATCGGTTTCTTATCCACCGCCACCGCGCTCTACCCGCGCCTGACCGCTCAGGAAATGGTCGAATACTTTGGCCGCCTCAACGGTCTGGACGAAGCCACCCTGAAAAACCGCATCGATGATATTTTCGCGCGCCTGGACATGGATTCTTTTCGCGACCGCAGGTGCGACAAGCTTTCCACCGGCATGAAGCAAAAGACCTCCATCGCCCGCACCCTGGTTCACGATCCCCCAGTCATGATTTTTGACGAGCCTACCCTAGGACTGGACATCATGGCCGCGCGTACCATCGTGGCCTTCATTCGCGAATGCCGCGAGGCCGGCAAGACCGTAATTCTCTCCACTCACGTAATGAGCGAGGTCGAAAAGCTCTGTGACGTAATTGGCATCATTCACAGCGGAACCTTGCTTGCCGAAGGAACTCTCCGGCAATTCCGCGAAAAATATCAGATTCAGGATCTTGAGGAGATTTTTGTGAAAATCGTCTCTCCCCACGTTAGCGCGGAGCTTTCCTGACCATGTCCTGGCGTAATATCGGTGTCGTCTATCGCAAAGAGTTGCGCGAAGCCTTGCGCGACCGCCGCACCCTGATTTCCACCATCGCCGTTCCCATTCTGCTTTTCCCGGTTCTCACCGTGGGCCTGGGCTATACCGTGGTCAGCCTCATTGAGGAAGCAGAACGCACTCCTGCAAAGGTAATGATTCTCGGCGGGGAGGATTCTCCCGCCATTGTGGACGGCCTGAAGCAGGTGAAAAGCCTGATCGTGGTACCCGCTTCCGCGAACTACGTTGACCTGATTTCCAATAAGAAAATCCGCGCTGCCGTGGAAATTCCTCCCGGCCTGCAATCCGCTGCTTCTGGAAGCGAAGCTTCTCCCGTAAAGATCTATATCTACTCGGGAGACTTGAAATCGATGTCCGCGGCCAACCACATCGAGAAATTCTTCAGTGAGTATCGCGATGACCTGGCCCGCGAGCGTCTGAGCGCTGAAAAGCTTCCTGTCGCGTTGCTCAAACCCTTTGACATCAAACAGGAGAACGTCGTTTCCGCTGAGAAAGTCGCCGCCGAAACATTTGGCGGCATCATTCCCTATCTCGTCATCGTCATGTGCCTTACCGGCGCCATGTATCCCGCCATGGACCTGACCGCCGGCGAAAAAGAACGCGCCACCATGGAAACCATTCTTTCGAGCCCCATCTCTCGAACCCATCTGGTCTTCGGAAAATTTCTCCTGGTGCTCACCGCTTCCCTGGTTACCGCTCTGCTTTCCGTCACTTCCATGGGCGTTTCTTCCTGGCTCTTCCAACACTTTCAGGACCAGTCATCGGATTCCGCCCTGCACTTCGAAATTGGGCTCAGCGCGGTGTTATCGGTCTTCGTGGTGGCTTTACCCTTGGCGGTGTTATTTTCCGCAGCCTTGATCACCATTGCGTTATTCGCCAAGAGTTACAAGGAAGCCCAAAGCTACATTTCCCCGCTCATGATCGTGGTCATCGTCCCGGCGATAGCTGCCATGCTACCCGGGGCGGAATTGACCCCACGTCTGTCACTGATACCCATCCTGAACGTCAGCCTGCTCTGCAAGGAGCTCATCGCCGGGACCTACCACTGGAGATCCATTGCTCTGATCTTCTCCTCCACGTGTGTTTACGCCGGGGCCGCACTGTTCATTGCCGTGAAGATGTTTCATCGGGAATCCGTCCTGTTCCGTTCCTGACCGCTGGAACCACAGTTAATTCCATAAGATTGAGATAGTTACCTAGATTTCGGTCGGAAATCCACGGACGCGCCGAGCCTTGGGTGTCTCGCAACAGTCAATCACCGATAAGCGCCAGGTCCGGATACTGGCCTTGTAGCGAGACACTGTCCTGAGAATACTGGTACTTGCTTGGGGGAGTAGGCCATGAAAAATCTTGAGGTTGTGCGGGGATCGGTTGTCCGGATCGACCGGCTCGCGTTTCAGGCCGCCTTGGCCGGATTCTTCACCAGCGCGGCGCTGATGCTTCTTTTCTATGCCGCCCAGCACCTCTCTCCCGTCGCCAACCACCTACAAGCCTATTTCGAAGGTGCCAGCATACTCCTGTGGCCGAGCGCACTCCTGATGTTGGGAGCCCAGACTTTCCAGGGAGGAGCCGTATTGTTTCTTTTTTCAGCGTGCCTTAACGCCGGATATTTCGTCATTGCGGCCATGCTGCTGGTTGTGGCCGTCGACAAAATCCGTTCTCGCAGCCAGATCCTGGTTCCCGTCGCCATGACCCGGGACCCCTTGACGAGGCGGATTCCGGAACCAGTGCGTTCTTCGCGATCCATCGCTTGACCCTTCGCTTTCGACCCTAACGGAACCGCCCGCCTCGCTGCGCGTCTCCCATTCCTGGCTCAATTGCCGGACCGTTTCGCGCATCCTCATCGCCAGTGCGGCGATGGTCTCTACCCGTTCCAAGCCGCCATGGGGCAGCCGCCCATCGTTTTTCCTGGTGATTTCCGCCAGTAGCAGTTCCGCATTGCCCAGGATTCCGGTAAGCGGATTGTTCAGTTCGTGCCGCAACAGTTCCGCAAAATCTTTCCCCCAGTCCTTCGCGAATACCGCGGTACTCTCGGCGATGCGTTGTGCCCGGGAGAGTCGGCGCTCCAGCAGGCCGAGCGCTACCTCGATGCATTCCTCGTCTGGTGGAACGTAATCAGCAACCCCCGCGGCAATCAAGGGATACAACCGGGGCTCGCATCTGCCTTTTCCGATGACCACAACCGGCGCGTAAATCCCCAGCGCATTGACTACGGTATCCAGTTGCAGCAAGCCCCCGTGAGCATGGGATACCGCCACGTCCTCCAGCAACAGAATCACGCTGGGCACCGTTTTTTCAACGATCTGCAGCGCCCCTTCCACACTGCTCACCATCGATACGCGCACGTCCGGCCTGCGGGATTCCAGGTCGCTCCGTACCGCGCCGCATAAGCGCGCGTCACTCCCTACAATTAGAATCGTTTGCCGTCCGTCCAGCGTCACTGAGCACATCTCATCCATTCTTTCTGACCGGCACGGTCTTCCCCTCGTGTGAAAAGTTCCGTTGCAGCAGTCCACGAACGCGATCCTTCAGCTCCTCCATACGAAACGGTTTGGCTACGTGTGGCAGGTGGTGCCGTTCCAGGAATTGATGGGTGCGTGGCGAGAGCACGTCGCCGGTAACAAACAGAAATCGCTCGTTCAAAGAGTTGTCGGCCTGCACCAGCGCCTTGTAGAAATGTTGTCCATCGAGCCACGGCATTTTCATGTCGCAGACCACCAGGTCGTACGTCTCGCGGGCCGCCTGTTTCAGCGCCTCCTGCCCGTCGAACAAGACGTCGACTTGGAATCCCTCGTCTTCCAGGACATCCGCGATGAGCCGCGCCACGGTCGGCTCGTCTTCTACGACCAGGATGCGGTAGCTGCCCGCGCGAGAGATGCCCTGAAATGAGGGATTCGCGGAATCCCCGGCGGCGGGACCCGGCACGATCTGCGAACTCACCGTGCCGCCGAGGTAACCCTGATGAGGATCGGACGTCGCCAAAAGTTGCGGAAGACTTCGAGCCTCTCCGGGTGCCGTACTGGCCGCAGGCAACGCGATGGAAAAAATGGCGCCTCCATTTGGAGGGCTGGCCACTTTTACGAACCCTCCATGTTCCCGCACGATGCCCGACACGATTGCCAAGCCCAAGCCCGTGCCGATGCCTGCGGGTTTGGTGGTAAAAAACGGATCGAAAATTCGCCCTACAATCTCTTTGGGTATGCCTGGCCCGTTGTCGGCGATCTCCAACAGCACTCGCTGATCGCCGATCTGCTTGGTGCGCACGCGGATGGTTCCGCTTTTCCCCGACCGGTCCAGGGCCTGCCGCGCGTTTCCCGTCAAATTCATCAGCACCTGTTGTAATTGCCCGGCGTCTCCATAAACCAACGGGCACGCCGAATCGAGGTCCACTTCCAGGTGTATATTTTCCTGCGCCAGGCTCTGTTGCTGCACTTCCAGGGCTTGCAGCACCACCTCATTCAGCGATACCGGGTGCAATTCCGCTTTGCTTTCCCGCGCGTTGTGCAGGAGTTGCTGCAAAATCGCCTTGGCTCTCTCCGCTTCCGTCAATATTTGACGAATTTGCCGAATCTCCTTCCCGTTCCCGCCTTTTGCTTCGTTCTCCAGAAGACGCTGCGAATATCCAAAAATGTTCGTCAATGGATTATTCAGTTCGTGCACCACCTGGGTGAGCAACTGCCCAAGCGCGGCGAGTTTTTCCGTGTGCAGCAGCCTCGACTGGAGCCCGCGCTGCGCCGTCAAGTCCCGGTACACTTCCACCCGGCCAACGCGCCGTCCTGCGGAATCCAGAATGGGGCGCGCCTCGCGTTGTACGATTCTCTCCGCTGGCCGCACAAATTCCAGTTCTTCGCGAATGTCCGCATCGATTCCCCGCGCCAGGTTGCGCCAGCGCTGCGCGAATCCCCAGGGCTCCGCCACCCGGCCCGATACTTTATAAATGAGGTGGTCCAGCGTGGGCAGTTCCGTGGCGTCCGCACCGTCGAGGCCCGCAATCTGCAGGAAGCGGGTGTTCATGACCCGCACGTTTTCCTGAGCGTCGAACACGATCACTCCTTCGTCGAGCCACTCGAGGACATTGCGTAGTTCTGTGACCGCGCCCTTGTCTGGCGGCGCCGCGTCCAGACCGTGCCAGGTATCAAGAATTATCGCCGCGTACGGCCCTCCGACTGGAAGCGCCGGCCGCAACCGCACCCGCACTCCACTAGTCAGGACAGCTTCCGGCAACTCACCGGGCCCGTTGCGCTGCTTGCCGCGCCGATCGCCTGTTCCGGAAAGCGCGCGCACCCACCAGGCCTCGATGCGTGGCTGGTCGCTCGCTTGAAACACTTGCGCAAGGCGGATTGGCGCTCCTTTGATACCCAAACCGGCGTTCTCGCGCTTCTGATCGTCACGCAAAAGCGCCTTGGCGCTGCCATTTGTGTCGACTATCCTTCCATGCGCGTCGAGCAAAATGGTGGGCTCGCCAGCGCCGTCGATCAGCGCTTTCCTCCACGCAGCCTCTCGTGTTGCCTCTTGCGCCCGCTTCCACGCCCTCAACGCCGAGGTTGCCAGCGCGGCCCGCAACTCCAGTCGCTCGGACGCTCCCGGCACAACGCACTCAGGTGGGAGTCCGGCGACAAACACGCCGATCAGTTTACGTTCTGCGTGCAAAGGAATTGCCAGAATGCGCGCGATGTCGTCGCGTGCCAATCGCGGGTCGAACTCCTCGATCGCCAGCCGGCTGGTTTCGACCGCTTTACGCCAGGTTTCTGCGGCTACGTTGCGTTCAATGGACTCAGTCCACCCAGGGTCTCCGCTGGTCCAGTAAAAGGCCATCGGCGGCCCACCGCAACCCCCGTCGAGCACCCTGTCTGGCGGTGCCTGGCGGCGCTCCCCCATCTGGAAGCCGATGGCTGCAAATCTGACTCCCAATCCGTCGCCAGATGGAGCGGTGCCGGTGCAATTCTCCACGATCGCTTTCAACACTAGCTCGGGCTGCTCCTGGGCATTCAGCATCATGAGCACACCCCCGGTAAACTGCAGGTCCGCTTCTCTCACGTTGACCAGCTGTTCTTCCTCTTCGAGTTCCATGGCCACCGCCAGTTCAGCTGCCGTCGATTCCAGCAATTGCCTCGGCAGTTCGCCATGCCGGCTGCGGCTTCCCGCCAGCAGCACGCCCCGCAATTGGCCCTTTCTGGCAACAGGTACCCACACCGCGCGACGCATTTGGAGTAAGGGCCCAATCACCAGCGGCGCGGGATCTTCCAGCTTCTGCTCTACGCTCAGGCCGGAAATCAATGCGTCGTGCGGCAGTGGCCCTTCGAGTGACAATTGCGACCACTCCACTGGTATGTCTTCATTTTTGCCGTCACGATCCCAGACCATGCCGCGGAAACCACCCCCCGCGTGCGCGTCCTTCGAAGCTGTGCCGGGTGCCTCGAGCCACACACCGATGCGGTCCGCGCGACCCGCGCTCGAGAGTGTTTGCAGCGCCTTGCGCAGCAGGCCCTCCCGCGAAAGTCCGGTCGCACAAAGTGCCGCGACGTTAATCGCACCTTCGGTTCTCTTGCCCCACATTTTCATATCCTGGCCACGATTCCGCTAAGTGCAGGCATCCAATTCCTTGCCGACTTCGGCACTACCCATACCGCTCTCCGCCCCCTCTCCTGAACTTTTCACTCCAGGGCTCGCCACCGGCGCGGCTCCCCAGGTCTGCTCTTGCATCAAAAGGCCCAACCTTTGCGGTCACTTAGTTGATAGAAATCAGGTAGTTAGGAGACCTGTGCGAATTCCGCCAGGCACATCCATCCCATGTCGATACGGAACCGCTTGGCCATTCCCAGTGTGAAACCGTTGCGCTCATCAAAAAGGCAGCGCGCGATCTGGGATTACGCGTACGTCAGATAAAGGCCAACCGAAGCAGAGAATCACCCCACGGCCGATGCGCGAGATTTTTTGGAAGGATGTAATCGGAAACTACCGCGAAAATCAGGGCACACTACTCATTGAATCAGCGACGGAAGCACCTCTGGGCGACGAAATCCATGAAACGTCAGCTTCAAGCTCGTGGCGTTCACGCCTCGTCGTGCTTCATGTTGTACTGCTTCAGTTTTCGGTACAGCGTGGTCTTCCCGATGCCCAGCATGCGTGCCGCGGCCAGCTTGTCTCCCCGGTTTCCCGCAAGGTTTTAAGAATCGCGCGCCGCTCCAATTCCTCGAGCGGCAGGATTTCATTTCCTTCCGGCTCGCGCTCGCTGGTCGCGTAGTGCAGGTTGCTCGGCAGATCGGCCATCTCGACAAACGGTCCGGAACCCATGGCTATCGAGCGCGCAATGGCATTCTCCAGCTCCCGAACGTTACCCGGCCAGTCATAGGTGATCAAACGCCGCATGGCTTCGTCGGTAATCGTTTTGGTGGTTCCATGCGCTGCGGAAAGCTTTTCGAGGAAGGATGTCACCAGCAACGGAATATCGCTTTTGCGGTCGCGCAGCGGCGGCAGCTTCATCTGCACCACGTTCAACCGGAAATACAGGTCCTGCCGGAAGGCCCCTGAACGAATCGCAAATTCCAGGTCGCGGTTGGTCGCCGCAATGATGCGCACGTTGATCTGCCGGCGTTCCGTCGATCCCACCGGCTTTACTTCATGCTCCTGCAAGGCGCGCAACAATTTGGCCTGCAGGTCCACCGGCATGTCCCCGATTTCGTCGAGAAACAGCGTTCCTCCCTGCGCGGCTTCCAGCAGCCCCCGCTTGGCCTGAATGGCTCCGGTGAACGCCCCCTTTACATATCCGAAGAGCTCCGATTCGATCAGCGTGGGGACCAGAGAAGAGCAGTCCACCGGTGCAAACGGGCGATCTTTCCGCAGGCTCGCATAGTGAATGCTGCGTGCCACCATTTCTTTTCCCGTGCCGCTTTCCCCTAGAATCAGCACCGGATATTCGTGCTGGCTCACTTTCTCGATCATTTTGTAAACGTGCTGCATCTTGCTCGAAACTCCGATGAGCCCGCCAAAACCCGGCTTGGTTCGCAGTTGTTCCCGCAACAGGCGATTTTCCTGCTGCAACTCCACCGCATGCGCCGCGTGTTCCAATCGCGAACGCAGTTCTTCCACGCGAAAAGGCTTGGTCACATAATCCAGCGCTCCGAGCCGCGTGGCCGCCACCGCCGAATCAATCGTCCCGTATTGGGTCAGTACAATCACCGCCACTTCCCGGTGCGCGTCGTGCACTCGCTGGAGCAGATCGAGCCCGCTCGATTTCGGCAGTTTCAAATCGGTCACCAGGATGTCCACAGCGGTATTCTCCAGAATACTGATTGCTTCCTCCGCGGTCGCCACCGTGGTGGCCTTCATCCCACTCTGCGCCGCTATATCCGCGCATAACTGCCGTACATGCAGCTCGTCGTCGACCACCAGCACATTCATGGGCAAAACTTCTTGCCGAACCGCCGCTTCGTCAATGACCGGCACGCCACCCCCGCTTTCTGGTCGCACCATTTCTATTGCATCCACAGTACCGTTTCAGGAAACCTTCCAATGTGTTCACGGATCAATACATTGGCTACACTATCATCTTTACGCTTTCCCGTTTCGGAAATAATCGATTCTCCAATAAACCACCTTTCGCCGCTTTACCCATAAAGGGTCTGCCCTTTCTCCACTTTCCTGAATTGGGTTGCAAGAATGCCATTTCGGACATTTCTTCGCTGACGGCCCCCCAACCCCGGAAAAAATGCCTCCCAAAAAGAAAACGGGCCCTCCTGTTCCAGGAGAGCCCGCTCTCAATCTTTGCTTCCTACGCCGGCGAACTGCCGGCGTAGGAAGGCGTTTTTTGTTCCATGCCCCTTAGTAGGTGGCGCCCTCTGGCACGAAGATGAAGTCCACGCGGCGGTTTTCTTTCTCCGCGCCCTTCTCCTTCGAAGCCGCGCCCCCGCGGGTGCTGATCCGCGATGCGTCGATGCCCTTCTCGCCAAGGTACTTCCTGGCGAGATCGGCTCGCGTATCGGCCAGCTTGCCGGCTCGTGCTTCATGTGGATCCGCGTAGCCGGTAATCACTAGCTTGGCGTTCGGGTCGTTTTTCAGCCGCAACGCTACGTCGTCCAGCACGCGCTTGCAGACGTTGTCTACTCGCGAGCTATTGGGTTTACCGTAGCTGCAGTCGCCTACCTTGGTGGCCTGCGGGGGTGGCGGCGGTTGCTGCACATCGACGTTCGTTGACGCGTCTGCCGTACCTCCTCGCCCATCGCTTACAGAGCATTTCACGGTGTAACTTCCGGGTTGCAATCCCGTGGAGTCAAACTCGCCCTTCGGTCCTGTTCCGGATACGGTACCGCCAGTGGCGCTGTAGCTGTACGTCAGCGGATCATTGTCCGGATCGCTCGCTACCGAGGTAATTCCGGTGCGCTCGCCAGGTTGGATCGGGGTGCGGTCCGTCGTGCAGGAAATCGTCGGCGGCCGGTTCGGTTTCGGTTCAACCTTGATGTCCGCCGCGCAAGTGGCCGTTCCGCCTTTGCCGTCATCGACCTTGGCATTGACGGTGTAGTTGCCTTCGCTCAATCCTCCCGAACTCCAGCGTCCATCCGGTCCCGTTCCTTCCACGGTACCGCCTGTGGCGGTGTAGCTGTAGGTGAGCTGATCGTTGTCCGGATCGCTGGCCGTCACGTGCACCGCAACGCTGTCGCCGGAACCCGCATAAACCGAAGTCGGCGTGGCCGCGCAGGTAGCAACCGGCGGATGATTCGGCGGTGGCGGTGGATTCGGGAATCCAAAGCGCAACACCAGTCCCGAAGACGCGCGGAAATTATTCTGTCGTTCATCGCCGCCCACACCAGGACCGGAGAAGTTGGTCATCAGGTAGTCAAACTGACCGAACCTCCAAGCCAGGTGTTTCCACAACACGATGTCGATACCTCCGCCGGCGGCCATCGCGAAGGTGTATTGCCCGCCGGTGCCGTTCGTTTCGATGTCGCCGTGCGCCATGCCCGCCATAAATTCCACAAAAGGCACAAAACGGTCAAAATGCCGAAAATTAATTCGCGGGCCGGCCAGAATAGTGTTTTGCGAGCCCTCAACCTGGTTCAAGCTGCCGGTCAAGGGGAAAACGTTGCGCTTGAAATTCGTCCCGCCAGCCTCAATGGTCAGTCCCAGCCACCTGTTGGCGTTTACCGTGAAGGAGCCGGTGGCGCCATGCTCATTGAAGTTTCTGAACGGATCCCCCGGCATAAAATTGATGTATTCGTATACTACCGCCACCTCGAACCGGGGCGTCAGACGTCCGGGTGCCTCATCTGGCGCGGCTGCCGGGGCAGGGCCCGGGAAGGGCGTCGCCCTCGGCGCTTCCGCGAGGGCGAAAAAGTCCGGTGGCGGAGCCACGTTGATGGCGTTGTCTGCCGGGTCAGCGGCCGTGGAAGGAGCAGCATTCGCGCCTGCATTCGTATGCTGCGCAAAACTCGGTAGCGCCAGAAGCGCGCCCATCACTACGGTTACACACCACTTGGACATCTCTATCCTCCTGATTTCAAACACTTCGCTTAGGACGCGGTACTTTAAAATGCCGGGTACCTGTTGCGATGAGTAAGTAAGATATTGCGCGTCCTGCGTTGCTCGCGCTGCACACTTGCGAGTGACCTGTTGCTGATCGCCGCCGCGACATACACGACCCAGATTTCCCGTGGGAGCCAACCGACGCTCGTCAGCAAAGTGGCCTCAATCGTAGACTAGTACTTCTGGCTCCGCAAGATTATTCCCGCCGTACCGCGATGCGCGTATCCACCCTCTCCTGTATGTGCGGCTAGATTTTCCTGTAGTCGCGAAATGTTCAGGCGCCCGATCGATCGCTCGCTCGATGACGCGCGTATCTCTAAGCCTGTGCAGCGAAACCCAGCCATTCGGGATGGCTCGCCGTCGAATCAAAAATCGGCGTTGTTTTAAAGGGCTCGTACTTCCCATCCGCCGCTGCCGCGGCCGTCTTCTTCAGCAGGTTTTCTACGTCTCCCCGGCTCAGTGACTCGTACGTCTTCGCGGCCTCGAACGCTTGATCCAGAATCGCCATGCTGTCCACTCCGGTGATCACCACCGAGGTCGGCAGGCTCAAGGCATACTGCAGGCACTCGAGCGGAGTCACCACCTTGGCCTTCAGAATGTTTCCGTCCCCCATGGGCTTCATCCCCAGAACGCCTATCTGCTTCTGCACCAGCACGGGAACCACTTCCTTGCCGAAGCTGCGGAAATGCGCGTCCATTACGTTCAGCGGCATCTGCGCCGTGTCGAAACGAAATCCGTGCTTATCCGCCATCTCCAGCATGCGCAAGTGCACGCTCGGGTCCTTGTGTCCGGTGAACCCCACGAAGCGGATCTTCCCGGCTTTTTTTGCGTCCTGCATGGCTTCAACCGCGCCGCCTTCGGCAAAAAATCTGTCAGGGTCCTCCAGCCGGATGTTTTCGTGAAATTGCCACAGGTCCACGTGATCGACCTCCAGCCGCTGGAGGGATTCATCCAGTTGCTTCAGCGCCGACTCTTTGGTGCGCCCGTCGAATTTGGTCATCACGAAAACCTTGTCGCGGTATCCGCCCTTCAATGCTTTGCCTACTCGCTTTTCACTGATGCCCTGGTTGTAGTCCCACGAATTGTCGGAGAAATTGATTCCCCGGTCGACTGCCGCGTGAAAAATCTTGATGGCGTCCGGCTCCTCCAGGTGAGACAGCCCCAGGTGAAACCCTCCCAGCCCGATGGCCGACACCTTCACTCCCGTTTTTCCGAGCGTGCGATAGGGCATTTCTCCCGTACTTCCGGCTCCGCGAGCGCCCGCGGCGTTTGCCGCCAAAGACACCGCCGCCAGTCCGCCGATAAATTCTCGTCGCTTCATATTCTCCGCCACCGTGTCACATCCTGTGTTGGGATCCATTTATGATCCAGCCTGTTTTCTTGGATTCGCCGCAGGGACACTGGCTTTCGTCAATGCGCCGTCGTCGTGATTGAAGTTAGAGGAGGCGCGGCGCTCTGCCCATCGGGTATTCACCGCACCGGCGCTTAGATTCGCCGGAAAATCAACGCTCGCCGGAGTACGGACGGAATCGTACGAACAACAGGCCGCCGACCGGGTGTGCGCCGTAGATGGGCTGCAGAATGTCGGGAACTCCATACGTCATGACTTGCACTCCCACCGCCGACGCCACATGCGGAATCACGTCGAAGTCGTGCGAGTACCCGACGGTATACGCCTGCACCCGCCCAATTCGCGTTTCCCTGAATCCCGGCGGCAGAGCCTTTTCGCCTAAAAGCAGTTCGTTGGAACGGTCGGCATTTTCCATTCTGGTCCAGACATAATTCCGCATGCGGAAACGCAGCGTCGATTCAATCAGGTAACTGTTGAAGATCGCACCGTCGCCGAGCGATCGCGTGCGGCCCCACAATGCCGTACTGGCCCAGTTTCCATTCCCCGTCTGTCCCGCCGCCAAGGGTTTGTTGTACATCACCGAAGCCGTCATGCGTTCCTGATTCTCCTCGGGAAATAGCCCCTCCGGGCTCGCCAGGCGTCCGTAAGAGTATTGGCCGCTCCAGTTTCGCCCCGGTTGCACGGTCAGACGTGTCGACCACGAATCGATTTTTCCCGAATCAATGTTCCAACGAAATTCATCCGGCTCGCGTCCGTGAAATCCAGAAACTTCCAGCCGCAGAATACGGTGTGTGATCCCCACCGTAACCACCTCGTCCGCAATGTGCGTCGAGTCCTCTTGGTGATGCCCCAGTGTGCCCACCGGATCCTCCAACGCCGACGCGCGGTGCGGATAAGCCGTCGGCCCCAACGCCGGGTCACCCACGGGAGCGAAATAAAAAGACAGCAGGCTGCGGTCGCCCAATTTCAGATCATAGAGCGCCGCCAGCTCCATGATGAAATCGTGCGGATGCTGCCCGTCGACAATCGGCAAGCCAAAAGCCGTCTCTCCCTGCTGGAACGGCAAGGGATAGCGGCGGTTGGTTACCGTGGCCGGCTCGAGGCTGAGCATCACACGAGCGGTGAAGACGCCCGGACCGGCCTGCCGCTGCGCCATGCCCATGAACCAGTTCGTCGAAAAAAATCTGTCCGCCCCGCGAGGCGCTGGCTGCTGCAGGTCGCTGATGAACACGTTGGCGTGAAACATGAATCGCCACTGGCCCTTCGTGGCCATGAGCATCGGCGCAGGTGTGGAGTTCGGCTCCGCGCTCGTTCCCGAGCTGCTGTGATGCTCAATCTCCTGCGCAAATGTCACCGCATGCATATGCATCATGGCGTTCTTGGCGCTCTGCGCTCCGGACATATTCATCTGCGACATATCGTTCTGCGACATATCGTTCGCGGGGGAGACGTCGCCGCCCTGCGGCGTGGATTCCTGCGCCCACGCACACAGTGGACTCAGCAGAACCACGGCTGCCATCGCTTGGATCAGCTTCATGATCTTCCTTCGAAGCCTTCATGGCTTCAGGGCCTTCTGGCCCTTCTCGGTTCACTGTCGGTTTCTGTGGTTGGAAATGTTGATGCTGCGCAAAGCCGCGCCGCGACGCCTGACAAACTGCGGCAAAGCTGTGCAGGTTCCACGGCGGGAGCAGGTTCAGATTTTCAGGCTGACGGCGAGGGGCTGATAAGGGGATTTCGGCAGGAACGCGATGCCAGTCCAGGAAACATTTTTGTGCTTCGCTTGATGAGCGCAGCCTACGCTACTTATCAAAGCTTCTGGCGCCGTTCGATTCGTATTTCGGCCGTTCATTCCCGGCCATTCCATGGGAGCAATCACTGCCCTTCGCGCCAACGCGTCATCGCAACCACGCAGCGCACAGCTGTTAAGCATCAGTTGCGCCGCCGAAGTTCGTCGCGGGTTTCTCTTCGCAAGAATTCCATTTCCATCGGCACAACTGTCGCAGCGTTCATGCATTCCCATCGAGGCGCCATCCGGCGAAACTACCGCAGCTCCGTGCCTGTGTTCGCAACCCTTCTCGGTCGAAGCCACTCGACACTCGCCGCACATCGCCGGCAGTGCAATGCTCAACACCAGAATTACGACCAGGCTGCTCCCGACAATTCGCCGCCATCCCATCGCCTAACTATACTCCCGCTACGAGCCCTGGATGCGCAACCGTGCTTGGACCAACCCAGCCGGTCTCCTTCGCCCAAAAATTCCTGATTTGTTCCATTCCTCCGGCTCTCGTACCATCCTTATTACATGCCTTCCGTCACTCCACTTGACCTGAACTGGACTGGCCGCCCTCTCGCCATCGCCGCCGCTCTTCTTGAATCCGATGGCCACTATGCCATCGTCGACCCCGGTCCTGGCTCCACGCTCGAAAATCTGCGTGCTCGCTTGCACTCGCGCTCTTTATCCATCAACGACCTCGACGCCGTCTTTCTCACCCACATTCATTTGGACCATGCCGGCGTCACGGGCGCACTGGTTCGCGAAAATCCCGCGCTGCAGATTTACGTTCACGACATCGGCGCCATCCATCTCGAGGATCCTTCCAGGTTGCTCGCCAGCGCCGGCCGCCTTTGGGGTGACGATCTACAGCGCCTCTTCGGCGAAATGCTGCCCGTGCCTTCCGAAAATCTGCAGTACCTCCAAGGCGGCGAAACGGTTCCTCTCGGGCGCGAAAATCTCGAGGTCCTCTACACTCCCGGCCATGCCAGCCACCACGTGACCTTTTTCGACCCCCACGAAGGGCTCGCCTTTGCGGGCGACACCACCGGTATCCGCGTTGCCAACGGACCTTACATCATGCCCGCTACTCCTCCGCCCGATATCGACCTCACCATCTGGGAAGAGTCCTTCCAGTCCATTCTCGATCGCCGCCCGACACGCCTTTTCCTCACCCACTTCGGTTTCGCCGAAAATCCCCCTGAGCACATCGCTGCCTTCCGCGAACGCCTTCAACTTTGGTCCGGCATCACCGAAAAAATCCTGCAATCCAATGCCGATGAAGACGCGGCCCTCCAGTCTTTCCTCGCGCAAACGCGCGAGGAAATGGCCCGCTATCTTTCTTCAGCTGACGCCGAACAACACTCCTTCACCGCCGGGCTGCAGCTCTCCTTCCTCGGCCTGGCGCGGCATATCCGCAAACGCGCCGCCGCCCGCGAATAGTTCCAGACACACGAATACATGAATTTTTTTCGTTACGATCGCACCGCTACGTGGAGGTTCAAACGCGGTCAAGCGCTCGTTTTGTTGGAGGAGGGTACTTCATCCGCCGATACATCTGCGGCATCGCTCGCGCCACTCTGCTCCGTGGCAACAGGAGCTTCGTTCGTATCGGGTTGTATCGATTCATACTCCGGAACACTTGTCTCTGGCGCGCTGACTTCTGGTGTACTGATTTCAGGTGTTTCCGATTCAGCGGTGATGGTCTCGGTCGCCAGTACCTCAGTCACGGCGGCGCCGGTTCCGCCCGTCGTGGCCGCGCCAACCTCATTCGCATGGCCCTCAGGTTCCCCGAGCGCTTCCATTCTCGCCGTGAGCGCTTCCACCAGCAGGTCCACCAGCTTCTTCGCGCCTGCGCCGTCGCCATCCTTATCCGGGTTGTACTGCGCTACGTCAAGGCCCAGCAGGTTGGGATTTTTCACAAACTCCATCAGCGCGCCGCGCACCTCTTCAAAACTTAACCCGCCGCTACCCGGAACGTTCACCGCGGGAAATTCCTCCGCCGCAATCACGTCCAGATCCACATGCAGTACTACCTGTCGCGCATCCGCATGCATCTGCGTCAACGTTGCGCGCGCTGCCTGCTCCGCCCCTTTGGCTTTCACGTCCGCCGCCACCATCCGCCGCATCGGAGACTTCTTCAAAAACTCCTGCTCCGGAGGATCGATCCTCTCCAGTCCGAACAGCGTCACATCCGGCTCGCGCACCAGCGGGGGTTCCCCCCAGAATCGCACGAGTTCCGGCGCGCCTTTTCCGATGACGTGCGCCACCACCATCCCGTCGATCCGGCCCGAAGGAGTCGTCGCCGGCGTGTTCAAATCCGCGTCGCGATCGAACCACAATAGGCTGATGCGCTTGTAATATCGCCGCGCACCCGTCAGCAGCCCGATCACCTGGGCGCAATCTCCGCCCAGCACCAGCACCAGCGCGCCGCTCTTCACCGCCACTTCCGCCCGCAGCTTCAAATCGTTCAGGCCGCCGACGATTTCTTTCAGGTTGCGCGCCCGCCGGTTCTCGTCGTCTTCCGCGAAGTGCCGCACGGCGCAATCTCCGTGATCGACCACCTCGTAACCCGCCGCTTGCAACCGCTCCACCAGCCCCGCGGCACGCAAAGCCGCCGGCGCTTTTTCCGTGCCGGCCAAAAACGCCGCGGCGCTCGACGGTGCGCCTATCAACGCAATTTTCTTCGGCTGCCGCGTTATTTTCGCCGCCAAGTTTGCTCCTCGCCGCTTCTCGACTCTGTAAATTTAACTTGCTGTGATGCGCGCGTGTGATTCGCGCTCCAACCCGCAGCTTTTCCTGCCACGCGCTTCCGGTTATCGCCTCGGAGCCGCCGCAATCGTCGCCAGCTCCGGCGGCAGCGTGAAGCGCACATCCTCTCGAATCAAATCGAGGTCGCGCTGGTCGGTAAATCCAAACTCCGCCAGCCGCTGGCTCACCTGCTCCACTAACACTTCCGGCGCCGAGGCTCCGGCCGTCAATCCCACGCGTTCTACTCCCGCCAGCCAGCTCACGTCAATGTCCGCCGCCGAATCGATTAGTTGCGCGCGCACGCCGCTCCGCTGCGCCACTTCCACCAGGCGATTCGAATTCGAGCTGTTCGGCGATCCCACCACAAGGATCAAGTCCACGTCCTTCGCCACCTGCTCCACCGCTTCCTGGCGATTTTGCGTCGCGTAACAGATGTCGTCGCTCGCCGGGCCCTTGATGGCCGGAAACTTTTGCCGCAAACGCGCCACAATTTCCTGAGTATCGTACAGGCTCAAGGTCGTCTGCGTGAGAAAGGACAGTTTGTCTGGCTCGGCGACCTCCAGGAGGTCCACGGCCGCCACGGAATCTACCACGATGGTCCTGTCGGGTGCCTCTCCGGAAGTCCCCACAATTTCCTGATGATCGCGGTGTCCGATTAAAATGATCGTGCGCTTCTCGCGCGCGAATTTCAGCGCCTCCAGATGCACCTTCGTAACCAGCGGGCACGTCGCATCAATCACCTTCAAGGATCTTGCCTTGGCTTCCTCACGCACCGTGGGCGGCACCCCATGCGCGCTGAACACCAGTACCGCGCCATGTGGTACGTCGTCGATGGATTCTACAAAAATCGCCCCGCGGCGGCGCAACTGCTCTACTACGTATCTGTTATGGACAATCTCATGGTGCACATAAACCGGCGCACCGTATGCTTCCAGCGCCAGTTCCACGATATCTACCGCGCGCACGACGCCCGCGCAGAACCCTCTGGGCCTGACCCGCAGTAGTACCTTTCCTGCTTTTGCAGTGTCCATCGCCATCCTTACTCAATAATTTCGAAGACTCTATCATAATCATACCTCAGCACTCACCCGCCTGCACCCGTTTCCACCCTTTGCTTACATGGCTCCGCCTTTGCTTACACGGCCCGCTCTGTCTGCACAAGTCCGTTCATCCCTGCCGAACGGGTGCAACTATTTCCCCTTGCTGGGGTTGAATTCTTTGGGTATGAGTTCGCACGTTTGGAGGATTCAGAAATGTGGTATCCGACCTTAGTGAAAACGCGAAAACCGGCACTGTTGCTCGCGGCCCTCGTGGCTTCGGGGCTGATTTTCGCGGGCTGTGATGAACATGTTGACGTGGTGCGCGACCGTAGCGTGGCCATTCCACGAAATGCTACCTGGGCCTGGAGACCTGAAGCGCCTCCTCCGAAAGCTCCCGAGAGAAACCAGGATACTGATTCGGGGAGAAAGGTGATTTCCCGCGACGTCATGCCGGGAAATGAGCGGCGCGAAGCACGCGAGAACGAGAATCGCGTCGACAATGAAACTCTCCGTCTCGCGATTCGCACCGATATTGAACAAACGTTGGCTTCCAAGGGTTTGAAGCAAGTTAACGATCCCAGGACCGCTGAATTTCTGGTGGATTATCACTTCGGGATCCACAGCCGTACGGTCGCGGTGCAACGCGGATACCCGGGCTTTGTTTGCGGCCCGTTCGGCTGCTGGGCAAACTACCGCTGGGGCTACTGGGGCGGACCCGGATGGGGCTATGAAAATATTCACTACCGCGAAGGCACAATCGTCCTCGATTTTGTAAAACAGAATTCCAACAAGATCGCTTTCCGCGCCGTTGGACATCGCCAATTGACCAATGAATCTTTCTCGACCGATCACGTTCGCGATGCCGTCCATCGCCTGCTACGGGACCTGAAACCCAGCAAGTAATTCCGGCGGTAGCGGCTCCAAATTACAGAGGGAAGATTCGTTCTAACAAAAAAGCTGGATGGCCAAAATCGCCGTCCAGCTCTTTTCTGGCGAGGTCCGTCCACGCGCACTTCGCGTCGATTCATACGCCAGCCTCTCCTCTCAGGGTCTCGCTCTGCTATTCTGCGTTGCTATGTCCTCTGCACCACCAGCCGTCGACCGCGAAAACGAGCGCGCCGCTTCACTCACCATTCCCATGGTTATC
Organism: Candidatus Acidiferrum sp.; assembly: GCA_036496505.1. Classification (GTDB taxonomy): domain Bacteria; phylum Acidobacteriota; class Terriglobia; order Acidiferrales; family UBA7541; genus Acidiferrum. Next base: position 85,056 of record DASXLA010000082.1, on the reverse strand, counting down.
GCTGCCGTATACCTCCTCGCGCAAGTCGCCACGGCCACGCGCTACGGCTATTTTCGCGACGCGCTCTACTACCTGGCCTGCTCTCATCACCTCGCCTGGGGCTATGTTGACCAGCCTCCGCTGATTGTTTTGTTCGCATGGCTCGCGCGCCACACTTTCGGCGTTTCCTTGCGCGCGCTGCTGCTGTGGCCCGCCCTGGCGGGCGCGGCGCGCATTGTTCTCATCGCCGCACTGGCGCGCGAGTTGGGCGCAAGGAAATTCGGCACGGCGCTCGCCGCCGCCCTGGGCGCGGCTCCCGGTGTGTGGTTCGCCATCGATCACCAATTCGCCATGAACGCCTTTGAGCCGCTGTTCTGGACCGGCTGCGCATTCGCGTTTGTGCGCATGACGCGCACTGGAAATCCCAGGTGGTGGCTGGCTTTTGGGCTGATTGCCGGGCTGGGCCTCGAAAATAAATATTCCATGGCGGCCTTCGCTTTTTTCCTCTTATGCGGCGTGCTTCTCACTCCCCAGCGCAAATTTCTGTTCTCGCGATGGATTTTGGCTGGCGGAGCAATTGCGTTACTCCTGTTTCTGCCCAACCTGCTATGGAACATCCAGCATCATTGGCCGTTCCTCGAATTGATGCGCAATATCCGCGCATCCGGCCGCGATGTGGTGCTGTCGCCTGCAGCATTCGTCGTACAACAAATTCTGCTTATGAATCCGCTCACCCTGCCGTTCTGGCTGGCCGGCCTATCCTTCTATTTTTCCCCTGCTGGAAAGCAATTCCGCGCTTTGGGCTGGGCCTTTCTTTTCACCGTCGGGTTTTTCCTGCTCGCGCACGGCAAGAATTATTATTCTGTGCCGGTCTACCCGCTGGTGCTCGCCGCCGGTGGCGTAGCCGTGGAGCGTGTGCTTTCGAAATCATATTTCCACGCGCACGCCAGACTGCAGGCGGCGCTCAGAACGGCGACGTTCGCATGGCTATTCATCGCTATTGTGCTTTTTTTGCCGCTGGTCCTTCCCGTTTTGCCCATTGAAGCGTTTCTCCGCTATCAGCAGCATCTTCCTTTTGTGGTTCCCAAGACTGAACACAATTACGCCGACGCGTCTCTGCCCCAACACTACGGCGACGAGTTTGGCTGGGAAGAGATCGTCGAGCGCGTGGCCGCCGTTTATCAGTCGCTCTCGCCGGAAGAGCAATCCAGAACGGCGATTTTTACCGGCAACTACGGAGAGGCCGCGGCCATCGATTTCTTCGGCAGCCGCTACGGCTTGCCGAAGGCTATCTGCACGCACCAGAATTATTTTCTGTGGGGGCCACGCGATTACCACGGAGAAATCGTCATACGCATCGGATCAAAACCCGAAGACGCCGAGAAGTATTACCAGAGCGTTCAGGTCGCCGCCACGCTGAACAATCCATACTCCATGCCCGAAGAAAAAAATCCCATCCTGCTTTGCAGGCACCGCAAGAAAGATTTGCAGACCGATTGGCCGACTCTGAAAAAGTGGAATTGACCCGGCGCTCGCCGCGCCGGACTTGCTTACCGGCCCGCGTACTTCTATCCTCCTTCGCATGATTCTTCACGGACAGACCGCTCTGATTACCGGTTCCGGACGCGGCATCGGGCGCGCCATCGCGCGGCTATTTGCGAAGGAAGGCGCATCCGTTTTCCTGGCAGCGCGCACTCATGAGGAACTTGCTTCCACCGCCGCTGAGATTACCCGTGACGGTGGCCAGGCCGGTTTCGCGACCGCTGACGTTTCACGCGAAGACCACTGCCGCCGTATCGTGGACGCCGCCCGCGAAAAATTTGGGCCGGTATCCATCCTCGTAAACAATGCCGGGCACTACGGACCCATCGTCCCCGTCGAGGAATATCCGCTGGCCGATTTCGACAGCGTCATTGCCGTGCATCTCCGCTCCGCCTTCATCCTCACGCAACTCGTCCTGCCGGAAATGTACGCGCATGAATCCGGTGTCATTCTCAATATTTCCAGCTTGTCCGCCAAGTCGGCTTTTCCATGGGGTTCGGCTTACGCGGCCGCAAAAGCCGGCATGCTCGGCTTGACACGCGTTGCCGCGGCGGAAGCGGCGCGCAAGGGCGTGCGTGTGAACGCCATCTGCCCCGGCCCGGTGACGGAAACGGTGATGTCCAAGGAATTGGGCGCTACCCTTGCTAAAAAAATGGGTGTGAGCTCCGAGGAACAATTAGCGGGATTTCTGCAATCGATTTTGCAGGGGCGGGGCCAAACCGCCGACGAGATCGCTCACGCTGCGCTGTTCCTTTGCTCCGAAGCTTCCAGCGCCATGACCGGTCAGTCCATCAACGTCGATGGCGGCGCCGCCTTCTTCTGATCCTCCGCCAGTGGTCCGGTGATCCTCCGCTACACGTCAACCGCCGCACCCATAAATATCATTCCAAATCCCGCTGTGCTTCACCGCACCAGTCCTCAAGGCCTCTTGTAAACCACTCCGCCCTTCATCACAAATTTCACCCGCGACAATTCCGTAATGTCCTTCAGCGGATCTCCGCTCACCGCCACGATGTCCGCCCACTTCCCCGCTTCCACCGTCCCAACCTTGTCCTGCCAGCCAAGCAGTTCGCTGGCGCTAGAAGTCGCCGACTTGATCGCCTGCATCGGGCTCATCCCGTACTGCACGTAATATTCGAACTCCTTTGCCTGGTTCAACTCCTTCCAGTCAAAACCGCCCGCGTCCGTGCCAAAAACAATTTTTACATTTTTCTTCAGGCCTTTCTGGAATGCGGTACGCTCTGCGTCTACCATGCGGGTCCAGTTTCCGCCGCGCCCAGGGGCTACGTACGCGCCGACCGTAACCGTGGGCACCCAATACACGCCCTTCTTGACCATCTCATCCAGCAACGCGTCCGTCAGCCCGTCGCCGTGCTCGATGGTATCCACACCGGCGCGCAACGCCGCCGCCACGCCATCTGATCCGATCGCATGTGCCGCAACGCGTTTCCCCAGCCGGTGGGCTTCATCCACAATCGCTTTGGCTTCTTCGTCCGTGAAATTCACCATGCTGTGCAGCACGCCATCCGCCTCAAAGTGATATTTGCGGTCCGAATAATATTTAATCCAGTCCGCTCCGTACATCGCCTGTTCACGCACGGCCTTGCGCGCGCCCTCCACGCCATCTACGTACTGCACGCCGGTCGGCACCTTCAGCTCCCAGGAATATCCCAGCAGTGGGTACATCCCTGTCGGCGCCATCGCCCGCGTCGCCACCTGCATCCGCGGCCCGGGCACTTCTCCATTCGCGATGGCGGTCTTTACATCCACGTCCGCATACATCGCGCCTTCCGTCTCCAGATCACGGAGCGTCGTGAATCCATGCTCCAGCGCGATGTGCGCGTTGCGCGCGCCTAAAATGGCCCGGTACGGAATAGATTCCTTAAGCAATTGCACGTCGTAGTCTGCCGCGGTGATGTCGCCATTCAAGAGCACATGTGTATGCGTGTCCATGAACCCGGGCAGGACTGTGTACTGCGACAAATCCAGCACCTCGGCATCCGCCGGCACCGGCCCACCGGAGGAGACGGACGCAATCGTGTCCCCATCAATTACGATGACGGCGTTGGCCACGACCTTGTCGCTCTTGCCGTCGATCAGATGCCCCGCTCGAATCGCAATTTTTTTCACTGGCGCTGCCGCTTTGTCCTGCGCCCACGCGCCTAAAACAACACCACACACCACGATCCCCGGAACAACCGCCACCGCCGCTAACATCATCATGCGCAAGCGTCGCCGCATCATCTTCTCCTCCGCGAAAGCGCCGAGCCTATCACATCGCCGCCAAAACTTTCTGCTTCAGTCGCCCGGTAACTTCGTCCTTTGATTTTTTTCTCTTGTAATATTTTCCCCTGTCCATATCAATTCGAATCGTGACCTGATTCGTTGAGTTTTGAGTATCTATGATCGGTGGCCCTGTCGTCCCTGGCCGCGTTCACAGATGTGGGCTTCCACGGAGGTCCACAGGTCTCCGCACGCGCCACCGCGCACAAATCCTCCGCGATGCTTTGCTGACAATTCCGGGAAGCGCAGTATAATTCCCCGTCATGCCCATCGCCACCGGCTCACAAATTGGCCCCTACCACATCGTCGCGCCGTTGGGTGTGGGCGGAATGGGCGAAGTGTACCGCGCCAACGATGCGCGACTGCGCCGCGAAGTAGCCATCAAGGTCATTCCTGAAACCACCGCCAGCGACCCGGACCGCATGGCGCGATTCGCGCGCGAAGCGCAATTCCTTGCGGCTCTCAACCATCCCAACATCGCCGCCATTTATGGTCTGGAAGAATCTCCCACCATGCTCGCGCTCATTATGGAACTCGTCGAGGGACCAACTCTCGCGGATCGCATTGCGCTGGGCCCCATTCCCGTGGAAGACGCTCTGCCCATCATCCGGCAAATTACCGAAGCGCTCGAATACGCGCACGAGCGCGGCATCGTTCATCGCGACCTGAAGCCGGCGAACATAAAACTCAAGGCGGACGGCACCGTCAAGGTTCTCGACTTCGGCCTCGCGAAAGCGCTGGCCGATGACAGCATCTCGACCGACATCTCCAGTTCGCCGACGCTCACCGCCGCGGCTACCAAGGCCGGTCTGATTCTCGGCACCGCCGCGTACATGTCGCCAGAACAGGCCCGCGGAAAAACCGTCGATCGCCGCGCCGACATCTGGTCTTTCGGCGCCGTCGTTTTTGAGATGTTGACGGCACAAAGCGCCTTCAAGGGTGACACCGTTTCTGACACACTCGCTGCGGTGATTCGCGGCGAGCCGGACTGGTCCCTGCTTCCAGCCAGGGTGCCCAATCAGATTCAGCAATTGATTCGCCGCTGTCTCGACAAGGATGCGCGCCAGCGCCTTCAATCCATCGGCGAAGCGCGCATCGCCATCGAAAATGTAACGGCCGGGCGCAGCTCCGGCGTCATCGCCGTCGCCTCAGACGCGCCTGCTCAGGTTACAAAAGAAAATCGCGGGCTCAAGATTGCCGCCGCAGGAGCCTTAACCGTCTTGCTGGTCGCCGCGGGATATCTGGCGTCCAGTTTGTTTCGACCCGCCAGCGCTCGCAACGCGCCACCAGTTCATTTCACTGTCGCTCCGCCTCCCGGCAGCTCCCTCATTTCTTTGGGGCAACGCACCGTGGCCATTTCTCCCGACGGGCTGCGCATCGCCATCAGCGCGAGTGGCTCCGACGGCCCGCGCTTATATCTACGAGAGATGAATGCCGCTTCAGCCGTGCCGATTCAGGGCGGCGACGGCGCTACCAATCCGGTATTTTCTCCCGACGGAAAATGGCTGGCCTTTTTCGCCGGCGGCAAGCTGAAAAAAATCTCACTCGACGGTGGCAGGCCTCAATCCATCGCGGATGGCGTAGTCGACCCGCAGGGCATGAGTTGGGGCGAGGACCACAACATTTACTATTCGCCTTCCCTGGCTTCCGAAATTCTTCGCGTCAACGAAAACGGCGGTGCCCCGCGGCCCGTCACCAAGCTGCAACCCGACAAGAAAGAACTTGGACATATTTCGCCGCAAATCCTCCCCGGGGAAAAAACTTTGCTGTTCACGGTGTTGTCGGCCGGCAACGCTGTTGACGACGGAGCGCTGGTCGCGGAAAACATCGCCTCCAGTGAAAGAAAAACCGTGATCGACAAAGGTTTCGATCCGCACTTTTTCGCGCCCAATCATCTCCTCTATGTTCGCGCCGGTAATCTCATGGCCGTGGAATTTGATCCCTCCAAAGTTGCCACCAGCGGTTCGCCCTTCCCTGTCGTTGAGGACGTGGTCATGCACTCCGGTTCCGGATCCGCGCAATACGATATTTCGCGCGACGGCACGCTCATCTACGTCAACGGCGGCAAGCAAGCGGCCGAAAATAGCCTGGTGCTCGCCGAACATGACGCCAAGCCGCAGCCCTTCCCGGTGAAACCGAATATCTACGAATCTCCGCGATTCTCTCCGGACGGCAAGATGCTGGCCTTAACCCTGCGCCTGCCGGACCCCGACATCTGGCTTTACGATATCGAGCGCGGCTCGCTGCGCCGCATGAGCTTCGCCGCGGGCGCCGACGAGCTGCCGGTGTGGTCCCCCGATGGAAAGCGCATCGCCTATGCGTCAAATGGCCGACAACAGGCCTTCGTGATTCCCGTGGATGGCAGCGGCCAGGAACAGCCGCTCATGAAAAACGATAGCCATTTCCATCTGCAGTCCTGGTCGCCCGATGGAAAACTGATCGCCTTCGAAAAATTGGGAACCTCCGGGCAATATGAAATCTGGATTCTGCCGCTCGAAGGTGACCGCAAGCCTTACCCCTATCTGGTTTCGCAATTCCGCGTGAACCAGCCGGCCTTTTCCGTGGATGGACAGTGGCTGGCTTACACCTCCAACGAATCCGGTCGCGCTGAAGTTTACGCGCAGCGTTTTCCCGGCCCAGGAGAAAAGGTGCAGGTTTCCACCGACGGCGGGAGCAATCCGGAGTGGTCGCGCGATGGCAAGCAACTGGTGTTTGAAAACGCCGGAACTTTGTGGGAAACCGAAGTACTGGTTTCGCCCTTCCGTGTCGGAAAATCGCGGGTGCTTTTTCAGGGCGACATCTGGAACGACGCCGCCGGTCCGAATTACACCCTGGCCCCTGGCGGCAGACGCATCGTGGTGGTCGAGCGCATCAAGGACGCCGATGGCGGCAACCTGAAAGTTGTGCTGAACTGGAACCAGGAGTTGCAGTCGCTCGCCGCATCCAATGGCAAGTAAGTCCGCCACGCCGTCAGACCACTCGTACTCTCCGTAAAATTAAAAGGACCAACCGTTCTCTCAGGACGGTTGGTCCTTTTCACGGAACCAGGTAAAATTCCGTGGTGCTCTGGCAGAAGCCAGAAAATCTGCTCTCAAACTCAATGCGCCGTACCGACGGCAGGCGCTCCTGAAACTTAGACCGGACGCCGGAACGGACGCCGCCCCATCTCTTCCATGGCCGCAACCACCCGCCGCGCCATGCTCACCGCAGGACTCTGGCTCTGCACTACGCGCGCCACTCCCAGTTCCCAGGCCTTTTGCAGCATGTAGACGCCAGCGATGGCCAGCGCGATAAGCGCGAATCCGGCGGCAAACAGCGCGAAGGCCGCCAGCAGTTCCCTTACAAAGTACAGTTGCAAAGCGACTCCAACCGCCAGGAACCACCACATCCATTTCCGACTTTTGTCCTGAGTCTTTGTCATTGGCCCGGTTAGGTTCCCCTTATCAAACATTTGCTGGATCTGTTTGTTCTCCTTAGATGCCGCCCGTGACCTTTCGGTCTAATGCCTGCCGACCTGCACCATTTAACACCAGGGGAAGCCCAAAATCGATGGTACAGAAGGCACATTTTTGAAGCCAAACTGCCCTCCTAGTACGTTTCGTGCCAACTTCAATTGTCGGTAACACACTGAAATTGCAATGAATACGGGAAATCTCCGAACCGTCAGCAGTACCGCCTGATTTTCGCTGTACCAGCATGTGCGATTCTGTACCACCGTACAGGCGATTGGGGCTCTCATTCGGCGCCCTGGATACGTCCTGGATACGTAGATCCGAACCCCGGGCGAACCGCCAGGCAATCGTTGAAGCATGCAAAAGTGGATGATTAAGGCTTGAGGTGAGTGGTCAGCTACTTCAGCGCATACCCGACGTCGAAAGGCAGCTTGCCATCAATGTGCAAAACCTTCACAGCGCTGTTGATGGTGTACACATCCACGAGGCCTACGGCGCCGGGAGTAGCCGTTACCGTCCGGAACACGTCTTCATCACTGGCCACGATCTTGATCAGTGGCCGCGATTCATTGATCTTGGCGATCGCCGCCTTGGCCTCGTCGGGGGGCACACCCAAAAGCCTTTGTATCGCGACATGCATCCCGGGCGCGCTCGGATCCGTAACAACCAGCGTGAAGGTGCGCCCGTCTGGCCACGCCTTTTGCGCACCCTTACAAAGCTTGCTCAATTCAGTGAATGTCAGGTCCGGCAGCTTGCTGTCCGCGGCGACCACCACGGCCATGTTCTTGATTGCGGAATACGCCACAGACGCTGCCAGAGCAAAGCAGCACAGCGCGATCAGACATGCGTGGCGCCAGTAGCTATGGTAATTCGCGTTCATTTCCGAAACAGACCTTTCCGTGATCTCAACTGAGTATCGATACCCGTTTAACTCCTTACAAGTGTCCCTTGTGGGCCATGTGCTTATTAGGAACCCTGGTAACGCATATGCACACCTGCCCTTTCGGCCAGTATCGGTGCCCGGATCACCACGCTAATTTCGGTATTAGTCCGCATCGCATCTTGTGCCGCTTGGGAGAATGCTCATGAACTGGATGCCTCGAAGTTTCCTCGCGCTGATTCTGTCCTTGCTGGTCTCAGGCCAGGCGATACGCGCTCAGGATCATCCCGCGCGCGTGCAGGAAACGAAGTCACACCCGGCGGGCTCTACGCGAATCGCCCCGGCCCCACTGCTGTTGTTCGGAGCCATCCCGGTGTCGACACGCTCTCAGGAAGCGCGCAGGCTGACTGAGCTGGCGTTGGATAAATATGAAAACGTGTTGGTCGACGACGCCCTCGTTCAAGCCCGTCACGCCACGGAAAAAGACCCGGACTTTGCCCTCGGATATGCGGTGCTCTCCTTCGTTTCGCGTGGCGAGATCGTCGATCGCCCGGCTTTGGAACGCGCCAAAAAGTTGATGCCGCGAGCGACGCCTGATGAACAACTGATGGTGCGCTGGATGACCTGCATCCAGGATCGCAACCTTCTTCCCGCGATTGCCAGCATGAACGACCTTCTGAAGCGCTATCCCAGGAACAAGCACATCCTGTACCTCATTTCCACATGGCTTTACAACCAGGAGGATTTCGAGCGCTCACAAGAAATCATGGAATCGTTGGTGCAGGTCGACCCAAATTTTCCGCCGGTCTTGAACATGCTCGGATACTTGTACATTCAAGCCGGCCATCCCGACCCCGAGAAGGCTGTTTCCTTTTTGAAACGCTATATTGCCGCCGATCCCAGCTCACCGAATCCTGAGGATTCCCTTGGCGAAGTGCTTCGCTACGCGGGTGACGATGACGGCTCCCTCGAACATTTCGGTCAGGCTTTGCAGGTCGATCCCACGTTCTTCACGTCTCAGCTCGGCATCGGCGATACTTTGACCCTGATGGGTAAGTACGACGAAGCGCGAGAGGAATACGACAAGGCCGTTCTGATCACGGAAAATGGTCGCGACCTGCTGCACGCCTTGTATCAGAAAGCGCTGGTTTATTTCTGGGAAGGCCACCCCGAGCAAGGCCGCAATGCCTTGGCGGCGCTGGCCAAACAGGCGGCGGAAAAAAAGGAACCCAACGCGGAGTTTGAAATTGCCTTCGGTGCCGCGATGCTTGCCTCGGACTATGCCAGCGAGCTCCATCAACTGCGCACCCTGGAAGAAAGACTGCAGACTGCTTCATCGGGTCTGAATGGCGCGGATCTCGGTGGCGCCCTGGCACAGGTTCTTTGTGAAGAAACACGCGTCGCTTCGCAACACGAAATCAAGGAAACAGCCGAACAAGCCATCAGCAAATTGGCACAATTCGCAACGCAATCTGGCAGCCTTCTGGTGGGAAACGACTATGATACCGCCCGCGGCTACCTGTTATTGTCGCAAGGCGATGCAACCAACGCCGCGGACGAGCTTAGCGCCAACCGTACGTCGCCGCTCGCCGTTCAAGAGCTGGCGTTCGCGCAACGGAAGTCTGGCGACAACCACGGTGCCACCGAGACTCTTCTCCAGCTAAAATACCAGCGCGCCCCAACGGTGGAATGGTATTTGGCCAGCCAAAACACGCCGACTTCCAACACCCCGTAATCGCATCCATTTACCGAAGCGCTTCGTTACGCGCACTCCGGCACGCTACGCCGATACATTCTTTTCGCACCTCCAATAGCACTGCCGAACATCGACCAATGCCCCTAGTGATACTCTCGCGCTATGTCATTGACGTCATTTTCTCCCTGAGGAATTGAACTCCTGGCTGTGCATTTGCCTTTGCGCTAGGCGCGCATCCCCAATCTCTGTCTGGCAGGTGCTGGCCGGGCCGGGCGCGATTCGACTACAATCCAGTACCCATGGCAGACGTGTCGAAGCTCGCGCTGCTGCTGATGCAGACCATCGTTTCGGTTTCCGAGCTGCGCTGGCAATTCCTCAACATCGCCGCGGCCGTCACGCTTTTATCCATCGCTTTTGCCGCTATTGCTCTTTTCTTTTTTCGCCGTACTTCCCGGGACCTGACCCTGATTTATTTCGGTTTGTTCGCCACCCTCTACGGCGTCAGGCTAATGGCTCGCTTCCCATCTTTTCGCATCCTGTTCGATGAGCCGCGATCGTTTTGGACCTATCTCGATTGGATCATTACCTGCACCATTGTTCTTCCCTTCAGTCTTTTCCTCTACCAAATCGCCGACGAGCATTTTCGAAAATTTATCCGTTGGCTTCTTGTGGCGCAGACGATTTTCGCCATTTTTGGAGTTCTGGCTGCCGCTTTCAGAGTTGACTTGCGCCGGCTCTTCGCCGCCAACAACATCATGATTATCGGCATGTTCCTGGCGATCATCGTATTCCTGATTGCCGGCAAATGGCGGCCCGGTACGCGCCAGCGTTGGAGCCACGAATTCCGGGTCTTCATCGCCGGCTTTGTCGTCTGGATGCTGTTCGTGATTCAGGCTAATCTCCTGGGGCTCAACATTTTGCACGGACCAAACCTGGAATTCGTGGGCTTCCTGGTGTTCGTCGCGTGCCTTGGATACGTCTCCGCGCGCCGTACTTTCGCGAAGGAAGAGCGACTCCTCGCGATCAACAAGGAATTGGAAATCGCTCGGCGGATTCAATCGTCCACCCTTCCTCAAAACGTTCCTGCGCTTGTGGGGCTGGAAATTGCCGCGCGCTACGTTCCCATGAGCGAGGTGGCCGGAGACTTCTACGATTTCCTGAACGTCGACGAATCACGCTTGGGCATTCTGGTGGCCGATGTCACTGGACACGGCGTGCCCGCCGCACTGATCGCCTCCATGTTGAAGGTCGCGTTCGCCAGCCAGGCCGCCCACGCCGGCGATCCCACGCGGGTTCTGACCGGCTTGAACGTTGCCCTGTGTGGCAAGTTCGAAGAACACTTCGTCACCGCCGCGTATCTCTTCGTGGATCTGGAGAAGGGCTGTATGCGTTATTCCGCTGCCGGCCATCCGCCGCTCATGTTCGTTCCGCACGGCTCGGAGAAGGTGAGGGAAATCGAAGAAAACGGCTCGATGCTCGGCATGTTTCCGGAAGCGGCGTACTCCAGTTTGGAAATCCCCTTGGCGCCCGGAGATCGCTGCCTGCTCTATACCGACGGCGTCTTCGAAGCCAGGAACGCCGCAAGCGAAGAATACGGAAAGGCTCGTTGCAAGGAATTCCTGCAAACACACCGAGAGTTTCCGGCCGCTCGCCTGGTGGATGCGCTGCTCGACAATGTTTCCTCTTTTTCCGGGTACAATTTCGCCCGCCCGCAAGAGGATGACATCACTCTGCTGGCGCTCGATTTCAAGAATACCGCTTAACTACGAGCTCCGGGATGGCCTCGAAGTGCACCTTTTTGTATGATTGCGCCGATGAAAAGACTGAAGTCTAGCGGTAAAAAATCCGTGAAACTCAAGGCTGCTCCAAAAAATGTTGATGAATACCTGGCTGGTGTTCCGGAGCCCGCCCGTGGCGCCATGAACAAAATGCGTGCAGCCATTCGCTCCGCCGTGCCACTCGAGGCCACGGAAGTCATCAGCTACGGAATTCCCGCGTTCAAGCACAAGAAGGTGCTGGTGTGGTTCGCGGCGTTTTCGAACCACTGCAGTTTGTTCCCTACCGCTGTGGTGATCGACGCCTTCAGGAAAGATCTCAAGGATTTTACCGTCTCCAAAGGGACGATACAGTTCGCCATTGGAAAGCCACTACCGATTGCGCTGATCAAAAAACTGGTGAAGGCGCGCGTCGCGCAGAGTCAAGCCACGAAAAGGCGGTAATTCAGGGCAGGCGTCGACAAAAACGAAAGCCGGGACACGGATGCATGTCCCGGCCAAATGAAAAAACACACGCGAGCTTGAGACCGATGATCAGGAATCTCAAATCCGTCAAATGGTCACGCTCGTTTCAGCAGACGCGTGATACCTACCAGGATCACCGCACCGATGAAGGCCACGATAATAGAACCGATCGTCGATGTTGCGCCCATGCCCATCCTGGCAAATATCCATCCGCCGAGAATCCCTCCCAGGATGCCCAACACGATATCCGCGAGCATGCCGTATCCGCCGCCCTTCATCACTTGGCCTGCCAGCCAGCCTGCGATCAGCCCTACAATGATCCACCAGAGTATTCCTCCACCAGCCATCACAGTCTCCTTTTACTTCGTCTGCTCATCTAGAGCAGCCTGAATTGCACGCTCCTTGTAGGACACCACTGTGGCGATGTCAATCGGTGGAATGGAGCAGATCAAGAATTACGGCGCCGTATGAGACTGCTGGCGCGTGAGGCTGTCACCAAGGTGACTGAGCTGAGTAATTTTGCATCTACGCGACCTCAACGGACTTGTGCGCCCGTCGACCGGGTGTGCGACGAAATTTGGCGCTTATTTTTGGCATCGGATATACTTTGGCGCTTCACGCGGTACGCGCGTGGACAGTTGAAATTTGTGAAGACAGAATGAGTGGGGTGTTGGTGAAAGCACAGGCGCGGAGGGGTTTTTTTGTTGCACTGATGGCCTTGGCGCTTTGGGGCGTCGCGTGCTCCAGGCCGAGAGTGGGACAAGAAACCTACGGCCCGCCACCGTCGCCTCACCCCCAGCCGACCATCGTGTTCATGACCGATTTCGGCACGGCCAACGATGCCGTAGCCATCTGCAAAGCGGTCATCTTCGGAATCGCACCCGGCGCGCGGTTAACGGACATTACTCACCAAGTCACGCCGTTCCAGATTGATGAAGCGTCGCGCTTTCTTTTTGGCGTCACGCCCTACTATCCGGCCGGAACAATTTTTCTGGTGGTGGTCGACCCCGGCGTAGGAACTTCGCGAAAAGCAGTTATGGTGAAAACCAAAAAGGGCCAATATTTCGTTCTGCCCGACAATGGCATCATCACCCCGGTGATCGAGCGCGACGGCCTGCAAAGCGCGCGCGAAATCACCAACCAGAATTGGATGATCGGCGAGGCGGTTTCTTCCACCTTTCACGGCCGCGACATTTTCTCTCCCGCGGCGGCACATCTGGCCGCGGGCTGGGATTTCAACCTGGTCGGTCCCGTGGTGGACCAACTGGTGCGGCTGACTCCCAAGAGTTCGGTGACGAGTGCGAAGGGCATCGACGGCGACGTGATCGGTCTCGATGATCCGTTTGGCTCCCTGATCACGGATATTTCCGGAGAGGAATTCAAAAAACTGGGCTACAACCTCGGCGACAAGGTGACCGTGCAAATTGGCAAGAAGTCCGTGACCCTAATACCCTATTCAAAAACATTCATGGATGTTCCCGTCGGCGAGTCGTTGTTGTACATCGATTCGCGCGGCCGCGTGGGAATTGCCGTCAACCAGGGAAACTACGCCGCGAAATTCAATGTCACGCCTCCCATCAGCATTTCTATTCCTCGCCACGGCGCCTCGATGATTTTCAAACCAAAGAGTTCGCCGCCTCCCAAGTCGTAGTGAGGGAATTTTCTTCACCGCACTGGTCCGGTAACGCTGCGATCACGCCCCCGCGGCCGCCGGGCGATTGACGCAGGAGCTTTGCGCGATGAAATTTTCAAGACGCGCGCCGGCGGCGGGCGGATTTGCATTTTGCTCTCGCTGGGCGAACAATCATCTGATGCCGTGACCAACTCACGGCTTTCTGGAGACATGGCTCATGCCTGAAGCTGTCATTGTGTCCGCGGTGCGCACCCCCGTTGGGCGCGCCTACAAAGGATCGCTTCGCGCCACGCGCCCCGACGATCTGGCCGCGGTGGCCATCAAGGAAGCGCTCAAGCGGGTGCCGGGGCTCGATCCCAAGGAAATTGATGATGTGATTCTCGGTTGCGCGATGCCTGAGGGCGAACAAGGTATGAACGTGGCGCGTATCGCCGCCTTGCGCGCCGGGCTTCCTGTCGAAGCCTCCGCGATGACCATCAATCGGTTTTGTTCTTCCGGATTGCAGGCCATCGCTCTGGCTGCGGAGCGCATTCGCGCGGGAGCGGCGCAGGTGATTCTTGCGGGCGGCACGGAATCGATGTCCATGGTGCCGATGGGCGGGAATAAAATTTCTCCGAATCCCTGGCTGGTGGACAATTACCCCGACGCGTACATTAATATGGGGCTAGGCACGGAAAATATCGCGCGCAAGTTTGGAATTTCGCGCGAACAGGCGGATCAGTTTTCTGCCGACTCTCACAAGAAAGCGGTTGCGGCTATCGCCGCCGGCAAGTTTCAGGACGAAATCGTGCCGGTGGAAGTAAAAATCACTGCCCTGGCAAACGGCCATGACGCGGGCGGCGCGGCCGCAAAAAGCGCCCCGAAGCCGGTAACCCAGACCTTTACATTTTCCACCGACGAATTGCCGCGCGCGGACACCTCCGTGCAGGCGCTCGCAAAACTCAAGCCCGCCTTCCACGCCAAGGGCACCGTCACCGCGGGAAACAGTTCGCCCATGAGCGACGGCGCGGCAGCCACGATCATCATGTCCGATACGCGCGCCAAAGCGCTCGGGCTCAAGCCACTCGCGCGATTTGTGTCCTATGCCACCGCCGGCTGCCCTCCGGAAGAGTTCGGCCTCGGCCCGGTTTTCGCCATTCCCAAAGCGCTTAAGCTGGCGTGCCTCACTTTGCGGGACGTGGACGTCATCGAGCTGAACGAAGCCTTCGCGGCACAATCGCTCGCGGTCATTCAGCAGGCCGGGCTCGACCCCGCGCGTTTGAATCCCAATGGCGGCGCCATCGCTCTCGGCCATCCGCTCGGATGCACCGGAGCAAAACTTACCGCCACGATCATTCGTGATTTGCAGCGCCGCAAAGGCCACTACGGCATGGTCACCATGTGCGTGGGCGGCGGAATGGGCGCAGCAGGCATCTTCGAACTGCTTTCCTGATTGCCGGCGCCCTTCGTTGCTGAACCGCCTGCATTTCTACCATCAACCTCTCTGACATTTGCACGCGTTCCGACAATCCTGCCGCCGCGCTTCACACCTCCAGCGGCGCCGGTTGCCAGGATTTCTCCTTCTACGGTTACACTGATGAACGCTTCCGGGAGCGCTGCTTGCACACTCTGGAATTTACTCTGCTGGTCGGAATGGGATCGCTGCTCGCCGGTTTTCTGGGATCACTCACGGGATTGGGCGGTGGTGTGGTCATCGTGCCGCTGTTGACGTTGCTGCTTCATGTGGATATCCGCTACGCCATCGGTGCCGCGCTCGTGTCGGTGATCGCTACTTCCTCCGGAGCGGCAGCCGCCTATGTGCGCGAAGGATATTCCAATATTCGCGTCGGGATGTTCCTGGAAATCGCCACCACCATCGGGGCGCTGGCGGGCGCGGCTCTGGCGCTCCATCTTCGCGTGTCTGTGATCGCCATCATCTTCGGTGTGGTGCTGATTTATTCCGCGACCGCCAGTCTGCGCGACCACTCCCAGAGTGTCAGCAACCTGGGCCCGGACCGCATCGCCACCTGGCTGCGCATGGACAGCACCTACCCCACTCCTGCCGGCTTGACGAAATATCACGTTCGCAACGTGCCCGCCGGATTTGGAGTGATGTTCGTCGCTGGCGTCTTGTCCGGTTTGCTGGGAATCGGCTCCGGAGCGGTCAAGGTGCTGGCGATGGATCAGGCCATGAAGCTGCCCTTTAAAGTTTCGACCACCACCAGCAATTTCATGATTGGCGTGACCGCCGCGGCGAGTGCGGGCATTTATCTCGACCGCGGATATATCGATCCCGGAATCGCCATGCCGGTGATGCTGGGAGTATTGGGCGGCTCGCTGGTGGGTGCGCGCGTGCTCGCCGGCGCGGCGGTGCGTACCCTGCGCCTCGTTTTCAGCCTGGTGATTGGGTTTCTTGCCGTGGAAATGATCTACAACGGCTTCGCGGGGAAAATGTGAAATGAGCACTCCGACTCTGCGGCAGGACCAGCGTATGGATGAAATCATGGCCGTGCTTTTGCGCTCCGGCGTACTGCTGGCGGCCAGCCTTGTATTGATTGGCGGCATCATTTTTATGACGCGTCACCCGTTGCCGGTTACGAATTATCGCGTCTTTCAGGGAGAGCCGCGGGAATTGCGCAGCATTCCGGGCATTCTGCGCGAAGCTGCGAAGTTTCACGGCCGCGGAATCATCCAGCTTGGCCTCCTGCTACTCATCGCTACGCCGGTGGCGCGCGTGCTTTTCTCGGTTTTTGCGTTTTTGATTGAAAAAGACTGGACGTACGTCGCCGTCACCATCATTGTTCTGGCCATTTTGACTTACAGTTTGTTTGGTGGCGGCGGATTATGAATTTCGGGCGCCTCAATAAACCCGCGCCTTCCGCTCGCCGCATTCACGAAACCTGCTCTCGGGGAGCCCGCCTGGCTGCACGAAAACGCCGCGACACCTCCGATTCCTATTTACCGTTTGGGGTGAGATAATTCCTCCACACCAAAACCGCTGACACGCAAGGAGCCGCGACCATGCCCTCGACTGTAACCGCAGCGCCGCAAGGAACCAGGGGCGGTGGTTTTCTCCTGGAGTCCACTGAGCCGGCCAACGTATTCACTCCCGGAGATCTTACTGACGATCAAAAACTGATCGGACAATCTGCCGAAGAGTTCGTGCTCAAGGAAGTTTTCCCCTATATCAAGGATCTGGAAGCCAAAAAGCCGGGCTTGTTGCCGGAGTTGGTCAAAAAGGCCGGTGAGTTGGGGCTGCTCAGCGGCGGGATTCCCGAGCAGTACGGCGGGGCCGGACTCGACAAGGTGGCCACCACCATCCTCACGGAAAAGCTCTCCATCTACGGCGGCTTCGCGGTGACTCATGGAGCCCATGCGGGCATCGGCACGCTGCCCATCGTTTACTTTGGAACCGAAGAGCAGAAGAAGAAATATCTGCCAAAGCTGGCTACCGGCGAGTGGATCGGCGCGTATTGCCTTTCCGAACCGCAGGCGGGCTCTGACGCCCAGAACTCTCTGACGCGCGCCGAGCTTACCTCCGACGGCGCTCATTATATTTTGAACGGCCAGAAGATGTGGATCACCAACGGCGGATTCGCCGACGTTTACATCGTGTTCGCCAAGGTCGACGGCGAAAAATTCAGCGCTTTTATCGTGGAACGCTCGTTCCCGGGATTCAAGCCGGGTAACGAAGAGCACAAAATGGGCATTCACGGGAGTTCGACCACCCCGATATTCCTCGAGAATTGCAAGGTTCCCAAAGAAAATTTGCTGCATGAAATCGGCCGCGGGCACATCGTGGCTTTCAACATTCTCAATGCCGGGCGCTTCACACTGGGGGCCTCTGCCGTGGGCGGATCGAAATACGTCCTGATGACCGCGGCGAAATACGCGACGGAACGCAAGGCTTTTGGAAAGAAGATCGGCGAATTCGGGTTAATGCGCGAGAAGCTGGCGGAAATGGCCATTCAGCTTTTCGCCGTGGAGTCCATGATCTATCGCTCGGCCGGCAACATGGAAACAGCCATGGCCGCCGCGCACGGCAACGGTTCCGGCGGAAGCGAAACCGAAAAAATCCAGACCACCATGAAAGTTTTGGAAGAGTACGCCATCGAAAGTTCCATCGCCAAGGTTTACGGCAGTGAGATGCTTGACTTTGTGGTGGATGAAGCTGTGCAGATTTTTGGCGGATACGGGTTTCACGAAGACTATCCGGTTTGCCGCGCTTACCGCGATTCGCGCATCAATCGCATTTTTGAAGGCACGAATGAAATCAATCGCATGCTGATCATCCAGATGCTGTTGAAACGCGCCATGGGTGGCCAACTCCCGCTCATTCCCGCGGCCATGAAGTTGTCCGATGAAATTCTCGCCGGACCCTCCTTCGAGGAAGCCGGCGAAGGAGCGCTGGCGGCAGAGGCTGGCGTGGTGGCCAACTCCAAGAAAATATTCCTTCAATGCGCCGGCGGCGCGGTGCAGCGCTACCGCGAGAAGTTGGCTGAGGAGCAGGAGTTGGTTGCGGCGCTGTCCAATATCGTCATGGAACT
Source organism: Candidatus Acidiferrum sp. (assembly GCA_036496505.1). Taxonomy (GTDB): domain Bacteria; phylum Acidobacteriota; class Terriglobia; order Acidiferrales; family UBA7541; genus Acidiferrum. The sequence continues at coordinate 66,825 of DASXLA010000082.1, read as the reverse complement.
ATACGCCATGGAGTCTTCGCTGCTGCGCGCGCAAAAAGCCGCGGATCGAAAGGGACAAGCTGCGGCGCAGCCCATGATCGACGCTGCCCGCGTTTTTATCTCCGACGCCGCCGAACGCATCGAACACGAAGCCAAACGCAGCCTTGCCGCGGTTCACGAAGGCGACATGCTTACCACGCAAATGTCCGTGTTGAAGCGTTTCGCGAAGCGCGCGCCCGTAGACACCATCGCTTTGCGCCGCAATGTGGCCGCCGCGGTGCAGTCGCAGGACCGTTACCCATTTGAAGGAAAATAGAGCTGCCGGACCGCAGCTCTGCTTGGCAGGCTCTTATTTTTTTACCGGCAGGGAAAGCCCGAAGTGTGGAGCATTATACGAGCCGGTCATCTCCACCGGCACAACCGCTCCCGCGCGCTTTCTTTTAAACAGCGGGTCCAGCGGTTTTAATAAGACAGCTTTCATCCCACTGCTCTCTTTCGAAAGCGAAGCTTCCGTTTTCAAGTCTCCGTGAAAATCAATTTTGGAATTCTCCAGGTTGAAACTGCCGTTCATGGTCGCTTCCGCGCCAGGAACTGTAAAAGAAGTGTCATGAAACCTGGCGATCCCACCGCTCAGTTCCACCCGGCCCTTGACCTCCGCGGTGACCTCCGGAGCAGTCGCATCTTTCTTATCCTTCTCTTTGCCACCGCTGGCTCGCTGACTTAGATCATTCACGTTCGCCTGCCGCTCCGGCTTCGCCCATTGCGCTTGTTCAATCGCGACATTTCCCTGCAGCGCGACGCGCTTGAGAAACGGCTGGTCCCCGGGCGGCCACACCACATGGGCCTGAAAATCTATGGATCCGCGCATCGGTGCCTTGCCATCTCGCACAAAAAGTTGCAGGAGATCGTCGACATGCCCGTCGCGCGCGGTGACGCTCAGCGTGGTGGTTTTTCCAGGTTGCCCCGGCTTTGAGGCCACCGACCCCGTGACATGAAGAAACGTCCGCAACAGCAGCACATCCACGGAATGCAGCACGGTGTCACCGCCGGTGCCGTCCACGGTGGCGCTGAACTTGGTTTTCAGCGGCACGGTGTGCGGGCTCCGAGTCACCTGAAAATTTGGAGTGTCCGTCGTTCCCTGTGTTTCTATGCGACCCAGCGCTCCATAAAACTCTCCGGTGGCGGCGAGCATCCCGGCAATGCCGTCAAACACACCCAGGTCCGCCTGCTCAAACGTATAAGTGCCCGACAGCGGAACATTGTCGAGATGCTGCGAATCCCATGGTCCAAGTTTCCCGCGCGAATGAATTTCTCCCAGTGGCCGGGCGTTGCGCATCGAGAGGTCATAGGACATGGGGCTGCTACTGGTAATTGATTTCAGCCGGAGCTGGTGGATTTCGGATCTAAGTGGTCCATCACTCTTGGTGGCAACCTCCAGAACAGCATCTTTGGTGTAGACCTCGCCCAATCGCACAGACGAATTGCTGGAGACGGAGTCTTGCGGCGGCGACCCGGCCCTCTGATCTTCGGAAGATTCTTCGGATTGATCGGCGGGCACCGAAACTTTCAGGCCTTCCAGGACAATCCGGTAAACATAGCCGGGCCGCAGAAGAAGATCGTGGTAGTTCGCCTGGATAGTGACTTTCTGGATCGTCACCAACGGCGGAACGCTGGCGCTTGACCCGCGCGCGAGCGACACATTCTCGAGCACGCAACCCGGATGCGGGAAATACGTGCGGCGAAATTTCTGGGCGGCTACTTTTCCCGGCCAGCCTTGCTGCAACGACTGGATTACATTTCGAAACGAAAACGGCCAGTGCGCCGCGAGGATGATTCCGCCGATCAGCAGCGCTGCCAGAATCACGGCCGCAGGAATCAGCCAGCGCTTCTTCCCTGCCGCTCGGGCTTCCGCGGACTCCTGCGTCTCAGTCTTCATTTAAATTCGCTCTTGTCAGGCAGTCCAGGCTCCGCCGCTTACCCGCGCGCAGTATGACACGCCACGCTCCAGGCCTGTTTGATGGAAAACTGGTAGAAGCCGGACAAACGGATGGTAGACAACTTGAATCACAGCCTCGCCGGAAGCCGCTCCGGGCCCTATTGCTCCGTTAAGGCTTGGGGCGCGCCGAATACTTTTCGAAGAGACGTTTCTGCTTGTTCTCCAGCGAGGTCAGCTCGCCGCGAATAAACACGTATCGCACTTCGGTAGTCAATTCCAGCGGATCGCCGTTCGTAACGATGACGTTGGCGATCTTTCCGCTTTCGAGTGTGCCAACCTGCGCGTCCAGGCCAAAGATTTGCGCGGGGTACAGTGTGACGGCCTTCAGCGCCTCGTCATAAGGCAAACCATGGGCCACCGCATTGGCGGCATTTTGCCCCAGCCGGCGAGAAAAGGAATTGTCGAAACTGGCGAAGGCAAACTTTACGCCCGCCGCCGAAAGCTCCGCGGGTTGCGACAGCAGCCGGTCGTAGGGATCGTCTTCCTCCAGGGTCAAGGTAAGCACCGGGCGCAATATCACCGGGATATTTCTCGAACGCAACAGGTCTTTGACCTTGTAGGCCTCGGACCCGCCCCCCAGGATCATCTTCAATTTCTGTTTGTCGCAAAAGTCGACGGCGTTGCGGATTTCGCGCGCGCGGTCGGCAAACACCAGCAGCGGCAACTGGCCGCGCACCACCGGAACCAGCGATTCCAGTTTTACGTCTCGCGCGTAGTCGGCCGGCCCACCGTGCCCCAGGGCCTGCGCGTAATGCCGAGCCCGCTCCATCCAGTCGGTTAATTCGTTCACCTGCTTGTCGTATTCCTGCTTGGCTTCCGTGTAGGGTCTTTCTTTTCGCGTGAAGGTGGTGAAATCGAAACTCCGCGTTTCGATTTCCGGCCAGTTCAGTACCATGGCCACGCTTTTTTTCAGCAGCATATCGTTGATGGTCCAGCCGGCCAGGTGAATTGCCGAGGCCTGCCCTCCCAGCACCCCGGTGGCGGCGAAGGAATCCAGTCCTCCGCTTGCCGGCGCGGCAATTACCTCCGTAATGCCGGCCGCGCGCGTGACCGCAATGTGCTCGCTGGAAGGCGAGATCGCCGTAGCCGCCACCACGTCGGGATTGAAATTTCCGGTTTCCGTAGTGTCGACTGTCGCGTTCACTGCGAATATTTCGCGCAGCCCCATCTGCGTGACCGGATCGAACAGGCCGGGGTAAACCTGCAGGCCCTCTGCGTTGATAACTTGCGCGTCTTGCGGAACGTCGATGTGCGCTCCGACCGCCGCTATTTTCCCGTCGCGAATGATCAGCGTTCCATTTTCGATGGCGGTTCCGGCCAGCGTAAAAATTTTGGCGTGCACCAGTGCATAGGCTTCGGGAGCTTGCGCTCGGGCTTGAGGGAGCGCGGGAAACAGCGCCACGGCAGTCGCGAACATCGTGCCAGCGCATATCCTTGACACCTGTGCGCGGTTCACTGGGCGCCTCCCGTCAACGCTGGCGTTTGCATGAGGCCGCCGTTTCTGGCCATATCACCGGCCATGCCGGATGAAGGCGGCCTGGGCTTTTCGACCGGCCTTTTCTCGTCTGGTTTGGTTTCGTTGGGCCTTTTTTCCCCCGGTTTCTTTTCTTCGCCCTTTTTATCGTCCGGTTTCTTCTCGCTGGCTTTCTTTTCTTTTTCCGTCAAAGCTTTTTTTTCTTTTTCGCGGTCGGCGCGCTCCGTGATGTCTTGCGAGCGATCGAAATAAACGCGGCCGTCGATCAGCGTCTTCTGCACCACTGCGTAGGCGCTCAGCGGGTCGTGATTGTAAATCACCAGGTCGGCATCCTTGCCGACATCGATGGTACCCACACGCTTGTCGATGCCTAGCTGCATGGCCGGATTGATGGTCACCATCTTCAGAGCTTCGTCGCGAGACAGCCCGCCATACTTGATACTCTTCGCCGCTTCCTGGTTGAGATGGGTGGCTTCCTCCGCGTCGTCGGAGTTGATGGACACCACCACGCCGCGCCGCGTCATGATCGCCGCGTTATAAGGTATGGCGTCGTAGGCTTCCACCTTGTAGGCCCACCAATCCGAAAAAGTGGAGGCGCCCGCGCCGGATGCGGCGATTTCGTCGGCGACTTTGTAGCCCTCCAGAACGTGCTGCAGCGTTCGCACCTTAAAGCCGAATTCCTTGGCTACCCGCAGCAGCATCAGGATTTCGTCTTCGCGGTAGCAGTGCGCATGCACATACCGTTTGCCTTCCAGCACTTCCACCAACGGCTCCATGCGCAGGTCGCGCCGCGGAGGAATAAGGTTTTTCTCGCCTGCCGCGACTTTACGGTTGTAGTCATCCCATTTGGCTTTGTAGTCGCGCGCTTCCGTGAACGCGCCTCGAATGGTTTCTTCCACGCCCATGCGCGTGGACGGATACCGTTTCTCCTGGCCTCGAATACTGAAATTGGAGCGCTTGGGATTTTCTCCGAGAGCAAACTTGATACCCGGCACGGCTCCCTCGAAGGGCAATTTTGCCGCCGGCGCACCCCAACGCAGCTTGATGACGATGGTCTGGCCTCCGATGGAGTTCGCCGAGCCGTGCAGAATATTGGCGGTGGTCACCCCGCCGGCGAGATCGCGATAAATATCCATGTCGTCGGGATTCAACACATCCGCGATATTTACCATGGACGAAACCGAAACGCTTCCTTCGTTGACGGAGCCTTCCACCGCAATGTGCGAATGGCAATCGATGATTCCGGGCATGACGAACTGACCGGCGGCATCGATGACCTTGGCGCCCTGCGGCGCGGCGATCGACTGACCCACTTCGGCAATCTTGCCGTCGCGAATCAACACGGAACCATGCTCGATGGTTCCGTGAGAAATCGTGAGAATCGTCGCGTTTTGGATGAGCAGAACCGTGGGGGCGGCATCGGGAGGAGTCGCGCCGTGTGCGCCCGGCGTGGCGAGTAAATTCAACCCCGCGATAGCAGGAAGCGTCGTCAGCAGCGCGCGAAACAGCTTGCGGCGATTCACAGCTTACCTTCTGTCTCCAGCTTGGAGCTCAAAGTATCTACCAAGTTCGCTCCTGGCTTTGTGCCCGTGAAATCCGTCGAGAAGCCGGTGAGGCTCAGAGCGCCTTTCAGGGACGTCGCGTCAAAGCTGCCGGTGAAATTCACATCGGTGGGATTTCCCTCGACCGGAATATTTATCGTGAAGCTGAATTTATCCACGCTGGCGTAGCCGCTGATGATCGTTCCCGTACCACGCCTGCCGGTCACCGTGCCCGAAATCGTTCCGTCTTTTTGCATCTCCAGGTCCGCGATCGCCTCCTCAGGGCCGTCCGGCGTGGTGAAGGCCAGCTTCCATCTGCCGCTGATGTTGCCTTTGGGAGGCTCCTTCGGTTTCTCCGGCTCGCGCGGCTCAAATCTCTCGCCGTCCACGAAAATCATTTTGATCGCGGTCTTCTCCTCGAACAGGTCGCCATCGGTCACCACCAGGTTGGCAATTTTCCCCACCTCAATCGAACCCAGGCGGTCCGAGACGCCGAATATTTCCGCCGGAGAAAGCGTCAGCGCTCGCAGCGCGGCGTCCTCCGCTAAACCCGCGTCCATGGATTTCTTCACGGCTTTCAAAACCTCTTTGGGAGTCGCCATGCCGCCGGAGTAGAACGCGAACTTCACGCCGGCCTTCGCCAGCGCCGCCGGTGCGGACGGAGCGCGATCGCGAAATCTCAAGGTTCGCAGTGACGGTTTGTTTTCGGGATCAGCGTCCTTATCCGCCTCCGGCCACTTGGCATTCATCAATACCGGCAGCTTCTTCGCGCCAATTTCCGCCGCGGTCTCATATCCCATTTGACCGCCATAAATCACGCCGCTGACTCTCCACCGGTCGGCCAGCTCCAGCGAGCGGCGTATCTCCATGCTGCTGTTGGCGGGAATCAGCACCACTTCGTGTTGGGCCAGCGCGGCGGCCAATGTGGCGTCGGTGCGGTCGTAATGCGGCCGCTCCACGCGCGAATTTTTTTCATAAGCGGCTTGCGCGCGCGTGCTCCAGTCCGTATCCAGCCAGACCTGCCGCACGTACGCGAGCACGCCCATAGGCGAATCTGGAAAGCCGCTGCCGAATCCCCCGGGCGCGTGCAGATTTAGAGCAATAGCCGCGGCGTATTTCACCACAAAATCGCCCGGGTGTTCTCCGGCAAGGTCCAGCACAGAAGCCTGGCCCGGAAAAAATCCGCCCTTCGGCGCGGAAACCACGGTAGTAAAGCCGCCGTTGCGCCACGTCTCGATGCGTTTGTCTCCGAGATTGAGCTCGTCCGCGCCAATCCGCCACGGTGTCGTCGCCGGTCGATCCTCCGGCCCGCGCGCGGGCTCCGGCTTGCGCGGCGTGGCTTCATTCGCAGAGCCGGGCGCAGAAAGCCCCACATCCGTAAAAGCATCGATCAAACCGGGATATACGGTCAGTCCTTTCCCTTCGATGACCCACGCTTCGTCGGGAATCTTGGCGTCGCGCGACACGGCGGCAATCATTCCACGAGAGATGATGACGGTGACATTTTCCGCTGGCGGGCCCGACACAGGCACGATTCTGGCCCCGCGAATCGCAAAATAAGGTGGCTCGCCTCCCTGGGCGTAGCACGATGGCGCCGCAAACCAGGCGGCGAATGCCACGGCGACAACCAACAAACAGGGAGCTACTCGAAACTCAGGAATGCGCATGGAAGCTCCTCAGGATGAGACCCTGAACCGCTGAAGAATGGCGATTGCGCCGGAATTGAACGCGAACGCAAGAGGCTAACGGCAAGTCGTCGCCGAGTCAAGAATCCCGTCAAAGTTTTTCCGCTCCGGGACTTGGGAGCAGGAACGGCGGTCTCGCAAATGGAGACGAACAGCGGCCCGGCGCGTCTAATCCGGAAGCCATATGGCCTTCCCATATAAGCGCAACGGCGCTATTATGGGCCGGTATGGGTATCCCATAGGGCTTTCCTGCCCCTGAAACGGAACGTAATGCCTGAAAAACTCGAAGTATGGCAGGGCACGCTGGCGATGATGATCCTCAAGACGCTTGAGACCCTCGGCCCGCTGCACGGCTACGGCATCGCTCGCCGCATCGAGCAGACCAGCGGCAACGTGCTGGCCGTAAACTACGGCACCCTCTATCCGGCGCTCTTGAAGCTCGAGCAGGAGGGCCGCATCTCTTCGGAATGGGGCCAGTCGGACAACCGCCGCAAAGCCAAGTACTACAAATTGACCCGCGCCGGACGTAAATTTCTGGGCCGCGAAGAACGCGACTGGGAGCAGACCACCGCGATCCTGGCGCGCTTCCTGGCCCCCGGCAAGGAATCCGCATGAGAAGCGTGCAGATATTTTTTCTGCGGCTGGCCGGCGTATTTCATAAATCTAAGGACGATCGCGCGTTCGCGGAAGAACTTGAGGGGCACCTGCAAATGCACACAGACGAAAATATTCGCAAAGGGATGGACGCCGCCGAGGCGCGGAGAAACGCGCTGATCAAGCTGGGCGGCGTCGAGCAGACCAGGGAAATCTACCATGACCGCAAGAGCCTGCCGGTGCTCGAGGTGCTCTTGCAGGACGTGCGCTACGGCTTGCGCACGTTGCGAAAAAACCCCGGATTCACCGCGGTTGCCGTGCTTTCGTTGGCGCTGGGAATTGGCGCGAACACCACCATTTTCACCGTGATCAACGCCACTCTTCTGAACGCTCTTCCGGTGCGCGATTTGCCTCGGCTGGTGCAAATGGACACCGTCGACCGTCAAACGCTGGTCACCACCGCGCGCGCCGAAAAAATGGGTATGTCATTTCCAAATTTTCAGGATTACCGTCGCGACAACCAGGTCTTCACCGACTTGGCGGCCATGCTGCCGGCGCAATTGACCTGGAGCGGCTCCGCGGAACCGCGCCAGGTGCAGGGCGAACTGGTCAGCGCAAATTACTTTGATGTTTTGGGCATTCGTCCCTCACTGGGCCGCTTTTTTCTGCCTGACGAAGACACCAAACCCAGCGGCAACGATGTCGCCGTCCTTAGTTACTATTTCTGGGCGAATAAGTTGGGCTCCGATCCCGCCATTGTTGGCAAGCCGCTCATTCTTGACGCCCGCCCCTACACCGTAATTGGCGTCGCCCCGCGCGGATTCAAGGGCACGTTGACATTTCTCAGCTCCGAGCAGCTGTGGATTCCCACCAGCATGAAAGATCAGGTCCTCGGTGGAAGAGAGAAAGACTATTTTAATGAACGGCGCGCCTTGCTCATGATCACCTTCGGGCGCCTGAAACCCGGAGTGCGAATGCCCGCCGCCGAAGCTTCGCTCAAAACCATGGCCGCTCATCTCGAAAGTGAATTCCCTAAGGACAATCGCGGACGCACCGTGGCCTTGACTCCCTTGGCCGATGCCGCCGTGGGCGCCAACGATCACCAGCGCTTCGCGCTGGCGGGCAGCCTCATGATGGGTGTCGTCGGTCTGGTTCTCATGATTGCTTGCGTAAATCTCGCAAATCTTCTTCTCGCCCAGGGCGCGCGCCGTCAAAAAGAAATCAGCCTGCGCGCCGCGTTGGGCGCCAACCGCGGCCGCATCGTGCGACAGATGCTGACCGAGAGCTTGCTCCTGTCTCTCGCGGGCGGAGCGGTGGGACTGCTCATCGCTTACGCGGGACGCAGCATTCTCTGGTCTTTCCGCCCGCCGTTTATCGACCAGAGCGGCATCGATTTGTCTCTCGATGCCCACGTGCTGCTGTTCACCTTCGGCGTGGCGATTCTCACCGGCTTTATCTTTGGGCTCGTCCCCGCCGTGAAGGCTTCGCGTCCAGACTTGATGGACACCCTCAAGGCCGGCGGCCGCGGCGGAACCATGGGCTGGAAACGCGATCCGCTGCGCAGCTTGCTGGTCGTCGGCGAAATGGCCCTCGCCTTGATCGCCTTGGTTGGCGCCGGTCTTTTCCTGCGCAGCATGCAGAACGCCCAGAAAATCGATCTCGGTTTTGAATCCGCCAATCTGCTCTCCATGAATTTCGATCTTGGCGCTCTGCAATACGACGAAGGCCGCGCCCAACAGTTTTACCGCGCCGCCGTCGAGCGCACGAGGAATGTGCCGGGCATCGCTTCAGCCACCATTTCTTCCAACGCTCCTCTGGGCGGCGGCTTCGCGCACACCATATTCCCCGAGGGCCGCGATGAAACCTCCGGCTATCGCGGCACCTTGACCCAGGTAAACGACATAACGCCGGCTTATTTTGACACCCTGCGCATCCCTTTATTGCGCGGCCGGGTCTTCACCGATGGCGACCGCAAGGACACCGCCATGGTGGCCATCGTCAGCGAAGCCATGATCCAGCAAGACTGGCCCGGCGAAAACGGCCTCGGCAAGCGCTTCCACTTCTTCGGAGATCCGCAGTTGCGCGAAGTTGTGGGCGTGGTAGCCAACTCGGTGGTCAATGAAATTGGCGAAGAGCCTCAGCCCATCATTTTTGTTCCTATAACCCAGGACTACACTCCGGCCGCAACGCTGCAGGTGCGCACCACCGGCCGCCCCGAAAGCTTGGAGTCCACCACGCGCACGGCATTGCAATCCCTTGATCCCAATCTGGCCATCACCAATGTCTTCACCATCCAGCAGACGGTGGATCAGGCCTTGTGGGCGCCACGCATGGGCGGGATTTTGCTGGCGCTGTTCGGAGCGCTGGCCCTGGTGCTTTCGGCTGTCGGTGTGTATGGCGTGCTCTCTTACTCGGTAAACCAACAGGCGCGTGAGATTGGGCTCCGCATGGCGCTCGGCGCACAACGCGGCGATGTGCTCCGCCTGATTCTGGGCCAGGGCTTGCGTCTCACCGTCGGGGGACTGGGCGTCGGTCTGGTGTTGGCGCTGATACTGATGCGCGTGATGGTCAGCCTGCTGTTCAACGTGCGCGCCTACGATCCATCGACCTACGCGGCGGTAACGATTTTGCTCACCGCCGTGGCCTTGCTCGCCTGCTACATACCCGCGCGGCGAGCGATGCGCGTGGATCCCATGGTCGCGCTGCGCTACGACTGAGCAAATTACGGCTTGCGTTTCTTCAAGATCCCGCCAAGCCCGCTGAAGACGCCCGCAGCAAATTCAGCCCACAACCGTACCAGTCCACAACCAGCTATAACCTAAGTGAAAATCCTCATGCACGCAGGTAAACTATCAGCAAGTCGCAACGGGGCTGTAGCTCAGATGGATAGAGCATCGGTTTCCTAAACCGGTTGTCGCGAGTTCGAATCTCGCCAGCCCCACCACTTTACTCGATTGAAGCAGCGTGGCTTCAGTGTCACTACTGAATCGTAGTTTTTTCACTCGTTGCAAGACCGTCGCAAACTCCGAGTTTTTCGCTCAAAGAATCCCTCGCGCTCACCTGGGACTCGCTTACACTCTTCACGTAAACGTTCATGGTCAGATCAACGTTACTGTGCCGCAAGATCGCCTGGATAGTTTTGCCGGCTACGCCCAACTGATGCAGATTCGTTACGAGGCCACGGCGGGATGCGTGCCATCCGCACCACTTCGGCAGAGCTTTCTCATGCTCGAACAGATGGCCCTCAGTCTTGTGACTCGCGACATCATCCAAAAGCTTTAAGTCACCGCATGATGAGCGTAGATCGTTGACACAACAGTATTGCAACTGCCTTCTGTTCGTCCTTCTCAATCGGCCAGCCGCTCAGGTTAACATGTCGCGGATGGGGTTCCGGGTCGGCCTCGGCGGAAAGTTTAGCCTCGCGAACAGCCGCCAAATTGAAGTCGGCTCGCGCCAAAGGCGGTTTCCCGCGATTCGCACCCAGCAAGTCACCAATCGTCCAGATTTCTGCCTCCGGAAGCTGATCTCGCCACAGTGCTGAGATTTTAAGATTCGGCGGATGCGGAAGAAACGCGTTCGGCTTGGGCTTCGCAATACTTCTTTTGCAATGGGCGTCTTGGAAAATGAATCTCGCAAGATTGGAGTGCTCATCCGCCGCGGTCTGTGTCGATCTAACGGGTTGCTTTTTCAATGCCCCGAACAATCTGTTTAGGGCATTCCTTAGCCAGCCGCTCAATCCCATGAACCCTGCTCCCCTCGCCGAACCAACCAGCGTAGGCAAGACGCCTTTGCTTGTTCACACTAACGGAGAACATTTCCCCTGACGGACCTGTCCAGTCGAAAGAAATCTCTCCGTCAGGATCTGCTGACACTTCAGGAATCGGCCCAAACCGAGGCAAGGAATACGCGAATTGTAAGGCTGATGAAACCGTATCTCCATCGACCGGTGTAGAGATTTTGTCGTGCATACCACGCAGATTCTCAATTTCAGGGACAAGACTCTGAAGGCGAGATTCTAGGTAATGATATAAGGATCGATCAAAAAGTTGTTCGACATTTTGAGCTTCTGCACTTGCGCCTGAGCTTGACCATCCCCGAAATCCGATTGAACTATCTATTGGAGGGCAATATACGGTCATTGATACGATGCTATCACTTTCTCCGTCAGCGACGAAAAAAAGATACGATCAGCGATGGTCCGAAGCCTGTCCAAGCGTGACCAAACATCCGGCGAACTTCCTTCTAGAACGCAATCGGCAAAAATATCGATGTCTAGCACTGCTGTGGATGTGCCTTCCATGGCTTGAGTGATTACGGCGGTCGCAGCGTCTCGTTCAAACGGTACAACAACCCTTTGCATGAAACCTGAGACTATCGGAGGAACGGACTTCGGTACCTTGGGACCGGTTGTCAGGTATTCATCGTAATCGGCGCCCGCGGGGATCGTGATCGCATTGATGTACCTCACTGCCAATCTACTAACGGGTATTGAGCCAGAAAGGCCCAGAAAATTCTGCCAAACCGATTGCGTTGATTTTTTTAGAACATCCCACCCCGGATAGTTTTGTAAAATACTGTATGTCAGTCCATTTGTACGAACTTGTAAGACTTCTGACCCATCAGCTTTCTCTAAGCGATGTCCCCAAAACCCCTCAGACACAACCTGCGCCTGACTAGGCTTGTCAGGCTCAAGCTTGAACTGGAATTGACCGAGTTTCATCGGTTTGGAGAGAGGGAAGTCTGCTGGTGCTCGAAACTGCGAAATAACGGCGACGGGAAGTTCGTCGCGCAGACGCACATCTATTAATGCTTCGCGCAGCGGTGGATGACTAAGTTTCGGAAATTCTTGGTCGGACAATTCTTCAGCCATTTTGGTTTGTGACCATGCAAACTTCAGAATAAAGGAGAATCGAACCGCATGGCGAATCTACCTGAGGGCATGAAGTCAGGGCAAGATGTTTCAGGCGTAGCGGACCGATTAGGGCGGCTGGTGTTAGGTCGCAGGTTCGTTTTTCGTCGCAGGAATTGAATTGCCGGACCTGAAACGTATGTAGGGCACCCCGCTAATTTAGACGTTCAGGGTCTCGGTTTTTAGGTCAACTGCAAGACTCAAGAAGGCCTCGTGCGGAGTGCGATTTCCGACGCCGCGGTGGGGCCGGTGCGCAGGCTTCACTGCTCGGCAGCCGGGAAAGACAGATTTATTTGATCGATCACCCTTGATTAAGCAGTCTCGCCGGATGCACTCTCGCTCGGATAGTTGAAGAACAGCTGATTGCCGTCGGGATCATCCACCACCAGCAACCGGTAGCCCCACGAACCCTCCTTGACCGCAACGCCCTTGGCCTCCAGTTCCGCGCGTAGCGCGTCCAACGCCGCGGTCGCGCCCTCGCGACTCGCCGGCTCCACGTTCAAGGAAATGAACATCAACCCCTTGCCAATCTTGTCCCGCCACGTGTCGGCCAGAATAAGCGCGCAGCCCTGCCGGTCGACCTGTGCAACCTCCACTTTGCCGTCCTCCTCATAGCGCCACGGACTCGTGAATCCCAGTCGCTCAACGTAAAAGCGCAGCGAGGCCTCAACGTCTGTCACGTGCAGGACGGGGCGCGCGAACCACTCTGTCATAAGCAATATCCTCGGCAGACGAGAACTTCTCCCTGCATTTTGAGTTCTGCGTCTATCTTAAACGTACTCAGGCCCGCGAGCAGTTCCAAGATCGTCAACGACAGCCCCCATTTTCTTCAACGGGCTTGATAGTTCTTCCCCGCCGCGCCGCTACATTATCTTTCCACTTGCGCTCGAATGCCTGCTTCATTTCCCCACGATCACACGCAGTTTATCGCTCGCGAACGCCACCGGCCCCGCATACGAAGCCCCAATCGATTTGCGCACCTCCACCTCCTGCCCTTCCACGTCCGGTGCAAGATGGCTCAGCAACAGACTCTTCACTCCGCTCACGCGTGCGGCTTCGCCAATTTTCCTGGGCGGCGTATGCAACTCGTACAGTTGCGAAGGCGATTCCGGCGGATCCAGCACCGCGCAGTTAAAGATCAGCAAGTCCGCGTTCTTCGCTAGTTGCACCAGGTTCGGCAGCGCCGAGGCATCCATATCGCCGGAGAAAACCACCACCTCGCCGTGGTAAGAAATCCGGTAAGCCACCGAAGGGCAATCGCCGTGATGCGTGGCAATTTCTTCCACGATCAACCCATCCTCATCCACTATCTTCGTTCGTGGCGAATCCAGATGAATGGCGAGATCGCGAACCGTAAACGACTCCCGCGCGCCAAAGGTCTTCTGATACGCGAACGCCCCGCCTTTTCCCACCAGCAAATCGACAAATCGCGAGGTCTTGGGAAAAAGCCCCGCTCCATCCGGGCCAAAGATGCGGTACTGGATCGGCCCGTCGCTGGTCAGCGCTCGCGCGTTGAAGAATGCCGCCAGGTCTGCGCTGTGATCGATGTGCAGGTGCGTCAACAAGACCGTATCTACCTTTTCCAGCTCCAGCTCAAGTTCTCCGATCCTGAGGAACGCGCCCGGCCCGGCATCCACCAGAATTCGCGGCGTTCCTCCGACCTTCACGATGTAGCTTGATCCCGCCCTGCCAAACGCCCGTGGTCCGCCGGAGCCAAGCGCCACAACTTCCAGCGCCGGCTTCCCCGGAGCCGCCCAGAGGCCAGCCGGCGACAACATCGCCGCCAGCGCCAATGCCGTTCGAATCTTCATACTCTTTCCGCCTTCCAACGTTGGTACAGGTCTCGACCCTGACCTTTTATTTACTCGGAATGTCTATACACAACAAGTATAATGAGCCCTGGGGCAGTGCGGCAGACCCGCACGTCCCGTGGTCCGGCAGAATGGTAGTCCGTAGGTCTCATCACTGAGTGCCCATCTCCGAACCTCCAAATGGTGTTGTTCTGCAGTGAAGTACCCGTCTCCGTACCTTCGGAGGGTAGCGCGCTGTAAATACTTTGTTTGTCGTTCGGTACCATTACTTTTACTGGATTAAATATTCAATTACATAGGCTTCTTCGCCCCGACCTTCAGAATTGCCGGCCCCGTAGTGGACCGCGAAGACATCAAGTCCCTTTCGCGCTCTTTTGCTCTCTTGGGCCTCTTTTGATGATCGCCGTTCTTTGTTTTCAACAACTTCTGGTCTCTTTGCAAAAAGACGAACGGGTCGCACAACACAGCCATTCTCGAATCCTGATGAAGGCCCTTTTGTCCTGCCTCGAGATTGAATCACCTGCGGGAGGGGGAGAAACCGGTTTGCAAGGAGGTTCAATGCAAAACGTGGACGCGCACCCACGGATTTCCGTGCCACGCATTCACATTCGCAAAGGAACGGGTGCTACGTCTTGGCGAACGGCTCGCCCTTACTGTTTGTCGTATACGGAGGTGGTGCTGCTCGCCTTGCCGTCGGCAGTCGTGCCCTTGAGCGTCACCGTGGTGACTTTTCCGTCCTTCGAAACCACCACTTTCCCGCCTCCGTTGACTTTGCCGTCGCGATACTGGGTGGCTTCATAGACATGTGCGCTGACCTTCTTGATGGCAATCTTGTCGAATCCGCCGGGCGCACTTCCCGTTACCGGCGCTTCTCCGGCTCCATACTTCACGGTGAATCCGTAGGACAAGGCACTGCCATCGGCGCCGACGCCCGTAAACGTGTATTTTACGGAATCGCCATCGGCCTCGAGTGTGCGGGTCAATTCTTTTGGCGCGGGCGCGCCCACGAATTTGGATTTCTCCACGTTCAGTTTCCAGGTTCCCAGTGCGGGATTTTCCTGGGCAAAAACTGGCGCGGAAGCAACAGCGGCAAGCACAAATACGGCAACCAATCCAAGCAAATGCTTCATGAGTGTCTCTCCTTGATTTGTACGTTTCGAACGATTCCTGATTTTCCCCACGTGCGCCGTGGGCGTCGCGTCATCGAAAGGGGGTCCTGATCGCTTGCGGCAAGGTACGCCGCCGCGGTGCGGGGTGTCAACAATTTTCGCGTGGTCGCGATTGCGGATAGCGCGCCCGCACCCCGCCTGCCTGCGCGCAGGGAGTACCGCTGATCCTCTATTTCCAGCGCACTTCTCCGCCCGGCGTGAGCCGCGGCTCAGCGATCTGGTATTGGCGCTGCGCTTCGGACGGATGATTTACCTTGGAAGCCCGCCCGATGCGCAGCAGTTGCGCGCGCGCTTCGCTCCACGCAGGCGGCTCCGATGAGTCTTGCGTCCAGTGCGCCACTGCCGCCTCGTCGCACCATTCCAGCAGGCTGTGCATCACGCCGCGGTGCGCTCCGGAGAGCATGAAGGCCTTCATCGAACTCTCCGCGTCCCACACCGTGCGGGTCCAGAAGATATTTCCTGGTTCCCGCAAAATCGTGACGCCGAGACTTCCCGCGGCGCCTTTCGCTTGCCGCGCCGAACGGATGGCCTGCACAAAAAAGAACGGAGCGTAGCGCCAGGAACGCAGGCGCAGGCGCGTAATGGAAACGAAGACCATCTCTTAATTGTCCATACAAAGAAGCTCGCCCGCTCGCTAAATTGTGCCAGGCGGTCGTTCGGTTTATTGTGCCGGGCGGAACGCCGGACAAAGAAGCCCGGCTCGCTCGGTAAATTTGTGGCCGGCGGAATGCCCGCGGCTGCGGCGTTCTTTCCACCCGCCCGGGACTCTCTGCGCAATCCACAAGTCTTTCTTGCCGCCCGAAGCATCTCACGAGGAGTGGCAACTTAGCGGATGCGGTAACAGGCCTGGTAACAGCAATTCGCGGCCACGAAGGCCGTGCTAAAGTACATTTTGCAGCGTAATTCCCAAAATGATTGAAGCGGAAAAAATCGGGCGCTACGAAATTGTTGAAGAGCGGGGCCGCGGAGCCATGGGCGCGGTATACCTCGCGCGCGATCCTGCGATGGACCGCATTGTGGCATTGAAAACCATCCATTCCGTTGCGCTCACCGGCCCGCAGGCCGATGAATTCCGCGAGCGCTTCTACCGCGAAGCGCGTTCCGCCGGCGGCCTGGCCCATCCCGGAATCGTCACAGTCTTTGACGTGGGCGAGCAGGACGGCGTGCCCTACCTGGTGATGGAGTACATCGAAGGGCGCACGCTCAACGACGCTGCAAAAAAGGGAGAGCGCTTTACCTTCGAGCGCGCCTGCGAAATCGGTCAACAGATTGCCGAAGCGCTGGGCTATGCGCACAAGCATGGGGTCGTTCATCGCGATATCAAGCCCGCGAATATTCTGCTCACCTCCAAGGAAAAATACGGCATCGAACGGCCCAAGATCACCGACTTTGGCGTGGCCAAACTGGGCGCCGCGCAACTTACCACTACCGGCCAGATGCTCGGCACGCCCGCGTTCATGCCACCGGAGCAATTTACCGGCGCGCCCATCGACGGCCGCAGCGACCTTTTCTCGCTGGGCGTGATTCTCTACTGGATGGCCACGGGAGAACTTGCTTTTCCTGGTGAAACCATCACCGCCGTCTCCTACAAAGTGGTGAATACCGACCCCGTGCCGCCACGCAAGTTGAATCCCGCGGTGCCCGCGGCCTTCGACCAGACCATTATGAAGTGCCTGGCCAAGGCGCCTGCGGACCGCTACGCATCGGGAGAAGATTTGGCGCGCGATCTCGCCGCGCTGCGCACCGCTCATCCGCCTGCGGAATTACATGCGACCCTGCCGACCCATGCCGCCGAGCCCGACAGCAGCATGGACGCTACGCTCGATTCGCATCCTGAAGCTGCGCCGGGTGTGCCTGCCGTCCAGCAATCGAGCGTGCAGACGAGATCGGAGCCTCATGGAAAACGCTCTCATCCCGTTGCCGCGACCGTCGCAGTCTTGTTCGTCGTGATTCTCCTCGCTGGAGGTTGGTACGGTTACACACATCGCGAGCGCATTGCCGCAATCCTGGACTCCGGCCGCGTCCCCGAGTCTGCCTCGGACGCAAAAGCGGAAGAACCAGCCGCCAATTCCACCACGCCTTCGCGCCCCGCATCTCGCGCACCGCGCAAGGGCAGTGTCACCACGCCGCCGCCCCCAAAAGCCGAAACGAAACCACCGGAGCCGCCGCCCAGAACCGTCGTGGCGGCGCTGCCTGCGCCACCGCGCGTGGACTTCGATCCGAAGCAGTTGGATCCCAACACCAACGCCAAATTGAAAATTGAGGCCGACCATTTTCCGGAGAATGTGGCTTTCACCGTGGAGATGGGCGGAAAAATTTATTTTGAGCGCGGCGGAAACAATAATCAGAACGTATTCGATGACTTATACGTGCCGCCCGGATTCCCGGAATTTCGGGTGATCGCCGGGGTGGGTGAAAATCGCAAGACCTCCAACATCGTGAGCGCGGAATTCAAAGCCAAAAAGAAGAAGACCTTGCACATCGAATTGCGGACCCAGGGAGCAAAAAACAATTCCGCGGTGCCGGCGGGCGTTTATCCGGACTCGCAGATTGTATTGACCCTCAAATAGCCTGCAAGTAGCGTGCGGATCTGCTTTTCATTCCCAATTTGGTTCTGAAGCACTCGGAGCGAAAGGTAACCTTTTGTAACATCGTTGCGCAGTCTGTCGACTTGGATCAAAAAACCGGTTGTTACCAAAGGGGTTAGAGCCGCCTTTTACGGACGGATGCGTGCATGGATTACTTGCAATCCGCCGCTCCCCTGACCCCAACGAGCGAGAGGGAGAGCCTTCCTTGGTTAGGGTTTTGGCATCTATAAGGACCCATCGCGGTACTGCAGAACCACGCCCGACAAATGGCGCGCCGCCGCCGGCCCATGCCCCTGCGCCCGAATTACTTCATTCGTCACCAGTAACGGAGCAGAGCAAAATCACCGGCATGCACCGGGCGCTGCTGAACTTCCATCTGCTGCTTCGCTGCGAACGCCTGTACGACAAGAGCCATCCACGGCGGCTGGCAACGCTGGAGTCGGCCTACGATTCATTTCAATTCGCTGTGCGAGACAACAGATTTGAAGTGTCGATCAAGGGCGACGGGCTGGCCTCGTCGAACGGAACCAATCTTCCAGACCGTCGCGGGGAAATGCACGCGCTGGCCGCGGTGTTACGGGCGGCGGGAATAAGGCGAGTATCCTTCCTGAAAAACATTCGCATGGAGGAACTGGACCATTTCGCCGAGCTCATCAAGGTATCATTGACCATTCCCGGGCGGGCGCACACGACCGCCATATCCGAGCGCAACGCGAGAATTAACTGGGAAGAATGGTGGGCGGCAAAATTCGCTGAGCTCCAGGTGAAAGGAATTCTCATCAACAATCAAGTCGATCGCAAGATAGACACGCTCTTGACCAGCTTGATTGCCGCCCTGATGGCTTATGGCGGCAACTCGCCGCAAGTGAACCCCGAAGAGCCGATTCGCCTGCCGGGCTTCGATGATCTGGTTGCCACTCTCACACTGCTGGCACGCATCACGCTGCCGCTCGAAGCCGCGCGCGAATTGAATCCCGCGGAGGCGGCGCGTGCCATTCATACCGCGATGGAAACCACCAGTCACGAAACGGTGCGCTTGCTGCTCAGCGCCATCCTGCAATATGCCCCCGAAGAAGGCGAGCTGCCGCAACCGTACATCGCACGCCTGGCCGAGAGTCTGATTTTTGAGGATCTCATGGCGGAGTTTGCGGCAGGACTATTGCCCACCGTGGAGGTGCGCCGCACATTTGACCGCCTGGGCGCCATCCTCGTCGAAGCAGGCAAATATTCCGGCGCGCAGTCCGCCGAGAACCTCTCTTCGCTGGCCGCCATGTGGGCCGCCCCAAGGTACCGGGAACAGCTGGTGACACGTTTTTGGCTGGAGCTGCCGCCGCGCGAAAAATCCCTGGTGCTTCGCGGGCCAGATTTATGGAGCGTTCCGGTGGCGGCTTTGCGCCAGTCGCTGGGAACTCTGGCGCAGGCCGGGGCGGATGCGCCACGCCGCGAAGCCCGCCACGTGGTCCTGAACTATGCGCGAAGGCTGGATCACGAAGATCCGCAGGCGCGCCGCGCGGTGGCCGCGGGACTGAACGAATTGTGGCCCGTCATTGAGTCGCTATGGCCCAACCAGCTCCCCGAAGATTTGAGCCGTGGCGCGCTGGCGGCGCTGGAAATGGAAAGCAATCCGCAAACGGCGGCGCAGTTGGCCACGTTCATCGAATCCCTGAGCCATCTGGCGATCGTGCGCGCGGACTACGGCGGGTTTGAAGCGATTCTGCTGGTTCTGGAAGTGACGCCGCACGGACGCGAACGAGCGCAACTGGCGGCGCTGGCAAAACGCGTGGTGGCGCAGGACCGTTGGCTGCTGCTGGTGGACGCTGCTATAGCGAATCGCCCGCTGGAAGGGGTACTTCCACGATTGCTGACGCGAGATCCGGACCGGCTGCTGGACCGCCTGACGCTGTTGCTGACCGAAGGCAATGGCAGCGAGATGCTGGCGCCCATGTCGCGGCTGTTGCGGACCATCGGCGTGCCGGTGTTGAGTGTGCTGGAAACCCGGCTGTATGAAGCGCGGCCGCAGCGCGTGACCGCCGCCATCAAGCTTCTGGCCTCAGCGGATCCGGACCGACTGCTGCGGAGCCTGACGCGTGCGCTACCCAGTTGGGAATGGAACATGCAGGATCTGGCGGTCAGCGAATTGTCGCGGCCCACGAACGCGCCGACCGCGCAAACCGCGGCGTTTGTATTTTCCAGCATGCTGACCACGGCGCACCCGCTGGTCGTGCCCATGATGATCGATCAAATCGGGCTGGCCGGCGAAAGCTCCGCCATTCCGCACTTAATGGAAATTGCTTCGGGTGAGCACGCCGTTTTGCGCGACCAGTTCGTGCGCATCAAATCCATTGAAGCGCTGGGGCGCCTCCGCGCCGTCGAAGCGATGCAGATGCTGCATCTCCTCGCGGAACGCCGCAGCGGAATTGCCTTTGCCGAACCTTCAGGATTGCGCGCGGCGGCGCAAGACGCGCTGACCATGATTGAAGGCCGCCCGGCTTCCGCATCGGTGCGCGCCACATTCGACGCTCCCACTCCAAACACGGCGCTGTATGCCGCGCCGCGCCGCTACATGCGCGTCCCCCTCGATGCTCCTTTGCGCGCGCAGGTCGGCGGCCACGCAGGGCAGGCCCAGGCCAGCCTCGCGCGCGTGAAAACCATCAGCCTTGGCGGCGCGTACCTGGAAAGTCCTCAGAAATTCGCAGTCGGCGAATCGCTGCAACTGGAGTTGCGCGCCGGCCTGCGCAAGATTCACTGCACCGCCATCGTGCGTAACACCGCGCCCGGCGGGGGCGGTGTGGAATTCGTGGGCATGAACGACGAAGACCGCGACAAGCTGCGGAAGCTGGTCCTGCGCAACCTGCCGAATACCTGATTAACCCTTAAACTCTCGACGGCCAGCTACTCGCTAAAAATTTCCAACGAAGCAATTTTTCTTCGAAGCAGATCCGCAATTTAATGTGGCATGAACATGGCCAGCAGGTCTTGAGCGGCGTGAGAAATCATGCCGGGGCGCACGCTTTTGCGCCAATACGCCAGCGTTCCCAACATGGCCCCCAGCGCGCCAATTCGCAGGGCCAGGAACCAACCTTGATAAAGGTGCGCCAGGCCGAACGCTACCGCGGAAAGCGCGATGCCCAGCGCCACGCTTTTTGTCAGCGCCATGAATTGCCGTTGCAGATAGCCTCGAAACAACGCCTCCTCGCAGATTCCCGCGGTCAGCGATAACAGCACCCACAGCGACTTCTCAAAAAGCCCGCGTGGCAACAGGAATGCCATCCCCGCGTCGGGAGATTTCGAGTGCATTCCAAAGACAGAAAGAACGGCAGTGGAAACAACCAGAAACGCCAGCGCGAGCCCAATGTCTAGAAACACCTGGCGAACCGAACGCCAGCGATCCCCGAACACCGCGCTGAGCGAAGACCCATGCAGGCGCACACCGATCACCACCAGGATCAACACGAGCCACTCGGTAAAAATAGTGCGCTCGTAGATGCCCGCGCGGTTAAGAGTCGTTGCGGCGCGCAAGTGCCCGGTATTGATTTTTCCCAAGTAGGACAAGGACCCTTGCAGGCAAATAATGAAAACCGTGTGGAAGGGCGCAGCGATACTCCGGAACTGGTCGGATGAACTTCGAGTCAAGACCGCGGTAGCCATTTAGCTCCTTCAAGGAAAAAATACGGAGGACACCCTTCAGGCGCCAAGACGAGCCGCAGAAATGTTGCTGCAGCGCCGGCACTTTCTGCGTCCTGGAGAACTTGTCTGTTCAGTCTGACGGACGAAACGTGGAAGGAGCTTAAAAATTCATTATCAATCTACCGTAATTTTGGTATGGTGATGCCTGATTTACCTTATCGACGCGTCCCTTGTTAGGGAGCGAATATTGTTTATCCCACAGCTCGGCCCAGCAAAGCGGGGTGCGCATGCTACTGGCTATTGCGGGAATCTTCCTGATTCTGGGGCTTCTGG
Organism: Candidatus Acidiferrum sp.; assembly: GCA_036496505.1. Classification (GTDB taxonomy): domain Bacteria; phylum Acidobacteriota; class Terriglobia; order Acidiferrales; family UBA7541; genus Acidiferrum. The sequence continues at coordinate 45,119 of DASXLA010000082.1, read as the reverse complement.
GTTTCACTGCTTTCCTGGTAGGTAAAGAACATCTCGACGCGATGAAGCGTGATGAGGAGATTTTGGGCCGTCCCATGCCCCGGGCTCATCTACGTTGACACGGTCGGCCACAAATATGTTTGATTGCACAGCAAATCTCGCGCTACAGAGAGACTGCAGCCGAATCGGCTGGAGCATGCTTTTGGCTGTTCCGCTGGTCCTGAGCCTCGGTATTTTCCCGGCACTCGCCACGGCTCAGGGTACCTCTGGAAATGGTGGAAATGGCGTTCCGCACAGTGGGCCAGGTCTAACCGCCGTGGTTGGCGACATACTCCGCCATGAGGTGCGTGCGCAGGCCGAAGACAAGTCGGCGTGGTGTTACCGCAAACTGGAGCGCAAAGACGGCAAGGCGCAACTGTTCTCCGCCTGCCAGACCCCGAATGGAGAAATTGACCGGCTGTTGGCCGTGAACGGCACGCCGCTGACCGAAAATCAGTGGAACCAGGAAAACGAGCGCATCGAGCGACTGTTAAACAACCACGATCAATTTAGAAAAAAACAACAGCAACAAGCGGATGATGCCAGGCAGGCCACCGACCTGATGAAAATCATCCCGGACGCGTTTACATTCCAACAGGAAAGCCGCGACGGGGATAACCTCAAGCTGCGATTTTTCCCGAACCCCGCCTTTCACCCTTCCGGATATTCACAAATGGTTTTCCATCACATGGACGGAACGTTGACGCTGAATATGAGGGAAAAGCGCCTGGTGGAAATCAGCGGACGCTTGAACTCGGAAGTTCGGTTCTTCGGAGGCCTGCTCGGCCACCTGGACCAAGGCGGCACGTTTTACGTAAGACAGAAAGAGGTCGCTCCCGGGTGCTGGGAGATGAGTCGAATCGATGTGCAGATGGATGGCAGGGCGCTGTTCTTTAAGACCATCACGGTGCGCACCAACGAAATCGACACCGATTTTCACGCGGTTTCGCCGGCGGCCTCAATGCAGCAGATCGCGGCGCTGACCAAATCCTCGAGCGACAGCAACTTCGGCGGCAGCCCGCGGTAAAGACCGCTTAAGCCTGCCCGGAGTTCCTAATTTTCAACGGATCCTTCCCTGCTTGCAGCACCGCGCGCAATGATTCCTTCAGTAACCTGGTGTTTACTTTAGTCCTTCCGCGCTGGCTGCTAAGCTAGCATGCATAAATCCTGACGAAAACGGACGGAGAATTGATGCACACAGACACCTCGATTATCGTCGTAAGGACTTTGGCGGGCTTTTGCACTACCTTCGCATTTGTGCCGCAGGTGCTGAAGATCTGGAAGCAGGGTGGGCGCGACTTGTCATACGGGATGCTGGCGCTCTATCTGATTGGAGCCATTTTGTGGTTCGCTTATGGAGTATTGTTGCGGGCCCAGGCCGTGGTCATCACCAATTTTGCCACCGCCATCGTAATCACCATCGCCACTTGCATGAAGGCGTGGACGGCCAGGCGCGATGCTCTCAAGAATGCGGTGCTCGACGCGGCCGGGCGGGTGTAAACGGCGGCACCGAATCGAGCGGATGGCTGCCTGGCGAAATCTTGAGGCGGAGCTCACGGTGATTTATTGAAGTTGCGCACTACCTTCCGGGATTCACCGGAGCACATCGCTGGTTTTTCTCCCCGGCGCAATGCTGTAAAATAAGTACACAGGTTACCTACCCGTAACAGGAGAATGAATGACCGTTGTCGCGATCACCCTGGCCATCCTGGTAATTGCAATGGTGGTTTGGCAGTTGCTGCACAGCACCCAAAATCAACGCAAAAGCGACATCCTCGAATCGCAGATGAGCGAATTGCGCCGCGACCTCCAGACCATCGCCACGGCCCAGGCGCAAAGCAGCGGACAGATTGCCACCATCGGGCAAAACGTGGCGCAACGCCTGGAGGGCGTGACCAAGGCGCTGCAGGACGGCGTATCCAGCTCCGCGCAGATCGCCACGCAGGGCCAGACGGCCATCGCCACGGAACTTAAAAATACCCGCGAACAGATGGGACAGATTCAGAAGCAACTGGGTGAATTTCAGGAATTGGGCCGCAACGTTTCCTCCGCTACGAAATCGCTGGAAGATATTCTCGGCGGAGCCAAGAGCCGCGGCCTGCTTGGCGAAGTGACCTTGGAGCGCCTCCTTGAAGACTGCCTGCCGCCCTCGCAGTTTGCCGCGCAACATCGCTTTTCTTCCGGTGAGACCGCCGACGCGGTAATTTTCCTGCGCGACAATAAACTGATGGCCATCGACTCCAAGTTTCCCCTCGATGCCTTTCGCCGCATTTCCACGGAAGGCGATGAAGCGCGCCGCTCCTTTGCGACCGCGGTGAAAGGCCATGCCGACAGCATCGCCAGAAAATATATCGTGCCGCAGGAAGGCACCCTGGATATGGCGCTGATGTTCGTGCCCTCGGAAAGTGTTTATTACGAGCTATTGATGCTGGCGGACAGCAAAGGACAGCAGCTCGACAGTTATTGCCGCAGCAAAAAAGTCATCGCCGTTTCACCCAACACGCTCTATGCGCATCTCTGCGTGATTGCCATGGGCCTGCGCGGGATGCAGATCGAGGAAAATGCCACGCGACTCTTCGCCAGCCTGGCGGGCATGCACAAGCAGATGGAAACGTTCACCGACGTGTTCGAAAAACTGGGCACGCACATCAAGAATTCCCAGCAAGCCTACACGGACGCCGACAGGCGCCTGGAGAAGACCCAGAACACACTCGACAATTTGCTCGGTACCAGCTCCACGCAGGCTGAATTGGAAGTGCAGGGCACTTTGGCGCTGCCCATGGATTCCACCGCCGCCGCCGCGAAAAAAACCGCCTGAATCAGCCACGACGATGTTTTCCCAGGTGGCTCAGGGCGATGGACGCGCAGCCATCGGCACCAGGCGAATGGAAATCAGAAAGCTGCCCCGCTTGCGGCCGACGACTTCGAAGTGCGCGACATTTTCCGCGCCTCCCGAAGAAGCATGCCGCACGGAGTCACCGCCCAGCAGTTCGGCCACGTCCGGCGCCAGGTTCCTTGCATCCAGCGGAACTCTGGCCTTCGTGCCGCTTACGCTCACCGTCAACTTGCGATGCTCTCCCGGCGCGAGAGGCGAGGTGTCCGCGTGGAGCTCCAGGCCAAGAAAAATGATCGAGAAAGGCGGCATGGCGTTCTTGCCGCAGGAAACCTGGACGGCTGCGGGGCCGGGTTCCATGTCGACGGGCGGCAGCACCACCAGGGCGGTTGGCGACGCGGCGAGCACGATGGCTCCTTGCCCGCCGATGCTGACGGTGTTCGCATCGGCATCGCCGCAAAATCCCGCGCCGAGAATATCGAAGCGATCGGATAGCGAAGCGATGCGCGGTACCGACGTGACTCCCACCTGGGTAACGGCCGGATCGGTCGGCGAGACGATGACGGTGGTTACGCGGCCGCGGCGCCCCGCGATGGAACCAAAAATCACTCCAGGATTGAGCGGCGCCACAAACAGGGCGCGCCCGGTCTGGTCGGTGGTGTAGTGGTCACCATTCGAAAAATCCACAGTGACGTCGGGAGTGAGGCGTCCGTTCACGTCAAGCACCGCGAGGGTAGCGCGCTCGCCGGAAACAATGCGCCTCGGGAGCAGGAGGATTCTGGCGGTGCTCGCGGGCGGAGCCGCCTGTTGAGAGTGCGCGACGCTGACAAATAGAAATGCACAGAGCCCCGACAGGATCAGGGCGCGGTCGCGCGAGGGCATAAATGGAATTGTAGATGACGCGCGGGCAAAGAAGAAGGACGGGCTTGTGATGCGCGCTCGCAAGGTGGGTCTCTCAAGGCTGAAAAGCCCCATGGGATGCCTTGGCGTCGGGCCCACCTGCATCACTCGCCGGATTCCCACAGGGGCCGCTTGCGCGGCCAGTGTCTTGTTGCTAAAACACTGCTAATTAATAAGGTTCACAGTCTTTCTGAGCTTGCTGGTGTCTGGTAGCGTGTGAGCAGGGGTTATCAGCTCCCGGCATACTCCGGGTGTCGTCTGCTGCTGCGACAGAGCGGGCGGCCCGGAAAAGGGGCACTTGTGCGGATTGTCAGTGGCGGAAAGAGCGACGTCGGGCAAGTGCGGGGAAACAATGAAGATTGTTTCCGCATCGTTCCGGCGATTGACCTGTACGTAATTTCCGACGGCATGGGCGGCGAAGCTCACGGCGAGGTTGCCAGCGCCCTGGCGGTGGAAACCATTGTGAAACACTGCCTGGATACCGAGGGCCCTGCAGGCGCTTCCCCGGAAGCGCAGGTCAGTTGGAGCGAAAACACCAAGCGGCTGGTTGGCGCCGTGCATCTGGCCAACAAGAAAATTTTTGAATCCGCGGAAGCGCACCCTGAGCAGGTGGGCATGGGTGCGACAGTGACGGCAGCGTGGATCGACAGGGAAAGGTTGAGCATCGCGCATGTGGGCGATAGCCGGGCCTACCTGTTGCGGAGCGGTTCGCTGCAGCAGCTCACCAGCGATCACTCGCTGGTGGCGGAACAGGTGCGGCGCGGCATTTTGACGCCTTCGGAGGCGGAACACAGCGAGATGCAAAGCGTCCTGCTGCGGGCGCTGGGTACGCAGCCCGAGGTGGAAGTGGACGCCGACGAGCATTCGCTTTTTTCGCGGGACGTGTTGCTGCTGTGCTCCGACGGCTTGACACGCATGGTGACCGAACCGGAAATTGCGGGCACTTTGCAGGCCGAGCCCAGCCCGGAGAGGGCCGCGGAGCGGCTTGTAGCGCTGGCCAATGAAAACGGCGGCGCCGATAACGTAACGGTAGTGGTGGTTCGACTGGATTCGGACGAAAAAGGGTGGTTCTCGTGGTTGCGCCGTGGGGCGCAGAAAAATGCGGGCGGCGGCAACGGCTCTGCAGGAGGAAAGTGAAATGCCGAAACTCACACTGATGTTCGAAGCGAAGACCGTCAAAGAGGTTCCCGTGGGAGTGCGGCCCGTCGGCATTGGGCGCTCGCCCGATAATGATTTGCCCGTCGACAATTTGGCCGTCTCTAATTATCACGCACGGGTATACGTGGAAGCCGGCCGGCTGGTAGTGGAAGACCTGGACAGCCTGAACGGCACTTTCGTAAACGATATGCGCGTGGAGCGCGCCACGCTGCATGACGGAGATTCCATTCACATCGGCAAACATTACATCAAGGTCGACGCCAAGGGTGATGCCCCGGTGCCTTACGATTCCGGCCGCAAAGCCAATGCGCCGCGGATCAACGAAACCATGGTGCTGGACACCAAGGTTCGCCGCGAAATGCTGCAGCAAGCGGCGGCCATGGGCGAGAGAACGCAGTTCGCTTCTGGGCGCCTCCGGGTTCCCACGCTCGTCGTGCTGGCGGGCAGGACCGACCAGAAGGAATATGCCCTCACCAGCAAATTGACGGTCATCGGCAAGTCCAATCTGGCCACCGTGCGACTCCGCGGGTGGTTCAAGCCTAAAATGGCGGCGCAGATTACTCAGAAAGACGACGGCTTTTACCTCGGCGCCGGCGAAAAAATCCCCGCCGTCAACGGCAAGGGCATCCAGGGCCCCGTGCAACTGAAGGATGGCGATTTGATCCTGGTTTGCGGTGTGCGCCTGAACTTTATCTTCCGCGACTAACCCGAGCGAGATGGCAGCTTCGTCTGGCGCTCCCCGGCGGCAAAAAGCCTACGCTGCTGTTATCGACCTGTTGCAGACGTGGTGGCAGCACCGCGTTTCGTTCCTCATCAGCCTGGCCATCACCGTCACGGCTATCGGCCTGTACGCTTTTACCTACATCGGCGAACAGTCCAGTCCCCTACTGGTTTTCATGGAGCGGCTCGAGCTGGATGCTCTGGATACGCGCTTCCGCGTGCGGCCCGCCAAATATAGCCCTGCCGATCGCCGCATCGTCATCGTGGATATCGATCAAAGATCGCAGGAAGGGCTGGGGAAATGGCCTTTTTCGCGCACGAATTTCGCGGTGATGCTGGATGCCTTGCGCGCAGACGGCGCCAAGGTGGTGGCCTTCGACGTCACCTTTGATAAACCCGACCAGACAGCAGCGCCCGTTCGGGCTCTGGCTGAAAAATTCGCGAAGCGCAAAGCCGGCGGGCAGCGGATCGATCCGCAACTCGAAAACGAAATCAAGGAACTGGCTGCTGAATACGACGCCGACAAACAGTTCGGCGCCGCCATCCAGAGATTTGGCAACGTGGTGCTCGGGAATTTCTTTCTGCCGAAAGAAGAGTTGCGGGGCACCGATGAGGCCACGCTGAATGCCTATGCCGACCTGGTGCAATGGTATTCGCTGGGACAAAATTCCTTGAATCCCGCCACGGGCAAGCAGGATTTTCTCAGCCTCATGCATCGTTACGACGCCAACGGCATTCTTTACACCGCCACCATGGCCAACATTCCCGCGCTGCTGAGCCCCGACAACAACTCCGCCTCCACCATGGGATTCTTCAACGTGCTGCCTGATGCCGATGGCGTGCTGCGGCGCTCGCTGCTGGTGGTGCCCTTCGACCGCTCGGGAAAGTTGAGCGAAGCGGAATTGTATGGATCGCTGGAGGTCCAGGCGATACGTCTGTATCTGGGCATGCCCTCCGAGCAGTTGACCGTGAACTATAGCCAGACTGGTGTCGTCAGCCTGCAATTCGGAGACAAGCTGCAGGTCAAGCCGGATAGCATCGGCCGCCTGGCCATCAACTATCGCGGTCCGGAACGCACTTATCCTTATTACTCGCTCGTGGATGTAGTGCAGCACGCCCTACCCGCCGGAACCTTCAAGGACAAAATTGTTCTGGTGGGCGCCTCCGCCACCGGCATCGGGGATTTGCGCACGCCCCCTTATGGCGGCATTACTTACCCCGGGGTCGAAGTACACGCCAACGCCATCGATAACATGCTGAATCACGATGCCCTCAAGCGCGGCGCGCCGCAGGAGCTGTGGGACATCGCACTTATCTTATTTTTTGGGATTCCCGTGGGTATCTGGATGGCGCTGGTATCGCCGCGATGGATGTGGTTCGGGCTGAGCTTCATCGTACCGCTGCTGCTGGTGGACTACCTGGCGTTTTTGCGCGGCTGGTGGCTCAATTTCAGCGTCCCGGCATTGACCCTCGTTTCCAACGTGCTGTTGATCTCGCTCTACCGCGCGCTCGTGGAAGAAAAAGAAAAACGCCGCATCCGCACGGCGTTCGGCCAGTACCTCAGCCCCGAAGTGATACGCCGGCTGCTGTTGAATCCCAAGCTGGTGGAACCGAAGAAAACCGAGATCACCGTAATGTTCAGCGATATTCGCGGCTTCACCACCATTTCTGAAAACCTGGATGCCCAGGACCTCGCGGTGTTTTTGAACCAATACTTATCGGACATGACCAGCCTGGTTTTTGAGTACGCCGGCACCCTCGACAAATACATTGGCGATGCGGTGATGGCTTTCTGGGGCGCGCCGTTTGAGGTCGACGATCACGCCGTGAACGGCTGCAATTCGGCGCTGCGCATGATGCAGCGCGTGCGCGACATGCAGCGCACCTGGCAAGCCCAGGGCAAACCCAAACTGGACATCGGAATCGGGTTGAACAGCGGAGTCGCCAGCGTGGGCAACATGGGTTCGGCGCTGCGTTACGGATACACGGCGCTGGGAGACACCGTGAATCTGTCATCGCGCCTGGAAGGCCTTAACAAGGATTACGGCACCCATATTCTGGTGAATGAGACCACCTACGCGGCCACTCAGGATGCCAACTTTGTGTATCGCGAGCTGGACGTGATCCGCGTAAAAGGGAAAAACCAGCCGGTAACCATTTACGAATTAATCGGCCGCAAGGGCGAATCCGGCGTCTATGGGAGCGCCGAAGAATTGCAGCAGCGCCTGGATCAATTTGCCCACGGACAAAAACTCTATCGCGCGCGCCGCTGGCACGAGGCGCAACAGGAGTTTCAAAAAATGCTGGATCGTTGGCCCGATGACGGCCCGGCGCGCACCTACTGGAAACGCTGCCAGGAATATTTATTCGATGAACCGCCTTCCGGTTGGGATGGCGTTTTCACCATGACCCACAAGTAAGCGGGCCATCCAATTTGTTTCTGCCGCCAATCGATACAATTGTTCATCCCACATTGCATCCTGGCCGCTTTCTTTCTACCCTGTGGTACCAACAGTTCCTGGGCGGGCATCCAACAACCATCGAATTCGACCAGCTTCCCGCCCGGTAGCCGGCATTTCGACGAACCCATCCGGCGTGGGCTTTGCTGCAGCGAGCCAGGCGTACCCAAAGGATGGGGTCGCGGAATCTAAAGAAAGCAGGCACCAGGTCGCTGAATAGTTCCCGGGCGAACCATGAGCCCGTTGAGGGAAATCACGAAACAGTATGTGGATTGTCCGTTTAGCGCTGTCCAGGCCGTACACGTTTATCGTGATGGCCCTGGTGATCGTACTACTCACCCCCGTGGTGTTGTTGCGCACGCCTACCGATATTTTCCCCGACATTAATATTCCGGTGATCAGCCTGGTTTGGAATTACCAGGGACTTCAACCCCAGGAGATGGAGCAGCGCATCACCTCGAACTCCGAGCGCGCCGTGACCACCCTGGTCAACGATGTGGAGCACATTGAGTCTCAATCACTCAACGGAATTTCGGTCGTTAAGATTTATTTCCAGCCTAAAGCCAACATCCAGACCGCACTGGCACAGACCACCGCTATCGTGCAGACCATTTTGCGCACCATGCCGCCCGGCACCACCGCTCCCCTCGTGGCCATCTATTCCGCCTCCACCGTTCCGGTGATTCAAATCGGCATGACCAGCGACACTCTGAGCGAACAGGCGCTTTTCGACTTTGGAAATAACTTCATCCGTACGCAACTCGCCACGGTGCAAGGCGCCGCGCTTCCCTACCCTTACGGCGGCAAGCAACGCCTGATTTCCGTGGACCTCAATACCACTACGCTGCAGGCCAAAGGGCTTTCACCGGTGGACATCGTGAACGCCGTCAACGCGCAAAACCTCATTCTTCCCACCGGCACGGTAAAGCTCGGCACCCTGGAATACATGGTGGAAATGAACGGCAGCCCGCAAACCGTTGCCGGCCTGAACGATCTGCCCATCAAGACCGTAAATGGCGCGACCATTTATATGCGTGACGTGGCGCATATTCGCGACGGATTTTCCCCGCAGACCAATATCGTGCGCGCCAACGGACAACGCGGCGTGCTTATGTCGGTGTACAAAACCGGCTCGGCGTCCACGCTGGATATCGTCAGCCGCGTGAAGAAGTCCATCGCCGATTACTCCGGCTCGATACCCGAGGGCATTCACATTGCCATGTTGTTCGATCAATCCCTGTTCGTGCGCGCCTCCATTTATGGCGTGCTGCGCGAAGGGTTGATTGCCGCGGTGTTGACCGCCTTCATGATTCTGATCTTCCTCGGAAATTGGAAAAGCACGCTGATCATCGCGGCCTCCATTCCGCTCTCCATTCTGGTCAGCGTGTTGTGCCTGAGCGCCTTGGGCGAAACCATCAACATCATGACCCTCGGCGGCCTGGCTCTCGCGGTTGGCATCCTCGTCGACGACGCCACCGTGGAAATCGAAAATATCAACCGCAACCTCGCGATGGGCAAGGAAACGGTGCAGGCCATTCTGGACGGCGCGCAACAGATTGCCGTGCCTGCGTTCGTTTCGACGTTGTGCATCTGCATCGTTTTTATTCCCATGTTTTTTCTATCCGGAGTGGCGAAGTTCCTCTTCGTACCGCTCGCGGAAGCCGTGATTTTCGCCATGCTCGCTTCCTACATGTGGTCGCGCACCATCGTGCCTACCATGGCCATGTACCTTCTCAGCTCCGCGGACGAGGTGGTCCCCGAGGAAGCGAAACAGGGATTCCTTCGCAGGTATCAACAGAAGTTCGAACACTCCTTCGAACGCATGCGCGAAGGCTATCGTCATGCGCTGCGGGCTGCGCTGGCTACTCCCATCCTCTTTACTTCCTGTTTTCTGATTTTTTGTGTGCTCTCCACGCTGCTGGTTTTTGTTCTCGGACGCGACTTTTTCCCATCCGTTGACGCCGGGCAAATCCGCCTGCATTTCCGCGCGCGCACCGGACTGCGCATTGAAGAAACCGCCCGCCTCGCGGACGAGGTCGACGGCGTCATCCGCCAAACCATTCCGCAAGGTGAGGTGGAAACGGTCCTGGACAATCTCGGCGTACCCTACAGCGGAATCAACCTGAGCTACAGCAATGCCGGAACCTTTGGCACCGCCGACGGTGAGATACTGGTACAACTCAAGCCCGACCGCGGAAAACCCACGCGCGTCTACATCAACGCCCTGCGCAAAACTCTTCCGCAGGATTTTCCCGGCGTGCAATTTTTCTTTCAACCCGCGGACATCGTCACGCAGATTCTGAATTTCGGAGCGCCGGCGCCCATCGACATACAGGTCACCGGGAATAACCAGCAGGGCAATTATGTCATCGGCGAAAAGCTCGCCGCCGAGCTGCGCCATATTCCCGGGGCCGCGGACGTGCACGTGCAGCAAGCCTTCAACCAGCCCACTTTGCACATGGATATCGAGCGCACCCGCGTGCAGAACCTGGGACTCCAGGCCAAGGACGTGGCGCAAAATCTGCTGGTCTCCTTAAGCTCCAGTTTTCAGACTACTCCGGCGTTCTGGCTCGACCCCAAGAACGGCGTCAGCTACAACGTGGCGGTGCAAACACCGCAATACCGTGTGGATACCTATCAGTCCTTGCAAAATACTCCCGTCACCGGAAGCGGCCCCAATCTCACGCCGCAGATTTTAGGCAACCTCGTGACCACCTCGACCACGGCGCGCCCAGCGGTGGTTTCGCACTACAACGTGCAGCCCATGATTAACGTCTACTCCTCGGTCGATGGCCGTGACTTGGGCGCCGTGGCCGATGAAGTTGCCAAGAACGTAAAAGGAATCGAAAAAGAATTGCCCAAAGGAAGCCACATCATCGTGCGCGGGCAAGTGCAGACCATGAAATCCTCGTTCACCGGTCTGGGATTCGGGCTGCTCGGCGCCATTGTCCTCGCGTATCTGTTGATCGTGGTGAATTTTCAATCCTGGCTGGATCCTTTCATTATCATCACCGCCTTGCCCGGAGCTTTGGCGGGGATTTGCTGGATACTGCTCATCACCCACACCACGCTGAACGTGCCATCCTTAACCGGCGCCATCATGTGCATGGGTGTGGCCACGGCCAATAGCATTTTGATGGTATCTTTCGCGCGCGAGCAGATGGACGAAGGCAAGAATCCCCTGGATGCGGCCGTCGAAGCGGGATTCGTGCGCATGCGGCCGGTGATCATGACCGCGCTGGCCATGATTATCGGTATGGTGCCGATGGCCATCGGGCTGGGCGAAGGCGGCGAGCAGAACGCGCCTCTGGGCCGCGCGGTGATCGGCGGATTGTTGTTTGCGACTTTCGCGACGTTGTTTTTTGTGCCCTGCGTGTTTTCCATGATTCACGGATATTTGGAGAAGCGGAAAGCGCACGGCAAGGAAGAGCCTGCTATAGCATAGAGCAATGAACCACGAAAGCCGGAGCAACGCATGAGCCAGGAAGTTATGGATCAGAAAGATCAAGGATCGGAGAAAACTCCGGGATCGGCGCACGAGCAACCCCGCGCGCAACAGGCGCCGAAAAAAGAAGAGCGCAGCCGCCTCTTCACGGTGCTGATCGTCCTGGTGGTTTTGTTGCTCGCGGCCGGGGGAGTCACTCTGCTAGCGAGGCGTTCGGAATATCAGGCCCTGGCGAAAGAAACGGAGGCACGGGCAGTCCCCATCGTTTCGGTGATTCACCCTATCGCGGAAGCGGACTCTGAAGATCTAATTTTGCCCTCCACTCTCCAGGCCTATGTGGAATCGCCCATCTATGCGCGCACCAGCGGTTACCTTAGGAAGTGGTATCACGATATCGGCAGCCGCGTCCGTAAGGGTGAGCTTCTCGCCGACATTGATACTCCGGAAGTCGACCAGCAATTGGCGCAATCGCGGGCGGACCTGGGCACCGCGAAAGCCAACCAGAACCTTTCGCAAATTACCGCCACGCGTTATGAGGGATTGCTGAAAACCGACAGCGTCTCCAAGCAGGAAGCGGATAATGCCGCCGGCGACCTTGCGGCGAAAACCGCCAGCACACAATCCTCGGAGGCCAACGTCCGAAGATTGCAGGAGATGGAGTCGTTCAAGCACATTTATGCTCCGTTCAGCGGGGTCATTACTCGCCGGAATGTGGACCTGGGCAACTTGATTAACGCCGGAAATGGCGGATCGGCACAGGAATTGTTTGCGCTGGCGCAGACGGATCCCATACGCGTGTTCGTGAACGTTCCGGAAATTTATGCGCCCGCAATCCACAAAGGACTTGCCGCCTATCTGGACCTGCAGCAGTATCCCGGACAGAAATTTTATGGCCAGGTGGCGCGCACCGCGGATTCCATCGATCTGAACACCCGCACGCTATTGACGGAAGTGGACGTTCCCAATAAGTCCGGCCAGCTGTTGCCCGGCGGCTACGCGCAGGTACACCTGGAAGTGAAAGTAACCGCTACGCGGCTCGAGGTTCCTGTAAATGCGTTGCTGTTCCGGTCGGAAGGCTTGCGCGCGGTGGTGATCGATGACCATCACAAAACGCACTTGCAGCCGCTCACCATCGGTCGCGATTACGGCACCACGCTGGAAGTCTTGCAAGGCCTGAATCCCACCGATTTTATCGTCATCAACCCTGCGGATTCTCTCGACGAGGGCGTGCAGGTGAACGTCAAGCAATTGCCGCAGCCCAAGGGTCCGGCGCCCGCAGTCTCGGGGAGCGGCGCCACCAGTGCGCAAGGCGGCGCCACCAATCAGGGCACCCGCGCGCCAAGTGGAACTCCCGCACAAAATCCAAACAAAAGCCAGCCGGCACCCAAGAAGCAGTGATTCGTCTCGATCCGAATATGACCAGCGGGAATTTCAGACAAAATCTTTCCATCGCTCGCAAATGCGCGGGCGTGAGCGCGTTCGCGCTCGCTGCGCTTCTCGGCGGATGCACCGTGGGCCCGAATTATCATCGACCGGCCGCGCCGGTTCCGGCGACCTGGGATGTGCAGGAACCGTGGAGGGAAAGCGCGCCCAAGGACGCAATACCGAAAGGCGAGTGGTGGGCCGTTTTTCATGACGACCAGCTAGACTCCCTGGAAAAACAATCTCTGGACGCTAACCAAACGATCAAAGTTTCCATCGCGCGCCTCGAGCAGGCGCGCGCCACCGCGGCCGTTCAGATTTCCACATTGTTTCCGACATTTGGCCTGGTGCCCGGAACCACTCCCACCGTCGAACGCCAGCACCTCTCCGGAAATCGGCCGACTGTCGGCTCGAGCGCGCCGAACGGTTCCATCACTCAAAATTCCTCAACGCTGCCTTTCGTGGCTGGCTATGAGCTGGATCTCTTCGGACGCCGGCGGCGTAGCATCGAATCAGCGGAAGCCGCTTACCAGGGCAGCGCCGCGGACCTGGAAAATGTGCGGCTGGTCATCACCGCGGAACTCGCCGGCGATTATTTCTCGCTGCGCGAGCTGGACAGCGAAATCGGAATCCTGAATCGCACCGTTCAGGCGCTGGAAAAGGGATTCGATCTGGTGAATTCACGCCACAACGGCGGCGTGGCCTCCGGACTGGATGTTGCCGAGGAAGAAACGCTGCTGCGCACCACGCAGACGCAGGCGGTTCTCCGGCTGCAACAGAGAAAACAATTTGAGGATGCCATTGCCGTTTTAATCGGCAAGCCCGCGCCGGACTTTCATCTGGCCTCCAGTGAGTTGAACGCCGCCACTCCTCCGCCAATCAATGCGGGCCTGCCGTCGGATTTACTGGAGCGCCGGCCGGACGTGGCGGAAGCCGAGCGGCAGATGGCCTCGGCGAACGCGCAGATCGGCGTGGCCAAGGCGGCGTACTATCCCACCGTCGACCTCTTTGCCACCGCCGGGCCGCAAGTGACGGACCTCGCCAAGCTGGCGAACTTATCCAGTATTTTCTGGGCCGTGGGTGCCAACGTGTCGGAAAGCATTTTTACCGGAGGAGCCCGCCGCGCGCAGGTGCAGTACGCGCAAGCGGGCTTTGACGCCAACGTCGCGAATTATCGTGGCACTGTCCTGAACGCTTTTCGCGAAGTGCAGGATGATTTAACGGCATTGAATGTATTCATCCGCGCGCAGGAATCGCAACAGCAGGCTGTGGACGCCGCCAGGCGCACGCTGGACATTTCCACCAATCGCTACACCGGCGGCCTGGTCAGTTATCTCGATGTGGTTACCGCGCAGCAGAATTTGTTGAATAACGAGCAGCAGTTGGTGTCCATCCAGGGTCAACGCCTGACCACCAGCGTTCTGCTGGTCAAGGCACTCGGCGGCGGATGGGATGCCTCCAGCCTGGAAGCCATAAAAGTAAAAGCCAGATTGAAAGACATCGTTACACCATAAAGCCGCGCGATAAGCAGCTCACTTCGCGCGGCTCATCATTTCGCTGGCGAATTTTATCCCCGGATTGCGGCGCGAATCTTCGGCGAACCGGCAACCGCGGCCTGCACATCCGGCTGCGCTTGAATCAACTCCAGAACTTTGCGCGTAACCTGCTCGTCCATTTCCGGTTCCTTGCGAATTTGCACCGGGTAACGCAGCACCAATTCCAGACCGGCGTCGCCAAATTGCAGCCGTGTTTCCGGCCGCGGCGCTTTCAGTTGCACCTCGATACGGCGCTCGATGTAGCTATACTGCCGCTCCATGTCGGCACGGAATTGCTCATACACGGATGTGACCGCCTCTAACAACTTCTCCTGCGCGGCTTGGTGATTTGCTCCGGAAACAAGAGTGAAGACCGCCTCATGCCAGGCATATCCGGTTCCGGGAATCTGTTTGAACAATGGCGTGGTGGCTTGAAACAGAACCGAATTGGAAAAAACCACCACGCGGCCGGTGGGATACAGATCGATGCCCGTGCCCGCTAATTCGATGACGTACAGCCGCACCAGGCTGATGTCGATCACGTCTCCGGTAACACCGGCGATGCTGATGCGATCTCCCACGTGAATCCCGTAGCGGCCCACCACAAAAAAGTACGCCGCCACGGACAAAAGTACCGATTGTAGCCCGACCGCGATCCCGGCGGTCACGAACCCCGCAAAAGTAACCAGTGAGCTGAATTCGCTGACGAATCCCAGTATCAGCACCACGCCAAAAAAAAATCCCATCACAAATCTGCGCAGCAACAGAAATTGGCGCCGCCGCCGGGGATCCTCGATGTATTTATACGTCAGCCTTCTCCATCCCTCTGACAGCGCGAGGACCAGCCCCAGCGCCAGAAGAATGCCGCCAACGCGCACCGCCAATGCGCGCGCGGAATATTTGGATTCGCGGAGGATGGACGTTCGCCACTCCGTCAAATTCGCCGAGCATTGGTCGAGAACGGACACTTCCTGGCTCAGTGGGAGCACTATCGCGGAAAGCTGCTTGAACTGATCGGTCAAGTCCTGAAACTGCTCCGGCGTTGCCGGCG
Source organism: Candidatus Acidiferrum sp. (assembly GCA_036496505.1). Lineage (GTDB taxonomy): Bacteria > Acidobacteriota > Terriglobia > Acidiferrales > UBA7541 > Acidiferrum. The sequence goes on along the minus strand of DASXLA010000082.1, from coordinate 29,578 downwards.
TGCCCTGTCCTAAGGTGGACTGGTTCGCCAGCTCGCGGCCTTTCTTGACGGTGGCGATTAAAGAATCACGCATCGGCTGGCGGAGATCGCTGGCGATTTGCCGCACGCGCACGGTCTCGTCGTTCAACTGGTCGATCTCGTGCACGCTCGTTACCGTGCCGTACAGACCGAGTAGCTGGGAAATCAGTCCCGAAGAAGCCGCAGAAGATTGTTTCGCGGGCTCCGCCGGCGTGTTGGACTTCGTCGCGGTCGCAGATTTCTGGTCATTGGAGCCCGCCATCACGCCCGGAATGGATCGCTCCAATTGATTGATTCGGCCTTCGAGCCCTTCCGCCGCGCTATCGACGTTTTCTGCGAACGCGCTTCTCTTCTGCAGCACGTCTCGAATAGCCTGGTCCAGCGTCAGTTCTCCTTCCAGCGCCTGTTTCTGCGCAACGAGCGCGTCACGTTTGCTTCTGGGACTTACGGATATCTGTTTATTGAGGCTCTCGATTTTCGTCTGCACCTCCGCCATGCGCGCGTTATTTCGCGCTTCCAGTTGTGCGGAGCTTTGGCCCGAATTTGCGTTGGGCGCGCCGTTTTTCTGCGTGGCGCGAATCGCGGCCGCTTCCGCTTTGGCGGCTTGAAAAGCCAGGCGCACCGCCTGAGCGGTCAGGCTTTGCCCGTTCTCCTGGTAGATCACATCGCTGGGCATGCCGCCGGCTTGCACTTCCGCGGAAGCACTGCGATACAGCTTGATGATCGCGTTCAGGTGGCTGATGATCGCGTCGTTCGCCGTTTGGTCGGCAGCGCCGGCCCAACCGCACCACAGCAATACCGCAGTGATGCACGCGAGCAAGTAAGCCGCGCGGCGAGCTTTGGCCGAGACTGCGCGAAGCAATGGTTGAAGGCCCATTTAGTGTTTGGCCCCGGCGGATTTGTTCCACGACGGCAATTTTCTCTGCCCCACCAGAATCTCCGCGGCCCAGCGGCCCAGGTAAACGGACAGCGCGACTCCGTGCCCGCTGTAGCCTCCCAGCACAATAATATTTTTACTCCGCAAATGGTACCGGAACACCGGAGTCCATTCTTCCGCGATCAAAATCGGCCCGCCCCAGCGGTTCGTGAATTGAATCTTGTCGAGCGCCGGGTGCAACGCATGCACTCGCGACTCCAGCAGCCGCATGAGCCCCCCGGCTTCCCCGCTGGAAATATTTAGCGCATGCAATTCGCTCCAGTGATTCAGGTGCACCAGCCCGCTGCCAAAAATAACCTGGTTTTCATGCAGCGGCCGGCCCCAGAGGTACGGCAAGTCGACGGTGTAAAAAGGCCGGCGCGAGGCCAGGCCGACCTCGCGCAATACTTCTTCCGGCAACCGCTCGGTCGCCAGCGCCAGCGTAAATTTCGGTTCTGCGCCGCCGGACAAATCGCTGAGCTCCAGGGATTCCGCGTTGGTGGCTATCAATACCCGTTTCGCGTGGATGCGCTTGCCGGATACTTCCAGTTGCAACGGCTCCTCATAGCGAATCTTTTCGACGCGCGCATTTTCAAAAATCGTGGCGTTCAGGCGTTGCGCGGCCTTCGCCAGCCCGCTCACCAGTTTTCCTGGATCGGCGGTCCCGCCAGGAACGGTGCGCACCACTCCGAGCGTTCCGGAATCGTTCCACGAGATGGGAGAGTCTTTTTGAATTTCCTTCCGGCCCAATTCCCACGCGCCGGGCGTGCTGAAATCACAGTCGATTTCCAGTTCGCGCTGAATCTCAGTAAATCCCTTCAACACATCGCCCAGTCCGGCCAGATCGCCGGCCGCGGATTCGGCCAGAGTCATGCCCCCGGTATGCCCGCTGGAGCCTGCGCCCACACAATCCGCTTCAAATACCGCGGTGGTCTTATCCGGATTTAATTGCCGCAAGTGACCAGCGGCGGATAGCCCCGTGAAGCCGCCTCCTACGACGGCAAAGTCCACCTCCGACGGCAAAGTGTGATGAGCAGAATGGTAATCAATCTTCCAGGGTGGATTTCCCCACCTCTCGGAGTCCGGAGGGTGCGGCACAACTGCCTCTTTCCGCAATAAAAAGATGTCGACCTGATGTTACCGCAACACGCAAAAGAGATTGGATGCCGCGGCGCCGCTCCACGGTTTCTGCCATTGGGCAAACGCTCCAACAAATCTCGCCTGCTAATTTTTGTTATGCCCAAGATGTTTTTTCACGTCCGGCCAAAACTCCCTGAAGGCGTTCGCGCCCAGGCGGCCGGCAAAACCCAGCGCGGAGCGGCGCAACGCCGCGCTGTTGGTGGCTTCACTGTCCACGCGCCAGGTGTTCGAAAGAAAATTGTTGCCGGGAGTAGCGATGTAGCGGGCATACGCGGGCGCCAAATGACCATCGGTGCGCCGCGCCATAAACGTGTATACGACAATATTGCGCAGTCGCGCCTTGAACGGCCTGCCGTCGGCGCGAAAATATCGCGGATCTTCGCCCCACAACGCTCCGAGGCCCGCGTTCATGGCGTTTCCGGTTACCACGCCGGTGAGTCGCATCCCGTAACGGTCACCGAAACCATCCCAGTGAGGGCCGTACTCCACCGGCTTATCGCGCGCCGTTGCGATACCGGCGCTCAACAGACCCACGCCGAGGCTTGCCGGTCCGACGGATTGTACGACGAACCATTTCCATCGCTCGCGCCCGGTCATGGGCACATACGGTTCCCGCAACGATGTGGTTCCGCTAGTGTCCTTCGCACGCGGATTTTCCGGTTTGCCTTGCTGTTCTTGCGTGTCCGCCGGTGCCGCCGCGGCCGTCTGTGCGAGCGCCATCACCGGGCAGAGAAACAGTGTCAACATTGCGGAGAATATCAACAATGATTTTTGCATTTAGATTGGATGCTCAGCCGCTTGGCAGCGGGGCATCTAAATCGGCCTCAGGTTTAGAGATTATCCAGGAAAAAGCGCGTCACTCGCTCAAACAACAGGCGCCGGGCGGGCAGGTCGTTGACCCCGTGTCCCCGGCCGGGAAACGGAAGCACTTCCACGTATTTCCCTTGCTCGATCAATTCATTGATCAGTGCAAGAGTGTTGGCGAAATGCACGTTATCATCCCCAGTGCCGTGCGCGATCAATAATTTGCCGCGAAACTGTTTCACCTTTTCGATTGGCGAAGATTCCTGGTAATACTCTTCATTCACCGGCAACAGGCCGAGATAACGCTCGGTGTAAATCGTGTCGTAGTAGTGCCAGTCGGTGACTGGCCCGCCCGCAAAGCCTGCTTTGAAATCCTCCGGATCCTCAAACATGGCGTGCAGTGTCATGTGGCCGCCATAACTCCATCCCCAGATGCCAATGCGATGGCCATCCACGTACGGAAGCGCCTTCAGGTATGCGGCGCCGTCGCGCTGGTCGGATAATTCTTGCGCTCCAAGCCGGTAATGAATGGGCTCTTCGAAAAGGTGTCCGCGGCCCGCCGATCCGCGATTATCCAGCGAAAAAATAATGTAGCCCTTCTCCGCCATGAGCTGGTGCCACAGAAATGTTGAACGGCCCCATTGGTTGAGAACCACCTGCGCGTGCGGCCCGCCATAGGTGTAAACCAGCACCGGATATTTATGTTGTGGATCGAAATTGGGAGGCTTGATCATGCTGGCGTTCAGCGTCACGCCATCGTGTGTTCGCACCTGCAGAAATTCCATCGGAGAGAAATGGTAGCTCGCCAGTTCAGCAACTTTATTCTCGTTGAGAACGCTCAGCCGAGAACCGTCGACCCGCAGTAAATCCTGCCGCGGAGGATTCATGGTGTTGGAATACGTGTCCACGAAGGCCGTCAACGCTCCACCGCGAGCGCTCGTGCTCTGGCTGGCGGCCCAGGATGAAAAATTGACCGCGTGGGTCCCCGGCTCTTTGGTGATGCGGGCAAATCCGGAGCCGTCCAGGCCCACGCGATACAGTTGCCGCTCCAGCGGCGACGCTTCCGTTGCCGTGAAATAAACAAAACCAGCTTTCTCGTCGACCGCGTCGACCGCCGACACTTCCCAATCGCCCTTGGTAAGCTGCGCGAGTTGCTGTCCATCCAGATTGTAAAGATACAGGTGACGGTAGCCGCTGCGCTCACTGGACCACAGGAAGCGCTTGCCATCGCTTAAAAACTTCAGGTCATCGCTGACGTTGATCCAGTACTCGTCTTTCTCCGTAAGCGCCACTCGAGAATTGCCCGTGCTCGGATCCGCGATCAGCAGCTCAAGAATCGTCTGCGGGCGATTGAGCCGCTGGATGGCCAGATGCTTGGAATCCGTCAGCCACTTGACCCGCGGAATATAAATATCGCTTTGCGCGCCAGTGTCCATTTCCTTCGGCTCTCCGCCGCTGGCCGTCGCAACGAATACGTGCACGATGGGATTAGCGCCCCCTGCGGGAGGATAGCGCTCCATATCCGCCTCGCCGTCAAACGACGCGAAATCCACCAGCGGATACTGTGCAACTTTGCTCTCATCCATCGCGAGATACGCAATCGCGGTGGAATCCGGCGCCCACCAGTAGGCCGTCTTGATGTCCAGCTCCTCCGGGTAAACCCAGTCCAGTTCGCCCTTGCGGAGTTCTTCCACGCCCCCGCGGGTGAGCGCGCGCTCGCGGCCTTCGGAAACATCCACCAGCCACAGATTGTGATCGCGTATAAAACTCACGATCTTGCCGTCCGGGGATATTTTCGGATCGGCCAGTGTAGCTTTCCCCGCAACCAGTGTCCGAGACGTTTGCGATTTCAGGTCGAACCATACCAGCGCCGTCGGCCCCTCGAACAAAAGTGCGCCCCCATTGGGAGCCCACTGGTACTCGGCAGGCGGGTGTCGCCCCAGCCCCGTGGCTTGCGTGGGCGCCTCGGTATTTTCAGGAAGCATGGACTGCAGCCGTTCGCCCGACACCAGCACCCGTCGCTCGCCGGAGGCCACATCCAGGATCCACAGGTCGGCGCTCAATTCTTTCTTCGGCGCCTTCTTGGGTTCATGTTCGTTTTCGATGATGACCGGCGAAGCTTCTGCGGGTGCGCTTTTGGTGTCGAGGAACGTTATGTGTTGGCCATCCGGTGTCCACGCAATCCCTCGCAGCAAGTGCCCGCTCAGATCCGGGTGCGAAAAGATGCGCTGCACGGTGAGAGATTTTGCGGAGCCAGGTGCCGCCGCGCCTTGCGCGCGTGCCGCGCCACCGACGCCGCCGGCAAGAAACAATATGAATGTGCAGCTGAAAATCTTGAGCAACGCCAGAACAATTCGTGAGCGCATACACTCCTGACACAACCTTGATGGACGATCGGGATGTCGAAACTTTTGCCGGTTTCGTTGTGGTCCCGCGTATAATGCCGCGAACCTACCGCAGACTCGACACTTCATGCTACCAAATCAAAGTTCACCCCGGTATGCATCACGCGCGCCACAACCGCTGAGGCTGGCGTGCCGTTGCTAGCCGCGGTCGCGTCATCCACCCGGCTCGTTCACCTTTCTCCCATTGATCTGGTCATCATTATTTTTTATTTTGTGCTGGTGCTGGCCATCGGCTTCTACCTGAAAAGCCGTGCAAACACTTCTGAAGACTTCTTTCTTGCCGGCCGCGAGATGACCGCGTGGATCGCCGGCCTCAGCTTCCTCTCCGCGAATCTCGGCGCCCTGGAACTGATGGGCTGGGCCGCCGGCGCTTATCAATACGGATTGCTCGCGGCGCACTGGTATTGGATTGGCGCCATCCCGGCCATGTTGTTTCTTGGCATCGTGATGATGCCCTTCTATTACATTTCCAAAACGCATTCCGTTCCCGGATATCTCAAGCTGCGATTTGGCGAGCCCGCGCGCGCGCTCTCCGCGATCTCCTTTGCGCTCATGACCGTGCTGATGAGCGGCATCAACATGTATTCGATGGCCCTGGTCATGAAAGTCGTGCTCGGCTGGGACATTCATTTCAGCATCTGGATTTCCTCCATCACCGTGGCCGTTTACGTCACTCTCGGCGGCCTCCGCTCCGCCATTTTCAACGAGGTCTTGCAATTCATCCTGATCTGGGCCGGCGCGCTGCTGATTCCCATCCTCGGCCTGGTGGAAACCGGCGGCTGGAAAAATCTGCAGGCCCGGGTGACCGCCAACGCTTCGGCGGAATACACCCACATGTGGTCGACGCTGGGCTCCTTCAGCGACAATCCCATGGGAATTCATTGGACTGGAATCGTCTTCGGACTTGGATTTGTTCTCGCCTTCGGTTACTGGACCACGGATTTTCTGGTGGTGCAGCGTGTGCTGGCCGCCAAAGATTTACGCTCCGCGAAAATGGCGCCGATTATCGGCGCGGCTTTCAAGATGTTCGTTCCCATCATCGTGATTGTGCCGGGCTTGCTGGCGCTGGCGGTGCTGCCCGTCAAACTCACCGGCGAATCCGTTGCGGTGGCCACCGGCGGTCACAGCTACAACGAGGTGCTGCCGCTGATGCTGGCGCGCTATTGCGGGCCGGGACTGCTGGGGCTGGGCATCACTGCGCTCATCGCCGGATTCATGTCTGGCATGGCCGGTAATGTCAGCGCATTCTCCACCGTCTGGACCCACGACATTTATGGCGCGCTCATCAATAAAAAGGCCAGCGACGCGCATTACGTCAGCATGGGGCGCTGGTCGACGGTCGTAGGAGTGCTGATAAGCATCGGCACTGCCTACCTGGTAATGCAGTTTCTCAGCATCATGGATTATGTGCAGGCCTTATTCAGTTTTTTTATCGCGCCCTTATTTGGCACCGTCATCTTGGGTATGCTTTGGAAGCGCGCGACGCCCGCTGGCGGCTTCTGGGGATTGCTGGCCGGCACTCTTTCGTCCATCGGCATGTGGGCGTGGGTGAAGCTGGATCCCACGGCGTTATCGTACGTGGCGCTTTCCAGTCACGCGAAGGACATGGCGGAAAACATGTACCGCGGGCTGTGGTGCTGGCTGGTCTGCGTGATTGTCACTGTGGTCGTGAGTCTGGTCACCGAACCCAAGCCGCTAAGTGAATTGAATGGCCTGGTAATGGGCGTTACCGACATTCCCGCGGAGGAGCAAGTCCCGTTGTTTCGCCGCCCGGCATTTTGGGCTGTAAGCGTCGCAGTTGTATTCGTAATCTTCAACGTGGTTTTCTGGTGATGCGCATGCCCGTGCAAAAAGATAGAACCATTTCCATCTGGTTTTTTATCGGTATTTCTCTGCTGGTGAATGGCGCGCTCATTCTGGCCGCGGGATTGTACGAAGTGGCGCATCCACCTGAAATACGCGTGGTGCTCTATCACCTGCATGCCAATATCTGGTGGGGCGCGCTGCTGCTGCTTTGCGGCCTTGTTTTCTGCATCCGCTCCGCGCCGTCGCGTTCCCGCGCGGCGGATTGACCTGACCGCTACTGCTTCCTGGTTGAAAATTTAAAAATCGTCGTGGAGTGAAATTCCTGCCCGGGGGCCAGCGTCGTCGTTGGAAAGGCCGGATGGTTGGGCGAGTCCGGGAAGTGTTGGGTCTCGAGACAGACTGCGGACCGCCGTTCGTACACGCGGCCTTCTTTTCCGTGAATGGTCCCATCCAGAAAATTCCCGGTATAAATCTGCAGACCCGGTTGCGTGGTCAGAACTTCCAGCTCCCGCCCCGTGCCCGGATCATAAAGCGTCGCCGCCAGGCTGGGCTTATCCTTCATGCCCGCATCCAGAACCCAGTTGTGATCGTAGCCGTGGCCGAGTTTTAGCTGTTCGTTGTCTTGTTCGATGCGCGCGCCAATGGCCGTCGGTTCGCGGAAATCGAAAGGCGTGCCGGCGACGGAACGAAGCTCGCCCGTGGGAATCAGTGCGGAGTCCACCGGAGTGAACCGGCTGGCATGAATCGAAAGCTTGTCATCCAGGATCGTGCCGCTGCCTGCGAGATTGAAATAAGAATGATTGGTGAGATTGAGAACCGTTTTCTTGTCGGTGGTCGCGCTGTATTCGATTCTGAGCTCGTCGGAATTGGTCAGCGTGAAAACCACTTTCACCGACAAGTTCCCCGGGAAACCTTCTTCGCCATCCTTGCTCAAATAATGCAGATGCACCGAAGGTCCGGCCTTGCTGGCTACCGGCTCCGCATCCCACAAAGCCTTGTTGAAACCGCCGTGCAGATGGTTTTCGTGGTCGTTTTTCGGCAGCGTATATTCTTTTCCGTCGAGCGAGAATCGCGCTCCGGCGATCCGATTGGCGTAGCGGCCCGCGGTCGCCCCAAAATACGCGGTGCCGTTTTCGTAGCCTTCCAAAGTGTCGTAACCCAGGACCACGTCGCCCATTTTTCCATTGCGATCTGGAACTTTGATGGACACCACCGTCGCGCCGAAGTCGCTGATAACCACCTGCATGCCGGATTTATTGGTGAGCGTGTACAGGTGCGCTTCGCGGCCGTCGTGCGTCTGGCCGAACACGCTCATGCTGATCCCCGGGGTTTGTGATTCTTTCGCGGCGTGCGCATCAACCATTGAAATCATCGACCCCATCAACAATAACACGCAGATTCCCATCCTCATTTTATCTCCCGTGATTGTGCTGCCCGCAAGGCATAGCCGCCCACAACGTTGTACGCCAACAGAGGTAAGTTGTCGATGTTCTCGATGCGGCGTGTTTTCCCGCTTAAGCGGGATCCGCAATCGGCTCGATGCGCCCCAGTAGCGCCACGTAGCCCACGATGCCGACCACCAGAAACGCCGTCGCTGCGGCGAACGCCCACGCAAAAGAGTGCGTGGCGGAAGCGATGTAGCCGGTGGCGATAGGCGCGACGATCGCCGAAAGCTGATTTCCAAAATTGAGAATTCCCCCGAGCGTTCCCACGCTGCCTCGAGGCGCGATCAGTGACGGGATCGACCAGCCTACCGGCGCGGCGGCCGCGAGCCCTCCAATCGAAATGCTGATCCAGAAAATCGCTCCCTGGGGTGTGTGCGCCTGCGCGGCGCCTAAAATCCCGAGTCCGAAAGCCGTGCCTATTACAAGCACCGTTTGGCGCACGCGCGAAGAGTCATATCCGCGCTGGATCAGCTTGTTGACCAGCCAGCCGCCAATGAAAAAATCCGTCAGCGCCGCAAAAATCCATGGCACGCTGGTGTACAGCACGGAGTCGTGAAGATTCACGTGGAGCGCGGTGGAAAGGTAGCTCGGCAGCCACGTCAGCAACAGGTAGAAGGTGTAATTGTAGGCCGCGGACCCCAGCACGAGACCGAGCACTTTGCGCTGGCTCAACAAATAGGCAAGCGATGAGCCTGTTCCGGCTTTGCTGAGGCCCTCCAGTTGGGCGCCGCCGCGAGCGATAAAGTGGCGCTCGGCTTCGCTCAGCTTTTTATCTTCGCTGGGATTTCTGTATAGCGCGTAAAACCACGCCAGGTACAGAAGGCTGATGAGCGCGGTGGCCGCAAAACTCCACCTCCAGCCGAAATGCAGCAGCAACAGTCCCACGAACGGAACGCCGATGGCCGGCCCCAATTTTGCCGCGGAGTCGAAGAACGCCGTCGCCAGGCTGCGCTCGCGGTCCGGAAACCAGTAGCCCACCGCCTTGGAATTTCCCGGAAACGTCGGCGCTTCGCCCACGCCAAGCAGTAGTCGCGCGACGAAAAAACTTCCGAGGCCGCTCGCCGCGGCGGCCGAAAAAGACGCCACGCTCCACAGCGCCGTACTGACAATGCCGACTTTGCGTACGCCAAATCGATCGAGCAGAATCCCCGAAGGGAGCTGCAGCGCCGCGTACGTCCAGCTGTAGGCGCTCAGCAAGTAACCAAAAGTAATGGTGGTGATGCCGAATGCTTCGTGCAGCGCCTGCTGCGAGACAGAAATGTTGACGCGATCGAGATAATTCACGAACACGCCAAAACCCAGCAGCGAAGCAATCAGCCAGCGCCGTCGAGGCACCGGCTCGGTGCTCGCGCCGCCATTGCTCGCGGCGCCATCGTAAAGTGGTTGACCCAGGCTCAACTCGGTTGTTGAGTCTAAATGATTCCACCCAGGATGTGTGGAACGGACGCCCCTTTTCACCCGCCGCAACGGGAACCCGCCACCACAGGAACCCGCCACAACGGGAACCCGCCACCACCTTGTCCAGTTGCGCCGGCGTGGCAGAAAACTTTCAGCCTAGTTTCAGCTAGCGTTAGCTGGCGTTAGCTGGCGTCAGCTGGCTTCGGCTGGCTTCAGCCGGCTTCTGATCTTTGGCGCTTGTCGCTCGGTGCGGGGCCCGGCGACTGATCATCACTCGATGCTGATCCGCTTGCCTTGATTTGCAGGATGCGGTGGCAAAACTCACATGAGGGATGATGCTCATTCCAAACGACTTCTAGGTTTTGCGAACAGTGCGGGCAACGGCCCGACGACCGGCCCCCGCATTCGGGGCAGCCCTTTTGAATCAATGCGGAATATCTGACAGTTTCTCCCGCTTGCCGTAAGTCCAGGATGAACCTGCACTTAGGGTTCTCGCAGATGAGGAATTTGCCGGTCGTACGGGCCTCCGAATCAATGGCGTGACGGTCGCAGCGCAAACTGAAACTTATAGCCCGAGACGGCTCCCCGCGCAATTCCAGCAAATACGTAAGCTGAACTACGGCTCGACTTTGGTCGCGATGATTTTGTCGGCAGCCGCCCAGGTTACAACGAATCCCACGAGATTAACGTCCAGTCCCGGCCATTTTTGGTCAACTTTAACCGTCTCGTCGGATGCTAAGAATGACGCTAACTTATTGAAACTATTTGGTTAATGTCCTCCTTTGGCTCTGAATCATTTGGCAATTTACGATCCCACCGGTGGCCGCACCATGGCTTCATGAGATATCGGTACGAGAATTTGCTTCACATACCCCAAACAGTAGCCGTCGTCCTGACACGTTGGAAAATTTATGCACACCCCGTTCATAATGCAGTTTTCCGGGTTTAGCCGTAAGGGATTGAAGGAACCCATGAGGAAGGGCGTCGCCACCTTGTGGGAAACTGCCTCGTTAGCGGCTAACGCGAGTGCCACCGCGGAGTCGTCCTTCCCGCTCGTTGGCCGCACATCGATTACACCCCGAGGCGTTCTCTCCTCACGCAAACTTCGCAGCTCACGCAGCAGGTCAGGATCATCGAGCAGCTCAATTCTCTGCTGAACGAGGAGGTGCTTGAGACCGGAAAAAATGTTGCCGCGGGTCGTTGGACCAAAGGGAAGAAGGTTATATGTGATGCCCAGCTTCAGCAAATGCTGACTGACGGCGTCGGAATAAAATTGGTCGCCGGTGACTGTATTTATCCCGTAGCACTGCAAAATGCCCGCGACTTGCCCCAGCACACCCTCAAAGGGAAGGGGCGCGGTGCGCGTTCCCTCCCAAACCTTGCGGAGATCCATAACGATGGTTCCATCGCCGTTCTTGTGCAAAATCACTAGCGCAAAATCATTGCCGCGTGTGGCAGCGTCCAACGCGGCGTAATAAGGCAAGTCGCTCTGGAAAGGAAGCTCGCGGCGATCCCGCGCAACGCACGGATTTAAAATTTCGGGAACGATCCAAGGATTGATGGCGTCGACAAATTCCGCGTTATATTCGCGCCGGAATTCTTCCTCATTATCGCGCCGTTCGGCTTCGAACATCTCCGGAGTCAACGTCGTGTTCAGTTCGAATGTCGTCGAGCGCCACACCGGAAAGTTCAGTTCGCTACGGCGTTCGTGCTCGTTATAGATGAGCCCGGATTTCGCGTATGGCGTCGAGATTTTGATCAGTTTCGCATTGCGGACCGTAGCCATGCTGGGACGAAGCGCGGCGAGGACCTCTTCGGCGGGATTCGCTGCATTGACGTCATCCGCCCAAAAAGCAATTTCGTCGCACACCACGGCGACCGCCGTGCGCCCCCGCACGCGATCGTACGTGCATGCGTAGCAGCCGATGACGATATGATTATCCAGCGTGATCTCATTCTTGGTGCGGCCCACCACGCGCTCCCGCAGCAACTCAGATTTCTCAAAATACTGGCGAATGTACTTGAACGCGATTCGAGCCTGATCGATGGTGGGAGCCAACAGCATAACGACCCCTTCTTCACCTGGCGGAATGCCATGGTCGCGGCAGGCTTCGTAACAAACGATGGGTGCTGCAATTTTGCCGGTTTTGCCACCGCGGCGACCAGCGATGAACGTCGCCTCGCGCTGCTCTCGCTGGTCATACGTTGCGCGCCCGGTTCCCCGTTGATAAATTTCAAGCTCCGGCTCACTCAGTGGTAGACCGTACACGCTTTTGAGGCAGCAAATCTGCGTTGCCGAAAGCGTCTGATCATCCAGCAGATCAACATTCTGAACGAATTCGATGATGTTCAGGGGAAGGCTAGGCATCCAGATCCTCCATCAGCTCTTTGCTCGCACCGCCGGTTTTGGTCAGCAACCGCGTAAGCTACTCGTCGTCTTTTCGTTTCATGGACAGCAGCAATGCCACGGCACGATAAAACTCGCGCGCATAATGGCTGTCGTATCGAATAACGATTGCGAGCTGGCCCAGGAGTTCTGTCGGGAATCCGGCGCCTTGACCTGTTTCGTCCCCCCAAACCAATGTGGGCACGTCGCGTTGGACCAATCGGGGCCCGCTTTCCGCGGCTCCATTTGCCGAGCGCATTAGGTCGTCCTCCGCGAGTTGGGCCAAAATGCCTTTCAGGTACGCAGACCAGCCACGATCAAAAGCAATCTTCGCGAGCTCTCCCGGGGATTGTATTTCCGCGCGTAGAGCGCGCTCGGTGCGTCGCAGCGCCCGAACATTTACACCGCGTTTTGCGAGCGCCTGGAGTGGATAGCGGCTGAGGATGCCGTGACGCGTTGCGTGAAGATTGCCTTTGTCTCTGCGCGTGCGCGGAAGGCTGCCTGGATCGCTGTTTGCTGAACCGGGGGTTTCCGAGTTGTTATCGTCGCCGAGGCGATCACCGTTGGTTTGGTCGTCTTTATTCATCGCGTTCCTCCAAAAAAAAAGCCGGGCAGACTGGGATTCAGTCTGCCCGGCAAAGAATTTAAATTTTTCCGCGTGCCCGAAGGCACCGCGTCAAGATAATCGCACGATCGGCACCGCGAAGTCAAGCGCAGCCCAAGACTTTTTGGATTTAGCGATTCCGTAATACCCGATAACAATCCGCTTTGAGTTTGGTCAGGCTGTGAAGCAATTTCCCCGGACGCAGCTCTCCGTGATCCGATGGAGCGCAGTGTTCGAATGAGAAGCTGGCAGCACTCATTTGCATGGATGGGAAGGGGCGGAACATAATCGGCAGGGGTTCAGGACCGGCACAGTGATCCAGATCAGCAATGCAGGAGTGACCAGCGACCCGGAAGAGGTGGAGCGGCTGCGGGCAGAATTTTCCGCGATGAATTGCGTGCGCTTCCCGCAATTGCTGGACCGGGGTCTGCTTGATTTTGTGCAGCGACGGTTCGGAGAGTGCAGGTGGAAGCCGAATCCGCACAGCGATCCGGGCGGCGAGTTGGGTCTGGACGACACCACCGACGATCCGGTGACGTTGCATCTTCTTTATTTCGCCGCGAACCTCCCGGAATTCCGGGCGCTGATTGAAAAAATCACCGGAAGTGTTCCGCTGGACGTTTTCCGCGGGCGGCTATACCGCAAGATCGCGGGAAGCAATCACTACAATAAATGGCATGACGACAACGTCGACAACCGGCGCATCGCCATGAGCATCAATCTCAGCCCGCGAGGATATTCGGGCGGGCTCCTGGAGATGAGAAAGCGCGGCACGGAAGAAACGCAGATGCAAGTTGCCAATACCGGTTATGGCGACGCGATCATCTTCAGAATTTCGGATCAGCTTGAGCACCGAGTGACGGACGTGGAAGGCGCGGAACCCAAAGTGGCGTTTGCAGGATGGTTTCGCAATGATCGTCCAGGCTTCATCGCGGACGTGGTGAAGAATTCCAGAAAAGCAAAGAAATGACGGCCTTCAGGATTGCGGTTTGACCGCCACCAAAATGCCCTTGGCGAGCATATCTTCGCTGAGCGCGAGCAGATCAGCCTCCAACCGTTCAGGCGAGACGTCAAATTCGGCTAGCAACTGCCGGTGAACTTCACCGAGATCACCGGTGGATTTCAAGACTTCGAAAAAACGTGTCCCCACGGGATCCAAGCCGTGATACATGCCGGTCTTCAAATTCAGAATAACGGTCTCTTTATCCATCCTGGTGCTTAGGATTTCATCGGCCATCCTGAGGTGATCCGTGAGCGCGATGGGCATCTGCTGTTATTCCCTTTTGGTGAATTGCAATGGCCCTGGAAACGGCCGGCAATATTCCGAATTCCCGGGCATAGCGAAGCCGGAAACACGGAAGAGCGGCGACAAGCTGGTTCAGTGTAGCAAACTGCCGGGTTAAAAGTTCCTTGTCGGTGATGTCCAGATTGAAGGAAGAGCTGACGAGCTTCATGAAAGTCTCGCGGCGGGAAACGGGCTCGATGGAGGGATGTTTCGGGGGCGCATCACCGTCATCATCATCGAGCACATATAAGGAGGTCATTTTCGAGGGTGTTTCGGTGAAGGGCAGCACCTCAAGATCACTGATCCTGCGCTTGGTGGTGTAAGAGGCGACCTCCGCCGTGGGCGGAGGGCTGTCAAAAATGCCGTCCGTGGATTTGGGCATGAGCCGGACACCGGGGTAGCTGGGAATGGCGAACCATGCGCCGGCGAGATTTCTAAGCACGAGATAGTCATCGGATATCAGCGGGTAGCCGAGTTGCCCGTGGCTCGCGGCGAGGGTGGATTTTCCCTGTCCGCTGGCGCCGATAAAGGCAATCGCGCCGCTGCCCGCGAGAATCGCACTGGCGTGGAGGACCAGAGGCTCGCGCCTGCTCAAGATCAGGGGAATGACGCAATCTAGCAAGAGATGGCGAACGGTCGATTCCGACACGCCGGGCAGCGGACGGCATTTGATCTCAGGTCCGGCGCGCGAGACCAAGAAGTCTCCGTGGTCCGGAAAGCGAAGAAGATAATGCGCATCAAGAAAAGCAAAGCTGAGGCGCACTTCATCGCGAAAAATCCAGTGGTTGAACCAGCGATGGTCTCCGGCGAAGTGCTCGCCGTGCGGGAGAAGCTCGAAATGATAGTCGGGCGGCTGGGAGGTTTCGGCCAACTCGGGGAGAAGGATATTGCTTTGGATCACGAGATTGCAGACTTGATAGCGTTTGGCCACGTTCATGAAAGATGTGCGATCCCTACCCTGTCGAAATGTCAACGCATGCCGCGCGTTCCAGCGCGCCCGCAAGGTAATTTACTAGAGCAAAGCAAAAGAAAGCTAAAATCTTATCGGTGAGTGGAATAAGCGGCATTTACAACCTGGATGGGCGCCCCGTGGACCCGTCGCTGCTGGCGCAAATGACCCAGGCAATCGGGCATCGCGGGCCGGATGGCACCGGGCAATGGATTGAGGGGGCGGTGGGGCTGGCGCATCTGCTGCTGCAAAGCGTGCCGGAATCCGCGGGGGAAAAACAGCCGATCGCCAACGATGATGGAGTGCGGCGCCTGACACTCGATGGGCGAATCGACAATCGCAAGGAATTAAGGGCCGAGCTGGGGTCCAAGGGTTTTGGGGCGCGCGGACAGACGGACGCGGAACTGGTGCTGCGCGCTTACGAATGCTGGGGCGAAGAATGCCCGAATCATCTGCTGGGCGATTTTGCGTTCGCGGTCTGGGATGAAGCCAAAAAGCAATTGTTCTGTGCCCGAGATTACGTGGGTGTACGACCGTTTTATTACCACCGTGCTGGAGGGTTGTTTGCGTTTGGCTCGGAGATTCGAGCGCTGCTGGCGCTGGAATCCGTGCCGCGAGAACTGAATGAATCGAGAATCGCGGATTTCCTGGTGGAAGCGCTGGACCGGGAGGATGAGGAGTCAACGTTTTATCAGGCCATCCTGCGACTGCCGGCGGGACATTGCCTGACCATCGGCCCAGAGCGGTTCGCGATGCGCGATTACTGGAACCTGAAGGCGCCGCGCACGCTGAAGCTGAAATCGCTGGAAGAATATGGGGAGGCGTTCCGCGAGGTTTTCGTGGAGGCGGTGCGATGCCGGCTGCACAGCAGCCATCGCGTGGGTTCGACGTTGAGCGGCGGGATCGATTCGTCGTCGGTGGTGTGCACCACGCGAGAGTTGTTGCGAGACGAATTGAAGGAGCCGTTGCATACCATCTCGCTGGTGGATGCGGACGAATCGAAGTGCGGGGAGACGCCGTACATTCAGGAGGTGCTGCGCGGGGGATGGGTGGTGCCGCACATCGTGCGGTCGGATCAGGTAGTGAATCTGGAGAAGGAAATGGCCGAAGCCGATGAACCGTTTGAGATTTCCCGGTATTTTCCAAACTGGTTCACTTTCTTCGCAGCTCAGAAGGCTGGAACGCGAGTTTTGTTAGATGGTGTTTCCGGCGACCACGTGACGGCCCCTTACAATTACCTTTCGATTCTGATCCGTTCCTTCCGGTGGAAAGCGGTCATCGACGACTTGTCTCACAACGCGAGATTCTACGGTGAGCCGGTGTGGAATAGCCTGCTGGGGCATGGCCTGGGCCCGTTACTCCCCAATCCTGGAATTCGATTCAGACAGCGGATGCGAGCGTACAGAGGGACATCTCCAATCAACACGGGATTGGTCGATGCCGAATTTGCTCGTAGGACGAAAGCGTCCGAACGATTTGAAGCCCGTTCGCGAATGGCATGGACAATTTCGCAGGATTTGGGAACGCTGCATTCCTGGAGTTTTAGTTCCGGCATTCTCCCGTTCTTCTTTGAACAGTGCGGAAGGGTGGCAGCGATGAGGGGCATCGAAACTCGTCACCCGTTTTTGGACCGGAGAGTTATCGAATTTATTCTGTCGTTACCGTTGAACATTAAAATGCACAGTCCCATGCCCAAGAAGATAATCCGGGAGGGCATGAGGGGAATTCTGCCAGAAGTGGTCCGCTGCCGAACGCAGTACGCCCATCCTGGCAGAACTTTCTTGAAGGCTCTTTTAGTTCAATGTGGGGAGCGATTCGAACCTGGCAGATTCAGGCAACTCTTGGTGTCGTTAGAGGGATATGTTAACGTTAATCAGTTAGAAGCTGACAGAGCGTCCTGGATGGGCGGTGGTAGCGGAGACGTATATTCTCTCTGGCAGGTTTTGAACTTGGCGATTTGGATCGATGCGCAAAAACGCCGCTAATTTGTTGGGGGACGGGCGAAATGGGAGATCCTAAGTCAATGCAAGGTAGAGAGCCCGGGAATCAGGGTCGAAAGACGTATTCGACGCCACAACTTAGCGATTTCGGGTCGGTCGAGCACCTTTCACTTACGGGAACCCAGAATCCGAAGGGAGAGAATCCCGGATCGATGGCCAAGAACAAGCCGTAGAACTGTTCATGACCTGCTGCAGGAAGGCGCAAGAGGTCCGTCGAAATCTGCTCTCAAACCTGAATAGCTTGTGCCTGAACAACTCCTCCAGTTTCATCAGTGGCTGCTCACAGACCGCAACCGTACGTGCGGATACCAACAGGCAATCAATCAAATAATCAAACAAAATGACGTGGTTCTGGATATCGGAGCTGGAAGCGGAGTGCTGTCGTTTTTTGCCTGCCTCGCTGGCGCAAGAAGAGTCTATGCAGTAGAACAAAATGACATCGTCAGCTTGGCACGGTTGTTATGCGATGCGAATGGTTTCAGTGATCGAATTTTATTCATTCGAGATCGTTCACAGAATATCAAGTTGCCAGAACCAGTGGATGTAATCGTCACGGACACAGGCGCCAGCTTTGGTCTGCAGGGCGGCACATTGGGTGCGCTGCTAGATGCGAGACGACGATTTCTGAAGCCCGAGGGACAAATCCTTCCCCAATCTGTCGATCTTTTCGTGGCTCCCGCCGAAATGAACCCGGCGCAAAGGTTGGACGTCTGGAACGCGGAGCAGTTCGGTCTTGATTTTTCAGCTGGGCGACCGTTCGCAACCAGTACGATCTATCAAGTAAGTCTCGGTGGGGCAAATGTGCTAGCTGACGCGGCCCTGATTGCAAATGTTTGTTTTAAGGATGCCGAAAGTTCGTATGTGGAAGGGGAAGCTGTCTCTGTCAGCCAGCGAGATGGCGTCATGCACGGGGTAGGAGCGTGGATGCGGGTGAATCTGATTCCTGGAGTGTCGTTTACCAACTCCCCGATCAATCCAACTGTTGACTGGGCGCGGAGTTTTTTCCCCATTGAAACGCCGGTGCTGCTTCGGCCCGGCGATACAGTAAGAACAAAGATCAGCACGTATGACGGTAAAGAATGGCGGTGGCAAGTGGAAATCATCGAAGGAGAAACGTCTTCGGAACCGGGCAAGGTGAAGGCGCGCTTCGATCACTCGACGCTGGGGAGCTTTCCGATCCGCCCGGAACAACTTAAGAAGAAATTGCCGGAGTATGCGCCGCGCCTGTCGCGCAAGGGCGAAGCAGAAGCTTATGTGCTGAGCGTATGCGATGGAAAGCGCACTTCGAAGGAAATTGCGGAGGAAGTGCTGGCGCGTTTCGCGGACTGCTTTCCGACGAAGACGGCGGCGACAGAATTTGTGAGCAAGATCGTGGAGCGGTGCAGCTAGGGATGGGGCGAAGCTGAGAGTTTGAAGCGGAGTTCGATCATTCCCAAAGCAGCATGGGCGTAAAGCGCTGCAGCTCGACGTTGCCGATGACCACGCGGTCCTGATTTTCCACCCAAGCGTGGGACGCAAATTCCCCGGACTTACTGGAGACGCCGATGCGGAGCCGGGAGTGGCAGCCGGCGCGCTTGAGCAGGATATGCAGAGCCACGGCCTGAGTAAGGCAGGTGGCGCGGGGAACAAAGCGGCTGGCGGCGGAGACGGACCAGCTCAGCTTTTCCACGGGAAGGTGCCGGCGCGATTGCCTGGAGGGACGCGCAACGCGGTTGACGGCGCGCTGAAGTCCGCGAAAAGGAACCATCCAGAGGGCCACGCGGGCAGCGCAAACCCAAGGGAGGGCCCGGACGGCGAGGAAAAGGTCTGAAGGAGTGCGCATACGGGTCGAATCCTGTTCAGGCAACGGTAAACGAGAGGCCGCAACAATGATGCCACATAACGGTATGGTGGCGATCACGTTTTTGCCGCCGGACAGGGTGGAAGCGGCGCACGCGGGTGCTGGCGGTTGCCGCGAGGTTGCGCGTTCTTCTTGTCAGCAGGGATGCGGTGAGTTGGTGATGTTGCGGCCTGGGCGTTTTTTCTTCAGGCGCGGCGAAGGACAGAACACAACTCGTTTTACATTAGGTCGCATGGCTCTGGAGAGCACACCGCGCACACTGGCTCACGATGGCTCGCGTTGGCTCGCGTTGCTAATGCTTGACGGGGCTTTCCGAGCCATCCGACCATCTGGCCACGGGAATCATGAATACGTCGATGGGTTCCGGAGCGCCATGGAACTGGGGATTCAGCAGGACGGGAGAGTGGGGCAGATCCGCACCCCAAACGGCACTGTCCATGAGCGGAGTGTAAATCATCAGGTGAGCCATCCAGTGGTGCTGGCCTTGATCGGAAAGGTACTGGTCTTTGGACAGCATGTAGCTCATGGCTCCAGGCTCGAGAGGCGGCAGCTTTTGCGTCATGAAAGTCTTGATGCCCTCCATAATCTGAGCTTTGGATTGACCGCCCAAGGCCATCTCCGTCCTTTTATAGGTCATGGGCAGAACGGAGCGGGCCGCCGGCGGATTGAAGCAGAGCGGGCCGCGAAGCCTAGGGTTCCAAAAATTAGCGGTATATTCGCCATCGAACGGGCCCATCCACCCGCGCTCGACGACACACACGAAACCGTTCGTACCTTTGACGGCGGTTTCGTAGCCATCCCTTCCGAGGACGAGGACCTCCGCATCGCGGGAGATGGCCTCCGGGGCGGCGCTCCGGGCCATGGCAATCTCGGCGTCGCGCGCCATTAAATATTGATCCAGGGGAGCCATGCCTGGAAACGGTTCTTTGGCTTCCTGCGCGTGCGCCGGCCGCAACTTGCCGAGCCCGATAACCAGCGCAAAAGTTCCCAATGCGATGATGGCGACTATTTTCTGGCCCATGCGGTTCATTGATTCCTCCTGAGAAGTTAAACGACGAATACCACAAAAACGGGGCGCTGGAAATCACCGATGCGCGGTGGCTTTTCGCGCGTCGCTGGAAAAAGCAAAAGACGTCCCAGGATCGGGGCGCCTTCTGCTGATCCGCCGCTTCGGCGAGAAGCGAAAGGGTTGAGCCTAGAAGAGAATCTTAAAAGAAAGCTGCAGCGCTCGAGCTTCGCTCGGGAACACCGCACTAAAGTTGTTGAAGATGCCGCGTTGCGGTTCAAGGGCGTTGCGCGGCGAACCGGTAACGCTCTGGGCAGTGACCGCGTTGGTGGCACCACCGAGAGCACCGGGGCCAGAACCCGCGGCGCAGCATGGAATGTATTGTGGATGATTCAACAAGTTGAAGGCCTGCACTCCGAATTCAACTTTGTAGCGCTCGGAAATCGCGATGCGCTTGATCGCCGTGGCGTCGAAGTTGTTCGTCGGGGGAGTGAGAATGGTATTGCGGCCGGTATTGGCCAAGGCGCCATAGTAGGCCTGAATATATCTTGCGGTTGGGTTGGTTGCGGAGTAGCCCACAACATTGTCGGCAATGTTCAAGACGTTATCCAAAGTGCAATCCGCGGCCGCCACGGCGCTGGTGCAAAGCGGCACTACGGCGCTTCCTGTAACTCCCACACCCGCAGGGTTGGTGATGGTGCGGTCGCCGGCAGAATCGCCGTTCAGATTGGCATCGATGCCACTTTGTGCGGTTGCCCACTCTCCGGTCTGATAGGTGTAGATCGGAGCGATTTCCCAATTGCCGAAAACGTTCCTGGTGAAGGCGTTTCCATTTTTAAAAAACGGTTCGTCGTAGACCACCGCCATAGTAAAGCGATGACGATGATCCAGAGCGGAGTTGGACCGGTCAGCAGACAAGTCTTCAAAGTCCTGCTGGCGGCGGGGCGTCAGGTCTGTGGAGTGGAAGTCTGCGGTGCTGTTGTCAATCAAGTGGCTGTAGGTATAAGCGCCAACAAACTGCAGTCCGTGGCTCATACGGCGCGTGACCTGCAACGCCAAGCCGTGGTACGTCGAGGATCCGGCGGGGATGAACGCGGTGAGGGCATTTTGATTGAAGCCAGCGGCATCATACAGCGGGACGATTCCATCGCTGCTGTTTAGAATTGTGCCGAGGTTTACTGTCGAGGCGTCCAAGGCGGCCTGCGATGGCACATTTCCGATGTAGGTGGGCAGGTGCAAATCAGGAGTCGTCTGAGCCGCAAGGTTGACAATGGATTGCACGTCGAGATGAATCCCTCGAGTGCCAATGTAGCGCAGCTCGACGGTGTAATCATTCCAGAAGCTGTGCTGAACGCCCAAGGTCCAATCGAGGGTCTTCGGATCCAATACGTTTGGCGGATAATACGTCGTGGTAGCAGCTCGCGCATCCGCGGGAGTAGCAAACGTTTGGACACCTCCGGTTCCAGGCGGCAAGCCGCCGTTGGCGAGGAAATTCGGAGTATTTCCTGTAAGTGACGGGGTGTTCTCAGTAACGCTCAACTCCGGTGGCAAAGACAAAATGCCGATGTTGTCGTAGTGCACGTCATACGCGATTCCGAAGCCGCCACGGATAGACGTCTTGCCGCTGGTGCCGGGCGAATAAGCGAATCCCACACGCGGACCCCAGTCGTTCTTGGGAGCGCGAGGCTCATCAAATACCGCGACACCCGGGACGGAGGCGAGGCTGTTCAGGCTTTGCGACCGAATGCCGAACGGCGTGGTGGTGTATTCGTAACGCACGCCGAAGTTCAAAGTGAGATTTTGCTTGATTCTCCAGTTGTCGTTCACGAACCAATACAGAGCAGACTGGTCACCGTAATAGGTGGACTGGCCTACGCTTCTTTGCGCCAAAACGTCAGGGCTCAGGTCATCCAGATATTGCTGCAAGGAATTGTATTCGTAGTCGCCCCGCGCGCGTTGGGTGAACGACTGAGGAGAGATGTACTTGCGACCCTCGATGCCCACTTTCACAGTATGTTTATTGTGGGTCCAGGAGACGTTGTCCGCCATCTGATAAGTATTAATGATGGTGAACTGCGGAGCGTTCTGATCCGGGCCAATATTCAGGCCGTTGAGGCTGTTGAGAACGATGTTGGGGAAGCTATCCAGGCCCGGGAACAAAAAGTTTCCGGCTGGCGTTTTATTATCAAAGCGATTATAGCCAAGCCGGAACTCATTCTGCGTGTTGGGATTAAACGTGTGGTATTCATTCACGGTCAAAAGATGGAACTTCGTCGGCGCATTTAGATAAAAGGCAGGCAAAAATGCAGTCGCGTCAATTCCCACGGAGCGGTTATACACATAGCGCCCGCGCAGTTGGTCTTTTGAGGATATGTCGTAATCAATGCTGCCCAATGCCGCCCAGTTGTTTAGGTAGTTGGGACCGGAAAAGCTAAGAATCCCTTCTGGCACCGACGCAATCGCGCCGGTGTTGCTGGTTACGGTTTCTACACCCTGGGCAGCGGCGTTAGGACCGCACGTTCCGGTCGTGTCTACAGAGGCAGCCGGCGCCACGTACTTTTGCAAAATGGCCAGGTTGGTTGTTGAAATCCCCGGCAAAGCTGCCAAGGCGCTATAACCAGCGGATGTCGGGGCGCAGACGGGGGCCCCCAGCACAGCCGCTTGTCCGATGGGGTTATATTCCAAAGCGCCAAAGAAGAAGAGTTTGTTCTTGATGATAGGTCCTCCAAACACTCCGCCCATACGGTTGTTGTCGTAGCGCGGATTTGACGTGAGGCCGTTGTTGAGGGCGGATTGGTCGATGGCGTTGAAATTTCTGTTCTCGGAATAAATGTAGGCATCGCCATGAAACGAATTCGTGCCGCTCTTGATGATGGTGTTGAATTGGCCACCGGACGAATGTCCGAAGTCAGGAGTGAACTGGTTTTGCAAAACTGAGAATTCCGCCACGGCATCGTTCGGAATGGTGACCAACGGGCCGGTCACGGCTTTGTCATTGTTGTCCACGCCTTCGATGGTGAAGTTATTATTTCTGGGACGCTGGCCGCCGATGCTCGGACCGGTGCCTGCGCCGATTCCGCCGCCGGTGGCGACGCCAGCGCTCAAGAGCGAAAGATTCAGAACGCCGCCTGTAACTGACGACACAGGCAGGTCCGACGTGAGCTTCTGGTCAAAAGTGCTGGCAATTTGCGACGTCGTGGTGTCCAAGGCTGGTGCAGCGCCTGAGACCTCGATAGACATGGCAGCGCTCTTAATTTCCAGAGTGATTTGCAAGGTGCTGGTCTTATTCAGCTCCAGCTGGAAATTATTAATGGTAGTGGTGGCGAAGTTAGGCGAGGAACCGGACACGCTGTAGATGCCCACCGGCAAATTGTTGAAGCGATATTCACCGTTTTCATTTGCCTGCGTGTCGTATTTCACTCCGGTCTCGGAGTTAACCGTTTCTACGGTCGCGCCCGGCACCGCCGCGCCGGTCTTATCCAAGACGGTTCCGACGAGGTCGGCGCTGATGACTTGAGCGCGCACGGCCGCAACGATTGTCAGACTGAGGGCCAAGATGGCCATATACGAGAACACAAAAAATCTACGAAAATTTTGATTCACTGAAGCCTCCATTAATTTATGTACTAATGATCCGCGCAGAAACTAAACACTCCGGGTGATACTCGTAGCGGATATGGAGCAAGTGGGGTTCCCAACATGGAAGCTATTGGAAAGCTTACTTTTCAATGATTTGCGTGAACTGTTTTCTGGGGCTTTATGAGTATTTGGAGGTGAGCTGGTCAGCCTCCAACCCCGTATCCTGGAGGCTTGCATCACATTCTCGGAAATCCATCACACTAGCTTGTGGAGACACACCAAAACACAGTGCGTGTCCACGAATTCCAGATTCTGTAGAGCCTGCGACGCACAAACTCGGAGTCGCGGAAAATTAAGAATCACTCTCATTGGCGGGCAAACTCAGCGTCAAATTCAGGTCGACCTGCACGCGGAACGATCTAGCCTTGGCGTTTTTGTGTAAGAGAAAAGAGCCGGCGAATCCTGGACGCTCCGTCCACGTCGATCGCGAGCAAGTGGCCCTCTTGTGCTGCCTCAGCTGGAAATGGAGAAGCGTTCATCCGTTAGGATAATGGAGCGAACACATGAAGAAGCAACGGAAGCACTACACGCCGAAGTTCAAGAGGAATTGAACTACCTATGGGATTGCGGTCCTTAGTCCTTAAGTTGATCCAACGAAGTGGAGTGCTCTCTACGCCACACCCTCAACAATCGAATCCCCGGCCGCCGTGGGAATGATCCGCGAGAGTTTCCATCCCGACGCTTCCAACAATTTGCGGAATTCTGGTTCAGTGCGTTCGCGTCCGCTGGGGAAAATCAGCATTTGCAAATCCAGAAATTTTCCGGGAGAGAAGTCATTGCCCGGCTGAATCACGCAATCTACCACCAACAACTTTCCGCCCGGATTTACGCCTTGGCGGCAGGCTTTTAGAATTTTGACGCAGGCATCATCCGGCCAATCATGAATGACGTGTTTCATAATGTAGGCATCGGCGCCTGCAGGGACCGAAGAGAACATATCGCCGGAGGCCAGCGTACACCGGTCCATATATGGCTTGAGGGCACCTGTTTTAGCTCCCTCCAGCACATGGGGTACCTCATAGAGCGTGCCTTTCAAGTGCGGATTCCGCTCGAGTAGCGTGGCCAGCAGAAGGCCGCGGCCGCCGGCGACATCGACAATGTTTTGTACGCTCGCAAAGTTGTAGGCATCGGCCACAGCGGGGCCATCAATGCTGGAAAACCCGGTCATGGCATCGTCAAAAATCCGCGATTCCTCGGGATTGCGCTTCAGATACTCGAAGATGGTCATGCCGTAAATCTCGTCGAGTGCCTGCTTTCCGGTGCGCACGCAATATTCCAACCTGGACCATCCCCGCTCGTGCCATTCCCGGGCGGTCATGATGGCGAGCCCTCGTAGGCTGGGGTGCGCGTTGGTGCGCAGAACGGCCGACATGGGCGTCTGTGAGAATTTCTTGTCCGACCCTTCCGCCAGGACTCCAACGCAAGCAGTGGCGCGCATGAGGCGGTAGAGCGCGTCCGGTTGAGCGCCGGTTTGGGCAGCTAATTCCTCAGCTGATTTCGCCCCGTTTTCGAGCAAGTCGGGGATTCCAAGCTGCGCCAGGCACGACACCGCGCCGACAACATACGCACCGTTCACGATCTGCAGAATCCCATAGTAGGCTGGAGGATCTTGGTTCGTTGTAGTCGGGTTCTGAGTCATCAACCGGAATCTCCTTTTGAATTTAAGAGCGGCGAAATTGTACACCCATCCTGTCTGGTCGCACTCTCGCACGCGAGCCTGATCGGCGGCCTTTAGACGGATGATGAACAAGGGCGTCCAGTTCGCAGTCGACGTAATCAGGCGATCACACTCATAGTGCCGACCGGCCCTATTTTGGGCGTATCACGGGCTAACCGGAAGTTGAGACGTGGTGGAGCTACGATGATCTTGCCGGGCAAAACGGAAGCGGGCTCTGCGGGGACGCAACCATGTTGAGGGATAGCCTGGTCGTATCGATGCCTTGAAAATCCCCGCCCGAGGGGCGGAACACTCAACTAACGGAGAGCGCCCTCTTTCCATTTCAGGCTGCACCAACACACTCTTTGTGCGTGGTTCTCTCGCTGGGAAGCTGGCGCGGCGCTAGTCGGCGACGAAAGTGTCAGCGCCAATCCAGAATTTTGCCAGGGATTTCAGATTGTTCTTGTAAGTGCGTGAGACGGTGTATTCTCTACCCCCTTTGAGGCGAAGCACGTACTCTCCCGTGGTCCAAGGCTGAATTTCCTCAACGAAGGAAGTGTTCACTAGCACGGAGCGATGTATTCTTATAAATCCGTACGGTTTCAGCTTTTCTGCCATCGTGGAAATCGATTCTCGGAGCAGGTACGATCCTGAAGACCGCTGTAACAAGACGTAATTGCCTTGAGCTTCGATAATCAGCACGTCGGCCGGATCGATAAAAAGGATCCTTCCCTTCGTCTTGATGGCGATTTTCGCTGACTTCGACAACAGTTCTTCCAGTTGAGGCAGTATTTTCACAAACTGCGCAGCCCGCTCGCTTTCCGTTCTGCGGATCGCCGTGTCCAGAGCTTCATGAATACGATTGTTGGAAAAGGGCTTCAGGACATAATCAACGGCATGCTTCTCAAATGCAGCAACCGCGTGCTGATGGTGCGCAGTGACAAACACAATCGATGGTATCGGTTGCCGCCGCTTGTTTAAGCGGTCGGCCAGCTCGATTCCCGATAATTCCGGCATTTGAATGTCGAGCAAAAGAACGTCATAAGGCTTCTTTTGCAGTAATTCCAGGGCGTCAATAGCATCGTTCGCGCAATCGAGGTCTTGAATATCGTTTCTCGCTCTCAAGGCATTCTTGAGGGAGCTTCGCGAAAGTGGTTCGTCGTCGACAATCAATACGCGCACAATCTTTCCCTCCGCTACGCGTGCAAATTCGAGGCCATCACTTCTTTCATCGCCTCCTTCTGTTGACCGATGGCCGGCAACACAAGAGTGGCGATCGCAACGCCGTCGCTGCCTTGGTCGAAGCAGAGACTGGCCTCGTCCTCGTAAAGGTGCTTCAATCGTGCTCTTACATTCTGGAGACCCAGCCCCATCCCTGCTTGTCGCTTTCCTCCAACGCTATTGCGAATTGTTATCTCCAGCATTTCTCCCGCAAGCCGGGACGAAATTTCAATCCATCCTCCTTCGCGGCAGCAAGCCACGCCGTGGTAAATCGCATTTTCCACGAGAGGTTGCAGGATCAGTTGCGGCACCATCAATTGCCGCGCGGCGGGGTCAATTTGCCAACGCACTTCAAGTCGGTCTTCCAAACGCATTTTCTCCACACCGAGGTAATCGTCAATAAACTTCAGTTCTTCATCGAGGCTAATGACATCGGAGCTCGCACACTGCAAAGCAGTCCGAAGCAAGTTAGAGACCTTGAGAACCATCGTTTTGGCGTGCTCTTTCTCAGTGTCAATCAGTGCTGAGATTCCCTGGAGCGTATTGAATAAGAAATGCGGATGAAGCTGACTCTTCAGGGCTTGGAGCTCGCTGGTGGCAAGCGCCTGCTGCAATTGAAATTCCTGGTCCCTCGAGCGCTTAAAGTACTCGTATGCATGAGCGGCCGCCAGAACAATGACGTAGTTCCAGGTTATCTCGGCAAAGACGTAAAAACCCGTAACCAATCCGTGCAACGAGCGCTGTTCGAACCTCTGCGCAACAGAATCCCAAGGCGGCATTAAAATCCAACGGAGGCCCACGCAGGCGATGGTGTAAAGAGCGCCTCCCAGAACATATCCAGTTACGCGACCAACGCGAATTGGTTTAGCGATCGGATAGCGGTGAACCAGCGCGAAAACCGGAGGCGTCATGAGCGCGGCCGACAGTAGGAATCCGCCCTCGACAAGCAGTGCAGTCCAGTAAGAGGTGTGGATCCCCTTCTCCAGGAAGTGGAGCTTATCCTCGCTTGCAGCCAGAGCGGCAAGACCCATCCAGAACAAGATGGACCACAGATAGGCAAAAGCGACCCGCGAGACCTTTTGCGAAGAAAGCTCCATGCGACCGATTGTATCCAGAATTACAAGAAGCGGGGGTAGAAGGTACGAAACGACAGAGATATGCCCTGACCATACGCATAACCGGGTTCAGGTTCAAACAATCTGCTTTCCTCACAGGCAATTCTGAAGTAATCCCTCTCGATTTGCCCCGATAAACATCGCCAGCAGTGACCAACCAATCGTTGGAGGGAAGCCGACTTCCCACTACTAATCCATGGACTCTCGATTCGATTACTTCCGAATTCCGACCAACCGTCCGGAACAAGGCAATGTTGACTCGACCGCCTCGATAAGTGGACATAGGTGGAGACGCGCGGCTTTCCTCTTGCGAGCGAAGAACCTCTTCCGGTGCCGCGGTAGTTCACTCCTGGCGCAGCAAGATCGTGGGATCAACCGACAACGGAATTCTATAACTGGGTAGATGCCGTACATGATCACCTGCTGTCACACGGCCCGCACGAGATCTCCTCTCTTAATGACTTGCGCTCGTACGGCAGCCGGTGAACACGAGGTGATGATGCAATATCGAAAGCCCGACAATGAGTTCGGTCCAGTTTCGGTATAGGTGAGACGGAGAGTTCACGAGAGAGGCTGTCAGCGATGCCCAGCAAGCATGTGCCCTTCGCCGGGATTCCGGGCGTTATTGTCGGCAAGCCGGAAGCAACTCGAACGCGCTAATAACGCTTACAGATTATTTGCCGGGAAGGCTGATTTTCAAGACGTTAGCTCGTAAGGCCAAAAACCGAGAAAAATGGCAACCATGAGTAGATAATCCGCATTAAGCGGCACTTCATGCTCGAATACGTCTCTTGCGATGTAACGAACCGGGCCTTCGAGGAAATGCCCGACTACTCCGAGGCCAATCAAAATCAAAAACCAACCGCTTGCGTTCTCTCGCCCGTTTCTTTCGGTATAACACTTCGCCCCCGCGAAGTAGGCCTTCGCCTGGCCTTAGGAGCGCGTCGCACCTCCACCCTCAAGCATCTGCTCGCACAGGCGCTCGTCGTGTGTGCGATTCGGTTGCATCACCGGGCTGTGGTCTGCCGAGCGCGCGTTGTAATTGCTTGAGGAGGGCTTCTTTCCAAGATTCCTGCTTATGGAAAAGTGATTGAGTGTGCGAGCGAAGATAAGTTTTCTCCTGCGGGCTCAAATCTTTGCTGGTCAGCACGAATATAGGAAGTTCGGCGGTGCGAGGGTTGGCACGCCATTCAGCAAGCAGTTCAAATCCACTGACGTCGGGAAGGACGAGATCCAGAATCACTAGCTCCGGCAACGATGCAGCAACCTGCTGGCGCGCCGATACGCCGTCGGAAGCAGTCGCCATCGCGTAACCCTTGGTCGTGAGCAGATCGACAATAATTTCTCGCGTAGGCGAGTCATCCTCTACGACAAGGACGGGTCGCGATGGTGAAGAGTCTTCTCGGGCTGCGATGCAACGGTCTACAGCGGCGAGAAGAGTGGCCTTGTCAACCGGCTTGACTAAGTATTCTTCCGCGCCGAATGCCGCCCCGGTGCTCGGGCTATCGACAATCGTGACTACGATGACAGGAATGGTTGCCGTACGAGCATCTTTCTTCAACTGAAGCAAGACTTCCCATCCGCTGGTCGGTTTCATCAACAAATCCAAAGTAATCGCTTGCGGTCGCGCGCTCACAGCCATTTCCAAAGCGTGTTCTGCTTGACCGCAGGAAACAACTTCATAACCGGCAGAAGTGAGCTGTGACTCGATTAGGTGACTTGTTATCTCATCGTCTTCAACAATTAAAATCTTTGGCGCCTTGCCCGTCTTCCGAACAAGCTTTGCCGCCAGCGAGCAGGGCTCTACGCTGTCAGGAGCGATAGGAAGATTGAAATAAAAGCAGCTTCCTTGCCCCAGCTCACTCTGCAGGCCAAGGCTTCCGCCCTGTAACTTAATCAGGCTCTCACTAATGGCCAGGCCTAATCCAGTGCCCTCTGTCGCTT
>DASXLA010000081.1:0-1727 GCA_036496505.1 Candidatus Acidiferrum sp. | reverse complement strand
GCCGCTTCGTTCGACGCGGGCAACTCGAATCTTAGAAAGGTCGTCGGTGTGTGCGCTAAGACGCATATCCTCGTCCAGGTCATGCGTGGAGACGTGGTTGCGCCGCATCACGTCGAAATCGCATTGGCCCTCGCACACGATGGTGTCGGGCTTGCCCTTCACCAGAATCCCAAATCCATGGGCATAGAATGCCAGATATGCGAGGAAGCGGTGGAGCAGCACCAAAACCACCCCTCCGCCGATTGTGGCAAAAAATGCTGCCGAACCGTTAATCGCGCGCGAAAGCACCGACGCGAGGATTACCAGCAAAACGGCATCGAACGGAGTCTTGCGTGAGAGCGAGCGTTTATGTCCAAGCCGGACCATGGCTAATGTCGCAAGGAACACGATGATCCCGCGAAGGGAGATTTGAACAAACGTCAAACTTTTCGGTTCCACGCCCAAGCCGAGGACAGTTTCAAAGGAGTTCCAGAGTGCATTCATAGCTAAGATTGTATCGCCGTGAGAACTTTTGTCGCCCGCATACCCGTTTTCGATGCCGGGCTTGCGCGAGAAAGCGTCGCGTGGCATAAGACGACCGCTTGCAGGATTTGACCAGCCCGTTGCACGAAATTTATGCCGACAGCTCCACCTCCTTCTCGCGACGTCGCGCTAGAAACGCGCGTCTTTTGGGAACGCTTCAAAAAAGAAATCACAGCGGCGCTCCTCATTATGCTGCTCGCGGTTATCGCTTATACCGGTTATCGCTTTTATTCCGATCGACGCACCGCAGCCGCATCGGCTTTATTAGCCAGCGCAAAGAACGCGCAAGAGTACCAACAGGTGATTGTGCGTTTCCCAAACACGCCCGCCGCCGCCGCCGCTTATCTTTTACTGGCTGAAGCTCAGCGGAATGAAAAGAAATTCGCGGAGGCGAATACAATGCTTCAAACCTTCATTGCCAAGTACCCGCAGCACGAGCTTGTGAGCACGGCGCGAATGGCAATGGCAGCAAACCTGGAGTCCTTGGGAAAAACGGATGAGGCGTTGGCAATGTATCAGCAAATCGCATCGACCTACCCGAACAGTTTCAATGCACCGATGGCTTTGTTCTCGCAGGTGTATATTCTGAAGGCGAAAAATCGAAATGACGACGCGCGCCGAATCTGCGAAACCATCCTCACGCAATACCGAACGAGCATCTGGGCGGGCGAGGCGATGCAGCAATTGCGTTTGCTGAAGCCAAGTGGCTCACCGGCGCCGGGGCCAGCACAGACTGCAACAGCCCCGCCGCTATTGGCGCGTCCTCCGGCGCCAGCGCCGCCGCCGGCCCCTCAAGCTCCGCCACCGCCAAAGAAACCGTAGCGGTAGGGCTCGACCGCCGCCCGAGCCGGACTGCTGGCCGGAACGGACGGCTCGGCGATCCGTCCCTACCTCTGCCGTCGCGTGAGACACCATATCAGGTCTCACGCGTCGGTGATTACCGCTTCGAGAACTGGAAACGTTTCCGTGCCCCGGGTTGTCCGGATTTTTTTCGCTCTTTCATGCGCGGATCCCTGCGCAGCAGACCCTCAGCCTTCAGTGGGCCACGCAAATTCACATCGACCTGAAGAAGCGCCCGCGCAATAGCCAACTGCGCCGCACCCGCCTGTCCCACCGCGCCGCCGCCGCTGGCATTAATCCACAAGTCATAAGCATTTACGGCCTTGGCGGTTTGAAGCGGTTGGAGCACTACATTCTGCAGGGGC
>DASXLA010000080.1:0-15308 GCA_036496505.1 Candidatus Acidiferrum sp. | reverse complement strand
AGACATAGGTAACACATTGTACCGGACACATGGGTGACACTTTCTCCCCGTAAAGGGGAGGGAGTGATGCCTTGGAAGGAGTGTTCGGTAATGGATGAAAGGCTGCAGTTTGTGGCTCGCCGGCTAGGCGGCGAGGCCATGGCAGAACTTTGCAGGGAGTTTGGCATCTCCCGCAAGACCGGCTATAAGATTTTCGATCGCTATCAGGAATGCGGCATGCAAGGGCTCACGGACCGAAGCCGACGTCCGTATCGCTACGCCAATCAACTTCCGTTCCAGGTCGAAAATTTCATCTTGAACATAAAGCACGAACACCCCAGCTGGGGTGCTCGCAAAATCCGTGAGCGCTTGTTGCGCCGATTCTCCGATATTCCCATTCCGGCGAAAAGTACCATCCATGCGGTGCTGGATCGCGGCGGCCTAGTCGAGCGCCGCGGTCGGGTGCGTCGTCGCGCCCAAGGGACGCCGCTGTCCTTAGGCCAGCGGCCCAATGAACTGTGGTGCACCGATTACAAAGGTGAGTTTTTGTTGGGCAATCATCAATACTGCTATCCGCTGACGGTCACCGATCACGCCAGCCGGTTTCTGCTCACCTGTGAAGCCCTCTCTT
The DNA here is from genome assembly GCA_036496505.1 of Candidatus Acidiferrum sp. GTDB lineage: Bacteria > Acidobacteriota > Terriglobia > Acidiferrales > UBA7541 > Acidiferrum. The sequence goes on along the minus strand of DASXLA010000080.1, from coordinate 14,698 downwards.
CCACCAGAGAACAGTACGCTTTCACCGTGTTTGAGCGGCTTTTTAAGGAACGCGGACTGCCGGACAACATTCGCAGCGATAACGGTGTTCCTTTTGCTTCCGCACATGCGCTGTTCAACTTGAGCAAGCTCGCGGTGTGGTGGCTGCGGTTAGGCATTGGCATCGAGCGCATCAAGCCCGGCCATCCACAGCAGAACGGGCGTCATGAGCGCATGCATCTGACCTTGAAGAAAGAGGCCACTAAACCGGCCGCCAGCAATTTTCTTCAGCAGCAGGCACGCTTCGAAAAATTTATCGAGGTCTTCAACAACGAACGCCCCCACGAAGCTCTAGACATGAAATGCCCGGTGGAGGTCTATCAACCTTCTCCGCGCCCCTACCGTGGATTGCCGGACATCGACTATCCCCTGCACGATAAAACTATCGTGGTCACCCGTTGCGGGCGCATCTGTCTAGGCAGCAAGAAAATCAATTTTAGTCAGGTCTTTGCCGGTCAGGCCGTGGGCATCAAAGAAGTGCACGACGACATTTGGCTGGTGAGCTTTATGGACTATGATCTGGGTTACTTCGATCTGGAAACTCGGGTGCTCGAACCGCTCAAAAACCCGTTCGGCCCAAAAGTGTTACCCATGTCTTAGGTACGTTGTGTCACCTATGTGTCCGGGCTGGACCCTGAAAAGAATGGTGGGCCTGGGTGGACTTGAACCACCGACCTCGCCCTTATCAGGGGCGCGCTCTAGCCACCTGAGCTACAGGCCCTTCACATAAAGTGGCAATCGCAACAACCTGAAGCAGTTTACGATGGCCGCATAAAATCCGCAATTGCGTACGCGAAATGATGCTTTTACCCGATACTGCATCCTTCCCTTACTCGATACTTTAAGCGCGCGAGACTTTTGCTTGAAGGATTGAGGCTGACGACATGCGCGACGAACCGAATGTTCTCAAAGGGATGCTGGCGGGCGCGATGGGCGGACTGGTGGCGTCCTGGACCATGAATCAATTTCAGAAAGTGTGGACCACTGCGGAAGAGCGGCTCAACGGCAAGAACCACCAGGAAAAACAGGATGACGCCGGCGAAGACGCCACCATGAAGACCGCCGACCGCATCTCCGCGGCGCTGCAGGGCCGTCACCTCACGCGCGCCGAGAAGAAACAGGCCGGTCCGCTGGTGCATTACGCCTTCGGCGCAATCATGGGTGCAGTGTACGGCGCAGCCGCGGAAATTAATCCAGCGGCTAACACGCTCGCGGGAATTCCATTTGGCACCATTCTGTTTGCCGGCGCGGATGAAGTGGCTCTCCCGGCGTTGGGACTCTCGGACGGACCGGCGCAATATCCCTTGTCCAAGCACGTGTTCGGGTTGGTCTCCCACGCCGTATATGGCGTGACCACCGAAGCGGTGCGCCGGATCGCACGCGGATAAGCAAATACTCGAAGGAGTCCCGAAGGCTAAAATTTAGGACGGCCTTGAAGCCGAGCCCGTACGACGCCATAGCAGGCCACACGCGGCAACGTGATCGCTAAAAAAAACACTACTGCACGAAACCGACAGTGGGCGTGGGTTCGGTGGCGGGAGATTCCTTGATGGAACCGAACTGCGATTCATAGCGGGCGATATTTTCGCCCAGCGCGCGCCAGATGCGCTTGGCGTGGCCGGGGCTGACGATCATGCTGCCGGTAAGTTTCCCCTGCGCGCCGTTGGGAAAAATATAAATAAAGTTCAAGGTGAACTCTTCGAGGTTGTGGTGAATCATCACCAGGTTGCTGTACTGGCCCTGTAAATCCTTTTCATCCGCCTTGATTTGAACCTGGCCCTGCTGTGCTGGTTGCTGCTCGTCCATGCGTTGCTCTCCCAGAGTGCCCTTCGAAGTTATCACAAGCGCGCAAGAATGGCTCTCCAAAGCCGGAGATTCCAGCGCAACGATGGAAATCTCCGCACATGTTCCGTTGACGAACGCTGGTATTAAGTGTAGTTTAGTATAGGACTTTAACGCAGTTAACATGATCTATGGCACGCATCCTTCCCCCTCAACTCGAGACTGAACTCTCCGCCAATACCGAAAATGCAGTGCTCCAGAGCGAGGCGCCCTCCAACAGCTGGATCACTCGCGGGCCACGCGACGGCCGGCTGTTGCCCTCTCTCCCGGAATCGCACCGTACCATTCCCTTCCTTGCGGGCGCGTCGCGACTGAAGAAATTGCTGGCGTTCGCGGGCCCCGGATACCTGGTTGCGGTGGGCTACATGGACCCGGGAAACTGGGCCACGGACATCGCCGGCGGCGCCAAATTCGGATATGCGCTGCTCAGCGTGATTCTCCTCAGCAACTTGATGGCGATGTTTTTACAGGCGCTCTCCGCCAAACTGGGGATCGCCACCGGGCGGGACCTGGCGCAGGCCTGCCGCGAGAATTATTCGCACCACACCGCGATGTTCCTGTGGGTGGTGTGCGAGATTGCCATCGCCGCATGCGACCTCGCGGAAGTGCTGGGCTCGGCCGTCGCGCTGAAGCTCCTCTTTGGCTTGCCGCTCCTGGCGGGCGTGATGATCACCGCGCTGGACGTGCTGATTGTGCTGGCGCTGCAGGGCCGGGGCTTCCGCCTCATTGAGATTTTTGTGGTGACGCTGATCGCCACCGTGGCGGCCTGCTTTGGTTACGAAATATTTTTCGCGCAGCCATTGTGGCGGCATGCGGCGCTGGGCTTTATCCCGCACCTGGAGATTCTGCGCAACCGCGAGATGCTGTACATCGCCATCGGCATTCTGGGCGCCACGGTAATGCCCCACAATCTTTATCTCCATTCCAGCATCGTGCAGACGCGCGCCTATGGCGATTCGACGCGCGACCGCAAACAGGCGGTGCGCTACGCAATATTCGACTCCACCTTCGCCCTGGGCCTAGCGCTGTTTGTGAACGCCGCCATCCTCGTTTTGGGCGCGGCGGTGTTTCACACCCGCGGATACCACGACGTTGCGGAAATTGCGGACGCCTATAAATTGCTGAGCCCGTTGCTGGGCGCGAGCCTCGCCAGCACCATCTTCGCCTGTGCGCTGCTGGCCTCGGGACAGAATTCCACGCTGACCGGGACGCTCGCTGGTCAGATTGTGATGGAAGGCTTCCTGCAAATACGGCTCAAGCCGTGGCTCCGGCGGCTGATCACGCGGTCCATGGCGATTCTTCCCGCGGCGCTGGTGATTGGCATCGCCGGCGAATCCAAAGTGACCAGCCTGCTGATCCTGAGCCAGGTGGTATTGAGCTTTCAATTGCCGTTCGCGGTCATCCCGCTGATTCAATTCACGAGTGACCGCAAAAAAATGGGAGAGATGGTGAACTCGCGAACCACCACGGTGGTGGCCTGGGTGATTGCCGTGGCCATTCTATTTTTCAACGCCGAACTGGTCTGGTTTATCCTCCGTCCGTAGTAGCCTGTTAACAATATGAAGACAGATGCATGAAGACAGACGCATGAAAATAGATGCGCAACGGAAACTGAGACTGCGCCAAAGTCTGTTTGTTGTGCTGCTGGCGCTGATCGTATTGGCCATCGTGCTGGGGGTGACGAGCAGAGGCCAGTGGAATATCCCTGAGGAAGCCAGGTGGCGGCCAAATCCCGTGCAGCCGAGCGCGCAAGTGCTGGATGCTGCGCGCAACATATATAAGGACCGCTGCGCGCATTGCCACGGAGACACCGGGAAAGGCGACGGGCCCGATGCGTGGAAGCATCTGACCACGCCCACGAACTTCACCGATGCCAGACGCATGAGCGCGCTGACCGACGGAGAGTTGTTCTACCAGATCGGCGAAGGGCGCCGCCCCATGCCCGCCTTCAAGACGCGCCTGACGGAGGAGCAACGCTGGCAACTGGTGCTACTGATAAGGTCGTTTGCTAGATCCGCGGACTAACCCAAAAATGTGTCGCGACCCTCGTTTGTATTTCTGCGGCGATGCCACATCCAGAAACAAAACGTTCCAGCCGCCATCACCGCGACATACCCAGCCGTCCGCACCAATGCCGCTCGCTGCTCAAAACCGCTATCAACTACTACCCGCCACAAACCGCCGGACTCTTTTCCTCCCACCATCCAGTCTCCGAAATTCCATGCCCCGTGGATGCCGATCGGCACGGCCAGTCCCCTGGTGCTGATTGCAGCCATGCCAAATAATAAAGAACCAATCCCAGCCCCGAAAAGAGCCGGTCTCCAGCCCCATCCTCCAATAACATGTTCGAGTGCGAAGACTAGGGCCACGAGAATTTGCGAAGTCCAGACGCCGAAAACAGTTTCGAGACGGCGGAGCGGATAGCCGTGAAAACTCAGCTCTTCTCTGCACGAGAGCGCGACATACGTCAGCAGCGTGACCCACACCACCGACGGTTTCGATCCTTGTATGTGCTCCCACTTCACGTGCCCGGCCGCAAGAGAAATGCCGGCCACTGCGGCAACAAGCACAGAACCGACAACCCAGCCGAATGCAAACCGCGGAAGGCTCCGCCAATTGGATGCCGCGCCGACGTCAGCTGACCGTATCCCGTCCCAACGCACGAAAATCATGGTGAGGAACAGAGCCCCAGCACTGGAGACGGTACCTACGGTTAGATTTAACCGCCAAGCCGGGGAGTATTTGGCCACAGGTCCGGCGAACACCAAGACGACCGCGCATCCAAACATGAAAAGCAGCGATCGCACCATCAGACGCACACGCGTACGCGTACTCTCGCCAGCCTTGTTATACATAGCTGATTAGGACCACGAGCGCGATTAGCTAATTACGCTGTCGCGGATTTTACCTGTTGCAGAGCGGCGGCAACCTCTTTCAAATCCGGCACCACCGGTATGTCGTAATTCTTGATCCACGCAATTTTGCCCTGCTTATTGATGATCACGATGGAGCGGCCGGTGATGCCTTTGTCTGCAAGGTACACGCCATACTTTTCGGCCATGGCGCCGCGAGGATTAAAATCCGCCAGCAAGGAATAGCGGATGCCCATTTTCTCGGCGTACGCTTTGTGGGACCACACGCTATCCACGCTGACGCCCAGAACTTCGGCGTCCAGTTGTTCAAAGGATTTCATGTCATTCACGAAGCAGGCATGCTCGTTGGTGCAAGTGGGGCTCCAATCGAGGGGATAGAAAACGAGCACGACATTTTTCTTTCCCGCGAAATCGGAGAGCTTCACATCCTTCTGATTTTGATCCTTCAGGGTGAAATCCGGTGCGGTTTGACCTACGGAGATGCTCATGTGCGTTCCTCCATTAGAAAATTGCTCTGTGCAGCATTTTACCGAATCGGCGGCGGCCCGTACAACGCGAAGCCTTCCGCAAGGCCGGCGCGCCATGAATCACAGGCCCGCCGTTTTTGCCGGCCTCGCCGGCAAGGCAATCTCGTGCAACAGTTCTGCAAAGCGCGGATCCGAACGCAGAGGGTCGAATAAGGGATCCGATTGAATGACCGGCAGAATCGAGGACTTGATCCGGCAAGCCTCGGTCAGAAGAGAAATGGCTTTGTCGCGGTCACCGAGGCCCGTCCAGGCCACCGCTATCCAGACAGGCGCGACGTATCTGTGTTGGCTAAGCCTGTTCAATTTGGCGAATGCCTGTTGTGCGTTCTCGCGCTCGCCTCCTTGCGCGTAAGCATAGGTAAGCAGCGCCCAGCTCTCGGGCTCTTCCGGTTCGGATTTCGCAAGAGCCTGAAACTTCGTGATGGCCTCGGGAAAACGCTTCTGCGCCAAGGCCACCTTGCCGGCCAGCCCCCCATCCCATTTTGTTTCCGCGCCTGCTCCCTCAACCAGCCGTATCACTTGCATCGCTTGCTCATACTGGCGCTCGGAATAATAGATATCTGCTTTTACGATATAGAGCCGCTCGCTCAACGGGTCGAGTTCCACGGCGCGTTGAATTTCGCGAATGGCCTCGTCCGGGCGATTCATATTGGAAAGCAAGATCGCGTACCAGTGATGCACTCGCGCGAGGCCGGGATTGAGTTCGATGGCGCGCCGGTATTCCCGTTCAGCGCCGGCCCAATCCCAATTGCGTTCCAGAGAATCCGCGAGGACCATGTGCGCCTCGGCCAAGCCCGGATCCTCTTCCACGGCTTTCACCGCAGCGTCACGGCTGCGAGGATTGCCTTCCGTCGGAGATAATTCCCCCTCGTTTTCCAGCAGGATATAGGAGTCGGCCATCGCGGCATAAGCCGGCGCATAGTGCGGGTCGGCGGCCAGCGCCTGCTGGTAGAGCCGGATGCTTTCGTACAGCGATTGTCGCGTCCTTTTGTTCCATTGAAAGCGGCCCCGAAGGTAAATGTCCTGCACTTCCATACCCACCGGACGATAAGTGTTCAATCGCGTGCCGTCTTCCCTGGTGAGCTGCACGCGGATCTCGCTTGCGATGGCCTGCGCGATTTCCGATTCCAGCTTCAAGACATTCCGCGGATCGCGCTCAAAATCCTGCGCCCAAAGGTGAGCGTCGGTTTTGCCGTCAATCAATTGGGCATTGATGCGCACCTGGTCTCCCGATCGCGATACCGTGCCTTCCACAATCAACTCCACGTTGAGCGCTCGCGCAATGTCCGGCAGCGGTTTGTGAATTTGCTTGTACTGCATTACCGAAGTGCGCGAGATGACTCGCAACGACTCGATTTTTGCCAGGTTGGTGATCAGTTCATCGGTCATTCCGTCCGCGAAATACTCCTGCGAGGGATCACCCGAAAGATTTTCCAGCGGCAGGACGGCGATGGACCGTTGACTAGCTTCGCGACCGCCTCGGCGATGATGGCCAAAACTTTCGAACCATTGATTTCGTTGGCCGATGATCACAAACGCTGCGATAGCAGCCAGCAGCACCAATGCGGCTCCCAGGCTCCATCGGGCGGAGCGCCCTTTCAGGTGCGAACTTTCCATCATGGGCGGACGTACTAAAGGCTGCACCTCCGGAATCAGCAGGTAGCCGCTCTTGGGGATGGTCTCTATAAACCGGGGATTTTTGGGATCGTCGTTAAATGATTTGCGTAGTTCGGAAATGCTGCGCGTCAGGACCTCTTCCGTGACAAAAGTATCGGCCCATATCGTGCGCATCAACTGCTCTTTGGATACCAGTTCACCCTGATGCCCGGCCAGGCACACCAGCACTTGCATGACTTTGGGCTCGACTCGAATCGTGTGCCCATTCCGCTCGAGGCTGTTCAGTTGAGGCTCAACGGTCCACTCCGCAATCCTGAACCCGCCCGCCATCAGCAATTTTCTCCCGACAAGGTGGGCATTATAGCTCTTTCCCCATCAGTATATTCCGCGCGGGAAATCGCGCGTGCCTTGTTGCGGACGAGATTTACAAATGGCCGGTGCAGTGTTGCGCGCTAAAAAAGCCGGACAACTACCTGATGAACGAAATGTAGAAGAGCTGCTCTCGGCGCTCAACCTCCAGAGCAACAGCGTCACCGGGTTTCACCTTGGCCAGCGCCGCGCGCAAAGAATCCAGCGTACTGATCGCCGCCCCGTTCAACCCGTGGATTACGTCGCCGGTCTGCAGCGGAATCTCGCCGGTGCGCGAGCCCAGCGTCCTGGCAGCCACAATCACCCCGGTGGGAATGCGCAGATCGGGCAGCGATTTGGCCAGATCGAGAGTGAGTTCGACTCCAAGAATGTTCAGTGGACGCACCAGATTCTTGATGGGGTCGGCGAAATTGGCGAGCGCGTCTTCTTTATGCGGGCGTTCAATCAGCGGAATCTCAACCTGCAAGCGTTCTGTCCCGCGCAAAATCCCAACCTCCGCCTGCTCGCCGCTCTTGTGCACGTAGAGCCTCTGCGCAAATTGCGGCAGGCTGCTGATGGCCGTGCGGTCCACGCTGAGAATCACGTCCTGAATTTTCAGTCCGGCCTTGTCCGCCGGACCGCCCGGCACGACATCGGAAACGATGACGCCGAAATCCTTTCCGAGATGCAACGCCGCGGCCAGCTCCGGCGTAATGGTCTGCACCAGCGCGCCGATGGCCGGCTGGTGAACGTGTCCGAACTTCACCAATTGCGGATAAGCGGACGCCACCACTTCCGCGGGAATCGCAAAACCCAGGCCCTGATTGCCGCCGGTGGACGACAAAATGAACGTGTTGATGCCCACGAGATTGCCGTCGGCGTTCACCAATGCGCCGCCACTGTTGCCGGGATTGATGGGCGTGTCGGTTTGCACGTAAACCAGCGGACTGTCCGGATCGGGCTGGCGAGCCACGGCGCTTACCACCCCCATGGTTACGGTGTTGCGCAAGCCCTCGGGGCTGCCGAAAGCGAAAACCATTTCGCCCTGTTTGGCGGGAGGCATGTGATCGCCAAGAGCGAGCGCGGGAAGGTCATGCGCTTCGATTTTGATCACCGCCAAATCTATATCACGAGTGAGGCCCACGATGCGCGCGTGATAGCTCTTACCCTGCGGGCCTTGGGCGGGATCGAGCAGCCCGGATGAGGAAAGCCGCGGCGGCACGATGACTTCCACGTCTTGCGCGCCATTTACGACGTGCGCGTTGGTCACGATGTAGCCTTCAGGATCCACGATGACTCCGGAGCCGAGGGCATGGCGCCGGCCGACAACCAGATCCGTCTGGCCGTGCTCGTTTTCATCGGCCGCTCCAAATCCGGTCACTTGGATTTGCACCACGCAAGGCGAGACACGCTGCACCAGCGCCTCGATGGAGTCGCTCAACTGGTGCAGGGCGTCCGTGGAATGCGCCGGCGGGGGCGTTTGCGCCGAGGCGACTCGAACGAGCAGGAAAGTTACGGATGCAACACAGGCAAGGGCTGAGAAAAACAACATCCACCAGCGGACATGAGTACGGCGTTTTGAGGTTTTGTGCGGCGTGTTCATATCCACATCCTTTGATGCCGCACTGAGAGGCATTGTTTCGCAGGCGCATTATAGTGGCAGTGTCCGCCGTCGAGCCACTTTCTTTATGTCCGGTCAGGCAGTAAACTCGGCGTGAGGAGATGGCCATATCACCTCCGAAGGTACTCGACGAGCCGCCATGCTGCCGCTGAAGGAATTGGTGCGGCGTTATCGCGCTCTGGCCAGCGAGTTCGGCAAGCCGGTGGCCTTGACGGCGTTTGAGTTTTCGCGTGCGGACACAGAGAAGCTCTTTTCCAGCTACGACGAGGATTATCACATCAGCCGGTTCTTCCATTTCACCGACGTCGAGGGTATGACCTTTACAATCGATGGAGAGCCGGTGACGCATGTGGCTCTGGATGCTGGAATTGAGAGTATTTTGTAAATCTTCAGGTTACAGATCGCCGAGTTCCAACATTTTAGTCATTCGAGCGCTTGCTTTTGGCTGTTGGTTTTTTGACCTGAGATAATTTCGTTTGATAATTTGTGTTTTTTGCATAGGCTTACATTTCACTCGGAGGTCATGGCATGGCTGGAAGCCCCACTCAGTTGCCGGCATCGCGCCTGGGCAGCACGCTACGCCGCGATGCCTGGTGGATTGAACTCTTACCGGTCATCGTATTACTGGGAGGCTTTGGAATTTACGCCACCTTGCGCGCCTTCGAGGGCGCCTACTACGCCTGGGGGCCGTATCTTTCACCTTTCTATTCCCCGCTGATCGATCCGCAGCATCACTGGTGGCCACTTTCCCCCGCGCTCCTGGTTCTGGCCGGGCCGCTGGGATTCCGCGCCACGTGTTACTACTACCGCAAAGCCTATTACCGGGCATTTTTTCTCGATCCGCCGGCCTGCGCGGTGAGCGAGCCCGCCAACCGCAAGTATCGCGGCGAGACGGCCTTTCCGTTTATCTTGCAAAATGTGCACCGCTATTTTTTATATCTCGCGATTATTTTTCTGGGTTTCCTGTGGCATGACGCCATCAAGGGATTCTTCTTCGACGGGCGATTCGGCATCGGCGTCGGCAGCCTGGTGCTGTTGTTCAATGTGATTCTGCTTTCCATCTACACACTCTCTTGTCATTCCCTGCGGCATCTCGCGGGCGGCAAGCTGGACTGCTTTTCCTGCGCAAGCTTCGGCTCCCCGCGCGCCGCAGCGTGGCGCGGTTTTTCCTTCCTCAACGAGCGGCACATGCAGTTCGCCTGGGCCAGCCTCATTTCCGTGGGCCTCGCGGATTTATACATCCGCGTTCTGGCCACCGGCGCCATTCTGGACCTGAGGATTCTGTGAGCGCGAACTACGAAGTGCGCGAACACGACGTGTTGATTATCGGCGCCGGCGGCGCGGGTCTGCGCGCAGCCATCGAAGCGCTGGCGCAGGGAGCCTCCGTAGGCGTGGTGTGCAAATCGCTGCTGGGCAAAGCCCACACCGTGATGGCCGAAGGCGGCATTGCCGCGGCCATGGCCAACGTGGATCCCGCCGACAACTGGAAAACGCATTTTCGCGACACCATGCGCGGCGGAAAATTGCTCAACAACTGGCGCATGGCCCAACTGCACGCGCAGGAAGCGCCGGACCGCGTCCGTGAACTGGAGCAATGGGGCGCGCTTTTCGACCGTACCGAAAGCGGCGCAATTTTGCAGCGCGCTTTTGGCGGGCACACTTTCAAGCGGCTATGCCACGTGGGCGACCGCACCGGCCTGGAACTGATTCGCACGCTGCAGGACCGCGGCGTCCAGCAGGGCCTGGATTGCTACATGGAGTGCACGGTCACGCGGCTGCTGATGGACAACGGCCGCTTTGCGGGAGCGTTTGCGTACTGGCGTGAAAACGGCCGCTTCATCGTGTTCAAGGCCAAGGCCGTGGTCATCGCCACCGGCGGAATCGGCAAAGCCTGGACGGTTACTTCCAATTCCTGGGAGTACACCGGCGATGGCATGGCGCTCGCGTACGACGCCGGCGCCGAATTGATGGACATGGAGTTTGTGCAGTTTCATCCCACCGGCATGGTGTGGCCGCCGGGCGTGCAGGGCATCCTGGTCACGGAAGCGGTGCGCGGCGAAGGCGGCATCCTGCGCAACAAGCTGGGCGAGCGCTTCATGGAAAAATACGACCCCAAGCGCATGGAGCTTTCCACCCGCGACGTGGTGGCGCGCTCCATTTATACCGAGGTGCGCGAAGGCCGCGGCACCGAGCATGGCGGCGCCTACCTGGATATTTCGCAGAAGCCCGCCGAGTACGTAAAGAAAAAGCTGCCCAGCATGTATCACCAGTTCAAGGAACTGGCCGACGTGGACATCACCAGGGAGCCCATGGAAGTAGGCCCCACGTGCCACTACGTAATGGGCGGCATTCGCGTGGAAGCGGAAACGGGGCAGTCGACCGTTCCGGGGATTTTTGCCGCGGGTGAGGCTGCCGCGGGTTTGCACGGCGCCAACCGGCTGGGCGGAAACTCGCTGTCGGATTTGCTGGTGTTTGGGCGGCGCGCCGGGCTGGCTGCGGCCGCGCACGCCAAGAAGACTTCGTTTGCGCCGCTCGAGAGTTTGCAAATGCAGGACGCCGAAAAGGAATTGCTCGCGGCTTTTGCCAACACGGGAGAGAGCCCCTACGCCATTCACCGCGATTTGCAGACCGTGATGCAAAGCCTTGTGGGCATCTATCGCACCGCGGACGATCTGGAGCGCGCCATGACCGAGCTGCAGATGCTGAAAGCCCGGGCTGCGGCCGGCAGCGTGGAAGGGTCGCGGCTGTTCAATCCCGGCTGGCATCTCTCCCAGGATTTGAAATCCATGCTGCTCATTTCCGAAGCGGTGGCCAAGTGCGCCATGGCGCGCACGGAAAGCCGCGGCGCGCACAGCCGCATCGATTATCCCAATCTGGATGAGGCCTGGGGCAGGCAGCACAACATCATCGTCAAAGACGGCGGAGCGATGGTACGCCGCGAATTGCCGATTCCGCCGCTGCCGGAGGACTTGAAGGAAATTTTGGCTCAGGAATAGTGCCGCGTTGATTTTGCGCGGGTAATGGCAGCTAATCTTTGGGGCGGTGAAAATGGAAACAGAGACAACGGCTGAAACAGTTTTGCGAGTCTACCGCGGTGACGCCAGCGGCGGCGCCACGGTGGACTATCAGGTGCCGGTGGCTCCGGGCATGGTGGTGCTCGACGCGCTCCACTACATTCAGGGCCATATCGCGCCGGACCTCGCGGTGCGCTGGAACTGTAAAGCCGGCAAGTGCGGATCGTGCTCCGCGGAGGTCAATGGCCGGCCGCGCCTGACGTGCAAGACGCGCATGGACGACCTTCCTAAGGACAAGCCCATCACGGTCATGCCGCTGAAATCGTTCCCGACCATCAAGGACCTGGTCACAGACGTCTCGTGGAACTACCGCGTGAATAAGAAAATCCCGCCATTTCAGCCCAGGCGCGGAGTGGAATGGAAAATTACGCAGCTGGATGTGGACCGCGTGCAGGAGTTTCGCAAGTGCATCGAATGCTTTCTGTGCCAGAACGTCTGCCACGTGCTGCGCGATCACGACAAAAAAGAGCAATTTGCCGGTCCGCGCTTTTTTGTTCGCGTGGCCGGGCTGGAGATGCATCCGCTCGATGGCGCCGACCGCGTGCCGCTGCTCAAGGAGGAACTGGGCATCGGGCTGTGCAACATTACCAAGTGCTGCACGGAGGTCTGCCCCGAAGAGATTCACATCACCGATAACGCCATCATTCCGCTGAAAGAACGGGTGGTCGACCGGTTTTACGATCCGTTGACGATGTTGTTTCGAAAAATGAGAGGTCCGGGCGAAAAATAGAATTAGCTGACCTGCCGGTCACGCCCGCGAGCAGGGAGGTTCCATGGACGCGCAACTGAAAACCATTTCCCGAGCGGGGATCGCGGAAGCCATCGCCAAAGCGGAACTTTACCGCTATCTCAACGAACCGGAAGAAGCGGAATCCATCTGCCGGGACATTCTTTCCGTCGATTCGGGGCACCAACTGGCGCGGCGCTTGCTGGGACTGACCATCACCGACCAGTTTACCGGCCATTCCGACGACCGTTATGCCGAAGTGGCGGAAATTTTTCAGGGCCTGCGCGACGCCTACGAGCGGTACTACTATACCGGCCTGTTGCACGAGCGGCGCGCCAAGGCGCAACTGCACAGCGGCTACTCCGCGCACATTTTGCTTCCGCTGGTGGAAAACGCCATGCGCTGCTTCGGGGAGGCCGAGAAAATCCGCCCGCCGGGAAACGATGACAGCATTCTTCGCTGGAATCGTTGCGTGCGGCTATTGCAAAGCCGGCCGGACTTTCGCGTGGAACGCGATGCCCTGCCGCAAGACGCCGACGACAGCCCGCCGGCCAACATTCGCCTGAAGCGCGCCAGCGAACGCTGATGTTGCGTGTCGAAGTTGCACGTTGAATTTCCGCTGATTTGCATATCGAAGAGTTGCCGTCCGAAGCCCCAGCCCGGCTGAGAGGCTCTCCATGTCCGAGGTCGTGTACGTTTCCAAAGTAAAAATCGAGCGCAAAGTCGGGCCACTGCGCGTCGCTCATTTGCCCGGCGAATCGCAACCGGTCATCTTCAGCGTTCACGGCACCATCGCCAAGCATTACAAGGTGGACCCGGCAAAAATTGGCGAGTCTCACGCCGCCACTTTGGACTATGTCATCGCCTCCACCGCCGGTTGAATGATGGGCACCTTTGGCGGCGCGCTGGAAGCGCGACAAATTGATGCCAGCCATGGCAAACTCATCGCCGACGTCACCGGAGAAGTGGAAACCGAGGACGGCGTGCTGGTGATTCGCCGCATTCACGTGGAGATGAAATTGGCCGCGCCGCCGGAGGCGCGAGAGACCGTGGAACGCGTGCACGGCATCTACGCCATGCATTGTCCGTTGTATCGCACGCTGCGCAACGCCATCCAACTCACTTCGTCCTACGAGCTGGTCTCGCCGCCCGCGCCGTAGCGGGCTGTGCGTTGAACGGATGATCGGCCTGGGCACTTGCGCAAGGCACAAGGCGGAACGAAACACGGCGCTCAGAGATCCGACGGAGAAGCGCCCGCAAAATTCTGGGGATTAAGTCTGGGCCGTCCGCCGGACTTGGCATTTAAGGGAGACGTTGTGAATCAACAATCAGCTCACAGCGAGGATTTACGCAAGTCCGCCGGACTCTCGAATCCGGAAATCGCATATTTGCTGCTGCGCGTGCTGTTCGGCACAAATCTGTTTCTTCACGGCGTCGCGCGCTTAATTGCGGGGCATGCGGCATTCCTCGCCTATGTCACCAAGCAGATGCAAGGCGCTCCCGTGCCGGCCTGGTTTCTGCCGCCGTTCTCTTACGTCTTGCCTTGGATCGAAGGCACGGTAGGCCTGTTGCTGCTGATCGGCCTTTTCACCCGAAATGTCCTGATCGTCGGAACACTGGTACTGCTGGTTTTGCAGATCGGCAGCAGCCTCGCCCAGAGTTGGGGCGTAGTCGGCGATCAACTGATCTACGCATTGATCTTCTTTATTCTTCTCAGCTACATCGACCGGAACCGCTGGTCCCTCGACGCCGCCCGGACTTGATGGCCCGCGCGACATATTCAATGCGCGAACTCGAAGGCGCCCTCACTCGCGGAAAGCTCGGCAAGAGCCTCGCCAGGTCCTAAAAATACCAAGGCAAAAATCCTGAATTTCAATGACCTGAGTGCGGGCACGCTTTGCCTCTATTGAGCAGGGACGACGATGAGATTCACAGTACCTTAACAAGCCATGAATAGCCTTGCAGATGAAAAACCGGAAGTCAGATATAACGAATTGAGAAAAATGGTCGGGGCGAAAGGATTTGAACCTT
>DASXLA010000079.1:0-1522 GCA_036496505.1 Candidatus Acidiferrum sp. | reverse complement strand
CGGCAAGATCGTGTCCGTGAACCAGCGGTTGTAGGCAAAGGTCATAGCCGTGACGATGTCCGGCTCGGGATGCAGGCCCATTTCGAGCATGGGCTGCGGAAAAATTACCTGCATTCTGATTCCCATCGAATCCATCGCGCGACGCACCAGCGTTAAATCGCGGTGCTCGTCCGTTTTCTCGACGTACTCGCCGAGTTCGGCTTGGTGCGGGATACGGCCAAATACATCCTGAAACGTCAGCCCGACCGGATGATTGCTGAATGCCAGTTGCTTCGCGTTGGGCCAGTGCTGCGTCATCGATATGGCGTTGTGCCGCAACACGGGGTTTTCCAGCCGCTGCAGGATTTCAGCCCATGAATCGAACTCGACGTGGTGCGCGTCGACGTCCACGATGAAATAATCATTCAGGTGATAGCGCTCGATATCCTGGCGCGCGTTTGCGAGGATCTCGCGCGAATCGGTGCGCGTGGTGATTTGTTGAACTTTGTGTTCGGTGGCGCTGGTCACGCCATTGGCTAATTCAGTTTTGCTCATTGTCCTAGCCTCACCAATTGGTCCGCTTGTCGAACTTTCAACGATTGCTTCCCGCCGTGCGCGAAAACCATAGCGCCAGATCGAACGGATTCAAATGGTGCGCGCGCAACAATGCGCACGCAACCACCATGGCCTCGGTTGTCGAAACGGTGGCATCGATCACGGGCACATCCGATTCGGCTTCTTCCGCGGAGGTCGCGTAAAGTTTCACCGCGCCGCTCACCAGTGCGGTCACGTCCGGCCGTGGCACATCTGCTACTTCGCCTGCTTTCACGGTTTCGTCGATCCTTTCGCTTAATTGCGCCACCAGGGCCGATAGCCGCGCCGCTTTCTCAGACGTTGACATAAATCCCGTCGGCAGCTTCTTCTACCGCCACTCGGATCAGCCGGGCCGCCGGCCGCCCTGGATGCACGCCTGTCTTGATGTCGTATTCGAAACCGTGCCACGGGCAGACTATATGCGGGCTTGATTCGTCGAACGCAAATCCATGGCTCTCGCCGCCGCCGTCGATTACTTCGGTCACACGCGGAATAATCTTGCCCTGGCAAACCGGTCCGCCCTGGTGCGCGCAGCGATTGAGGTAGGCGTAGAGGTTGCCATCGACGCGGAAAATCCCGATCGTCGTCTCGCCGACGTCAACCACCAGGCGTCCGCGTTCCGGAACCTTTTCGCCTGGCCCCACGTAAACCCTCTGCGATGTGGCTGGCATATTGCCCCTTAGTAGCGCCTCTGAAACTCGGCAACCACCGCCAGAGCGCGAAAACTAGTCCGGCGGTGACCACGAAAAGCGCGGCCCTTTCCCGAATCGCGGCTATTGTATGTTGAGAACAGGGGGTTATCAACTCAGACGATCTGTGGTATACTGCCTTTGCGCTTAATACAGCGGCTGTGTGGTGTGGTTGCTCTCGTCGGTTATCTGCTGAGAATGCCCCGCCTTTAGTCCCATCCGAAGTCTTCAGCGTAATTTAAAACAAGGAATGGAACTGC
>DASXLA010000078.1:0-35650 GCA_036496505.1 Candidatus Acidiferrum sp. | reverse complement strand
AGTAGAAATACATGGCCTGCGCTCAAAAGCATCACCGGCAGCAGTATTAAGGCCGGCCAACGGCACGTTAGTGGCATGTTCTAATTCTAAGGTATCGCGAAGTTTGTTGCAGCGTTGGTTCGGGAGTCGCACGCGTCCGGGCCGTTCGCATCGAACGGAGTCGATAGTACGGTTCCCAGCGCTAGTTGCCAGCGCTTACGTGAATGTCACCGGAAACGGTATGCACTTCGATTCGGCCACCGCCATTTCCGACATGGGCGTGCAAGGAATGCTTGCCTTGCTCTTCAATAACGATGGGTATATCCGTCTTGATCTCTCCAGAAATTGCCTCCGCAGCGAAACGGAAATTCGCGCTGGAGGGCACATAAACCTGCACTCTTCCTGAAACGGTCTTAAGGTCCCAATAGCCGTGGTCACCGGGGTCACCGCGAACGGTCACCCCGCCGGATGCCACGTGGGCCTTAACGTCATATTTGGCGCCTTCGATGTCAATGGAGCCGCTGGCACTGTCCGCATCCACCCTGCCCCCAGGTTTAAACACTCGCACCGTGCCGCTCAACGAGGATGCGCGCACATCGCCTTTCGCATTGGTGATGGTGACATCGCCGGAAGCGGAAGAAGCGCGAACGTCATCGCCGGCGTTGCTGACTTCGATGGAGCCGCTGAGGCTCGTCAACTGTGCATCGTGATCGATTCCCTGAACACGAATGTTGCCCGACGCTCCCTGGGCCGTTACCGGGCCGCGTACATCCTTGATGACTTGTGACCCGGAGACTGCGGTGATGCTGACCTCGGTGTCGCGCGGGACCTCGATGCGGTAATTGGTCACGAGGTTTCGCATGTTGGACATGCGCTTGCCAATTCGAATGGTGTCGTCTTGTTGTTCGATTCCGGGATTGGCCAGCATCTCGGCGAGCCGCTCTTTAGGTTTGTCGAAGCCCATTCCGGAGGAGCGCACATCCCCATGGACGTGCACTTTTCCGTCGGCACTCCCGCTGATGTCGACATCTCCAGCGGTATTCGTCACTTCCAGACGAGTGTGTCCGCTGACCGAAAAAGTTCGATCGAATGCGCCGCTGACCGACGGCCCAACATTGCAGCCCGACAGCCCAAGGGCGAGCGCCAGCGCAAGAAGACACGATCCAGGTGTTCGAAATGCATGCCCACGATGAAGCGTCACGCAGTCACCCTCGCGGAAAAAGGTCTGAGTCGACTTTACATCCAGCAGTTGTATCTATCATGGATACGCAGGAAAAAGTGATTATGTTCCCCTGGGGGCAGCCGCAACTGAATGGTCTGTCTTGGAGAGGGACTCGTTCAAGGATCCCTGGCGGTAGCCCTCGAGATCCAAAGCCACGTAAACAAAGCCCGCGGACTTTAGTCGCTTCGCTATTTTTGCAGGCATATTCCCGGAAAAGGCCAGCGGCATCTCCTCTGGGCTAATTTCGACGCGCGCCAATTTATCGTGCAGGCGGACCCGGAACTGGCGAAAACCTAATTCCCGCAAGGCTGCCTCGCCTCGCTCCACCATGGCAAGGCGTTCAGGAGTCACTTCCGTTCCGTACGGCAAACGCGAAGAAAGGCAAGCCGAGGCGGGGCGGTCCCAGGTAGGCAACCCGGCGCGCTCGGATAGAGTCCGAATTTCGGCTTTGGTGAGTCCGGCATCGAGTAGCGGTGCCAGCACCCGATGCTCGGTCGCCGCGCGATGGCCGGGTCGAAAATCGAGAGTATCGTCGGAGTTGACGCCGTAACAAACCGCGGCGAATTTGCGCCGCGCGGCCAGCTCGTCAAGCACCGCGAAAAGCTCGTCTTTGCAGAAATAGCAGCGGTCCGGCGCGTTCGCGCGGTAGGCGGGATTGTCCATCTCATTGGTTTCGACGAATTCATGCCGCACACCCAGCTTGCGGACAAATTCTTCAACCATCGCGCGGTCATAGGCGGAAAAACTGGGAGAAAGAGCGGTTACCGACAAGGCCTTTTCACCGAGGGCCTTATGAGCAGCCCAAGCCAGATAAGCAGAATCGGCGCCGCCTGAAAGCGCGACAACGACTGACGAGCAACCCGCCAAACGAGCCAGCAGCGTTCGTTCTTTGCGCTCCGGGGCGAGCGCGTGTCGTTCCGTTTGACGAATGCGAATGAGTGAATTTCCCATCAGGGTCGAGTATATCCCAGGAAGCCGGTAAAGAACTCCGGTGAGGGCTGTAGCGGACTACTTGAAATCAAGCAGGACGTCCACGGTGCCGCCGGCGTCGTTCGTCTGCAGCCAATGTCCGACCGAGTCGTAATGAAGAGGGAGATCGACAAAGATCTGCTCGTGATGAAGTTGCAGCTCCAACAAAATACTCTCGAATTTCGATTTATCGAAAATGTCGCCGGTCAAAATTGGCCAAGCTGCTCGCAAGCGTCTTTCAGCGGTCGGCGACAACCCGGTTATGACTAACTTTTCGAATTTGAAAGGTTGACCTTCATGAATGGCGACGTTGTAGGAAACGGTATGCGCTTGATCGTCGAAAACAACGACAGGCTGTACCTTGGCCGCAAGGTAGCCGCGGCGTCCATATTCTTCCTGGACGCGCGTCCAGCCGCCTTCGATGATCAACCCGTTGGCGACGTCACCGGGCTTGAGTCCGAGCATGTCACTCAAGGTAAATCCCGACAACACCGAATTGCCACTCCACTGGGCACTTTTCCAGCGATAAACGGGACCCGTCGTGATCGGTACGAACAGCGGAATCTGCTCGGGCAGTTTCTGGTTGGGATTTCCGATTAAGCGAATTTCTGGCGGGCCCAACTTGACTCGCAGAAAACCCTTTTGGACATAGAGAGGTTTTACCTGTTCGGAGAGGAACAAATCTATAAGCATGCGCGAGTAGGGTTTTCCCTGGACCTCGCCAAGGTGTTGCTGAAGCGCTTTTGAAGAGCTAAGCGCAGGGTCGCCAAATTCGATTTTGGAGATCCGCAATACCACGTCTGCAATGCGAAACTGCTGCACTGTGCCTTCACCGAGGGGACTGGCGATCACCTGGTGTTCCACCTCGGTATGCATCCCGCGCGTTGCGATCAAATCGGTGAGGATCGAGCTGACTTGATCCACGATGGCGCCGGCCTCCGGCAGCGTCCCGTCATAAAAAGGCAAAACTTTGCGGATGGCGTCCGTCAATTCCGAATCCGCAAACCAGGGAAAGTTGTCAAAATAGGCGGGAATTCTAGGCGTTTCTACCAGGTCGAAGGTCAGATAAAGACCGTCCTCCCTGGATTTAAACGCGTAACGAACGTTCGAGAAAAGCCCGGTCTGTACCAGGCGATCAGCGGCCGCCTGCAACTCTGGTTTCGAAACCGCGCTCCCAGTGTTCAGCCCGGAGATAGCGATGACTTGAGCCTCGCTGAGGCGCTTAAGACCCTCAACGTGGATATCCTTGAGCGTTTCCGTGGGGTTGTCGGAAGGTTGCGCAGTTTGCGCAACTGTCGAATTCGCCGGGCAGGACGAGAGAAGCATCAGGAGGCAAACGGAAACCACAGAAAGCGCGGATCTTCGACCCATGCTTTTATTCTAACGGAAATGTGAAGAGAGTTTCGAGCCGTCGAAGCGCTATTCGACGGTCACAGATTTCGCCAGGTTGCGCGGCTGGTCGACGTCGCAACCACGCCGTACCGCGATGTGATAAGCCAGCAGCTGCAAAGGAATAATTTCCAGCAGGGGGGACAGTAACTCAGGAGCGGGCGGCAACTCGATAATGTGGTTGGAAGCTGCGCGGGCCAAGTGATCGTTCTCGGTGACGATGGAGATCACGATGCCGTCCCGCGCTTTGACTTCCTGGATATTGGAAACGCTTTTTTCGTAGCGTGTCATGGAATCAGGATCAGTCTCATCCCGCGTGGCGAGGACCACTACAGGAAGATTCTCGTCGATCAATGCGTTGGGGCCGTGCTTCATCTCGCCGGCCGGGTAGCCCTCCGCATGGATGTAGGAAATTTCCTTCAGTTTCAGAGCGCCTTCCAGCGCGATGGGATAGTGAATCCCGCGGCCCAAGTATAGAAAATCGCTGAAGCGGAATAATTGCCTCGCCAGGTTTTCGTACACACCCTTTTCGTCGACTTGCAGCACACGCTCCATCTTGTGGGGAATACGGGTGATCTCCTGCATCAATTTCACAGCGCACTCGCCGGCCACCTTGCCGCGGATTTGTCCGAGATAAGTGGCCAGTAAAAGCAGGGCAGTGAGCTGGGCGGTGAATGCCTTGGTCGAAGCCACGCCAATCTCCGGGCCGGCGTGCGTTGGTATGGTCCCGGAAGCTTCGCGAGTAATCATGGAGCCAATTACGTTGCAGATGGCCAAGGTTGGCGAGCCCTTCAACTTGGCCTCGCGCTGTGCCGCCAGGGTGTCGGCAGTTTCTCCTGACTGGCTGATGCATACGGTGAGCGTCCTGGAATCCAGGATGGGGTCGCGGTAACGAAACTCGCTGCCGTAATCCACTTCTACCGGCACGCGGGCCAGTTTTTCGATCATGAATTTAGCGGCGAGGCCGGCATGCCAACTGGTGCCGCAAGCCACGATGCGGACGTTTGCGAACGACCGGAACTGCTGCTCGGTGATCTGCATTTCGTCCAGGAAGACTTTTCCGGTGTCTTGAGAAATTCGACCCAGCAGAGTGTCGCGCACGGCGCGCGGCTGCTCGAAAATTTCTTTCTGCATGAAATGCTTGTAGCCGCCCTTTTCGACCATGATCGGGTCCCAGGCGACGTGCCGTGTGGGCCGGTCCACAGTGCGGCCGTCGTGATCCATGACTTTCACACCATCGCGCGTGAGCACCGCGATGTCGCCATCGGCGAGAAAAAACATTTCCCGCGTGTGTTCCAACAGCGCCGGAATATCACTGGCGACAAAGTATTCACCATTGCCGATTCCCACGACGGACGGCGGTCCGAGGCGCGCGGCGACGATCTTCATCGGGTCATTGGCCGAAAGGAAAACGAGGGCGTAAATACCACGCAGATCCTTGAGCGATTTTCGCACCGCTTCTTCCAGGGGTGTATTGCCCGCGGAATGCTTTTCCACCAGATGGGCCACAATTTCGGTATCAGTTTCCGTTACAAACTTGTGCCCTTCGCGTTGCAGCTGCTCTTTCAACTCCAGGTAATTTTCAATGATGCCGTTATGCACCACGACGATCTGGCCGCTGCAATCTCGATGAGGATGGGCGTTTTCTTCCGTGGGCCGTCCATGTGTTGCCCATCGCGTGTGCCCGATTCCGTAGGTGCCTTCGATGGGTGATTTGGCAATGGCTTCTTCGAGATTGCGGAGCTTTCCGGCGGCGCGGCGAATCTCCAGCTTGCTGTCCTTCGTCACCACGGCGATGCCTGCGGAGTCGTAACCGCGGTATTCGAGCTTGCGCAATCCCTCGATGATGACCGGAACGACCTTCTTTGGGCCGATATAACCGACAATACCGCACATGAAAGGGGTCTCCTGAGTATGCTTTCAGGTTAACACGCTCGAAAAAGCGTCACTTTAAATCAGCAGGCGATGTCGCGAAACAGGTTATGGATGAATGGGTTCGTCCGGCGCGGGAACCAGTTCGTAGGAATCCAATTGATCTCTCGCGTCAAAATGAAAAGTCACGCGCGCGTTCTGAGGCCTGAGCGTATCGGTGTCAATCTGGCGAACAACGGCAACTATGGTTTGCGATTTGGCGGGATTGTCCGTTTTGTAACCCCGCTCACTTAGAAAAAAAGTGACGCGAGCCATGTTGGTCCCCTTGGGCAGTTCAGTGTCGAGCATTTCATCGATTTTTCTCAATTGTGGATCCGAGCTGTGCGCGCTTGTTTTGCAACCGGCCACAGAGAAAGAAAAAAACGTCAGCAATGCGGCGAGGTAAAGGCTTTGTGCCGCAGCTTTGCGAAGCTGTGAAATCATGCGTGGGCTAAACATGTTCAGTCGTCAGTCGATAATTTCGAAGCGGTATTCTTCAATAACCGGATTTGTGAGTACTTCCCGGGAAATACGCTCGAGCTGGCGCTGGGCATCATCGCGGCTCCAGCCGTCCAGATCCAACACAAAAAACTTGCCCTGCCGCACATCTTTTACTTCCGTGTAACCGAGCCCTGCCAGTGCGTGCTGGATGGTTTGACCCTGAGGATCGAGCACGGTACGTTTCGGCATAACCCAGACATGTGCTTTCATTGGGCAATTATAACATTTGGATTTCTGCGGCATGCCCACTGGTTCGCAGGGTGTACCGGTCGTTGGAGTGAGAGGTTATGAATCAGCGGAACCTGAAATGGCTGAAGCAGATCATTGTGCCAGTCAGGGTCTGATGAATGCGTGATCAAAGCTCATCTTCACGATTTGCAGCAATTCTTCTTCCCGCAGGCCCGCGCGCCGGGCGTTTTCGTATTCCGACTGCAGGTTGGTGTGGAACATTGCCGGATCGTCGGTAGAGAGCACAATCGGTACCCCGTGGCGAAACAACTGCGACAGCGGATGATGTTCGATCCGCGCTGAATTGTTACCCAACTGTCGTGCCAGGGCTCCAGTTTTGAGGTTGCTTTGCGGGCAGACTTCAAGCGGGATGCGCCGCTCGGCTAAAATGTCCATCAAACCTGGATCGCGAATCGCCGCGATGCCGTGGCCAATGCGCTCCACGCCCAGTAAGTCGATGGCGTCGCGGATCTCCTGCGGTTCGCCGATTTCGCCGGCGTGCATCAGTTTGTGAAGGCCAATGTTTCCGGCTTTATCGTATACGGCGCGAAATGCTTTAGCCGGCACACTCAATTCGTCGCCGCCGATTCCGAACGCCACAATCGCTTTCGACGCACATCGCTCAGCAGCTTCGACAACGGCCATCGCTGCATCAGCACCGAATTGACGCGCGGCATCAAAAATAAAACCACAACGCAATCCGCGACTGACGAATGGCTCCGCGGCCGCGAGGATCGCGTCGAAATTCTTTTCGGGCTGCTGATGCCGCAGGAGCATCACGCCGATGGAGAGGGTGATTTCGGCGTACACAACATGCTGCCCCAACAAGTGTTCGCCAAGGTCGATGAACGCGCGTGCGTAGTCGTCGGGGTCGCGAAGCAGCGACGATACCCATTTGAAAGCGTCAATAAACCCGGAGAAGTCCCGGTACGCGTAGCGTCGCAACACCTCTTCCGTGGAAACCGCTATTCCGTGCCTGGCCGCCAGCGCGCAGACCGTTTCCGGCTGCAGCGAGCCTTCCAGGTGAAGATGGAGCTCGGCCTTTGGCAGCGCAATGAAGCCGGCTGACAGGAGTCCCGGTTGGAAATCAGGCGTCAATGGGGAAGCTGCGGGCGGCCCGCGTTGATCCAGGCGGTTAACCAGTAGGAGCCGACATCGGTGGCGGCATCGGAAAGTTGCCGAATCAAAATTACCGCCGAGGCGTTGTAGAAGTGATCGAAATATTCGTCATTGTAGGAATTCTGACCGCGGCGGGAATTGCGGTCCGCTAGAAGAACGGTCTCGAGCCAGCTGTGGGCGCTCAGGCAATCTTCAAAGGCGTGATCCGTAGGGTCATTGATATAGGCGGCATCATTCGGGCGCATGGGGAAAAACGACGAATAACGGTCGATAAGCATTGTGCCGAAGCGTTCGTTTATGCCGGTTTGCCCGGTCAGGTGCCCGTCAAAATCCTCCGTGGTGTTGAAGGGGTCATGCGCTTCGGCGACATAATTGGCGAGAATCGCGGCGTCCAGTTTTGCTTCATCCCAGCGGCCGGCCTTAATATCCTCCGTCAATTTCTGGCTGTACACGCCAATCTGCCATGGGAGCAGGCCGTTGGCCTGCAGCTTGGTCTTGCCAAACTTGGCGACGGCCAATTTGTAACTCCGCGGTAGGGCTTCGAACGGGAAGCGACCGTATTTGTCCAAATACAGGAAATGATTGTGCCGCTCGGCAGCGGTCTTCGCGATGGTGTCCAGGGGATCTGTAACATGCTGGGAAAGGAGCGCGCGGTTCGATTCAAAAAAGGCCCGGAGATCCGCCGGCAGCGTGTCGATAGCCTTGTTGATCACCAGCTTGTTGGCGTTGCGTCCCCATGCCCGGGCAGTTTGAGGGGCCGCTGCCACAAGCGCAACGACGCCCAACGCCATCATTCGATACGTTTTTGATGTGAATTGCCGCGGTAACATCACGTTTGTTTAGTCTCAGTAAGCCTTGTTACTTCACGGGCGGGCCACTGCTCGCAGCGTACTGCGCTTTCGCCCGTAGTTGTAATAAATCACCAGCCCGATGACCATCCACACGAAGAACCGGATCCAGTTGGTAATGGGGAGCCCGGCCATGAGCAACAAACATGTCAGGATGGTGAGTATCGGCGCGATGGGTCCGCCGGGGGCGCGGAAGGCGCGGCGCCGCTCCGGCTCCCGGTAACGAAGGATCAAAACACCTCCGGCTACCAGGCCGAACGCGAAGAGCGTCCCGATATTTGAAAGGTCGGCCAGCGTTCCGATATCCAGCAATCCCGCTGGAATACCGACCACAAAGCCCGCCACCAGTGTCGAAAAGTCCGGCGTCTGGAAGCGGGGATGCACGCGGCTGAAAATTTTTGGCAACAGGCCGTCGCGAGACATCGCGAACCACACGCGCGCTTGCCCCAGCTGGAAAACGAGCAACGACGAAATCATGCCCAGCAAGGCGCCTATCAGCACGATCAGCCGCACAGTGCCGAAATGCAACTTCTTCAGGGTATTCACCACCGGCGCGGCATCGTCGATGAGTGTTTGCCAGGGAACCAGTCCCGTCAGCACTACGACCACGCCGATATACAACAACGTACATACAATCAATGTTGCGATGATGCCAATCGGAAGATCCCGTTGCGGGTGTTTGCACTCTTCCGCAGCGGTCGAAACGGAGTCGAATCCGATGTAAGTGAAAAAGACAATCGAGCCGCCGGTCAAAACACCCGGCCATCCGTTGGGCGAGAATGGATGCCAATTGGCGGGGTGAATGAACCGCGCGGCGAAGGTAATAAAAACCAGAATCGCGGAAATCTTCAATACCACCATGACGTTGTTCGCGTCCGCCGATTCACGAATCCCGCGAATCAAAATGATGGTCAAGATCATGACGATCAGAAACGCCGGGAAATTGAATCCGAAGTGCCAGCCCGGATTCAAAAGTGTGTTTCCCTCGAAATCCGAAAGACCGGTAGGGAGATAGGCGGGCGAAATCCAGCGGGCACTCGGATGAACGCCGAAGAAATCGAGTAGGGCGACAATATGCGCGGAAAATCCGACGCAAACCGCCATGTTGCTCACGGCGTACTCCAGGATTAAATCCCAGCCGATAATCCATGCGATGAGTTCTCCCATGGTCGCGTAGGTGTAAGTGTAGGCGCTGCCCGCGATGGGAATCATGGCAGCCAGTTCGGCGTAACAAACCGAGGCGAAGCCGCAAACGATGGCCACCAACACGAACGACAGGGCAATCGCCGGGCCCGCGCCCGGGCGGCCAAAGGACGCCGAATGGTGAATCAGATATTCAAGGAGCGGGGCGTTCAGGATGGAGGAGGCTTGCAAACGCTGCCCGGCGATGGCCGTACCGATCACCGTGAAAATTCCTGATCCAATTACCGCGCCGATACCGAGCGCCGTGAGACTCACCCAGCCAAGCGATTTCTTTAAGCCAACTTCGGCATTTTCAGAGTCTGACAGCAGTTGATCGATACTCTTGCAGCGGAAGAGATCTGACCCCACGCACACTCTCCGATCGCATTGGATTCCCGTTCAGTGAACCCAGCTGGGTCCAACTCGCTTCACGAGATTCATGGCCGATTGCGCCTCAATGTACCTTGCCCCGCCGGGAGACGCAACCTTACTGAAGCCTGGGTTCAGATTTCAAGCAAGTTCGAGCTGGGCGTAACGTTCAATGAATTTTTTCGTGCCCCGGCCCGGGAAACTCACCGATACGCGGCGGTCCTCCTCTTCGCCTTCGACGGCGACAACGGTACCCATACCGTAGGTCGGATGCCGGACTTTCCTCCCCAGCATCGGGTTGGCATCAGCGCCGCGCTTTAGCGGTGGGCGGGTGAAGGAGCTGCTTGATCTTCGTTGCGGGGAACCTACCGGCTTTGTTCCGCCGCGCACGCGCTGCAGGAATTCCTCTGAGGAGTACGAGTATTCCGGGTCCAGTTCGTAGCGCCGCTTCTCGCCGATCTCCGACATCGAACCGCGAACCGTTTCCACCAGCTCGCTCGGAATCTCGGTGAGGAACCTGGATTGTATCGAGGCGCGCATTTGCTGCTCATTGCCAAAGACGCGGCGGTAAACGGCGCGGCTGAGCGTCAGCGATTTTCGCGCACGGGTCATCCCCACGTAACACAGCCGCCGTTCTTCTTCGATGCCCTTATCTTCCAGCAGGGACCGGCTGTGCGGACAAATGCCTTCTTCGAGCCCGGTGAGAAACACGTGATCGAATTCCAGCCCTTTGGTGCTGTGCAGGGTGATCAGCGTTACGCCAGGTTTATCTTCAAACGAATCGGCGTCACTCACCAGCGCAGCCGCATCCAAAAAGTCCGAGAAGGTTTCCCCGGCGTCCATGCTTTCGGCGACCGCGCGGGTCAATTCTTCCAGGTTTTCCAGGCGTGCGACGTCATCCGGAGTGTTGCGATCCTTCAGCATGTCCATGTAACCGGTTTCGTCGAGCACGGTGTGCAGAAAATCCGCCGGCTCCTTTTGTGCCAACGCGCTTTGCAACTTGCCGATCATTTCCTGAAATACCCGCAGAGGCGTGACCGCGCGCCCTCCGGCGGCTCCGGAGACGAATTTCCCGATAGCGCCCCAAAGTGACGACCCGTCGGTGCGCGCGGTTTCGCGCAAGGCATCCAAGGTGGTCTTTCCAATGCCGCGCGGCGGCACATTCAAGACGCGCAGCAGGGAAACGTCGTCGTCCGGATGCATCGCCAGCCGCACGTACGCCAGGGTATCCTTCACTTCCGCGCGATTGTAAAAACTGAATCCACCAACCAGCTTGTACCGCAATCCCCGGCGGCGAAAGGCTTCCTCAAACGCGCGCGACTGAAAATTGGTGCGGTACTCCACGGCGCAGGTTTGTGAAGGGTCGTCGCCGGTGAGACGTTCCAGTTCTCCGGCGACGAATTCCGCTTCCGCCTGCGCATCACGGGCTTCGAAATAGCGCAAATTGGCGCCATCGCCGTTCACCGCGCTCAGAGTTTTCCCCAGGCGTTCCGGGTTGTTGGCCACCACTGCGCCAGCAGCGTTCAGAATTTGCTGCGTGGAGCGGTAGTTGCGCTCCAGCTTGATCACTCTGGCGTTGGAAAAGTCGCGCGAAAAACTCAACAAAATGGAAACATCCGCGCCGCGCCAGCGGTAAATAGATTGATCCTCATCGCCCACAACGCACAGATTCTGTCTTGCCCCGGTGAGCAGCTTGAGCAAATCGTACTGCACGCGATTGGTATCCTGATACTCGTCCACAAGGATGTATTGAAAGCGCGCTTGCCACTTTTCCCGCACTGCAGGGGAATCGCGAAGCAATTTCACCGTCCGCAACAACAGGTCGTCGAAGTCGAGGGCGCCGCTTTGCTTCAACTGCTTTTCGTATGCGACAAAGATGTCGGCAACATGCCGGCCATTCTTGTCGATGGCTTCGGCGCGCAGCATCTCCGCGGTCTTTGCGTGATTTTTGGCGTGACTAATCCGGCTCAACACGTTTCGCGGCGTCAATTCTTCGTCATCAATCTTCAAAGCGGCCATGACCAATTTCACGGCGGCCAGTTGATCGTCGTCGTCGTAAATCACAAAATCCCGCGGCAGGCCGGCATTGGCGGCTTCACGCCGCAAGAGTCGTGCGCACAGGGAATGAAAGGTGGAAAGCCACGGGGAAGATGGCGGAACGCCCGCGCGCAAAAGCAGGTCCGACACGCGCGTCCGCATTTCCTGAGCAGCCTTATTGGTAAAGGTAACGGCCAGGATGGACTCGGCGGGGGTCCCGCCGGCAATCAGGTTGGCCATGCGAAAGGTGATCGCGCGGGTCTTGCCTGTGCCTGCGCCGGCCAGAATGAGCACCGGCCCTTCGGTGGTTTCCGCCGCGATGCGCTGTTCTGGATTTAATTCTTCGAGGAGACTGAGCATTTGGCTGTGGGAGTCGGAAATATTTTGCACAAGCCATCCTAGCCGAGCATTTCGACGCGCGCAAATCCGTCAACGATGTGCGATTTTATTGTTGCGGAGCGCGATTGTCGGAGCTATTTCCCGGCGGGTCTGCTCAAATCAATTTCAAAATAAGTAAGCGACCTGTTTTTCTCCATGACGGTGATGTCCGGCACGTATAGGTGCGCCCCGTTCAGCAAGTCAAATTGTCCCTGCAGATCGAAATACAAGAGTCCTTGAACGGTGCTGTGCGGAGCGATGACGTTAGCGGGGACGCCCGCGATTTCGGCTTGCTGCTCCAACTCCGTCCAGTGTTTGTCATTCCCGCTCCTCGGGATATTGACTGGAAGCGGCACTCTGGCGCGCGACTTCGTCGGATCCTTGGCGCCTGGTTTCAGAACCTGGTCAGCGACTTGAGCGGCCGTCAGCGCCTGCAACTCCTGCCGGTTGTCCTGGTCAAGCTGAAATGACAGGCGAATGCGATCGAGGGCGACTTTCATGCTTTCATCCGAGTCGTTTCGAAAGGCCACTTCCATGGCCACGATGCCGGCCGCAAAAGGAGACTTCTTCGGAAATTTCTCCTTGTAGACCGCCGGGTCCGTCCAGGGTTGCGCCGAGATTGTCAGTCCTTCATGGGTTTCGAGCGAGGCCGCCTTTAGCGACGCTTGCTGGTTTGCTTGCTGCGCATCAGAATATGTTCCGGCGATCAGGCACGCGGCCAGAAGGGGAACGGTTCTGGACACGTTTCGTATCGAGTTATAATAGACTTTTCTCATCTGACGCCTTCGATTCCAGGGTAATGTGCGGGGTTGCCCACAGCGCTGGGTTCGTTTGCATCCGCGACAAGACCGGAGCCACGTTCGGTGTATTTCATTTACAGCCTTCTCCTGGGTATTGCTGCTCTTGTGCTCACGCCGTACTGGGTGGTGCAAGGACTTCGGCATGGCAAATACCTTGCGAATCTTGGCGAGCGCCTTGGTCTGTCATATTCCTCTGTCAAGCATGGCACTGATGTTCGAAATGCGATTTGGCTGCACGCCGTGTCGGTCGGAGAGGTTCTTTCGGGGGTAACGTTAGCCCGTAAATTGAAGGAAGCCCATCCCGAACGGCCCCTGATTATCTCCACCACTACCATCACCGGGCACGCGCTGGCTCTCGAACGATTGGCTTTTGCGGATGCCGTCATTTATTTTCCGTTGGATTGGGTTTTTTGTGTAAGACGTGCGTTGAACGCAGTTCAGCCTGCCTTGGTGATCATCCTTGAAACAGAAATCTGGCCAAATTTTCTTAGACAGGCCCGCCACCGCGAAATACCTGTAATCTTTGTGAGCGGGCGTATATCGGATCGATCCTTTGCTCGATACCGGAAATATCTTGGGGCGTTTGGATTTTTTCTGCGTCCCTTTCTCAAGAGTGCCTTGGCCGATGCCAGTCTGTTTTTGATGCAGAGTGAGAAAGATGCCGAACGCATCCGCTTTCTCGGTGCGCCTGCCGACCGCGTCCGAGCCAGCGGCAATCTGAAATACGACCTCGACCTTCCCATACCAACACCGGTTTCGCAGTGGCTGCAGACGGAAGTCGCGCGCAGCGGACGCACGCCAGTTATCGTCGCCGGCAGCGTCGTCGCCACCGAGGAGCCCCTCGCTCTTATCGCTTTCGGTACCCTGCAAGGCGAATATCCGAACGCCCTGCTGGTCCTTGCGCCGCGAAAACCGGAGCGCTTCGATGCCGCCGCAGACTTTATCCATGAATCACGCCGTAAGTTTTTAAGACGCTCAAAGTTATCCTTCGGAAGCTCCTCGAATGGTACCGGTTCGAGCGGAGCCGAAATTCCCAAGGACGTTACGGTGCTGCTGCTCGACAGCATCGGCGAACTGGCTTCTCTGTACGGTTGCGCGGATGGCGTATTTGTAGGTGGATCACTCGTTCCTTCCGGCGGCCACAATATTCTGGAGCCGGCCGCATTCGGTAAAATTCCAGTTTTCGGGCCTTCCATGGAAAACTTTTCCGAGATGGCCGCGCGCTTCGTGGCGGCCGGCGCCGCGGTGCAGGTGGAAAGCCCCGAGGACGCCGGCGTCGCCTGGATCGGGTTTTTTCGTGAGCCCGAACGCATGCGTGCGATGGGCGAAGTCGCTCGCACTCTGGTGGAAGATAGTCGCGGAGCCACGGAGCGCGCCCTCGCGGTGGTATCCGAGCATTTGCATGGACGCGGTGTCTCGCCGCAATGACGCTCCCGCGTCCGCTCGCCATGGTGCTATGGCCGGCTTCGTTGCTGTACGGCCTTGTGGCCTCGGCGCGCACGACGCTCTACGCCAAAGGGTGGCTAAAACAAAAACGCCTGAAAGGAGCGGTCATCAGCGTAGGGAACCTTTCGGTCGGCGGCACCGGCAAGACGCCAATGGTCATCTGGCTGGCAGAAAAACTCTCGCAAGAAGGGAAGCGAGTTGCGATTCTCAGCCGTGGGTATCGCGGCACAGCCGAAAGCAGCGATGAAATAGAGCTCATGCGGGCACGCTTGCAAAATCGCGTACGCTTCGGAGCGGGCAAAGACCGCTACTCCCAAGGCCGTGCGATAGAATCCCATGAACCCGTCGACGTTTTCCTTCTAGATGATGGTTTCCAGCATCTCCAACTCGCCCGCGACCTTGACATCGTGCTGATGGACGCCTCGCGTCCCATCGGCGGCCAATTTCTGCTTCCCGCTGGACCGTTGCGTGAAAAAACGTCCGCACTTATCCGCGCCGATATTATTGTGTTCACGCGCACTGAAAATGCCCCGGGGGCCGCTGAGGCAATTCAGCGCATGTCCAGTCTACCGGTGTTCGCTGCATCTACTCAGTTGCAAGGTTTCCGGCCCCTGGGTGTCGATGCGCCACTCGTAGACTCCGTTCGTCTGGGCACCGGGCCGTTCTTCGCTTTTTGCGGCCTCGGCAACCCCGAAGCATTCGTGCGCGATCTAAAACGGTGGGATGTTCCAGTTGCGGGGCAAATGTTTTTCACTGATCATCATCGCTACTCAGTCGATGATACGAAAACGATCGTACGGGCCGCCGCAAGAGCAGGCGCAAAAGTTTTGCTGACAACAGAAAAAGACTCCTGGAATTTGATCGATGTCAAATTTAAAGATCTGCCCGTCTTTGTTTCCGTCATCGAACTGCAAGTCACCGGTGAAGCGGCGCTCCTATCCGCGATCGATCATTCGCTCCGTGCGCGCGGTGCCCTGACGTGAAGGTCCTTGTCCGAGCCACGAACTGGATCGGCGATGCCATCATGGCTTTGCCCGCCATCCGTGCTGTCCACAATCGCCCTGATACCCAAGTCTCGGTACTTGCACGGGGATATGTCGCGGACATCTATCGCGATCAAAATGTTGCCGACGAGATGATCGCTTATGAAAACACCGGGAAACACGCCGGGTTCGTCGGGCGTGAGCGGCTCGCGTCAGAATTGCGGGCCCGCAAGTTTGACGTTGCGGTTCTTCTGCAAAATGCCTTTGATGCGGCGTGGCTGGCATGGCGCGCGGGCATTCCGGAACGCATCGGATACGCCCGCGATGCGCGAAGCATGTTGCTTACGCAGGCCATTCCGGTGCCGAAGACGGGAGAGTTCCCGCCTCATGAGAAGTTTTACTATTTGGAGTTGCTGCGTCGTGCCGGTTGGATTGATTCGGTGCCAAATGAACCATTCATCGCACTCCACGTCAAGGAATCTGCTCGACAGCGCGCCGCCGACCTTCTGCGCGCAGCCGGCGCCCGCACAAGCGCTCTGCGAGTGGCTATCGGCGCCGGCGCCGCCTATGGGTCTGCAAAATGCTGGCTACCGTCGCGCTTTGCCGAAACGGCCAATCAACTTCAGTCGCAATGGGATGCCGATGTGATACTTTTCGGAGCGGCTGGCGAAGCAGATGTTTCGCTCGCCATCACCGCTGAAATGTCACGAACTCCCATAGACTTAACTGGCAAGACCGCGATTGCGGACCTTCCCGCGTTGCTCTCTCAATGTCATGTTTTTGTGGGCAACGATTCCGGGGCCATGCATGTGGCCGCCGCTGTGGGTCTTCCTACCGTCGGCATCTTCGGTCCGACCGATCCCTTGGGCACAGCTCCGGTGACTCCGCGTCACACGATTGTTCGCCGGCAGAGCTACTGCAGCCCGTGCTTTCTCCGGCGCTGCCCCATCGATCACAGATGTATGACGCGCATCACCGCTGAGCAAGTGCTCACCGCTGTGGATCCCTGGCTGAGTGCCGCGGCGGTGGAGCGTGTCTGAGATTCTGGAGCCAACGAAATGAAGCGGTCGCCGATCAAAACGAACGGTTCACCCTCGGTGGACCTGCGCGCACTTGCCGAGTACGTCGAGCAGTTTTCTTCCAGGACGATTGTTCTTCTCGGAGATTTTGTCGCGGATGAATTCGAATTCGGCGACATTTCCCGCGTTTCCCGCGAAGCTCCGGTATTGATCCTTCGTCATCGCGAAACGCGACTGGTTCCTGGCGGTGGCGCGAATGCCACCAATAACTTCGCCGACCTGGGAGCCAAAGTATTGCCCGTTACCGCTGTTGGAGATGACCGCAATGGTGCGGCGCTGATCCACTACTTCCGAACAAAAAACGTCGACGTCTCGCACGTGGTGCCCGTCAAGGATTGGTGCACTCCCACCAAGACGAGATTTCTCGCCGGTTGGGCGCATACCGTCGGTCAACAGGTTCTTCGTGTGGACCGCGAGCCACAATCGATGCTTCCCGAGAATGCGCGCAAAAAATTGCATCGTTCTTTGTTCGCGGTTTTGAAGCGGGCTGACGCGCTGGCGATTTCCGATTATGGATTTGGTGTTGCCACGCCTGCATTGGCGCTGGAAGCTAGCGCCAAACTGAAAGGGCGTTGCCCGGTGGCCCTCGATGCTCGACACAACCTGCACGCCTATGGTCAATCGCGACTGACCACCGCCACGCCCAATGAAGCGGAACTCGAGGCGCAGCATCACACTTCGATCGGCCAGAATCCTTCCGAGCTTGCCCGCGCCGGGCAGGCCACTCTTTCCTCAATGAAATTGAATTCGCTGCTCGTGACCCGAGGCCGCCATGGCATTGCACTGTTTGAATCGGGCAGGCGCCTGACGCACATACCTGTGCATGGCAGCGACCAATCCGTGGATGTCACCGGAGCAGGCGATACTGTTCTCGCCACGTACACGCTGGCCCTGGCGTGCGGCGCCACTCCCCTGGAGTCCGCGCATATTGCCAACATTGCGGGAGGTCTGGTGGTCATGAAGCGCGGCACCGCAACGGTGTCGCGTGACGAACTTCTGGCCGCCATTCAACGTGAAGTTGCCGGAGCTCCCGCCTAGCTTATGCGTGCGTCAGATTCGAAAATCGTTTCGCGAGAAACTTTGAAAGCGCTTGTTCGGGATCACAAAAAGCGCGGCCAGACCGTGGTTTTTGCCAATGGGTGCTTCGACATTCTACACGTCGGCCACATCAGGTACCTGGAAGCGGCGCGTGAGCAAGGCGACGGTTTAATCGTAGCCGTCAACAGCGACGCCAGCGTGCGAAGGCTCAAAGGTACCGGCAGACCGGTGCTGGACGAAAAAGCTCGCGCGCACCTTGTGGCCGCGCTTCGGGCCGTCGATTACGTGATCATCTTCGCCGAGCCGAGCGTTGCACAGTTGCTTGAAGATTTACGCCCGGATGTCCATGCCAAAGGCACGGATTACACGGTAGAAACCGTACCCGAACACGCCATCGCCAAGGAACTGGGTATACGCATCGCGATTGTCGGCGACCCCAAAAATCATTCCACGCGTGTGATGCTGGAAACCCTGCGCAAGGCGCCGCATGCGTGAGCGCCGCTTTCTCGTCGTTCGTTTGGGGTCTCTCGGAGACATCGTCCATACGTTCCCGGCAGTTGCCGCTCTTCGCGAATCGTTCCCAACCGCTGAGGTGATCTGGCTCACGCACGCGCGTTGGAAGAGCCTGGTTGCCAGCAGCGGCCTCCCCTCGAAAATCTGGACCACTGAAACGCGATCGCTCTCGTCGTTGAAGCAGAGCGTTCGTGAAATTCGCGCGGCACAATTCGATACGGCCATCGATTATCAGGGCCTCTGGAAATCCGCGTCCCTTCCGTTCCTCGCACGGATCAAACGGCGTGTCGGGTTTTCGCCGGAGTCCGTCAGGGAATTTGGCGTCCCGTTTCTTTACACCGACCCGGTTCGCGCCACCAATCCTCATGTTGCCGACCAAAACGGGGAGCTTTCCTTGCGTGCAGGGGCCTTCGCGCCGGTTGCGGATTTCACCCTACAGCCGCCGGCACTGGACGAGGAAGCGCTGTTTAAGTACCTTCGCACCCGCGGGGTGGAACGCTACGTCGTTCTAAGCCCCGGCGGCGGCTGGCGTTCCAAATGCTGGCCCGCCGAGCGGTTCGGCGTTCTTTGTCGCATGATTTTCGACTCTCTGTCACTTCGCTGCG
This sequence comes from Candidatus Acidiferrum sp., assembly GCA_036496505.1. Lineage (GTDB taxonomy): Bacteria > Acidobacteriota > Terriglobia > Acidiferrales > UBA7541 > Acidiferrum. The sequence continues at coordinate 17,054 of DASXLA010000078.1, read as the reverse complement.
TCGTCAATTACGGTCCAGGCGAAGATAACCTTGCGAACAGGGTCCGCGCGGAAAGCAGCGATACGGACCCGTTGTTGTTCAACGGCGAACTTGGCCCGCTCATGTCCCTTCTGCGCCACGCCGTTTGCGTCGTGGGCGGTGACACCGGGCCGCTTCACCTGGCGGTTGCGCTGGGAACTCCTGTGGTAGCGCTCTTTGGTCCCACCAACCCGGCACGTAACGGTCCTTATCGCGGAACAAAACGCTCCTCATCTGCGAGCGCGACCACCATCAATCGCGAGGACATCGTCCTCCGCGCTCCGAATGTTGTTACCACTCACCGCCGCGAAGATCGCACCCACCCGGCGATGTTGGAGATTTCAGTGGAGGCGGTTTTCGACGCGGTCCGCCGCATCGTTAAGGCCCGCTCATGAGTTCCCCGGGCGCGTTTTTTGTCCGATGGAGAGTACGTTTGGGTTACCCTTTGGCGCTCGCGGTTCTGTTTTTTGCCCGGCCTCAACCCCGGGCTATTTTATTGGGTGCACTCGTTGGGGCGTTTGGCCTGGCGCTACGCGCGTGGGCCGCGGGCTATCTCCACAAACAGGAGCTTCTCACCGTCACTGGACCGTATGCCTACACGCGCAATCCCCTTTATGTGGGAAGCGCGTTTTTGGCCCTGGGCGCTGCCATCGCGGCGCGGTCCTGGATATCCGCGCTGCTGCTTACGGCATATTTCTCGGTATTTTATTCCGTTGTTATGCGCAAGGAGGAAAGCGAACTGCGTGCCCGTCATGGTAGTGAATTCGACCGTTTCGCCGCGACGGTGCCTCTGTTTTTCCCCAGACTTTCTCCCGCGCGACTTCAAATGGGCGAGCCAGGCTCGTTCTCGGCGAAACAGTATAAGAAAAACCATGAATGGCAGGCGGCCGTCGGCTTCCTGTTATTATTGGTTGTGCTGTGTCTGATCTGGTGGTTCCGTTCCTCCTGAAGCGGTCGATGTGGTCCTTTCCGCGCACGGTATAAAACAGGTTACTTGCAGCTTCTCGCCATCCGTAATGATGTGTACGGCGCCGTCCTGGTCCGTGCGTAAAATGCGCGTTCCAGCGGCGTGTAATCGCTGGATCAATTCCCGGCTGGGGTGGCCATAAGGGTTATCTTCGCCCGCCGAAATAATCGCGAGGCTTGGGTGCACAATATGGAGAAATTCGTCCGTCGTTGAGTTTTTGCTGCCGTGATGCCCCACCTTGAGCACGTCCGCTTGCAAGTCGCTCTCGGGGTTCTCGGCGATCATCGCTCGTTCCGCCTGTTTCTCCGCATCCCCGGGCAACAGCAGAGTTCGGTCACGATATTTCAAATGTAGTACCAGCGAATCATTATTTTTTGCGGCTGCCGCGGAATCAGCATTCGACGGGTCAGGCCACAGAAAATGTCCTTCCACTCCATCCATAAAAAATGATTTTCCACGTGATTCGTATTCCACCGGAATCCGTTTCTCCCTTGCCAGCGCTTCGAGTCGGGCCATCGCCGGACTTTTTACTTCCCGGCCGATCCACAATTGACCGACACGAAAATTGTCCAGAATCGCGATCAGGCCGCCCAAATGGTCCTGATGCGCGTGCGTTAAGGCGACGATGTCAATTTGTTTGAAGTTGCGCGACCACCGGTACGGCGAAACTGCCTCTTCGCCTGGGTCTGGGCCCCTCGCCTGCTCGTGCCCCGGAAATCCTCCAAACGCTCCACCGCCGTCTATTAATAGTGTCCTGCCCAGGGGAGAGACCACGAGCAGAGAGTCTCCTTGTCCCACATCCAGAACGGTAACTTCCAGTTGCCCTGCCGCGCGCCGTGGAGGAAACGGCGAAACCGCGATAACCAGCGTCAGCATTGCCAATATGCCGTACAGACACCGCGTGACCACTCTTCGAGGTGAGAAGTCCGCTCGAAGGCAAACCATGGCGCATACCAGGGCGACGAGAAAGCTCAATGTTATCCACATTGGCGGCCCTGGGATGCGATAGCTGAAGGAATTGACGTGCGCAAAACGTTGCACGACGTGCAGCAGCGCCAACGTCGCCCACGACAATGGCGCCGCCAGAGCCGTCGCCAGAGTCGGGAAAATCAACCCACTGATCATCGTAAGAAATCCCAGCGGGACGACAATTCCCGTCAATGGGACGGCAGCTAAATTCACAATTGGCGCGGCGAAAGTGATGCGATGAAACTCGCTTGCCATCAACGGTAGCATTCCAAGTTGCAGGACCAGCGTCAGTACCAGAAGTTCCCAGGCACGCAAGAGGAAGGCTAAGCCTGAGGCGGTTAGATTGCCGGGCACTCTGGACAGGCGCGCCGGCACAACAGACCCCATCGCCTTCGCGAGGGAGCGCAGATCAATGCGGAATTGTATGGCCCGTGGTACATGCGACACGTCCCTGGTGACGTCACGCCATCCGCGCAGTCCCCGGGCATATGGTTGTGCTGTGCGTTCAAGCCAGGGAAGCGCCAACCCTCCGATACATCCAATCGCCAAGAAAGAAAGCTGGAAACTGGAGTCACGAAGCGCCGACGGCCGGGCAACGAGCAGCAGTAACGCCGCGATCGCCGCGGAATTCAAGAGATCGAGCCGTACGAAGAAAAATCCACCAAGCAACACCATCGCAGCCATTAAGGCGGCGCGCAATACCGGTGCGCGCTGATCCACCACCGCCACGTAGGCAAACAGCAGCAGTAGCGTGAAAATCGTCGTCCACAACCGCGGCCACCGCAGCTTGCGTCCAATCCAGAAGAGAATTACCGCCATTGCGCCCACGTGCAAGCCTGCAACGGCCAGCACGTGAAACGCCCCGGTCTTCTGAAAATCCGTGGCCTCGTCACGATCGACAAAGTTGCGATCGCCGAGCAACATCGCACGCAGGATTCCAGCGACATCAGGTTGGTCGTGCCATCGCACGTCGATTTCTTCTCGCAAACGGCGGCGCGCGCGAGCTATCCACCCGGAAACACTCGGACGCGCCGGTTCAACCAGTTCCAGCAGTTCACCTGTGCGCAGCGTGGCAACAAGATCGACGCCTTGATGCGAAAGATAAGCGCGGCGATCGAATGCACCTTCGTCGCGGTACACTCTTGGCAATCTTGCCTGGGTTAAGAATGAAATCGCGTCCCCCGCGTGCAGTATTTGGAATGGTTTTTCTCCCGCCGGTCTTGCGTAGCTGAGCCGCAATCCGCCGCTGGTGCGTAAACCCACGCCCTCGTACTCAACTTCTGTCAGGTCTATCTGATATCCGAAGCCCCAAGGGAGCGTTTCGGGCTCGTCACGCAGGCGCCCATCAAATCGCAGGGGCGATTTCAGGTTGATCGTCCCTGCATCCGCCAGCGACAGAATGTGATGAGCGTCACGTGGTTGCTCCTCTATGCAAGCCGCTGCCACTCCGAGCAACACCCAGCAGCACAGCGAGGCGGCAGCCGTGGCGCTAGGGTGTCCTCCACCACGATTCAGGAAAACGCCGGCCAGCAGGAAAGCGGCCGAGAGAATCAAGAAAAGGGCAACTTCTGCGCGGGAATTCGTGTGCCTTGCAATCGCAGAGGTAAAGCCGCAGGCAATCCCCGACGCGAAGGCAGCGGCGATCGCTACGGCCGGTAATTTCATGGAATTTTTCTTAACCGAACCAAGGTCTCGATATGAAAGGTTTGGGGAAACAAATCAAAAACATGCATTTCCGTAATTTCGTATCGATTTGGCGCGTTCGCGTCCTGGGCGGTCGCTGAAACCCCTGCGGCTTTTGTCGATGTTCCGGTCAGTACCGCCAGATCCCGCGCCAGGGTTGCGGGATCGCACGAGAGGTACAGAATTTCTGGGCTTTGCAAGGCCGCCAGGGCCGTTGCCGCTTCTGTCCCCAGGCCCGATCTTGGTGGATCGAGCACCACCAGATCCGGTTTTTCCTGAGTTTTCTTAAGGAACTCTTCGGCGTGCTCATTGTGGGAAACAATCTCGATGCCTGCATCCTTGGCGTTAGCAAATAGATCGCGAGTGGCGGCCAGATTGGCATCCACGCTTACCACCTGTTGGAAGGATTGGGCCAGTGGGAGAGAGAAGAATCCCACGCCGGAATAAAGATCAAGCGCCAGGTTACCTTTTGCTCCGGTGGTCATGGTCTTCAGGAGGTCTTCCGTGAGAAAGCGATTCACTTGAAAAAAAGACAAGTGGCTCACCTGGTACTTGAATCCCCCAACCTCGTGGACCAGAAAACCCGGGCCGGACAATTCGAATTTGTTTTTTTTCTGGTCCAGCAGCAGGAGGCTTTCCAGTCGTGGCAGCTCCTTGTGAAACAAAGAAGTCAGTTCCTCGGGCGGGGCAGGGAACTTATCGAACGCGACATTCAATGCAATCTTCTGATCCGCCGAATCCGTGAACGCTTCAATCTCCAAAACGCCGTTCGGCAGCCTGCCGCCACGCGCCATCTCCTGCAAAATCGCGAATGATTCCGCCAGCCGTAGCGACAGGATCGGGCATACATCAATAGGCAAGATCACTGCACTCTGCGGCAAAAAATATCCCAGTGCGCGCGGCATTCCGCTGCGAACCGCCCATTGCGCACGATTGCGATAACCGTACGGTTCACCGGAGTGCGCAACGATCTCCCCGGTCCACTGCACCCTCCCCAGCCGAGACAGCGTCTCGCGCAGAATCTCCGTTTTCAGCCTTACCTGCTCCGCCGCCGGGATGTGTTGGTAATGACAGCCGCCGCAAATCTGGAAATGGGGGCAGCGTGCCGCAATTCTTTCCGGTGCTGGCGAAGTCACCTCCAACAAGTCGGCCCAGATCAATTTCTTCTTCCGGGTTTTAGCGGCTGCGCGCACCCCCTCTCCGGGCAAGACAAAGGGCACAAATACGGTGTTGCCATCGGCGTGCGTCAATCCATCTCCGCCATACACAAGCTTCTCGATCGATAATAGTAACTCATCTGACATTATTTATGCCTCATCTTTTTGAGTGCCATCTCGGGACAATTCGCCGGCGCAGTTGGAAATAATACGGACTGCGAAAGTGTATCCGCAACGCGGCCAAAATGCGCGTCGTTGTACAATAGCAATGGAACTAAACCCCAGCCAGAAATCCTGGTGAACTCATCATGAACAAACAGCGTCTCATTTCATTCTCATTGTCGCTCGCATGTGTTCTGACGCTCTCTGGCGTACTCTTCGCGCAAAGTACGGGCGACAAAGTCCTGGTCGTAAACGGCCGAACTGCGGGAAGCCCGGTGCGGCAGATCGATGGCCGGTCCTATATTGATATTGAAACGCTCGCCCAGGTTACGAATGGGATATTCACCGTCGAGCCGAACCGCATCGTGTTGACCATACCTTCGCCGGAAGCGGCCGGCTCCGCTTCCACGCAGTCGCAGCAGAGGCTTTCTCGTGACTTCTCAGCGGCGGCGATTGGCGAACTCGCCCAAATGCGAGAGTGGCGTGTAGCCATCATCGCCATGATCAAGTACGGGTTGGCGGTCAGTGATGCCTGGGTGCAGGATTACCATGAACAAACGCAAGTCGGCCTCCGCCAGGCTGAAGTCGCGGCGGTCACCGACGCCGACCGGAACGCGTTGCAATTGCTGCGAAGCCAGGATGACATGTTGACGAATTGGGCGAACGGGGTGAACTCCGCGCGCCAGGCGCTCAATGGCGCCTCAACCGTGGACCCCAACGCCGTGCAGAACGATCAGGCCCTTGCGAAAATCAGGAAGTGCGGCGGCTTCCTGAATGCCATGATTATCAGCGGCACGTTTAGTGACGATCCCAGTTGCCATTAGCGGCAGCTGCCAATTCGCAGCGAGCGTGATTCGCATCACCAGGCACCGTACTCCGTCACGATAGATAGTAGAGGCTGAGTCTCGGCAGGCCGAACTCCTCCAACAACCGCTTTTGCACAAATTGTTTCTCGATCAGCGCCAGTTGTACCGCTTTCATCTTCGACCGGTATGCTGCGAGCTGCCTGTCCATTTCACGGCGAATGTGCAGCAACTGCTCTTCGCCGGCGTGACTCGCCATCAGCGCCTGCTGTTTCTCGTCGAGGATCGTCAAGCGCCTCTCCAGATCCTCCAGGTCCAGAATTCCTGGCGAGTCGAGCAATGACATGCTGGATTCCAGCGATTTCGCGATCTCTTTCAACCGCAACGAAAAATCCTGCTGTGTCGCGGCATATTTATCCGCGGTGGCAAGAATTCGCGCTACATTGCGCGACAAATAAGCTCTGATTTCATCGCGCGAAAATATCTCTTTTGGCGCGGACCTTGCCGCTTTCGGAGTACTCCCGGCCGCGGCCTCCTGTTGCTCTTCAGCCGCTTCCAGCACCGCGTCTGTGCAATACGCCAGGCTCTTCAAGGGCTTGCCCAGTCCACCTCGCCGTGAGCGCTGGTAGCTTTCGAATGCCCGGTCAATTCCTTTCAAAGCCGCTTCCAGCGGGACTCCCGCTTTCTGCCAGGTTTCCATAATCGCCCAATCCAGGGGCGACACCAGCAGATGCGCGCCGCGCTTCTTCCAGAAATATTCTTCAATTTCCGTGAAGTAATTGAAGTAGTTCCAACTGTCCATAAGGAGGTGGTCACTCGTGGCGTGAATAAGCGGTTGAGCTAACTCATGACGCTGAACCAAATCGCAGCTTTCTATCTCTGCGCTTTTCTCTCCCTGGCGCCTGCTTGCATCTCATGGCTGCGCGTAGTTCGCGCCGCATCCGCCGGCTGATTCTTTTCCCAGATGAGCCGCAAGCCCTTGAGCGTCAAAAACGCGTCGGTATGCTGGATGTGTTTTGAGCCGCGCGCCACCAACTTCGCGTGTCCGCCGGTGGCCACCACTGCAGTCACCTCGGTGCCGAGTTCGTCTTTGATACGCTTTAACATTCCGTCCACCATGTCGACGGCGCCATAGTAAAGACCGGCCTGGATGTGTGTCACCGTATTAGTCCCAATCACTTTTCCCGGGTCTTTAATTTCAACTCGAGGCAGCTTGGCCGTCCGGGCGAACAATGCTTCCGAGGTAATTCCGATGCCTGGTGCGATGACCCCGCCCAGATATTCTCCGCGCGCGGAAATCACGTCGAAGGTAATCGCCGTTCCAAAATCGACCACGATGCACGGCCCTCCGTATTCGTGAAAAGCCGCCACGCCATTGACGATTCGGTCCGCTCCGACTTCCAGCGGATTATCCACCAGCACCGCCATGCCGGTTTTCACCCCGGGCTCGACAAAGAGAGCTTTCTTGCCCAGGTAAATCCGCGCCATCTCGCTGAGCGTCCAATTCACCGGCGGCACCACCGAGCTGATCATCACTCCGCCGATGTCGTCGCGATCCAGTCCCGCCAGCGTGAACAGATTGCGCGTCAACACGCCATACTCATCGACCGTCTGCTCTCTCGCGGTGGTCAGCCGCCAGTTCGCGACCAGCTCGCTTCCGCGAAAAACACCCAAAACCGTATTGGTATTTCCTACGTCAATGGTCAGGAGCATGTCTCTTCCATTTCGTTCCAACGCGTCCGGAACTACCCGAGAACTTCCGTTACATCGCCCGCGACCACCGCGATTGTTTCTCCATCGTCGCGCTTCACTCGAAGCAGGCCTTCAACTTCCAACCCCGCGGTGACGCCCACAAAACTCTCCTTGCCGTTCGTGACGAGCACGCGCTTGCCCTGCGCATAACTCGAGACCGCCTCGAAGCGCTTCACCACGCCACTGGCGCCATCGCGCTGCAGCTCCTGATAATCGCGCTCAAATTGTCGCAGGAATTGCACCAGCACTTCCAACCGTGATTGCGTCTTCCCGGTCTCCATCCGTAGAGAGGTGCTGGTTGCCGCCAACTCCGCGGGAAATTTCTCCTGGTTTACGTTGATCCCCATTCCTACAATCACAAATCGAATCTGCGTGGGCTCGGCATGCATCTCCGTCAGGATCCCGCCCACTTTCTTCCCGTTGATGAGCAGGTCATTGGGCCACTTCAAGTCTACGCTCAGTCCCGTCACGCTTTGTACCGCGGCGTGCGCGGACAAGCCCGCCATCATCGTCAGCAACGGAGCCTGCACCGGCGCCAGCCGCGGCCGCAGCAAAAGTGTGGCGTAGATTCCTGTGGCACGCTCCGAATGCCACGCGTGGCCTGCGCGCCCGCGTCCCGCCGTTTGTTCTTCCGCCACGACCACGGCACCTTCCGGCTCGCCTGCGTGCCCAAGGTCCAGAGCCACGCGGTTCGTCGAATCGGTTTTGAAAAAATGAAAGATGCGCTTCGCAAACAAGCTGCCGCGCAGTCGCTGCCTCAGCATGTCCGGCGACAAAATATCTGGAATTTGCTCCAGGAAATAGCCCGTTGCCGGACGCCCTTTTACTTTGACGCCCAATCCACGTAGTCGCGTAACCCACCGAAACACCGTGGAACGTGACACACCAATTTCCCGCGCGATTCTCGCTCCACTGATGACAATCGTCCCGTTCTCGGCGAGCAACGTCAGCAAAGCGGCGACCTGCCGTTCGGTGCTTCCATCTGGTTTGTCAGAAGCCTTGCGACGGCCAGCCATTCGTATCCTGACTATCCATCCGCGAACTCTGGCACCCGGATGGCCGACACCACGATTTTGCGATGCACAAAATTGTCTAACCCAGGCTTCGGCGCTCCTCTATCCCCATTACGGCCCGCGGTTCGCCGAGAAGTCTACCTTGAGTTGTGCGTATCCTGATTTAATTGCTCAAATCGCTCCGCCAGCTTTTGCATCTCGATGCGCTGCTCGGCGAGCGTGATTTCCAGTCCGCGAATAATCTTCTCCGGCGCACGGCTTCGAAAAATGTCGTCGCCCAATTGTCTCTCTTTGCTGCCGATGGCTTTGCGCAGGCCTTCCAGCTCCTTCGTGATCTTCGCGGACTCCGCCGCGACGTCCACCGTTTCCGTATAGTCGATGCGAACATCGAATCTGGCGGTCGAGCGGACCGCCGCGCCCGATTGCGGAAGCGGCTTGTCACTGATCTTCAAATCCGAAACCATACCTAGCCGCATAATCCCATCGCGGTTGGATTCCACCGTTGTCCCGGCAATTTTATCCACCACAAATACTTCTGCCGCCACTTTTTTCTTGGAATCGATCTTCATTTCCGCGCGAATATTTCTGACGGCCGTGATTAACGCCTGCAGCAATCCAAACTCCGCGAGGGCCGAGGGGCTTCTCCAGCGGTCTGGCGCTTCCGGGAATCGCTCCAGGGCGATGGATTTTGCGCCAGGTTTTTGTGGCAACCGATGCCACAGCTCCTCTGTCAGGAAGGGCATCAAAGGGTGCAGCAATCGCAGCGCGGCTTCAAACACCGCAAACAGGTTTCGCCACGCGACAAACGCCCTGTCGCGGTGGGCGCTCTGCAGATCAGGCTTGATCCACTCGATATACCAGTCACAGAAATCTCCCCAAAAGAACTGGTATATGCATTGCGCGGCATCATGGAACCGATAATTTGCCAACGCTTCGTTCACCTGCTCGATCGCCGCCGTCAGTCGCGCAAAAATCCATGCATCGCTCAGCGGCACAACGCCATTCAGCAGGTATGGCGCTTGTGCGCGAACCTCCGGCCCCGCCAACTCCTCCAGCGTGGCTCCGCCCTGTTCAAACTTTTCGAGGTTCAAAAACAGAAAGCGTGCGGCATTCCATATCTTATTTGCAAAATTGCGCGCACCGGCCAGGCGGTCATCCGAGAGCACAATATCTGTTCCAGGCGCGGCCATCGAAGCCAGGCAAAAGCGCATGGCGTCGGTGCCGTACTGCTGATTCAGCACGACCGGATCAAGTCCCGTGCCTTTGGACTTGGACATCTTTTCGCCGCCGCCAGTGCGCACCAGCGAATGCAGATACACGGCGCGAAAGGGAACTTCACCTGTGAAGTGCATCCCGAGCATGATCATCCGGGCCACCCAGAAAAACAGGATGTCGTACCCGGTGATCAACAGGCTGGTCGGGTAATAAGTCTTCAAGTCTTTCGTTTCCGCGGGCCATCCCAGTGTAGAGAATGGCCACAGCCCGGAACTGAACCAGGTGTCCAGCACGTCCGGGTCCTGAGTCAAATTCCGCGAGCCACACGTGCCGCAGGCGGCGGGCGCTTCTCGAGCCACCGTCACGTGCCCATTTTCCGCGCAGTACCATGCGGGAATGCGGTGGCCCCACCACAGTTGCCGCGAGAGCGTCCAGTCGCGAATATTGCGCATCCAGTTGAAATACTCTTCACGCCGGTTGTCCGGAACCATGCGAATCGCGCCGCGTTCCACTGCGGCCATGGCCGGTTCCGCAAGTGTCTTCATCTTGCAGAACCATTGTGTCGACGCCCGCGGCTCCACAATCGTTCTGCTGCGCTCGCACAGCCCCACCGCATGCGTATGCTCGGTTACTTTCTCCAATAAACCCAGTTCCTTCAGATCCTCGACAATTTTTTTGCGTGCTTCGAAGCGCTCCAGGCCTGCATAAACACCCGCCGCGGCGTTCATTTTTCCGTCGTCCGTCATGACATCGATTTCGAGCAAATGGTGGCGCCGTCCCAGTTCAAAATCGTTGGGATCGTGCGCGGGAGTGATTTTCACCGCGCCGGTCCCAAACTCGCGATCCACCATTTCGTCGGCGATGATGGGAATGGTGCGGCCGGTCAACGGCAGCGCCACGTTTTTGCCGATCAAATCTTTGTATCGCTCGTCGGCCGGATGTACCGCCACAGCCGTGTCTCCCAGCATCGTCTCCGGCCGCGTGGTCGCCACCACCAGGTACTTCCGAGGTTCGCCCGTTTGAGCGCTCTTACCCTCCGCTCCCGCCAGCGGATACCTGATGTGCCACAGATTTCCGCGCCGCTCTTCGTGCACCACTTCCAGATCGCTCAACACCGTTAAACAGACCGGGCACCAGTTGGTCAGATAATGCGCGCGATAGATCAGCTTTTCTTCGTAAAGTCGGACGAACGCTTCGCGCACCGCGCGAGACATCTCCGGCGATAAGGTGAACTTCTCGCGCGACCAGTCGCAGCTCTCGCCGATCTGCCGCATCTGCTCGGTGATGGTTCCGCCGCTCTCTTCCTTCCACTTCCATACGCGCTTCTCAAACTCTTCGCGTCCCAGTGTGCGGTAGTCGATGCCCTGGTCCGCGAGTTGACGCACCACCACCCGTTGCGTGGAAATCCCCGCGTGGTCCGTGCCGGGCAGATATAAGGTGTTGAACCCACGCATGCGGTGCCAGCGCGTCAGAATGTCGATCTCCGTATGGTCGAGCATGTGGCCGATGTGCAGCGATCCGGTAACATTCGGAGGCGGGATAACGATGGAGAAAATCGGTGGTGGCGCGTCTGCATCAGCGCGAAACAATGCCTGCTCGACCCAATATTCTGCCCACTTCAGCTCTATCTCTTGCGGCTCGTAACCTTTGGGAATCTCTCGCGCCATATCTGCAAATTTCTCCGCCACGCTTTGGAGCTGCCCGCGACCCGCCTGTCGACGCGGAATTTCTTATCCAGATTAACCTTCGACTATACGAGGGACGAAGTGAGCACGTCAATTATGGCGCGTCTGCGAGGTTTGCGCGGCTCGCTCACCGCTGGCAATTGAAAATAAGCTTACAGGGGGAAATTCGAAACGAGCAGGAAACTACTTCTTGGATTTCAATTCGTCTTCGAGTATCGCGGCAACCATCGGCTTCAGCAGCTCTCGAGTTACCGCCTGCAGTACGTCCGGACTGATCCGCGACAATACCTTGGCCACCAGCGCATCCATATCCTGCGGCCCTGCAGCCCCATCCACTGCCGAACTCTGCCCCGAAGTCTCGGCCGCCGCCGTGTCATCTGCAATTACGGTAGCCAGTTCCTCGGACGAGGATTGACCGTTCGTGGGCGGCGCCTCAGAAGCCTGCTCTTTTACTTCCGGCGCAGCTTCGCTTGCCGGCGCAGCATTTTTCGTCTCCCAGGTCTCCGCCAGCGGGTTCATCCTGTGCGAATCGGTGTCCCAGGGGCTTGCCGGGCGGGAAAACCAGCTGTTGACGGCCGCCGTCTCCGGCACTTTTTCTTCAAGTTGTTCGATCACTTCGGTCAAATGTTGTGCCGGAGCGTTCGTCGCTTCGCTCGCAGCCATCGGAACAGGCGATTCCGTCTCTTCGACAACAGCATCGCTATCAGAAGCGGTATTCGAATCCTGGAGATTCGCTGATTCCTGTGCCGATGATGCCACCGCAACTTCCGCCGCGGGCATTTCTGGTTCTGCCACTGCAACGATGTTTTTGTCCGCAGCGAGGGAATCCGTCGAGCTTTCGCGAGGTTCTGAAAATTCCGGTTGTGCCTGCTCACTTGGGCCGGCCATCACCGCGTTTTCGTGTTCTGCCTCAGCCGTCGCGGAATCGGTTTCTAACGCATTCATCGCCTCGGTGAAAGCGCCCATATCTGTGGAACGCTCCGCCGAAACGGACGCCTGAACTTCCGTCCGGACCTCTGCCCCAACTTCCTCCGGAACTTCCGCTGCAGTAACAAAGCCGCCCTTTTTTTCCTTCTCATCCCACGTTTCGCGAGCGCTCTGCCGCCCTGCCGTTTGCACTACTTCACTGTCGCGCCAATCCTTCACAGGTCCTACATCCGGATCGTCTTGGAAAACAGTTTCGGCGCCGTCGCGCCGCCAGGATGCCACCGCATCTTTCGGCTCCGGTTCCTCTTCCTCTTCTTCTTCTGGAACATCATCCGGTTCCGTCAATGATCGCCAATCGCTTCCGGTGATCGTGTCGGCGTCGTCAGCCGCCAATCCCGTATTAGCGGTTGCCGGCGCGGATCCCAGCACGCTTCCAAATGCCATCGTATGCTTTGCGGAATCGATACTTACCGGTGCTTCGGGCTCGTCCACAAAACTCTCATCGCCCACCACAATGGGCTCGGGGGCTGACGGCCGGCTAAACGACACGTGAGCCAGCGGAGATACCGGCGGAGGCGGCGGTTGTGCCGGAATCGGCGCGGGCGGCAATAAATCTGCCGCTCTGCGCGGAGCCGCGGGCGCGGTTTTTTCTCCTCCGCCCGTGGACAGCTCGATTCCTGCTCGCTGCAGCGCAGCCTTCACCATCGCAATTAAGGGATCGGGAGGTACAAAGGGTTTCTTCAGCACCCCGTCGGCGCCAACTCGCTGCGCTTCCTGCTCGTCCAGCGGATCGAACGCTCCCACCAACAAAATCACCGGGATGTGCGCCAGCGATGAGTCTTCTTTCACGTACTGGCAAACTTCGTAGCCGTTTCGCACGGGCATGAACACGTCCGCCAGCACCAAGTCGGGATGTAGTTCGGAAATTTTGCGGACTGCGGCTTCTCCATTGCCAACCGCGACGACGTCAATACCCTGATCCTTCAGGGCCAGCCCTACCATCCGCTGGATGTTGCTATTGTCGTCCGCAACCAAAATCTTGGCCACCGCACGTCCTCCGCGCGAATGCGCTCCTACCCGCTGCCATAACAAACGGGTACCTTCCTCAACTCTCACGTATTGGAGCATCCTCCTCCGTGTGCGTCAACGAATCAACGGTTCCTTTGTGTCCCAAGTGAATATGGCTGTGGGCACAAATTGTGCCGTTTCGCACACTTGTCTGTCCGGGGATGATGTCTCGATGCAGGAACAGAAAAAAAAGGCGTGCCGGGATTGTATCTCGATGTAGGAAAAGAAAAAGGCGCGGCCGGAAGCCACGCCCCATTCGAATCAGGCCGGGGGCCCTTCTACCAGGGAACCAGCTTGCGCAGACCTTTCTTTTTCTTGCTCGTCGATTCCTTTTGGTTGGCGTCCGTCTTCGTGGAGTCAGCCGTAGCCCCTTCCGCTTTGGCTGCGTCGCTGCCAGGGGTCGTCGCGCCTGTGGCGGCGCCCGGCGCGGCTGTGGTCGTGTCGCTGGCAGCAGCGCCCGGGGTAGCTGTGCCGGTGGCAGCCGCATCGCTGGCCGCCGGTGCCGGTGCAGCCGAAGTGGATTCCCCCGTCGTTCCTGGCGCAGGCGCTGGCGCTGCCGTGGTCGGCGGCGGAGTGCCCTCTGCGCCGCTGCTCGCTGGGGCGCTCCCGTCGGCGGGAGTCACGCTCTCGGTCGTTCCACCTTCGGCGGCCCCGCTACCTTCCGTCTTGCCGCCTCCCGGGGTCACCGTCGCTACGATGCCCGTCGAATTCCCGGTGGTCCTCGCCGTCCCGCCACTGCCTCCAACCACGATCCGCGACTGGTTGCCGCCAGTCAGCACATCCGTGGCAGAAGCGCTGTCGGCTTCCGGCTCCAGGTTAGGTTCCCCCACACGCGCCGCCGTCTTCATTTCGCTCGTCGGCCCGGACTTAAAAATTCCCATCGGCTTCTTTGCCAGGCTGGTGTGCGGTCGCGGAGAGTTTTGTTCTGCCGTCATCCACGCCTGCGCCTTCGGATCCGCTTGCGGAACCGGCACTTTCATGGCTACCAGTCGCGTTTTTGCATCGGGAACCAGGCTGGACAGCGGGTAATTCCTTACGATGCGCGAATAATAGTTTGCCGCGACTTCCTTTTTCTCCGCCTTGTCAAAAATGTCCCCCAGCATCCACAATGCCCGGTCTGACCGGCTATATAACGGGTAACGGCTAGTCACTCCAATCAGCCGCGCCGCCGCAGCCCGCCGGTCGCCCTTCATGTAGTAATAGTAAGCCACGCGGAAGTCGCCTTCTGCGATGACCTCCTGTACCTCGCGCAGATGTTGCGTCGCTTTGTCGGCCAGCGGGTCCTTCGGATATTTCTCCAAAAAGGTCTGGAACTCGCTCTCTGCCTCTTTCGCCTCCGTGCGGTCGCGATCCGGTTTTTCCATCTGCCGGAAGTGGCCCATGGCCACCTGTAGTTGCGCGTAGGAAGCTTCGGGAAGGAAAGGGAAGAACACGATAAAGTCCTTGTATCCCGAGATGGCCTGCGTCATGTTGGCCGTGCCGGCTTCTTTGAAATAAGAATCGGCAATCAGCAGCTTGGCCTTGGCCAGATATTCGCTGTCGGGATAGGTATTGATCAGCGTCTGAAGATTTAGCCGTCCGACTTCGTGCCGTCCGTGCTTGATGTCCTCTTTGGCGCGGTCGTACAGCACCTTGTCCGGCTGCAGATTCTGCTCCGTACTTGTTGTGGACTTATCCTTCTCTTTCTCTTTCTTTTTGTGCAGGAGCTGAGCGTCAGCCTGGGCCCCCAGAAGGAAAATCGCAATCATCAGCAAAGAAAAACGCATGGTAATGGCATATGGCGGAGTACGTAGCAAACAACACCTCTCTAATTTTCGAACCTTCGCGAACGCCTGACGCAAATACCTGGCGGCTCCTGGGCGAAGCCTCCGAACCTGGGAATTATAACCCTGAACTAACGGCCAGTCTGCTCAGTTCTTTGCCCTAATGGCCAGGGTATACGCCGGTAGGTGAGAGCCCCCCGGATTGGCCCGGGTTGCCTGTCGCCCGGAGAACTTCAACTCCTGACGCTGTATCTAAACACAAGCTTGATCTTGGATCGCGGTTTGTTGGGCAGGCCCCTGCAACCCAGAGGGCGCCTCTCTGGATTTTCTGGCAATCATCCTTACAGTGCGATGGTCAGTTCCACCGCGGCCGCCGCCGAGATGCGCGCCCCGGCCACCGGCGTCTGGTCAATCACCGCTCCGTGAGGCCATTGCGGCGCTGCCACGTAATTTACCTTGCGTCTCAGCCCCGCGGCATCCAGTCGGTGCTGCGCGTCGCTCTCATTCAGCCCCACGAGATGCGGCATCACGTAGGCCTTTTCCCGGTCACCTTCAGATACCAGCAGGTCCACTCGCGGCGTGGCTGCTCCCGTGCCGGGTTTGGGGTTTTGAATCACCACAGTATCCGCCGGTTCGTTTGGCAGAGTAATGTTGGATACCTCGCCGATTTGCAGTCCGGCCCTGAGCATCTCGATACGAGAAATCCTGAGAGTCGTGCCTTCCAGGCGCGGAATGGTTAACTGTCGCTGTCCCAGGCTCAACACCACGTGCGCCTGTTGCGACACCTTCATCAGCAGTCCCGCTGGTGGCGTTTGCCGTACCACCACGTTCACCGGCGAATCGCCATAGACGCGATCCGCCACGCGCAGCATCAGTCCGCGTGACCTCAAAAGTTGATTCGCATCGCTCACGCTTTTGCCCACCAGGTTGGGCATGGTCACTTCCCGCCCGTGGATCGCAATGCGCATGGCCGTAATGGCGCTCAGAAATGCCGCGGACGCCAGAATAAATACCAGCAGCGCCATCCGGCTCAGCCATTCAAGTCTTTCGCGCAGAGTCATAAGCGGAATTTTAGGCGGATTCTAGTGGCTCGTGAAAGTTTTCGTCTTGCTTCCCGACGTACTTGCCGTCGCCGAAAGCGGCGGTGCCGGATATTCCGGTAGCTTATCCTTGCTGGTGTCCGCACGTTTCACTTCCAGCTCCCCGAAGAGCAGCGACGGACTGATCACCGTCGTCGGCGCGCCGCCCGAGCGATTGCTGATCAAAGGATCGTTGCCCGCCGCAATCAGGTCGCTGCGCATCGCCCGCACGTCCAATTCGCTGAACACTGCTCCGCGCACCAGTTCCTCATGGCCATCCTTGGCATACACGCGATACAGCAAACGTGGGCTGTTGCCCAGCCCGAGTGTGTCCACGCGGTACGCGTAGGGGAGTCCCTGGTCCGCGACCATCTGCATGGCCCGTTTCTTCAACTCCTCCTGCGATTGCGCCTCCGACGATTTCACCACCAATACTCCGAGTCCCGGCCCTGGGAATACTCCCGGAGCCGCGCGCCCGTGTCCATTGGAGGCCGGAAAATCGCGGATGGGCTGTCGCCCTACCAAATAATTTTTTAGTGTTCCATTGTCGATCAGTGTCACCCGTTGTGCTTTTACTCCTTCGCTGTCCACGTCATAACTTCCCACTGTGCTCTTGCCCTCAAATTCCTTCAGCGAAGGGTCGTCTACCACGCTCAGGAAATTAGGCAGCACCCGCGTTTTGTAACTCGAAGCGAAAGACCCGGTGGTGCGGTTGGGTTTTCCCAGTTGCGGCTTCCGTCCCACCACATTCTGTCCAATCAACGAAGCCACCACATCATCCGCCGCGTCTGGT
>DASXLA010000077.1:0-68436 GCA_036496505.1 Candidatus Acidiferrum sp. | reverse complement strand
CAAAGTCCCACAGGAAATAATCGTTGCCAGTTTCCACCATTGCGTGGTGTCGCCGCCCAGCGTCGGGATGATCAAATACGAGACGAGGTAGGTGAAGCCGATGGACACAATTGAGGTGATCCACACCAGCGACGTGAGCGGAGACTCGTAGTTCATCTCGTCCACGTTGCCGTATCTCGCCTTGGCGATGACTCCATTGATGAAATAGGCCGCCGCGCTCGCGACCAGCATCACGATGCGCATAATGAAGATCCACACCAGCAATTGCACTTGCACCGTGGGGCTTTTTACCCCCAACAGGATGAAAGTGATGAGCGCTACTCCGGTGACGCCGTACGTTTCAAATCCGTCCGCGCTCGGACCCACGGAATCTCCAGCGTTGTCTCCGGTGCAGTCCGCGATGACGCCGGGGTTGCGCGCGTCGTCTTCCTTAATTTTGAAGACGATCTTCATCAGGTCGGAGCCGATGTCCGCGATCTTGGTAAAAATGCCGCCCGCGATACGCAGCGCGGCGGCGCCCAGCGATTCCCCGATGGCAAAACCGATAAAGCAGGGCCCTGCATAATCGCCGGGAATAAACAGCAAAATGAACAGCATGATCAGCAGTTCCACGCTGATCAGCATCATGCCGATGCTCATGCCCGCGCGCAGGGGTGTGTGGTAAATGGGATACGGCTTGCCGCGCAAGCTGGCGAACGCGGTGCGAGAGTTCGCGAAGGTGTTTACGCGAATGCCGAACCACGCCACGCCGTAACTCCCCGCGATGCCCACCAGGCTGAAGAGCAGAATAATCGCGACGCGCATCGCTTCAAGTTTGAGCAGCACGCCGAAGTAAAGAACGATGACGATGGCAATGAAAATTTCCAGCAGCAGAATGAACTTTCCCTGGGTGATCAGATAAGTTTTGCAGGTTTCATAGATCAGTTCGGAAATATCCCGCATCGACTTGTGCACGGGCAGATTTTTTAGCCGGCTGTAGATGGTCAGGCCGAAAACCAGCCCAAACACGCAAAAGATCAGCCCGAACATAAGGATCTTGTGGCCGTCCATTCCCAGGAACGACACCTGCGACAGATCCGGCAGCTTCAGATTGGCTTCGCCGCCGGCTTCACCTTGCGCCCGCGCGGAAACGGCGCTGAGCAACGACAGAATGGCGAGGCCCGCGCTCATTCTTAACGGCCTGCGAGCCAATGAACTCAAAATATCGAACAAGGTGCGCATCAACAATTCCTCCGTGAAAATAAAAAGCGGTTCCGCGGCGCATTTCCTACCGCGTGTCTCCGGCACTAGTCTTCATCGCAGTGCGTACAACGGCCCCGGCGGCACCCCACCGAATGACAACAGGGTGCTGCCTGCTCAATGCGGAAGGGCTTAACGTGTGACTGATTATCTTAGCCTGAACGTCCCTGGAACCCCTCCCATGGACGCTGATAAGGCTTTGCACCGGCTGGCACAAAGCGATGATTTATAACATTTAGCTACGACAGCGGTCAAACTGCGCAGGCTAGCCCTTCGCTTTTGTTTTTCGAGGCCAACCGCGATGTTTCCAGCTTGAAACCAATCCTCTGGATTGGCGAGACGCTATTGCCAAGCGATGGTAACATGCCAATCTAAATTTCGGCCCTTGGCACCTTGCGGGCTTACTTGACGGGGATCATGAACACAAACATAACCGCGGGACGGCCGTTCCACGAAGGTCCTGCGCGCGCCAACGACGCGTCCGCAGCTGTTGTCCGCAGCAATTGGACCCGTGACGAGGTTGCCGAAATTTTTCGCTCCGCGTTGCCTGCCTTGATTTTCCGCGCTCAGACCATTCACCGCCAGTTTCATGCTCCGGATCGCGTGCAGACTTGCCAGTTAATTTCCATCAAGACCGGCGGATGCCCTGAAGACTGCGCCTACTGCCCGCAGAGTGCGCACTATGACGCCGGCGTGGAGCGCCAGGGCTTGCTAGATCCCCAGCACGTGATCTCCGTGGCCGGTGAGGCTGCCGCGCGTGGCGTAACCCGCTTCTGCATGGGAGCGGCGTGGCGCCAGGCTCCCGAGGGTAAAGAATTCGACAACGTCCTGAAAATGGTTCGCGGCGTTTCGGCGTTGGGCATGGAAGTATGTTGCACACTGGGAATGTTAACGGATGGACAGGCAGTCAAGCTCAAGGATGCGGGCCTGACCGCTTACAACCATAACCTGGACACTTCGCCGGAATTTTACGGGTCCATCATAACCACCCGGGTGTACGACGACCGTCTGCGAACTCTGGCAGCGGTTCGCAAAGCGGGAATTACCGTGTGCTGCGGAGGAATCTTGGGAATGGGCGAGAGCGAACTCGATCGCATTGGTTTGCTGCACCAGCTCGCCACTCTCGAACCGCACCCGGAGAGCGTGCCGATCAATATGCTGGTGCGCGTATCGGGAACGCCGCTCGGCGAGCAGCCTGCGCTGGATCCTTTGCAGATGGTGCGCGCCATCGCCACGGCGCGTGTGCTCATGCCCGCTTCGCGCGTGCGCCTGGCTGCCGGGAGAAAACAATTGTCGCCGGAAGCTGTCACCTTGTGCTTTCTTGCCGGCGCAAATTCGATTTTTACCGGCGAAAAATTGTTGACGACTCCTAATCCTGGCGCGGACGAGGACGAACAGTTATTTCAAACTTTGGGATTGAAACCACTCGAGTCGCATGCCATCTGAATTTCACGATTCACTGCTGAAGGAATTGCGGGCGGAACTGCGCGCGCTGGAATCCCAGAACCAGCGGCGAAACCTCGCGGAAATTAACGGCGTCAATCTCTGCTCCAATGACTATCTCGGATTGGCCGGGCATCCGGCCCTGCGGGAAGCCGTCGTGGAAGCCGTGTGCGGCGCTGGCCGAATGGGCGGCACCGGTTCGCGTTTGCTTTCCGGTCACGCCGCGATATGGAGCGCCGTCGAAGAGGAATTCGCCGGGTTTGCGGGAAGCGAAGCGGCACTGTATTTTGGCAGTGGTTATGCCGCGAATATTGGCTTGCTCACTTCTTTGGCCGACAAGAACGACCTCATTTTCTCCGACGCCCTCAATCATGCGAGCATCATCGATGGGATTCGCCTTTCTGGCGCGCGAAAAGTGATTTACGCGCATCGCGATTTGAACGCGCTGGAAACCGCCATGAGAGAAAATCTGCATCTCGGCGGGCGGAAACTGGTGGTGACCGAAAGCGTTTTCAGCATGGACGGAGACCTTGCCCCGTTGAATGAAATTGTTACGCTGGCCGAACGGTATGGCGCGGGCGTCATCATTGACGAAGCCCACGCCACCGCCGTGCATGGAAGCGGCGGCCGGGGCATCGCCGCCCAGGCGCTCGCGGCCGGAAAAATTGTTGCCGCGATACATACCTGCGGCAAGGCGCTGGCCAGTGCTGGGGCTTTTGTTTGCGGCAGCGCGGTGTTGTGCGACCATTTGATCAATCACGCGCGCACATTTATCTTCAGTACCGCGATGCCGCCCTACATGGCGGCGCAGCTTCGTGCCGCGCTGCGGCTCGCCGTCGGCATGGACCAGGAGCGTGAAGAGCTGAAGGTGCGATCCGCGGACTTGGCGGAATCCTTACGTCGTGAAGGTTGGCAAACGATGGGTAGTTCGACGCAGATTGTTCCGGCGGTAATCGGCGAAAACGCTGCCGCCATGGCCGCTGCTGAATTCCTGCAGCGCGAAGGCTTCGCCGTGCGCGCCATTCGTCCGCCGACGGTTCCAAAAGGCACCGCTCGCCTGCGCTTCTCCGTAACCCACGGAATCAACTCGGACGAATTGCATCGCATGGTCATGGTCTTGAGTGCGTGGCGTGCGCAACAGCAGCATCCGGCTCACCTGGCTTTGGCGGAAACCGCATGAGGCACCACTTTTTTATTACTGGAACGGACACCGGCGTGGGCAAGACTACGCTCGCCGCGTTACTTTGCGCCGCGCTCGATGCCGTCTTCTGGAAGCCCATCCAAACCGGAACGCTCGAAGGCTCCGACCGCGTCACCGTGATGCGCCTGGCAGGAATCGGCACGGACCGCACCCTCGACGAAGTCTACAAATTTGTGCCGCCCGTTTCCCCGGACCTGGCTGCACGTTGGGCCGGAGTGGAAATCGATCTCGCCCGCATCAATTTGCCCACCAGCTTGATCAATGATTGGCTGGTGGTTGAAGGCGCCGGCGGCGTACTTGTGCCCATCAATTCCAAACAGTTCATGCTCGATATGATGGCCAAATTCAAGCTGCCGGTGATTCTTGCCGCCCGCAGCGGCGTAGGCACCATCAATCACACCTTATTGACGCTGGCTGCGCTGCACGCCGCCGAACTCCCCGTGCATGGCGTAGTCCTCATCGGCGACCAAAATCGCGAAAACCGAGAAACCATCGAGCGCTTTGGGCACGTGCGCGTCATCGGAGAAATCCCGCGCCTTCCCAATCTGCACCGCACTTCCTTAATGCAGGTTTTTATGAATCACTTCGACCGCGCCGCCTTCTCCCAATAAAAACAGAATGAGTTCGCCGCTGCGCATCTGGCACCCCTTCACCAATGCGGCTCTCGACGCGCCGCCGTTGCACGTGGCGCGCGCCGAAGGCGTGTACCTCTACACCAGCGATGGACGCCGCATCCTCGATGCCATTTCGTCCTGGTGGGTGAATGTCCACGGCCACGCCAATCCGCGCATCGCCGAAGCCATCGCGGCACAGGCTCGCAAACTCGAGCACGTCATCATCGCCGGTTTCACGCATGACGCCGCGGAAGAACTGGCGGCGCGCTTGCGCCAACGCCTGCCGCCGGAAATGACTCATCTGTTCTTCTCCGATGATGGATCCACCGCCGTTGAGGTGGCCCTGAAAATCGCGGTGCAGCATTTCAGCAACCAGGAGCGCACGCAAAAATCTGAAATCGTCGCGCTGGAACACGGCTACCACGGGGACACCGCCGGAGCGATGTCCGTCAGCGACGATTCTCCGTTCACCAAACCCTTTCAATCCATGCGCTACCCGGTTCACCGCGTGCACTCGGCGTACTGCTATCGTTGTCCGGTCGGACTCACGCGCGCGACTTGTCACATCGAGTGCGTGCAGCAGCTTGAAACCTTGCTCGAGCAAAATCACGAGCGCATCGCGGCTGTAATCGTCGAGCCTTTACTGCAAGGCGCCGGCGGCATGATCGTCCATCCCGTCGAATTTCTTCAGAAAGTTCGCGCTCTATGCACTCGCTATGATGTCTTGTTGATTGCCGACGAGGTGCTCACCGGCTTCGGCCGCACCGGAAAAATGTTCGCCTGCGATGTCGCAGGAGTTGTCCCCGACCTGATGTGCCTCTCGAAGGGCATTACAGGAGGGTTTCTGCCCATGGGCGTCACGGTTTGCAGCGACCGTGTGGAAGCGCCTTTTCACAGCGAGAATCGCCTGCACACTTTTTATCACGGCCATTCTTACACCGGGAACGCGCTGGCGTGCGCCGCCGCCAACGCCGGTCTCCAGATTTTTGACGACGAACCGGTTTTCGAACGCATTGCTATGATTGCGGCCGTACATTCCGAACGCCTCGAGCAGTTTCGCAAACTTCCCCAGGTGGGCGACGTGCGCCAGATTGGTTCCATTGGGGCGATCGAGCTTCGCACCGAAGATGCCGGCTATCTGTCGAGCATGCGCACCAAGCTCTACCGCTACTTTATCGATCAGGGTGTGCTGCTGCGGCCGCTCGGTAACGTGGTGTACGTCATGCCGCCTTATGTGATCACCCGCGAAGAGCTGAATTTTGTCTACGACGTGATTTCGCAGGCCATCGAGACAGTGTTGTGACACCCTCGCTATGCATCCTTTCAACTGAAACGGCCCGCCGCCAATTTGCTTCGCCCGAAACCGTCGATTTCACCATCGGCGTTATGCGGAAGACACTTCATTGAGCCACATCCGCCGCGCATCTGGACCCTCATCAAAAATGCTAGTGTCACTTACGCGAGGTTCAAGTGCTGGCCGTTAGTCTGAACTCCTGGAAACAGAAAATTATTGCCTTTGCTGGAGGATTGGGCGCCCCGGGACTGTTCCTGATCTCATTTCTTGACTCTTCCGTCTTGACCTTCCCGGTGATCAACGATCTTTTGCTCATCGAATTATCCATGCACCGCCCCGCGCGCATGCCGCTCTACGCCTTGATGGCTACTACCGGTTCCACGCTGGGATGCATCTTGCTCTATTACCTCGCAGAAAAAGGCGGCGAAGCGCTGTTCCACAGCAGAGCCGGGCGCCACGGCGGTGCCATCAGGCATTGGGTGGAGCGCAACGGATTTGGCGGCATGGTCGCGGCGGCGCTGTTGCCTCCGCCGACTCCCTTCAAGTTTTTCGTGTTCGCTGCCGGAGTGTTCGAGATGCCCATCGCCAGCTTTGCATCCGCGATAAGCCTCGCGCGCGTGTTTCGCTATTTTGGAATCGGCTATCTCGCGGTGCGCTACGGCCACGACGCTTTGCCCTTTCTTGGGCGGCATAAGCTCAACGTGGCCTTGATCGCATTGGCCCTTGTGGCCGTGAGCTACGGACTCTCGCAAGTAATCTTGCGCGCCAAACATCCTTACGGAGATTTCAAGCCTAAGTGACGCGCGCATGTAGCGCGCAGGTCATCGCGGGGTCTTATCGCTGCTCCACGCAACCTCTTCACTCAGAACCTTGCCGCTGGCATCGCACTCCACCATCACCATCGGCTCGCGCTCCGCTTCACCCGCCGCGCGATAGCGAAGATCGCGAATCTGAACTT
The DNA here is from genome assembly GCA_036496505.1 of Candidatus Acidiferrum sp. Taxonomy (GTDB): domain Bacteria; phylum Acidobacteriota; class Terriglobia; order Acidiferrales; family UBA7541; genus Acidiferrum. The sequence goes on along the minus strand of DASXLA010000077.1, from coordinate 61,687 downwards.
CGGCGCCCGTATCCAATTTTTGAATCGTTGCTCTCGGAAACCGCGCCACTCGTAAAAACCTCCTCGCGGCATCCGTCGACTCAGCTGCTTGCAGGAAAGGGCTCGGCTCGGGTTTGAATAAATTGATGCCCGGATCGATCAACACTGGCCGCGACGAGCCTACATACACGTTGACCTCGTGAAGCGCGCTCTCCGTTTCGGCAAGGCCGCGCCAGCTCACCAGCGACGTAAATTCCGAATATGCCGCAACCTTTCTCGGTGGCTCGCCGCCATAAGACCGGTTCTGCAGTTGCGCAACCGCCGTGGCGTGTAATTCCGCGCGTAAACCAACGTAGAACACTACGAACGCCAGTCCCACAATGGCGCCCACGAACCCGCGTGGCCTTTTATCTTTCGCTCCGATCTCGGAACTCACCAAATGGAGAAATTCCGGCATGGCGATCACCGAAATCAGGATGGTAATAATCCACGGATCGATTGTCGGAAGCCAATCCGTGGCAATTCGCACAGTGCGAAGTGGCCAGAACAATTCCACGCCCTGCCACTGCGCGGTATCCATCGCCAGGTGCAGCCATGCAACCAACAGCACGCCAACAAAAATGGTGACAACCGGCAAGCGCGTGCGCAGCTCTGGCGAAGTGCACGCGCGGTACAGCGCCGCGAAAACGCCGGCGATAATGAATGATGCCAGCAGCGAATGTGTGTAGGTGTGATACCAGGTAAGGTAAGCGGACGGACTGACCAGCGCGCTCAATTGATCGCTGTCTGCAATCACCCCTCCGCAAATCGTCCAAAACCACAGAATCCTCGGCGCGCGCGGCAGCACCGCCCGCGACAACACTAGCGAAGCAAGCGCGTGCGTGGCGATGTCCATGAGAGGTTCATCGAGCCATTTTTAAGCTAGTTCATTGCCGGTTCGGCGTGGCGTGCCCGTTGGCGCTGATCTCTGGAACAAGTATCTTCAACGCCCCCGGGATAATTCTGAATTCCACCGGCAGCCGCCCAAGGGGCTCGCCATCCACCTGGGCGTGCACCGGTTTTTCGTCGAGCGGTTCGCACACCAAAGAATCCGTCTTCGAAAAATACACGCCATCTGTTCCCCGCAGTTTCCCCATCCACAGCGTGGGTAGATAACTCAAATATCGGAAGCCGCTGCGCGTGCTCAACGTCATCACTTCAAATTTGTCTTCGTACAAGTCAGCCAGAGTGGTGATTTTGAAGGGCCCGCCGTAGTGCTTCGTGCGCCCCACGATCACCAGCGAAGAGTCCACCGCTTGCCCGTCGATCACCACGCGAAAATGCGGGAACTGGTAGCGAAAAACTTCGCGCGCTCCCTGCCACCAGTACGCCAAAATGCCCAGCCGCGCCTTCAGCTCCAGGTCGACGGAGTAAACGATCATGCCGTCCGGCCCCGCGCCCGCGACACTCAGAAAGTATTTACGCTTCGCGGGTTCCTCCAGCGGGGTGGCCAGCCCCAGCGCGATATCCACCACGTTGCCGCGAATTAATTTTCGCGCCGCGCTCGGAATGTCCCAGGGGAGCGTCAACTCTTTCGCGAAAATATTCGCCGTCCCCGCAGGGAGCAGCGCCAGGGGCACGCGGTGACCGTTCGACGCGCCGGCCAGCCCGTTCACAACTTCATTCAGTGTGCCGTCGCCGCCGCAGGCGATAACCAGTTGCCGGCCTTCCGCCGTGGCCCGCTGTGCAATTTCCGTGGCGTCGCCTGGCCCTTTCGTTTCCGCCAGGTCCGCTTCAATTCCGCTCGCGGCAAAAATAGTTCGCGCCTCGTCCAGCAGGCGTCGCCGATTCGCGCCTCCATGCCCGGCGTTGGGATTATGGATCAGCAGTGCATTCTGAAGCCCGGTAGTCATCGTGGCAAGTCCGTCTCGGTCAATTCATTCTATATAATGTGAGTGCAATCTCAGCATCCTTCTTCAGCTCAGTTTATGTTAAGGAATGCACATGGCTAGGGCCGGCGCAGCCGTAAAAAGCGAAATCGAAGACCTGCGCGAGAAGTTGCGCCATCACGAATATCGCTACTACGTAGCGGACGATCCGGAAATTTCGGACGCCGCCTACGACCGACTCATGAGCAAGCTCAAGGAGTTGGAAGCCGCGCATCCCGAGCTGATCACCCAGGATTCCCCCACGGTGCGCGTTGGCGGGGCTCCGCGCGAGGGCTTCCAGGCCGTGCAGCACGCGCGGCCCATGTTGAGCCTGGACAACGCCTTTTCCTATGACGCCTTGAAAGAATTCGACCGGCGCGTGCGCGAAAGCAGCGGTCGCGAAAAAATCGAGTACATTGCCGAGCACAAGTTCGATGGACTAAGCATTTCTCTGCAATACCAAGGCGGCGTGCTGGCCCGCGCATTGACCCGCGGTGACGGCCGCACCGGCGAAGACGTCACTCCCAACGTGAAAACTATTCGTTCCGTGCCGCTCCGCGTCGATCCCACCGCGCTCAAAAAAGTGAAGCTGCCGGTGAATTTTGAAGTGCGCGGCGAGATTGTCATGCCGCGAAAGGCTTTCGCCGAATTGAACCGTCAGCAGGAACTCTCCGGCGGCAAAATTTTTGCCAATCCACGCAACGCCGCTGCGGGTGGCGTCCGCGTACTCGATTCCTCGATCACCGCGTCACGCCGGCTGGAATTCTTCGCCTACTATTTGCTCGTCGAAGGGCGCTCGCCTTTCTCCAAACTTTCTGACTCGCTGCAGGCCCTCAAGGAAATGCGCTTTCGCGCTTCCTCCGACTGGAAATTGTGCGATGGCATCGAGGAAGTTTTGAAATATTGCGACAGTTGGGAAGACAAGCGAGAGAAGCTGCCCTACGAAATCGACGGCGTGGTCGTCAAAGTCAATTCCATTCCCATCCAGAACGAGCTGGGCTACACCGCCAAGGCGCCGCGGTGGGCCATTGCTTACAAATATCCCGCGCGCCAGGAAACGACTGTTGTCAATGACATTCAGGTGAATGTCGGGCGCACGGGCACGCTCACCCCGGTGGCTTTTCTCGAGCCCGTGCAAGTCGGCGGCGTCACCGTCAGCCGCTCCACGCTGCACAACATGGATGAAATCGATCGGCTCGGCGTTCAGATTGGCGACACCGTTCTTGTGGAGCGCGCCGGCGAAGTTATTCCGCACGTGCTGAAGGTCGTCAAGGAAGGCAAGGACCGCCGACCGTTTCGCATGCCGGAGAAATGCCCGGAATGCGGCAGCGCCATTCACAAAGCCCCGGACGCCGTGGCCTATCGCTGCATCAATGCCGCTTGTCCCGCGAAGCGCCGCGAATCGCTGCTGCATTTCGCCGGCCGCCACGCAATGAATGTCGATGGCCTGGGCGAAAAAATTGTCGACCAGCTCATCGAAAAAAACCTGGTGCGCGACATTGCCGACCTGTATTTGCTGAAACTCGACAAACTCGTCGCCCTCGATCGTTTTGCGGAAAAGTCTGCGCAAAATCTCCTGGACGAAATCGCAGCCAGCAAGAAAAACAGCCTCGCGCCCCTGATTTATGCGCTGGGAATCAGTTTTGTCGGCGAACGCACCGGAGAACTGCTGGCCGGACACTTCTCTTCGCTCGAAGAACTGGCCGGCGCCACCCAGGAACAACTCGAAGAAGTCGCCGAGGTTGGCCCCAAAGTTGCCGCCGCCATCTCCGAATTCTTCTCCGAGCCCGCTAACCTGCAGCTCATCAAAAAATTGCGCAAAGCAGGTGTCCATCCCACCATGGAAAAGCGCCAGGTGAAAAGCGATAAGCTGGCCGGCAAATCCTTCGTCTTCACCGGCGGCCTGGCCAATCGCAGCAGGGAAGAAGCCGCCGAGATCGTCAAGCAGCACGGCGGTACAATTTCCGGCTCGGTCAGCAAGAAAACGAGCTACGTCGTGGTAGGCACCGACCCCGGCTCAAAACACGACAAAGCCAAATCCCTCGGCGTCCCCATCCTCACCGAAAAAGAATTCGAGAAGCTTCTCGGGCTGTAACGACGTGCAATCTATTTCCTTAGTTTCTGCGAAACCGGTCAACTCCGGCCCTCCAGCAATTTGACCAATGTATATAACGCGTGATTGACCGGCGTGGGCACGCCCAGCTCCGCGCCTCGGCGGGAGATGTATCCGTTCAGCGAATCGATCTCCGTACGCTTGCCGCGAAGTATGTCTTGCGCCGTCGAAGACAGCGCGCCGGACATCTGCGTGGCAATTTTGCATGCTCCTGCGAAGCCTGCGTCTGCATCCTGCAAATCCGGAAAGCGTATACCTGCCGTGCCGGCCACCGACCAAACTTCTTCCACCAGCGACCGCACCACGCCGCGAGCGTCGCCGCTCGCGGCGATTTGCCCGTACTTCACGCGCCCCAGTGCGGAAATGGCGTTCAGCGCGCAATTCCAGAGCAGCTTCGTCCATAATTCGCCGGCAATATTTTCGGAGATGCGGCACGGAACGCCGGCGCGCTCAAACACCGCGGCGAGCTTCTCGGTTTTTTCATTCCTCGGCCCGACGACCAGGTCACCGCGGCCCGCATGCTTGATGGTACCCGGCTCAGGCACCGAAACTCCGATATACACCACCGCAGGCAGCACCTCTAGATTCGCCGCGGCGCGAATCTGCTCGACATTGTCGACGCCGTTCTGAAAGCTCACCATCACTGCGCCCGGTGCCAGCAGCGGAGCCAGTTCTCTTGCGGTCGCCGCGTTGTCCGTCGTCTTCACGCAGAAAAGAACGATGTCCGCGCCGGCCGCCGCCGAAAGCTCGCCGGACGCTCGCACGCGAACCGTCTCGCGAAATTGCAGAGTATCCAGCAAAAGGCCATTTTTCTCGATCGCCGCAACGAACGCCGGACGCCCGATCATAGTGACCGGCGCTCCGGCGCGCGCCAGCATGCCGCCGAAGTATCCTCCCACGGCTCCCGCACCAACCACCGCGATCTTGGGCCAGTCCTCTCTCGAATTCACCTGGTGTTCACCAAAAATAACGACTGACTCGCGCTGCGTATTGTACACGCGCCAAACGCCGCCACCTCCGCCTTGCAGGGTATAATGAAGCTGGCGGGCGGGCCGGGTAATCGCTGGCTGCTGGGCCGCAAGGTGCAGCAGCGGGAGGAAAGTCCGGACACCGTCCTGAGGCGTGGCGAGCGCATTGCTCGCCAGAACTCTTGACAGGGCAACGCGCCTGGTAACGCCAGGGGGCTTCGCCGCAAGGCGAGGCTACGGATAGTGCCACAGAAAATAAACCGCCGGCGGAGCGCAGCACGGTGGCATCGCGCAGGAAAACCTGCGAGACGTCTCGCAATGCTCGCACTGTTTGGTAAGGGTGAAAAGGTGGGGTAAGAGCCCACCGCCTCGTCAGCAATGGCGAGGGCACGGAAAACCCCGCGTGGTGCAAGGCCAAATAGGAGGGGAGAGCTGGCCCGGCTCATTGAGCGTCGTTCCTCCAAAGGAACGCGCTTCTTTCGCGTGGGCGCAAGCCCGCGCGATCTGAAAACCCTCGGGTAGGCTGCTGGAGTCCCGGTACGAACCGGGACCTAGAGGAATGATTGCCGCGGTTTGCTGCGCGCCATGCGCGCCGCAACGCCGCACAGAATCCGGCTTACAGGCCCGTCCGCCATTTTTGCGCGCTCTCGGTTTCCGGAGCTATTTTTCCTACCTGGAACTCATGCCAATAAATCTTCAATTTTTACCGGCAATTCTCTCGCGCGTATTCCGGTTGCGTGATGCACCGCGTCCGTGATCGCGGCAGCCACGCCGGTCAAGCCGATCTCCCCAATTCCGCGTGCCCCGACCTCATTGACCTCTTTATCCGGATAGTCGAGGAAATATACTTCGATTGGCGGCGCGTCGGCATTCACGGCAACCACGTAGTCCGCCATGCTGCTGTTGATGGGCGCGCCATTTTGAGGATCGTAAAAGGTGTGTTCCAGCAGGGCCATACCGATTCCCATGACCACCGCCCCCTGGATCTGATTTTGACTCGTCAGCGTATTAATGATTTGCCCCGCGTCCATCACCGACACGACACGGCTGACTCTCAGGCGGACGGTCTCCGGCTGCCAAGTCACTTCGACGAAGTGGCAACCAAATGACTGGGTTGAAAACTTCGGTTTTGGATCTCCGAACATCCCCGCGGACTGGCCATCGCCCGTGACCAGGCGAAGGTTCGCCCGGCGCAGCAGTTCTGCAAACGGCACACCATCGGCGGGTCCGGCTGCCTTCGCAAACACTCGGCCGTTTTCAAATGCCAGATCGTCGGGGCTGTGATTCAGAAACGGAGATCCCGGTGTGGACACTGCAACCAGCTTCAGCGATGCGATTGCGTTATCGGCAGCCGCCACGACCGCCGGGACAAGCGAAGCAGTGGCCATGGAGCCGCCCGAAATCGGGCCTTCGGGTAGAGAACTGTCTCCAAGTGCCACCTCCACTCTGTCCACCGGCACGCCGCTTCTTTGCGATGCCAGCTGCGCAAGGACCGTGTAGGTCCCCGTTCCAATGTCTTGTGTGGCGCTCGCTATCCGACAGGTGCCGTCGTCGCGCAGTTGCAAGTTGGCAGCGGCGGAAAATCGCGACGCGATCCACGAACATCCTGCCATGCCCCAGCCCAAAGTAAGGCCGTCGCGCTTCATCGAGCCCACACCGGGGTTGCGATTCGCCCAACCAAATTTCTGTGCCCCGAGCTCGAAGCATTCGAGCAAGTGACGCGAAGAAAACGGCACCCCAAGGCTCTCGTCGATCTTCGGTTCGTTCAGGACGCGAAGCTTGACTGGGTCTACTTTCAGTTGGTGAGCCAGTTCATTCATGGCCGACTCGATCGCATAAATCCCGGGAACCCGCCCGGGGCCGCGCATGTCGGCGCCGGCGCCAATATTCCGTTTCGCGCGGCCGAAGGTCACTCGCAAATTGGGCACGCTGTATTGGAATGGAGTCGCCTCGCCGCAATCCTCATGATGCGCATCGAGTATCGAGCGGGTGTAGATGTAATCGTGGTCCAGGGAGAGTAGTTTGCCTTCAGAAGTTGCGCCCAGGCGAACGCGCTGCTGCGTTCGTGCGCGATGTCCGACGGCGTGGAACATCATTTTGCGGGTGAGCACGAGTTTCACCGGCTTGCCCACCTGCCGTGCCGCCGCGGCGGCCAGCGGGCTGGCGGTCCATGGCCACAGTTTGCAACCGAAACCTGATCCCACGAATTTCGTAATGACCCGGACGTTTTCGTTCGGCAATCCGAACATCTGCGCGAGAACGCTGCGCAGATTGACGACGCCTTGCGAAGACTCGTACAACGTAAGAATGCCGCCGTCCCACACCGCGGTGGTGGAGTGGGGCTCCATCGGATTGTGGGTCTCCCAGGGTGTAACGTAGGTTTGATCGAGTTTGACAGGCGCACCCGCAAATGCCGTATCCGGGTCGCCCCGATGGTTGTCCAGCCGGTGGCGCGGGCCAAACGTCGTCATCACAAGGTCGGGCTCGTCATCGGCCACGAGGTGCGTCTCGACGTTCGGTTTCTCGGCAGCGTAAGTCGCGCGCACCGCTTCGGCCGCAGCCCGCGCATTTTCCAGAGTGTCCGCAACCGCTACGGCGATGTACTGGCCATAGTAACGAATGGTGTCGTCTTCAAAGGGCGGCCGGCGCTCTTCGCATATACCCGAAAATGGGGGAACGAACATCGAGCGCGAAATTTTGCCGATGTTTCCGCGATGCAGTATCGCGCGCACTCCCGGCATCTTCTCGGCCGCTTCGCTGTCCAGGTTGATGATCCTGCCGTTCGCGATGGTGGCTCCCACCGGGACGGCGTACAGCATTCCGGGGAAATGGAAGTCGGCAGTGTACTGAGCCTGGCCAGTTACCTTGCGCGGTCCGTCCACTCGCGGGATGTCGCGACCGATGGGCGCAGCGTTTGGAGTCTGTTCAGTGGTCGGCATGTTCGCTCCATCATTGAAATCAGGCTGCTAACGCCATGTTCATGGCGTGTATGAGGCAGCGCTTGGCCAATTCAATCTTGAATTTGTTTTCACTCTGCGGTCGGGCTCCATGCAATGCCGCGTCGGCTGCCTTTCGCAGGTTGGCATCATTCGCCGGATGGCCGGCAAGGACGGCTTCGCCTTCGTGCGCACGCCACGGCTTTGTGCCCACACCGCCAAGTGCGATGCGCACCCTGGTTATCTTGCCACCTGCAGCGTTGACCACAATGGCGGCCGAAGCCAGCGCGAATTCGTAGGACACTCGATCACGCAGCTTCAGATATACCTGTTTGCTTCCGGCTGTGGGCGGCGGCAGCGTTACGTGGGTAATGAGATCACCGGGCTCAAGCACCGTCTCGCGGTTCGGAGTGCTGCCCGGCAGGAGATGAAAGTCGCCAATGGGAACTGCCCGTGAACCCTTCGGCCCCTGGATGTGAATGGTTGCCTCCAAGGCGGCCAGCGCTACGCACATGTCCGACGGGTTTGTTGCGATGCAATGTTCGCTGGTCCCCAGAATGGCCAGCATGCGGTTGCTGCCGGTGATGGCTGGGCAACCGGTCCCGGGCTCGCGCTTGTTGCACGGCATCGCGGTATCGCGGAAATACATGCAACGCGTCCTCTGCAAGAGGTTGCCCGCAGTGGTCGCCATGTTGCGAATCTGCGGTGAGGCTCCGGCGAGAATGGCCTGGGACAACACCGCGTAATCCCGTTGCACCGCTGCATGGTGGGTGAGATCTGAGTTCCGGACTGCTGCGCCGATCTTCAGGCCGCTTCCCGGAACTTCTTCGATCCTGTCGAGCGGTAAGCGGTTGATGTCCACCACTTTCGTGGGTGTTTCAACGTTCAACTTCATCAGATCAATCAAGGTCGTGCCGCCGGCCAGCAATCTGACATCTGCGCCTTGCTGTGCGGTCTTCGCCTGTGCGCCTGCATTAATCGCTGCGGCGTTATCCTCGGCCCGCGTAAATTGAAACGTGTGCATGCCGTTCCTCCTTGCTGCGGCTACGAACTCTTGCGAACTTCCTGGATCGCGGCAACGATGTTGGCGTAGGCCGCGCACCGGCAGATGTTGCCGCTCATGAGTTCCTTCACGGCCGCATCGTCGGGCCCGCAGGGTTCCTTGAGCAACCCAACTGCCGACATGATCTGGCCCGATGTGCAATATCCACACTGATACCCATCGTGGGCGAGGAACGCTGCCTGCATCGGATGAAGAGTATCAGGTGTTCCTAACCCCTCGATGGTGGTGATCTCTTCACCATCAAGTAGCAGTGCCAGCGTAAGGCACGAAAGCACCCGCCTGCCGTTCACATGCACGGTGCAGGCGCCGCATTGCCCGTGGTCGCAACCCTTCTTTGTACCCGTGAAAGCCACGTTTTCACGCAGGCAGTCCAGCAGCGTAGTTCTTGGGTCGATACGCAGCTGCTTCTCGCTGCCATTAATGCGCAGCGTAATCGGGACGGCGCCCTCAATGTTCGGTTCGCTAGCTTCTGAGGCACTCTGATTGGATTCTCCGCGAGCATGCAGAGGGAGGCAGGTCCCGAAAACGCTTGCCGCCGCGGCGCCGCCCGTAGACACCAGAAATTCACGACGCTTCGGATCGATTGGTCCTGGATTATCGTCTCGCATGGCTCTCCGTCTTCCGCAAGAAGCTTGTCACGCAGCCTGCCACCTGTTAGAAACCCACAACAATCCGCGATTATAGAACGCTCTCGAAAACTCTGTCACTTAAGAATTCATGTCGCCCCTGAATTTTCTTCGGTAAAAATATCTTCTAGCCCTTTCCCGTGTCTCGTTGCAATAATATTTATCCTGGTGGTCTGGGATCATCAGCCGGGCGGCTGTGGCAAAAAAGAGCTGGTCGAAGACAAACAATTTTCTGAAACCGTCCGCCAGCCGCGTCCAATGAAAAACGAATAACCCATCAAAGGAGAAATGACCAATGGCAAAGGAAGCAGCAGTTCAAACCAAGGAAAAACCGCGAGCGATGCCCGAAATACCCACTGACCTCAGCCGCGAAGGCGTCACCGAAATCACCACCCAGCTACGTCGATTGTTGGCCGATGCTTTCGCTCTATACCTGAAGACCAAAAATTTCCACTGGCACATGACCGGGCGAAACTTCCGCGATTTTCATCTGCTCCTCGACGAACACGCCGACCAGGTCTTCGCCATGACCGACGATATCGCCGAACGCGCCCGCAAAATCGGTGGAACCACACTGCACTCCATCAGCGATATCTCCAAGCATCAGCGCCTCGAGGACAACAACGACGAGAACGTTGCCCCCAAGGATATGCTCGCGGAGCTCAACGCCGATAATCAGGCACTCACGCGTTATTTCCGTTCTGCGCATGAAATCTGCGAAAAATACAATGACGTGGCGACCGCCAGTTTGATCGAGGTCTGGATTGACCAAACCGAGCGCCGCACCTGGTTCCTCTCGGAGATCGTGCAGGGTCTGTAAACGCGATCTCTCTGACAAAGGCCTTATCGAGCCCCCGCGGCTCCAATTAAAAAAGCGCGCGCGCCTTCAACAGTCGAAGAAGACTGTCTCACTTGGCCCCTGCAGCACCACGTTCCATTCCAGCAGGCCCGCGCGCTTTGTCGACTTTTTGGCGATGAGCGTGGCGCGTCGCGAAGCTTCCACCAGGTTGAGCGCGTAATCCTCCTCATTAGCCGCGTCATGCGGAAAATAAATTCGTGTAACCAGCCGTCGCAACAATCCTCGCGTAAACACCGACACAACGATATGCGGCGCCTGCAGCTTCCCATCCGGCCCGGGCACCCGCCCTGGTTTTATTGTCTGGAAACGAAACGTTCCATCTTGCTCCGTCGGCGTCCGCCCAAAACCACGGAACCTCGCCGCGCCGTGTTTGTCCCGCTGCTCCTCCGCCTGGGCATATTTCCCGTCGGCATCCGCCTGCCAGATTTCCACCACTCCATCCGGCACCGCCTCACCGTCGCCGTCAAAAATCTTTCCTTCGATTTCCACGCGCTCGCCGGAAACCCCCGCAACAGCCAGTTCGTTCACATAAAATCGCTTCAACCCAATCTGAAAATAGGGCCCGACCGTTTGCGAAGTTGTCGCCGGCACGCTCATTTTTTCTCCCACGGCGTCGCCTCTCGCCCGCTCAGGGTGATGTCGAATCGGTAGCCCAAAGCGTGCTCGCACATCGTCGTGTCCCAGTCGAATCGCGAGATGAGCCGGTCGCGCGCTTCTTCATCCGCGGTGCAATTGAAGATGGGATCAAACGGCAATAGCGCGTCGCCTGGAAAGTACATTTGCGTAATCAGCCGCGTCGCAAACGCCGGGCCGAACACCGAAAAATGAATGTGCGCCGGCCTCCACGCGTTGTAGTGATTTCGCCACGGATAGGCCCCCGGGCGAACGGTGATAAATCTGAAGTTGCCCGTGTCATCCGTCAGGGTATGTCCGGTGCCCGCAAAATTCGGATCCAGCGGCGCATTGTGCTGATCCACCGCGTGCCGGTACCGTCCTGCGGCATTTGCCTGCCACACCTCAATTAACGTCCGCGCCACAGGCCGCCCGTCTTCGTCCTGCACCCGCCCGCTCACAATGATGCGTTCCCCGATGGGCTCGCCCCCCTCCTGTCGGGTGAGGTCGCACGCCCTCGCATCCACCATGGAGGCGTCAAAGCTCGGACCGGTCACTTCGGAAATGGTATGCGGGAGATACACCAGGGGCTTCGATGGCGCTCGCTTGATGGACGAAACATACGCCTCATGCAAATGCGCGGGCTGCGTTCCCGGAAGCGCGCGGCGGTATCCCAATAAACCCGATAAGCTCGACATGCGGATTTGCCTCTAAGCTCCCTGAAGATTAGCAAAAAAGCCGCCCGCCGGCCCCTTTCGAACACGTTCTGCGCCGTAATGGTTCGCTCAGTACTCTTGCACCCGCCAAAAAAAGGTCGTATAAGAGATTTGTAATAGCAGCAGAGCGGTTTCTGAGGACCTGCTGCTTGGGGTGAGCGTATGCGATCACCTTTCCGACGGTGCAATCGTCAATCCGGCCAGAGCACGTCTGAATACGCCATGATGATTGTGGTCATCGCTATGTTTGTGGTTGGTGCCGTTTACGCGCTAGGTTCCTGGAGTTCGAATTCCGTGAATCATGCTGCAAACTCCGTGGCGGGAATTTCCGGTGACTCCGGTGGAGGTAGCGGCGGAGGTTCCGGCGGCAGCTCTGGAGGCGGAGGCGGTGGCAGTGGCGGATCGAGCGGCACTGGTGGTGCCGGCAGCGGTGGATCCGGCAGCGCGAGTGGCGGCAGCGGCAGTGTTCCCGGCGGTGGAGGCAGTGGTGGCAGCGCTGGATCGGGCGGCGGTGTCGGTCAGCCCCCGGTAGCGCTGAAATAGATTTCAGGAGTCGCGATTAAGAAAGCCGCGATTAAAACTTACGCCTTCGAGCCGGCCCAATGTACTGGCCGGCTTTTTTCTTTTTCACCCGGCCGTGCGGCGTTCTTGTATTGTTTTCTTGCGCCATGATTATTCTGTTAATGGGCATCGAAGGATCGGGAAAGACCACCGTAGGGCGCCTGCTCGCCGCGCGTTTGCAATATGAGTTTGCGGACGCTGACGATTTTCACTCCGCTGCAAACAAGGAAAAAATGAGCCGCGGCATCCCGCTGAATGACGCCGACCGCGGCCCGTGGCTGGCCGCCATCAGAGACCAGATGGCTCGTTGGATTGCCGCTGAAAAAAATGGCGTGATTACCTGCTCCGCTTTGAAGCAGAGTTACCGCGACATTTTGCTGTCCGCTTCCGGCAGCGCCGACAAACAAACCGGCGAGATAAAAATTGTCTATTTACGCGGCACCTATTCCTTGCTCGCCTCCCGCTTGCATTCGCGCACCGGACATTTCGCCAGCGAATCTTTGCTGGCCAGCCAGTTCGCTACCCTGGAAGAGCCCCACGGCGTCGTCACCGTCGATGTGGACCCGAGTCCCTCGCAAATTGTCGACCAGGTCGTGCAACAACTCCATCTCCCCTGACAAATCGCCTCTTCGAATTTTTTTCTTTTGTGGCAAAGTAGTTTCAATGCCCCCGGCCGAGAATCCCACATCAGCAGGCCTCGCGGTATTCGCCTTCCGTAATTTCCGGCTCTTCCAGGTCGCGCGCTTCTGCATGGTTCTCGCGCTGGAAATGCAATCCGTGGCCGTCGGTTGGCAGATTTATGAAATTACCCATCGCCCGCTGGATCTTGGCTACGTGGGCCTGGCGCAGTTTTTACCGGGCATTCTGCTCTTCCTCGTCTCCGGCCACATCGTGGATCGCCATCATCGCCGTAATGTTTTGGTGCTGTGCTACTGCGGCTATGTTGTATGTTCCAGTTTGCTGCTGCTGGTGGCTTTGCGCGCCGGGCATTCCGTCACCTGGATTTATGTTGTGTTGGTTCTGGTTGGAGTTGTGCGTTCCTTCAACGGGCCGGTCAGCCGCGCCATTCTCCCGCAGCTCGTGCCCGAGGAACATTTTCCCAGCGCCGTGGCCTGGGCTTCCAGCGTGTTTCAGGCCGCCACGATTTTAGGACCTGCTGTTGGCGGCGTCGCCTATGCCGCGTTTCGCGGCCCGGCCTTCGTCTACGGCGCCGCGGCCTTCGCCGCCAGCGTCGCTGTGCTCGCCACTCTTCAAATCAAATCCGAAGCCAAAGCCCGGCCGCGTGAACCCATCAACCTCACCACCGTGCTTGCCGGATTCCATTACATCTGGCGCGAGAAATTAATTCTTGGCTCGATCTCCCTCGATCTTTTCGCGGTGCTGCTGGGCGGTGCGGTAGCGCTGCTGCCGGTCTACGCCCGCGAAATTTTAATGACCGGTCCCTGGGGCCTCGGTCTTCTGCGCAGCGCGCCGGCGGTGGGAGCTGCGGCCATGGCGATCTTCCTGGCCTATCGCCCTCTGCGTCGCAAGGCTGGCCTGACCATGTTGTGGTGCGTCGCGGGCTTCGGGGTCTTCACGGTTTTGTTCGGAATCTCTCACAGCCTCGTGTTTTCCCTCGTCGCGCTTGTCCTTGTGGGCGCCACCGACATGGTCAGCGTCGTTGTGCGCGGCACGCTCATTCAAGTAGCCACGCCGGACGAGATGCGCGGCCGCGTCAACGCCGTGGACATGATGTTTATCGGCGCGTCCAATGAATTCGGTCAATTTGAGTCAGGTGTAACCGCGCACTGGTTCGGCACCGTGCCCGCGGTGGTGTTTGGTGGCATCGGTACGTTGCTGGTCACCGCATTGTGGGCCTGGCGATTTCCGGAACTTAGAAATGCCGATCGCTTGACGGATATTCGCCGCTAGCGCGCGCCCGTCCCAATGGCCTGTTTCGCAATCAATCGCTCTTTTTGTCTCGCCCGTTTTGTTTGGATCGTTCGCCGCGTCGACTGCCGCTTAGCAACGAGCGGGCTTTAATGCCGCGTGGCCGGATTGGCCGGATTGGATGCAACAGGTGCCGGCGCCAGCGGCGGCGCTTCGTTGCTCAGCAGCGCGGCTTTAACCGCCGCGGAAATTTTATCCGCGTTCTTCAGCATCACCGTCACTTGCCAGATTTGTGTTTCGTTCAGTCTGCTCTTGAAGCCCGGCATGCCCGTCATGCGGATGCCGTTTTCGGCTTTCCAGTACGTTTCCCACGCTTCGTCATCCGTCACGCCTGTGCCCTTAAAGAGCTGTGGGGGCCGCGGCGCCATGCCCTCGGCGATATTGCTCCTCGGTTGGCCGGGCAGCCCGTGGCAAACCGCGCAATTCTGCTTGTACACTTGCGCGCCCGCCAGAAAGTTTGCTTCATCGGCGGGCACTTGCGGTTCAGGGTGAGGCAATTTGGCGAGATACGCGTCTAAACCCATGTTCGCGAATTTTCTTTCGAAGGGCATCGGCTGCGCGCTCGTGGCCACCGGCGCTCGACCGGTCGAAAAATAAAAATATATGCCCACGAACACCAGCAGAATCCCCAGCAATATCCCTAGGATGAGGCCTCTGAACATTTTCTCTCCGCAAGCCTTATTTAACGAACTTGACCTTTGGTCGCCCCTCAACCGTTCGCGCGCGCCGGCCGAGGTTCGCGCGTTAGTCTACGATTTCCGCTCCCATTTATGCACCACAGAAATTAAGATAGCAGAAGGAAGTCTTCTGCGGCTGGAACCGCCGGATCATCCCTGGAAGCCCCCGGAAACATGATTCGTAACTTTTTTGGGTGGCAAACCGTCTTATCTATTTGTAGCGCATTTTTTCCAGTACGCCGCGGTACGCTGTGACATCGTCCGGCAATCCGGCTAGTACGTGAAGGTCCCCTGCGCAGCACTTTGCAAACGTTTTCGGTACCATGCGTCTTTCGAGGAGTCACTGAATGGCCCATCTGCAATCCGTGGACCTGCCTGAGCCGGCCGCGGCGGAAAAAATGACCACCACATCTCCCAAAAGCCGCTGGTGGGTTTGGCTCCTGGTTCTCGGGGTCGTGGCGATCGCCATTTGGTACTACCGTGGCTCACATTCCGGCGCGCAAGCCGAAAATTCCGCCTCACCCGCGGCGCGTGGCGGAGCCCCCGGCGCAAGACCCGGTGCCGGCCCTCACGGCTTTCCTCCCGTGCCGGTTGTGGTCGCTGCCGCGCAGCATGGAGACCTCCCGGTTTATTTCGCCGGCCTCGGCACCGTTACTGCCTTCAACACCGTTACCGTGCACTCGCGCGTCGACGGTCAATTGGTCAGTGTGGATTTCAAGGAAGGCCAGTTTGTCCACCAGGGCGACCTGCTGGCCCAGATTGATCCCCGGCCGTTTCAGGTGATCCTCGAGCAGGCCGAAGGACAACTTGCCAGGGATCAGGCGCAACGCACCGACGCCCTCACCAATCTCGAGCGCTACAAACTCCTTTTCAAAGAGGGCGTAATCCCGAAACAGCAGCTTGATACCCAAGGTGCTCAGGTCGGCCAGTTTGACGGCGCCATCAAGACCGATCAGGCCACCATCGATAGCGCCAAACTGCAGCTATCCTTCACGCACATCACCGCACCCATCAGCGGGCGCATCGGTTTGCGTTTGGTGGACGTGGGCAACATGGTGCACGCCAACGACGCCGGCGGGTTGCTGGTGATTACCCAGTTGCAGCCCATCTCGGTGATTTTCAGTTTGCCTCAGGATCAATTGCCGCAGGTTGTCGCCAAATTGCGTGCCGGCGGCCAACTCCCTGTCGAGGCGTACGACCGGGACGACACCGCCAAAATTACTTCCGGCACGCTCGCCAGCATCGACAACCAGATTGACACCACCACCGGAACTTACAAACTCAAAGCCACCTTCTCCAACGACAACAATATTTTGTTTCCCAATCAGTTCGTCAACGTGCACTTGCTGGTGGACACAAAGCACAACCTCACCATCGTGCCCGTCGCGGCCCTCGAGCGTGGCCCCGAGGGCACTTACGTTTACGCCGTGGACAAGACCAACACCGTAAAGATTCATCCCGTGACCGTCGCGCAGACCACCAGTGAAAGTATCGGTGTCAGCTCGGGCTTGACGGCCGGTGACACCGTGGTCATCGATGGACAGGACAAGCTCCAGGATGGCAGCAAAGTAGTTCCGACTTTGGCCGCCAATAATGGGCGGCACGCCGCTGCCAATTCCAACTCTCCTAGTCTGGCGCCGGGCGCTCCACACCCGGCGCCTCCGGCCTCGCGAGGAAGCAAGCGATGAATCTTTCACGGCCGTTTATTCTGCGGCCGGTGGCGACCACTCTGTTGATGGTCGGCATCCTCCTCGTGGGGTTTGTCGCCTACCGCCAGCTTCCCGTTTCTGCCTTGCCGCAGGTGGATTACCCCACTATCCAGGTTCAAACGTTTTATCCCGGCGCCAGTCCGGACGTGATGGCCTCTGCCGTGACCGCGCCGCTGGAACGCCAGTTCGGTGAAATTCCCGGCCTGAATCAAATGACGTCCACGAGCTCTTTCGGAAGCTCCATCATCACCTTGCAGTTCACGCTGGACCTCAACATCGATGTTGCCGAGCAGGAAGTGCAAGCCGCCATTAACAGCGCGTCGAATCTTTTGCCGCAACTGCTTCCCAATCCTCCGATTTACAGCAAAATCAATCCCGCTGACGCACCCATCCTCACCCTCGCGCTGACTTCCGAAACGTTGCCCCTGTCCAAGGTCGAAGACCTTGCCGACACCTCTCTGGCACAAAAAATCTCTCAGCTCACCGGCGTGGGACTCGTCAGCATCAGCGGCGGGCAGCGTCCCGCCGTGCGCGTGCAGGCCAATCCCACCGCGCTGGCCTCCTACGGACTGAGCCTGGAAGATTTGCGCACCGCGCTGAGCCAGGCCAATGTCGACCAGGCCAAAGGCACTTTCGACGGCCGGCATCAGGCCTACACCATCGGCGCGAATGACCAGCTCATTTCCGGCGACAGCTACCGGCCCATCATCATCGCTTACCGTAATGGCGGGGCCGTCCGGCTCGCCGACGTAGCCACGGTGATTGACGGGGCCGAAAATGTGCGCCAGGCCGCCTGGGCCGACAAGAAACCGGCGGTCATCCTGAATATTCAGCGCCAGCCTGGCGCGAATATTATCGCCGTCGTCGATCGCATCAAAAAACTCCTGCCGGTGCTGCAATCCGCGTTGCCCGCCGCCATTCAGGTTTCCATTCTCACCGATCGCACCACCACCATCCGCGCCTCCGTGCGCGACGTGCAATTCGAGTTGATGCTGACCATCGCGCTCGTGATCATGGTGATTTTTCTTTTTCTGCGCAGCGTGCGCGCCACCATCATCCCCAGCTTTGCCGTGCCGCTTTCCATCGTGGGCACCTTTGGCGTGATGTACCTGCTGGGCTACAGTCTCAATAACCTTTCCTTGATGGCCCTCACCATCAGCACCGGCTTCGTCGTGGACGACGCCATCGTGATGATTGAAAACATTTCGCGCTATCTCGAGGAAGGCGAATCGCCGCTGCAGGCCGCCTTGCGAGGCGCCTCGCAAATCGGCTTCACCATTTTGTCCTTGACCGTTTCGCTCATCGCCGTGTTGATCCCCCTGCTCTTCATGGGCGACATCGTGGGCCGCCTGTTTCGCGAGTTTGCGATCACCTTGGCGGTGACCATCCTCGTTTCCGCTTTCGTGTCCCTCACGTTGACCCCCATGATGTGCGCCAAGCTCCTGCGCCATCACAGCAGGGAAGAACAAGGCTGGTTCTACCGCAAATCGGAAGACATCTTTAACGCCATCATCGCCGCGTACGGCCGCACCCTGAAAGTTGTCCTGCAATATCGCACCACCACCCTGCTCGTCACCGTGGCCACCCTGGTCGGCACGATTCTTCTCTACATCTACGTCCCCAAGGGATTTTTCCCCGTGCAGGATACCGGCGTCATCCTGGGAGTTTCTGAAGGCCCCCAGGACATCTCCTTTCCCGCCATGTCCCGCAGGCAGCAGGCCCTCGCCGACGTCATCTTGCAGGACCCCGCGGTCGAGAGCCTTTCTTCCTTCATCGGTATCGATGGCACCAACACCACCCTGAACAGCGGACGCATCCTGATTAACCTGAAGCCCCTGGAGCAGCGCCACATCAACGCCAGCGACGTGATTCGCCGCCTGCAATCCAGCCTCGCCAAAGTGGACGGCATTTCCCTGTTCATGCAGCCGGTGCAGGACCTCACCGTGGAAGATCGCGTGAGCCGCACCGAATTTCAATACAGCCTGGAAGACGTGGACCAGAAAGAGCTGGCCTACTGGACGCCACGCTTCATCGAAAAACTGCAAGCCATTCCGGAGATTCGCGACGTCGCCAGCGACCAGCAGAATCAGGGCCTGCTCGCCACGCTCACCATCGACCGCGACACAGCTTCGCGTCTCGGCGTGCTTCCCGCCGACATCGACAACACCCTGTACGACGCTTTCGGCCAGCGGCAGGTCTCCACCATCTTCACGCAACTCAACCAATATCACGTGGTGATGGAAGTCGATCCGCAGTTTCAGCAGAATCCCGACGCGCTAAAAAATATCTACGTGCATTCCTCCACCGGCCAACAGGTCCCGTTAAGCGCTTTTACCCGCGTGGAACCCGGCAGCACCCCGCTTACCTTGAATCACCAGGGGCAGTTCCCGGTGGTCACCCTCTCGTTCAACCTTGCGCCCGGCGCCGCTTTGGGCGACGCGGTCATCGCTATCAATAAGGTCAAGCAAGAACTGAACATGCCCCCCAGCGTGCAGGGACTTTTTCAGGGCACCGCCGCGGCCTTTCAAAATTCACTGGTCAATGAGCCCATCCTGATTCTCGCCGCGCTCGTCACCGTATATATCGTCCTCGGCGTTTTGTACGAGAGCTACATTCATCCCATCACCATCTTGTCCACGCTGCCCTCCGCGGGAGTTGGCGCCATTCTCGCCTTGCTCATCTGCCGCACGGAATTCAGCGTGATTGCCCTTATCGGCATCATCCTGCTGATCGGCATCGTCAAAAAGAACGCCATCATGATGATTGACTTTGCGCTCGAAGCCGAACGCAAGGAAGGCCGCCCGCCTCTCGACGCCATTTACGAAGCATGCCTGCTGCGCTTCCGCCCCATCATGATGACCACCATGGCCGCGCTGCTCGCCGGCTTGCCGCTCGCTTTGGGCAGGGGAGTTGGCGCGGAATTGCGCCGCCCGTTGGGCATCACCATCGTCGGCGGCTTGATCCTCAGCCAGTTGTTGACCCTGTACACTACGCCGGTTGTTTATCTCGCTTTCGATTGGCTCGCGCGCCGCTTCCAATTTCATATCGGCAATCCCACCGAAGAACCGGCGCCGGGAGATTAGCTCGTGCACTTTTCCTCCAACTTCTCGGCCCCATTTATCCGCCGCCCGGTGGCCACGTCCCTCGTGACCATCGCCATTTTTCTTTCGGGCGTGGTGGCTTTCAAATTTTTGCCCGTAGCTCCACTGCCGCAGGTGGACTTCCCCACCATTTCCGTGGGCGCCGGATTGCCCGGCGCGAGCCCCGAAACCATGGCCTCCGCCGTGGCCACTCCGCTGGAGCGCCAGTTCGGCCGCATCGCCGGCGTCACGCAGATGACTTCCTCCAGCGGCCTGGGAAACACCGGCATCGTTCTGCAATTCGACCTGAACCGCGACATCAACGCTGCCGCCCGTGACGTCGAAGCCGCCATTAACGCGGCACGCAGCCAGTTGCCCGCCGATTTGCCGTATCAGCCCACCTACCGCAAGGTCAATCCCGCCGACGCGCCCATCCTCCTGCTCGCGCTCACCTCCGACAATATTCCTCCCGCGCAGATTTACGACGCCGCGGATTCCATCCTCGCGCAGAAACTCGCGCAGATAAACGGCGTCGGCCAGGTTTTCGTGTGGGGCAGTTCTCGTCCGGCCGTGCGCGTGGAAGTAAATCCCACGCAGCTCAACAGCTATGGCGTGAGCCTCGAAACCGTGCGCAAGGCGCTGCAGTCCGCAAATTCCGATCTGGCCAAGGGCTCGGTTGCCGATAATCACAAAACCATCAATCTCACCAACACCGATCAGCTTTTCAAGGCTCATGAGTACCGCCCGCTCATCATTGCCGGGCACACGGGATCCGCGCTGCGGCTTCAGGACGTCGCCCAGGTGGAGGACTCCGTCGAGGATACCCGCAACCTGGGCCTGACCTTCGGCAAGCCCGGCGTCATCCTCGCCATCTTCCGCCAGCCCGGCGCCAACATGATTGAAACCGTCGATCGTGTTCTCGCGGTGCTTCCGTTGCTTCGGGCCTCGATATCGCCGTCGCTCCATTTGGACATTCTTCTCGACCGCACCATTACCATTCGCGCCTCCGTTCACGACGTGGAAATCGCCCTGATCATCTCCATCATCCTGGTGATCTTTGTGGTCTTCGCCTTTTTGCGCAACGTCTGGGCCACGCTCATCCCCAGCGTCGCCGTGCCCCTTTCGCTTATCGCCACTTTCGGCGTCATGTATCTCTGCCACTACAGTCTCGACAACTTGTCCCTCATGGCCCTCACCATCTGCACCGGCTTCGTGGTCGACGACGCCATCGTGGTCATTGAAAATATCGCCCGCCACATCGAGGGCGGCATGGCTCCTTACGCCGCCGCCATGAAAGGCGCCAGCGAAATAGGCTTCACCGTCGTTTCCATGAGCGCCTCGCTCATCGCCGTCTTTATTCCCATCCTGATGATGCCGGGCCTCGTGGGCCGCCTCTTCCGCGAATTTGCCGTGGTGCTCAGCGTAGCTATCGCCGTCTCCTTGTTCATATCGCTTTCCACCACTCCCATGATGTGCGCCCGCTTTCTGAAGCGCGACACCGGCCGCCACAATTTCCTCTATCGCTTTTCAGAAAACAGTTTCAATCGCCTGCTCGGCGCCTACGACATTTCCCTGAAGTGGGTGCTGCGCCACCAGTTCCTGATCCTGCTCCTCACCATCGGAACCGTCTGCCTCAACATCTATCTCTTTGCCATTACCCCCAAAGGTTTCTTCCCTCAGCAGGATACCGGCCGCATCGCCGGCCTCATTCAGGGTGACCAGGACCTTTCCTTTGCGGCCATGGCGCAAAAAATGCGCCAGTTCACCGACATTGTCATGCAGGACCCGGCCATCGACACTGTCACCTCCTTCGCCGGCGGCGGAAACGGCGGCAGCACCGCGCGCATGTTTGCGCAACTCAAGCCTCTCGCCGAGCGCAAAATCAGCGCGGACGAAGTCATCGGCCGCATTCGCGCCAAAACCGCCAAAATTCCCGGCGCCTCTTTGTTCCTGCAGGCCGTGCAGGATTTGAGCCTCGGCGGCCGTTTCGGCGGCGCTCAATATCAGTACACCTTGCAGGCCGATAACCTGAACGATCTCAACCATTGGGCCCCCATCCTGATGCAGCGCCTGAAGGCCATTCCCGAGCTGCGCGACGTCAATACCGATCAACAGGTGAAGGGCCTGCAAACCTCGCTGGTGATTGATCGCGACACTGCTTCGCGCATGGGCGTGAATGTTCTGGACATCGATAACACTTTGAGCGACGCCTTCGGCCAGCGCCAGGTCTCCAATATTTACAAAGGATTGAACCAGTACCACGTCGTGATGGAAGTTGCCCCGGAAGCGCAGCAGGGCCCCGAGGCGCTGAATCTAATTTACGTGCCTTCCAAATCCGGCAAACTGATCCAGCTGAGCGCCTTCGCGCACTACGAGCCTTCCAATACGGCGCTCTCCGTGAATCACCAGGGCGTTTATCCCGCCATCACCTTGTCATTCAACCTCGCGCCCGGCGCGTCCCTTGGTCCCGCGGTGGAGCACATTCAGGCCGCGCAGCGCGAACTCGGGATTCCCTCCACCGTGCACGCCACTTTTCAGGGCACCGCGCAGGCTTTTCAGGATTCACTTTCCAGCGAGCCCATCCTGATTCTCACCGCTCTGGCCGCCGTATACATCGTCCTCGGCATTCTTTACGAGAGTTACATTCACCCCATCACCATTCTTTCCACCATCCCCTCGGCGGGCATCGGCGCGTTGCTGGCTATCAGATTCATCAAGTCGGATCTCAACATCATCGCGTTGATAGGCATCATCCTGCTGATTGGCATCGTCAAGAAAAACGCCATTTTGATGATCGATTTCGCCGTGCAGGTCGAGAGAGAAGGGCAGAAGTCCCCGGTGGAAGCCATCTACCAGGCGTGTCTCTTGCGTTTTCGGCCCATCCTGATGACCACCATGGCCGCGCTTCTCGGCGCGCTGCCTCTGGCGCTCGGCCGCGGCGTGGGCTCGGAATTGCGCCAGCCGCTGGGCATCACCATCGTGGGCGGCTTGATTCTCAGCCAGATGCTTACGCTCTTCACCACGCCCGTGGTTTACATCTACATGGACCGGCTGCAAACCTTCATTCACAATTTGCGCACACACGGTGCAACCGCTCCAGCGCACGCGCAGAGCGACTAAATCCGACCTTGATGGAATTTGCCGGAAGGTGCTGCCTCTAGGAGCTGCCGATGATGTACCCGGTAAGAAAAACCAGAATACCGCCGACGATAGCCTGAAACGCCGCCTGCAAAAACGGCGTGTCCATATAACGGTGCCGAATGTAAGCAATCGTGGCCAGCTCGATGGCCACCACGATGACCGCCACCGTAAGCGCGATGTGGAAATTGGAAATCAGGAAGGGAAGCGTGTGGCCGATGCCGCCCGCCGTGGTCATCAGTCCGATGGTGGCGCCCCGGATCCACGGCGAACCCCGGCCCGTCAGCGATCCGTCGTCGGAACCCCACTCGGCAAAGCCCATGGAGATGCCTGCGCCGATGCTGGCTGCGAGTCCCACCAGAAAAGCGTCGGCGCTTTTGTGCGTCACAAACGCCGCGGCAAACAGCGGCGCCAGCGTCGAGACCGAACCGTCGATCAGCCCGGCTAGCCCCGGTTGCACCACCTGCAGCAGGAATAATTTGCGGTGCGATTCCTCTTCCTGGGCCCGCGCGTTTTCCGTCAGATGTTTTTCTTCCAGGTCTCCTGCGGTGGCGGAGTGTTTGCGTTCCTCGTCCGCCAGTTTGTTCAATAATTCGCGGGTTGAAACGTCGGTGATGCGGCTCACCGCTTTGCCATAAAAACGCGCCGCTTCCATTTCCATTACGCGCGCCTGCCGCCGCGCCACGTTCACGCCCAGCGGCCGCGTGAGCCACGTGGGCTTGCGCTGCAAAAAGCCTTTCACGTTTTCGCGGCGTATCAGCGGGATGTGATCGCCAAACCGTTCGCGAAACATGGTCATCAGCCGGTCGCGATGCACCACTTCTTCCGCGCGCATTTCCTCGAACATCTGCGCCGTAGCCGGATAAGACTCGCGCAGCCCATCCGCAAACTCGCCATAAATCCTTCCGTCTTCCTCCTCGGAAGAAATGGCCAGCGCCAGAATCTCTTTTTCCGTCAAGTCTCTGAATTTTTTCTGCGCCATCGTGTCTCCGGAGCTCTGCAAGAGCTCCTATGGGCAAGAAGAATCGCACAAACGGCGGCGCGAAGTCATCTTCGAGCGTTTTGTGCGTCCGCCAGGGCCCTGCAAAAATCTCGCCGCGCAAACATTCCCACCGCGCGAAGTGCCCGTTGGCCGCCACGCCGAATTGTCATCGTGTGCTCAAGCGTAAGACCGCATAATATGTGAGCCCTGAATCACCATTTCTGCGGTCGAATGAGAGCCCCATGCCCGAAATCGTTTCACCAACCGCGTGGACAGAGTTAATCGCGCAGCAGCGCTGGGAAGAGTTGCGCGCCAAGCTGGAAGAAACACACTTCTCCGACATCGCGGAAATGATTACCGCGCTCCCGCAAAAGGAGCGCGCCATCGTCTTCCGTCTGCTGGAACGCGACCACGCCGCCGAAGTTTTTGGCTACCTCGCGCCCAGCGAGCAGACCGAATTGATTCACTCCCTCTCGGCCGATGAAGTGAAACAGGTGCTGGACCAGATGCGTCCGGACGACCGCACGCACTTCTTTGGAGAATTGCCGGCCGAGGTCACCCGGAAATTGCTGGAAGAGCTGTCCCCGGAAGAGTTGCGGGAGTCGCGCGAGCTGCTGGGCTTTCCCCCCGATAGCGTCGGCCGCTACATGACGCCTCATTACGTCTCCATTTCTCCGGAAATGACCGCCAGGGAAGCTTTGGAACATATCCGCAAGGTCGGCCAACGCAGCGAGACTCTCAACGTGGTGTACATCCTGGATGCCAACCGCAAATTGCTGGAAGACATCCGTCTCGGCTCGCTGGTCATAGCGGACCCCGACACTAAGGTGACGGATATCGCCGATCCCGCACTCGTCGCGCTGCACGCCACGGACGATCGCGAATCCGCCTTGCAGCTGTTTGAAAAGTACGACCGCGTGGCGCTTCCGGTGACGGATGCGCAGGGAATCATGTTGGGAATTGTGACCGTTGACGACATGCTGGATGTTGCGCAGTCGGAGGCCACCGAAGACATTCAGAAACTTGGCGGATCGGAGGCTCTGGATGCGCCCTACACGCAGGTCAGCCTTTGGAGCATGATTCGCAAGCGCGGCGGGTGGCTTTCCGCGCTGTTTCTCGGCGAAATGTTGACCGCCACGGCCATGTCCTTCTTTGAAAACGAAATTGCCAAGGCCGTGGTACTGGCGTTATTCGTTCCGCTGGTGATCAGCAGCGGCGGCAATTCCGGTTCGCAGGCGGCCTCCCTGATTATTCGCGCGCTGGCTTTGCGAGAGTTGAAATTGCGCGACTGGTTCCGGGTTCTCCGCCGCGAGCTGATTTCCGGATTGGCGCTCGGATTCATGCTGGGCGTCATTGGATTCTTCCGCATTGTGTTGTGGCAGCATCTGCACCTGACGAATTATGGAGCGCATTATCTGTTGCTCGCGTTCACCGTTTGGGCCAGCCTGATCGGTGTCGTCATGTTCGGCACGCTCGCGGGCAGCATGCTTCCGTTTATTTTGCGGGGGTTGGGATTTGATCCCGCGGCGAGTTCGGCCCCGTTCGTGGCCACTCTCGTGGATGTCACCGGCCTGTGCATTTATTTTACGGTGGCGCTGCTGATTCTTCACGGCACGCTGTTGTAATTCAAAAGACAAACCACTTCCCGGTAAGCGGGAATGGCTGGTTTGCGCGTGTAGGTGCAGTTCGATAGAATTTGCCTCATCGCTGCGGAATTTCTGGGAGCCACCATGAGCTTTACCACCAACGAAAATGAGCGCATGAACCGTCCGCTCGATTCCGTCGATCCTCAAATCGCCGATTTGCTGCGCGATGAAGCGCGCCGCGAAGCCACCGGCCTCGAACTCATTCCCTCCGAAAATCTCGTCTCCGAAGCGGTTCTCGAAGCCATGGGCTCCATCTTCACCAACAAATACGCGGAAGGCTATCCGGGCAAGCGTTATTACGGCGGCTGCGAGGTGGCCGACAAGGTCGAGCAACTGGCCATCGATCGCGCCAGGGAATTGTTTGGAGCGGAACACGCCAATGTGCAGGCGCATTCCGGCACTTCCGCGAACATCGCCGTTTATATGTCCGCTTTGCAGCCGGGAGACATCGTGCTGGGTATGAACCTGGCGCACGGCGGGCATTTAACGCACGGGCACCCGTTGAATTTTTCGGGCCGGATGTACAAGTTCGTTCCTTATGGTGTGAAAAAAGACGATGAGCGCATCGATTACGAAGAGCTGGAACGCTTGGCGCATGAGCACAAACCCAAAATGATTGTCGCCGGCGCCAGCGCCTATTCGCGAATCATCGATTTCGAGCGTATGAGCAAAATTGCCAAAGCCGTCAGCGCATTATTTTTTGTCGATATGGCGCACATCGCCGGCCTGGTAGCCGCGGGAGTTCATCCGAGCCCGCTGCCGTATGCCGACTTTGTTTCCACCACCACGCATAAGACCTTGCGCGGCCCGCGCGGCGGCCTGGTGCTGTGCAAGACGGCCTTCGCAAAAGAATTGGACAAATTGACTTTCCCGGGGACGCAGGGAGGCCCGCTGGTGCATACCATCGCGGCCAAAGCGGTGTGCCTCAAAGAAGCGAGGGAGCCGTCATTTAAGGAATATCAACAGCAGGTCGCCTTGAATGCCAAGGCCATGGCCGCGGCCATCGCCAAGCGCGGTTTCCGCATCGTCGCCGGCGGCACCGACAATCACCTGTTTCTCGTGGAAGTCCACTCCCGGGGAATCAACGGGACGGACGCGGAAAAGGCCCTCGACCGCGCGGGAATTACCGTCAACAAAAATTCCATCCCCTTCGATCCCTTGCCGCCTATGAAGGGCGGAGGCATCCGCCTGGGCAGCCCCTCGGTTACCACGCGCGGGCTGCGAGAGCCGGAGGTGGAGCAGGTTGGCAACTGGGTCGCGGACATTCTCGAGCACATCGGCGATGCTTCCGTGGAACAACGCGTGCGCAAGCAGGTGGCGGAGCTGGCGGCGCGTTTTCCAATTTACGAAGCGCGCACGAACCGTGGTTCCACGGCTCGCGAACAAGTAAACGCCTGATACGAAAATATTTGATGCGCTTTCTTTTCGCGTCGTCTGAAATCCGGCAGGACAAATCCCATTTCGCACCGGCACATCTGAACGCTCGCGCCTTATGTACGCTGGCCGACTGTAAGTGCGACTGTCCCAAGACTGGTCGTCCGGCCAGTAGATTCCAGAAAGTTGGCTCGGTAATCTATGTGCGACTCGAATGGGAACCGTTTACGCAACGCTGCTCGGCCTTTTTCTCCTCTCACGGCTGTTCATCCGCGCTAAGACTGATCGACTTTTACCTGACGCAATTCGTGGAGAGCTTGCTCCAGCTGGCTCGAAACGACAGGCGTATGCGAAAGTCCCATAATTCTTGCGGGCTATACCGCCAATTGAGGTGCAACTATGATGGATACCGAAGCATTCCGTGAATTCAAAACCGGCCTGAATCTTCTGCGGGACAATTATGCTGAACGCGCCCTCCCGCACATGCGCCGCGCCGTGGATCTGGACAAAAACAATCCCTACTACATGTCCTACCTGGGTGTGGTTCTGGCACGCTCCGAGAAAAAGTGGGGCGAAGCGGAAAGGTTGTGCGATTCCGCGGTGCGCATGAAGCGTAATCAGGCGCAGCTTTATCTCAATCTCGCGGAGGTCTATAAAACCGCGGGACGCCGTGACGAAGCGGTGGAAGCCCTGCAGGCTGGTCTGAAATTCGCGCGCCGCGATGTGCGGCTGACCATCGCCATGAATAGACTCATCTCTAGGCGGCGGCCAGTGCTGCGTTTCCTGCAGCGCACCCACCCGCTCAACCGCCAACTGGGCATTTTGCGGCATCGCACCCTCAACATGCTGGGTCACTCCTAGAACTGGCTGGAAGGCATTTCTTCCTGGCTCTGAAAGACTTTTTTCTGGGCACTTTCTCGGTGAAAGAATGGGCCGCCGGATTCAGGCCGCCAGAATTAAGCCGCCGCGTTTGAACCCCAAAACAAAAACAGGGCATTCCCTGGGAAGGGCATCCCTGTTTTATTTGCGATTCCGATTGGAAATTACTTGCGTTGGCCGGCGGAGCCGAACGAATAGTTGGGCTGCTCGCTGATTTCCAGCAAGGTCTTGAACCCGATGCCGGTCATGCCGTTCGGCAAAGCGTCCTTGCGCACCACTTCCGCCAGATACTCGCGGCTCATGGAAGAGGGATTGTGCGAGTACGGCATGGTGACGAACAGGCGCATGCCAATCTCGTAATGCTCCTCGGTGGTGTGGAAGTAGATGCCGCTGCGCGACACACTGACGGTTCCGCGCAGGTCCTCGAAGTGCTCCTTCTCCGGGTTGGAAGGACGGATGCGCATCAACTGGGTGATCTTGCAGCGCCGGCTGCCGCGGCGCTCAGCGCCGGTGGGTCGCGAGACTCCGCCCATCGTGGTCTTTTTCATCAATACGTCCTGGCTTGTCGCCATGGCTGAGTGCCTCTCCGAATCAGAAAGCGATCTACAAGGGAGAGTGTGCGCTCAGTCGCAAAAAAAACCCATAGAGGAGCCGTACCCACCTGAAAGTTGCCTGTTGGCAAACGATGGTAGTACGTCAGTACTAAGAATGAAAGAAAGAATGGGTCTCGTGGGAAAGGTCTAATCATCGCCAATCATGCGCCAATCGTGCGCCAAATCATTCTCAAATCGCCTTCAATCATGGGCAAAACTCCGGAATTGGCTTCGGAATCCGTGGGTTGGTACCGCTTTGAGACTTTGGCCGGGCCGCGTTTCCGGCGCGCAAAAGCGTCTCAGCGGCATATGCAGGCATTTGATGGAGTTACCCGTTTTCCTGGCGCCACTTCCGGCATTCCGGCGAAGGGGACCCAATTGCATGGAGCAAAAGAGCGCCCAGGGCAGCAATCGGCTCTTCGGTCGCACAGGCGGACAGCGATGGGATGGCGTTGGACAACGAATCACAGCGTTGGACAACGATGGACATTGATGAACGCTGACGGAAATTGAGGGAAACGTCCAACCAGCCTTGGAGGCAACCCATGAAGTCAGGCACTCGACAGGGATTTCAAGATTTGGGCCAGACCGCCCCTCTGGCATCTCAAGAAGTATCCGATAGGAAGCAGTTGAACCCGGCGGCGCTTCCTACTGTGACGTCGAATCCTGGCGGCGTCGAATTGACGGTGCGCAAGGCGCGCGTTCGCGTGATTACTGAGAATCGCCTTCTGTACGAGGCGCTGGCCCGCATGACCGCGCGATGCCCGGACTTCGAGATGCTTGCCGCCGATTTCCAGGAACCACTTCGCATGGAGACGCTCGCCGAAGACCCGCCGGACATTTTGCTGCTGCCCTCGCGGGGAAATCTGGAGGAAGACGTTTCCGTGATTCGTAAAATCCGCAACTCCATTCCCAGCGTACACATTGTGTTGTTCGGGGGCGTGGGCGCGGAGATCGGGTTTCTGCAATATGTGCGCGCGGGTATCCGCGGTTATCTTCCGCTGGGCGCGTCCGCGAAAAATGTGATTGAAGCGCTGAAAGCGGTGCACTCCGGCAGCGCCTTTTGCCCCGGTTCACTGTGCTCGCTGCTGTTTCGCTATTTTGAGCGCGAGGCCACCACCCTGCCTTCCGCGGCGATGCGCCAGCGGCTGGGCCTCACGCGGCGTGAACAGCAACTGCTTCCGCTCATCGCGGAGGGGCTGACCAACAAGCAAATCGCGGATCGGTTCAGCCTGTGCGAACAAACGGTAAAAAATCATCTGTACCGCATGAAGCACAAAGTGGGCGCGGACGATCGCCTGGGCATCGTGCAAACCTGCCACACCCAGGGATTCCTGCTGTAGGGCCGCATCGACTCAGAGCGGACTGCTGCCAGATCAAATCCGCTTTCGCGAGACCGTGCCATCGCGAGGCGAATCAAAACTTTTTACGCGGCGAACGAAGTTTTTTTCCAACAAGAATGGCCCAACTAAAAGACGCCTGAGAGAAAGCAGGCGGCGCAAGAGAAACATTCCGGAAAAAATAAGCCGGCCCAAAAAAGTTCCCGGAGAAAAAGGTCAGCTGGCCCGTTCCAGCAGGCTCTTCCAGCGGGCCCACGCTTCGGTGCGTGCTTTGCTGTCGGCTTCTTTGGCATCGGGCGCTTCTCCGGCGCGCATGAAGCCGTGGCCTGCGCCGTCGTAGGTGACCGGCTCGTACTTTTTGCCGGCGGCTTTCATGTCCGCAATGGCTTCCGGAATCGTGCCGCCGATGCGTTGATCGTTGCCCGCATAGAAACCGTAAACGGGACACTTGATTCGCGCCATCGCATCCTTAGCGGGCGGCGGCCCATAAAACACGAACGCCGCCGAGAGGTCGCCGCGATTCGTGGCGAAGCGGAACGCTTGCCCGCCGCCCCAGCAGAAGCCCGCGACAAATAATTTGCCGTTGGACGCCGGCAACTTCAGGGCGTAATCCGCGGCCGCATTCAGGTCCGCGGTGACCTGTTCCGGGTTCAAATGGCTGACGGCTTCGGTCACTTTGTCGCCGGGAAAATCAGACGTACGGCCGCCATTAGGAGCCATGCCGGAGAGCAGGTCGGGAGCCACCGCGACATAGCCGGCGGCGGCAACTTCATCAGTGAGCTCTTGGGCCCAGTCGCTCAAGCCAAAAATCTCGTGAATGATGAGGACCACGGGCCGCTTGTCTTTCGACTCGGGATAGACGATGAAGGTCTCAACGGACCGCCCGTCGTGCTTGACGGTCACCCATTCGCGGTGCCGCGACGACTGCTTGAGGCGCGCCTGGGCCCAGTCCTGGGCGTTGGTCGCAGTGGAGAAAGATGCAGCCGAAAAAATAATGGACAGCAGGGTCAGAGTGAAGCGTTTCATGGGAGTCCTCGAGGACGCAGGCTGGTTCGTCGCGAAGGCATGATAATGCGGCGCGCAAGATGGTGGCAAGGGCGGCTCGGAGTGATCGAAGCGTCGTCAAGGTTGGAGCTGCATGGTGGCGATGGGTGTACCAAAAGCTTAATACCTGAGTTAAATGCTTTGCATTCTTTGCGGCACTTGGGCTTTTACTTGTATGAATATTCAACTACGTGGCGTTTTTTTGCAGTTGAGGGTTCAAAGTAGAGATGCAAGCCCGGTTGACTTGGGTGGCTCCGCGGGCAGGGAGTGACCGTGCCGTGACATCCAACAACGAGAATGACGCTGGGGCAGCGGAGAATATCCAGTCCCGGGCGTCCAGAGATCGGGGCGACGGATCGGGGAGCCACGGATCGGGGGGCCACGGATCGGGCCGTACACTGCCGGGGCGTCCACGGCTCGGGCGCGGAAAAGGCCCAGATTCGAATGGCCAGTGTTGCTGGCGGGGACGTTGACAGTGGGCAGGGCCTTCACGGCGGCGTTACGACGAGGCGTCCATGATGCGAGCGATAGTACGGTTGAGGTCAGCGAAGCTCGCGCATGATTATTTTCATCGGGCAGGCGAGCACAACAGTCGCAGACGTTCGCGCTTTGACAGTGCGCTGAACTGTGAAGATATCGCTGCGTTGACAGTGCGCGGGGCGTTCGCTACGCTTTCGTATTCACTTGCACAAATTCATCTGGCAAAAATCTACACCTGGCAGAGATTTTCACTTAGGCACGCCGCTCCGAATCCGATTCGAGCAGGAATGAGTTAACCGTCCGCATGGCAGAAGAAAAGCTTCCGACTCGCGCTGAAGATTTTTCGGAGTGGTACAACCAACTGGTATTGAAAGCGCAGCTGGCGGATTATGCGCCGGTGCGCGGCTGCATGGTGGTGCGGCCCTACGGGTGGGCGTTGTGGGAAAACATCCAGCAGGCGCTGGACCGGCGCTTCAAGGCCACGGGGCATCAGAACGTGGCGTTCCCGCTGCTGATTCCGCGCAGCTTTATCGACAAGGAAAAGCACCACGTGGAAGGGTTCTCGCCGGAACTGGCGGTGGTCACCGTGGGCGGCGGGGAAGAGCTGGCGGAGCCGCTGGTGATTCGGCCCACTTCGGAAACGATTATCGGGCACATGTGGGCAAAATGGATCCAGTCTTACCGCGACCTGCCAGTGCTGATGAATCAATGGAATAGCGTGGTGCGCTGGGAGCTGCGCACGAAGTTGTTTCTGCGCACGCTGGAATTTTACTGGCAGGAAGGGCATACCGCACATGCCACGCGCGAGGAAGCGGAATTCGAGACGCGGCAGATGCTGGATATCTACGCGGACTTCGCCATTACGGATGCGGCCATTCCGGTGATCCCGGGGAAGAAGTCCGACGCGGAAAAATTCGCGGGCGCGGACCACACCTATTCCATCGAAGCGATGATGGGAGACGGCAAGGCGCTGCAGGCGGGGACCTCGCATTTCCTGGGGCAGAATTTCGCGCAAGCGTTTGAGGTCAAATACCTAGACCAGCATGGGCAGCTGCAACATTGCTGGACGACGTCATGGGGATTATCGACGCGCATGATCGGGGCGATCATCATGGTGCACGGCGACGACCAGGGACTGGTGCTGCCGCCGAGGCTCGCGCCATACCAGGTGGTGATCGTGCCCATCTGCAAGACCGATGAGGAAAAAGCCAGCGTGATGGGCGTGGCGCGAAAAGTCAAAGAGGAACTCGTGAAGGCCAATCTTCGCGTGACGCTCGATGAACGCGAAGGGCCGAGCCCGGGCTGGAAATTCAATGACTGGGAGATGCGCGGCGTGCCGCTGCGCGTGGAGCTGGGGCCCAAAGACGTGGCCAAGCAGTCCGCGATGCTGTCGCGGCGCGACCGGCCGGGCAGGGAAGGGAAAGTGAGCGCTGCGCTGGCGGACCTGCCGCGCACGATCGAGGCTTTGCTGGTGGAGATTCAGCAGTCGATTCACGACAAGGCGCTGGCGTTTCGCAAGTCGCACACGCACGACGTACAAGACTACGAGGAATTGAAGAAGGCGGTGGAAACCGGCTTCGCGTTTGCGCACTGGTGCGGGAGCGCGGCGTGCGAAGAGCAAATCAAGGAAGAGACGCGGGCCACGATGAGATGCATTCCGCTTGATCAAGATAATGAAAAGCCCGCGCACGGGTCGATTTGCGTGCATTGCGGCAAACCTGCAGCGGAACGCGCCATTTTTGGGCGCGCCTACTAATCAGGGCTGCCGAGCCGAGGCTCCGAATCACGCAGCTGGGCGGAGTTGCTTCGGCAGAGACAAGGCGATCAACGCGACACACAGAAACGCAACGACGATTAAGGGCAGAATTTCCGAGCGCAACTGTTTCAACTGAGAAGCTTGAACGGCCATCACAGCGTCGTGCGCCAAGGTACCCCATCCCGCGAAGGAAATCAGGCTGCGATGGGCCGCCGGCCTGGGCACAGCCATCAGCAGAAATACTCCGAGCACAAAATAGACCGCGAGCATCATCTGATCACCATAGTCTGACTGCTGGTGTTGCGACAGGGAGGTGAGCAGAGCATAGATCCCGGCGACAAAGAACAAGCCGATCAGCACCAGCAAAACCTGCAGCACCCGCTCTAGTCTCATGGCATACCTCCTGAGACAGAATCTCACACACTCAGGCGCCTTTTGATGGAGGGGACACCAGGCACTGAATAGGTACATCGAGAAGAGGGCGGGTGTGGCGACTCCACCGGTGCCAGACGGCCGCTGCATCTTGAATCGTGGACAACTTCAAACGAACACAGGGTCTTAACCCTTGTTCTGTTGTTGTGTGACTTTTAGTGCTGTATTCGCTGCTGAAGAAGCCTATTGAGGCTTCTCACCATGAACATCGGCTGGTCATCCGGGGCGCCTTGCATATGTTCCGACAGATTGTATTGCGGATCGTGCGCCACCCACACATGCTCTGAACGGGTCGTGGGCATAGCGGTGAGGAGTAGATAGTCGTGGCCTTCCAGATTGAACTTGATTTGGCCGAGTTGTACGCTACCTTCAACGGCGCCTTCAAATGGGATTGTGGAAATTAGGTAGCGTCCCTCACCGGGGTTATAGATCATCAGAGTCGCATCTTGATCGCCCGAGTCGATAGAGGAAGAACCAACCAAATTAAGGACGATTTCTTTTCCCCGGACCAGCACCGGCGAAATAATTCGAAACTCACTCTTACGCGGGTCGAGAGATTCGTCAGGCCCGTAGCGGAGCGCGGGCATGTGATCCAGATATTCCCCGGTTAGTTCGATTTCACCCAACCCGGAAACAAAAATCTGTTGTTTTTCTCCGGGCCCAATCGAAACGATCTTCTCAGGAACGTCTTTCAAATCATCTGTATTCCCTTGTTTGGGTTGAAGAATTTGACTCTCGTATCGCGTCCGAACGCCCAATTGAGTCCGACCTCCGTCTTTACTCACGAAACGAATGTTCAAGGTAAGAAGGCCCCAAGTACCTGAATTCGAGTCACTGCAGTGATTGGTGCTGGAATTGCCGTCTGTAGTAATCACACAGCGGACGGTGTTGCCGTCAGGCAAAATTCTGTAAGACAGCACGAGCACCGGCCCTCCCACGTTCGTGCGTGCTCGCACCAAGACAAGACTGCTGGACAAGAGCAAGATCAGAGCCAGCATCGATGCAAACGCAAATCTCGGAATTTTCATCGTCGCCCTCCCTCCCTGCCACCATTTCATTCGAATTCTCTGTTCCTTCTCCCAAGAGCGCGCTTTCATGGTTGCCGGCGGTTCGAGGCTTGCTATCCGCTTCAATTCGACTCCCATGTCCGCATAGGCATTCAAGCGTGCGCGGCACGCCTGACATCCTCCAATGTGCCCAGCTACCTCGCGTGGAATCGTTGCTCCATCGCACAAAGCGGAGACAAATTCCGCTACCTCTTCACAGTTCATGAACCCCTCTCTTTTGGTTGCGGTATTGCCCGCCATATTTTTCTCAACTCTTCGCGTACCCCAAATAAGCGTGACCTCACCGTTCCTACCGGTATATCTAAAATCTCTGCTAATTCTGCGTAAGAATAGCCCTCCACTTCTCGAAGCCAGATCAGCGCTTGTCCCTCCTGAGGCAGCCGCGCAAGCGCGTCGGCGACAAGCGAAGCGGTCTCGGTCCTACATTCAGCAGGTTCATTCTGAAGGGTCCTGCCTGGCGCTCCTTGTTTGCGCCACCATTCGGCGGCACGCTTTCTTCCGGCCCCAAAGAGATACGTACGAAATGTTCCTCGTTCTGGTTGAAACCCATTTGGATGCAGCCAGATGCGTGCAAACGTTTCTTGCATAACGTCTTCAGCCGCCTGTCGGCTACCAAGAACGCGCCTAAGGAATAGCTCTAGCTTCGGCCCATGCGTTCGGTAAAGTGCGTCAAAGGCACGCGCGTCTCCCCGGCAAACCTGCTCCCAAAGTTCGCGGTCGTCAGCCAATCCTGATCTCCATAGTGTTATTCGGGTTTGGGGTCCAGAAAGTTCATTTCCTGCCGGATTTTGGTTCTGTGCCAACGAGGCCAGCAAGCAGGAGGGGCCGATGGTTTATCCGAGGCCTGTGCTGGCAGTCGCCTTGGCGATTCTGCACTGGAAGCTTTAGCCACTGCGGTGTCGTGCCAGGCTTGCGGAACCGAGCAGTACTTCACACCGGAACTTCGATCGCGAATATCTACACTAAACCAGGAAGCCTCGCTGGTGAGGTTCCGAATGGCCCAATAAGCCGAAATGCCCGTTGTTCATACGGAAACAAGGGTTTGGCAGATTCTAGACACCCAACTGGGCGGGTGCTAATTTCGAAGTATGAAGAAGCAAGGCAAGGCTGTTCGTGGGAGCCAGGCTCGTTTGGGCCGGACGCGTCCCTATGAGCGGCGTCGCGAACGCGGGCAGGGCGCATTTAAGGCTATTTTTGTTCTGGTTCTTCTCGTTTTGGGAATTTACTGCGCGGTAAAACTGGTGCCTCCGTACGTGGCGGAATATCAACTGGCGGACAAAATACAGGAGCAGGCACGCTTTGCCATAGTGCAGCGCTACACCGAAGAACAAATTCGCGAGAACGTGTTTCGAGTGATGCAGGACCTGGACATTCCCGCAAAAAAAGAAGACATCAAAATCGTTGCCAATGAGCGCTTCGTAAAAATCTCCCTGGACTATACCGTGCCCGTGGATCTGCTGACATATCACGTGGACCTGCACTTCACTCCCTCGAGCGAAAACAAAGCGCTCGTTTAGAATCAGCCCATTGCCACGCGCAACCAATCCACTGAGGCACATTCTAGCCGGCCTCGGGCAACATATCCGCGCCCAACTCCGTCTTTGTATGTAGAGCCGCTTACGAGACAATGAACCTACAGGCCTGGAGCCAACGTTTGCGCATCCGCATTCAAAAGGGATTTTTCACTTCGATTCTGGGTCTTACGCTGCTCGGCGTCGTTTTTGCCTTGGTGCTGACCACCGCCGGCATTTACACCTATTACTACGTCAAGTATTCCAAGATGATTGACGCCCGACTTTCCGGCCGGGTGCTGCAGAACACCACACAGATTTTTTCCGCGCCGCAACACATCTCCGAGGGGGAGGTATGGACGGCCGACGAACTGACTACCTATCTCACGCGGGTGGGCTACCGGCCATCGAAGGACGATAATTCGCTGGGGCAGTTCACGGTGCAGGGCGAGACCGTGGACATTCGCCCGTCGAAATATTCCTACTTCGGCGGGACCAACGCGCTGAGCGTGCAGTTTGGCGGAAAGTCTATTAAGGCCATCCGGCCGCTTGGCGGCGGCACGGAAATGGGCAGCGCGGAAATCGAGCCGGAACTGATCACCGACCTTTTTGACAGTGCGCGCGAGAAGCGCCGGCCGGTGCTGTATCAGGACCTGCCGCCGATGCTGGTGCACGCCATCATGTCCGCGGAGGACAAGCGGTTTTTTGAGCACGGCGGTTTTGATTTTGTGCGCATCATCGGCGCGGGCTGGGCGGACCTGAGGCACAGCAGCAATCATTACCAGGGCGCCAGCACCATCACCATGCAGGTGGCGCGGACGTTCTTTTTTTCCAACGAGCGCACCTGGCGGCGCAAGGTCGCCGAAGCCATGGTGTCGCTGGAGCTGGAGCAACGCTTCTCGAAGCAGCGGATTTTTGAGCTGTATGCCAACGAGGTGTACCTGGGAAATCGCGGCAGCTTTGGGATTCGCGGGTTCTCCGAAGCGAGCGTGGCGTATTTTGGCAAGGATATGCGGCAGCTTTCGCTGGCGGAATGCGCGTATTTGGCGGGAATTATCCGGGCGCCGAATTATTACTCCGGCGCGGACCGGCATCCGGAGCGCGGGGCGCAGGCGCGCGACCGGGTCCTGGGGCAGATGCTGGAGAACAAGTACATCACGGAAGCGGATGTGCAGGATGCCAAGCGCGAGCCTATCAAGCTGGTGCGCAGCTCGGTGACGGGCAGCGATGCGCCGTACTTCGTGGACATGGTGAAAGACCACCTGCTGGAGAAATATTCAGAGAACGAGCTGATCAATCAGAATTTTCGGGTGTACACCACGCTCGATCCGGCGCTGCAGCACGCCGCGGCGGTGGCGGTCGACGCGGGGATGAAAAACGTCGACAAGCTGCTAGCGAAGAAATACGAGAAGTGGCGCAAGGCGCAGGCGAAGAAGGGGTTGAGCGAGGCGATTCCGCAGGCGCAAGTGGCGCTGGTGGCGCTTGATCCGCGCACCGGAGAAATCAAAGCGGTGATTGGCGGAAGGGATTACGGGCAGAGCCAGCTCAATCACGCGCTGGCACACCGCCAGCCGGGATCGGTGTTCAAGCCATTTGTGTATGCCGCGGCTTTCGACAATGCCGTGGACGGCGCGCAGCCCATCGTGACGCCGGCGACCACAGTGGACGACGAGCCGACAACGTTCAGCTTTGACGGCAAAGACTACACGCCGAATAATTATGGTGAAAAATTCATGGGCCACGTTACCGTGCGCGACGCGCTCACGAACTCACTGAACGTGGCGACGGTTAAAGTTGCGGAATTGATCGGTTATGGGCGGGTGGTGCAAATCGCGCGGCAAATGGGGCTGGGGACCAACATTCAACCGACGCCGGCGGTGGCTTTGGGCGCGTATGAGATGACCCCTGTGGAAGTGGCGGCGGGGTACACGACGTTCGCGACGATTGGCACGCGCGCGGAGCCGGAATTTCTGAAGCGCGTGGTGGGAGCAGACGGTAAAACGCTGGAGGAGATTCAGCCACAAACGCGGCCGGCGCTCGATCCGCGCGTGGCCTATTTGGTTACCAGCGTGATGAAGGACGTGCTGAATCGCGGAACCGGCGCGGCGGTGCGGGCACGCGGATTTAAGGAAATAGCGGCGGGGAAGACGGGAACCTCGCGGGACGGGTGGTTTGCGGGGTTCACGACCAACCTGGTGTGCGTCATCTGGATTGGGTTCGACGACAACCGGGACCTAGGGTTGGCGGGCGGTGTGGCGGCGGCGCCGATTTGGGCGGACTTCATGATCCGCGCTACGGCTTTGCCTGCCTATCAGGACCCAAAGGACTTTTTCATGCCGGATGGGGTGCAGGCGGTGATGATCGATCCAGAGTCGTCGGAACTGGCGACGCCGACCTGCCCGACGACGCGGTCGGAGGTGTATATCGCCGGGTCGGCGCCGACGCAGCTGTGCGAACTGCACGGGGGCAAAGCGGTGGCGAACGGGTCATGGCTCTCGCACATCTTTGGGGGCGGCCAGCCGAAGCCGCCGCAGCTTGGCCCGGACGGGCGGCCATTGACTCCGGAGGGGGCCCAGGGGGGCCCGGCACCGCCCACGGACGCCAATGGAGCTAACGGGGCCAAGGATGCCAACGGGCAAACCGGCGAAAAGAAAAAGAACGCTTTACAGAAGATTTTTGGTATCTTTGGGGGCAAGAAGAAGGATCCCGACAAGGCCAAGCCTCCGCCGGAGAAGGGAGACTCCCCATGACGAAGTTTCATGCGGCAGTTCCAGCAAGCTTTCTCCTTCTAGCTGTATCCATCACCTCCGCAGGGCAAACCTTTGATCACAGTAGTGCGAGTGCGTTGCCAGATGTGCCGGCGATGCAGCAAGCACCGGTGGACTCGTCTGCAATCGTGGTGCGCCCGGCGCTCAGCTCGGAGCAATTGGCCGATCTGTACATGGTGCGCAAGGACTATCGCGAAGCCGCGGAAACGTACAAGCGGCTGGCGGATGAGCATCCGCGCAACGCGGTGTTCCTGAACAAACTGGGAATCGCGCTGCACCAGCAGGAAGCGTTGACGATGGCGCTGAAATATTATGAGCGCGCCGTCAAAGTGGATCCCACCTACGCGGACGCGCAAAACAATATTGGAACGATCTGGTATCAGCGCAAGAAATACGGCAAGGCCATTCGCGCGTACCGCAAGGCCATCACGCTGCGCCAGGATATGGCTGTGCTGTACAGCAACCTGGGTTACGCGTATTTCGGCGAAAAGAAATACGAGCAGTCGATCGCGTCGTTTCACCAGGCGCTGCAGCTTGATCCGCAGTTTTTCGATCACGCCAGCGCGAGGAATGGATCGCTGCTGCAGGATCGCTCGGTCACGGACCGCGGGCGGTTTTATTACCTGCTGGCAAAATCGTTTGCGCAGTCGGGGAACCTGGAGCGCTGCATCATTTATCTGCGCAAAGCGAAAGATGAGGGCTACCGCGAGCTAGGCGCGGCGAAGACCGATCCGGACTTTGCCACCATGCTGAAGAGCCCGGCGATTCAGGAAATACTTGCGCCCAAGCCGCTGGAGAGCGCGCAGCGCTAAAGCGGGCGTTTCCAGAACGCTTTTCCAGAACACCATCAGCAAGTTTTTCGGCGCGATTTGCGGCTGACGCGTGAGCAAGCATCGGCAGCGGTGCAGAGTGGTTCCCGTCTGATACAATGTAAAAACATGGTGCGGCGCGGTTCCATTCAATTTTTTTTCATCGTTGTCGTGGCCGTGTTGCTGTATCCCTTCTCGAATTTTGGTTCACCGCAAAGCGCGCAAAGTGTTCCGGGCACGACGGCTGCCGCGAGCAGCGCTTCCTCGCATGGCATCTATGTGGTTTTTCCCTTTCAGAACACCGGCACGTCATCGCGGCTGGACTGGCTGTCGGAAGGGCTGGAAGAGTTGACCATTCAAAGCTTGTCTTCCGCCGGAGAGCAGGTCTATTCGCATTCGGGCCGCCTGGGGGAACTGGAACGCTACGGCATTCCGGCCACGGCGCAGTTGAGCCGCGCCACCATGCTGCATGTGGCCGAAGACCTGGACGCGGACTTCGTGGTTTTTGGCAGCTTCAATTCGGATGGGAAAAATCTCACTATCGATTGCCGGCTGCTGCGCGTGAATCCACCGTCGCTCCTGGCGCCACTGCGCGAGAGCGGGCCACTGGATTCGCTGATGGACCTGCACACGCGGCTGACGTGGCGGATGCTGTCGGAGAACGATCATGCCTACCCGTTGAACCTGGCGGAGTTCAGCAAAACGCGCCGGGCGCTGCGGCTGGATGCGTTTGAACACTACATTCGAGCGCTGATTACCAACGATGACGAGGCGCGGCTGCGGGAATTGCGGGAGGCGGCGCGACTCGAACCGGAATGGGTGGAACCGGATTTTGCGCTGGGCGAGGCGTATTTTACGCGGCGGGATTGCGCTTCGGCGATGCCGTGGTACGCGCGCGTGCCGAAGACGCACGAGCGATATCCGGAAGCGCTTTTTTCCGTGGGGGTGTGCCGGTTGTTGCTGAATCAACCGGACCAGGCGGAAGAGGCGTTTGCCACGCTGCAGACGTTGTTGCGCGGCGGAACCACTTCCGGCGTGGACTTCCCGGAAGTGCTCAACAATTTGGCGATCGCCAAGGCGCGGCAGAGCAAATTTCCGGGCGCGCAGGAGGATTTGCGGCGGGCGGCGTCGCTTGATCCGGACGAAGACGATTATCCGTTTAATCTCGGATTGATCGCCATGCGGCAGGGCGATTTCAATGGCGCGGTGGCGCTGTTTCGCGAAGCATCGGAGCGCGAACCGGACATTCCGGAGGACCACGCATTGCTGATCGCCGCGCTGGAAAAGGCGGGGAAGAAGGACGAAGCGGAACAGGAGAAAAACGCCGCAGCCGAGGCGTTCGGACCGAATGGCTTGAATGTAACGCCAGTGGATTCGCGGCCGGATTCGCTGACGCACTTCGAACGGGTGAGGACGGAGATCGATCCGGAGACTTTGCGATTTGAAATGGAGTCGGCGGAGGCGCGCGCGGCGACGAGCGGGTCCGCGGACGGCCACGACACTCCGGCGGCGCATTTGCGGCGCGGAAGGCAGGACCTTTCAGAAGGGCAACTGGATGCGGCGGAGCGGGAGTATCGCGCGATACTGGCCGTGGACCCGGGCAATGCCGCCGCGCACCAGGGCATGGCGGAAATTGCGCGGCGCAAGGGCAAGTTGGACGATGCCGTGACGGAATTGCAGGCTTCGCTGCAGACGCGAGATTCGGCGGTGGTGCGAACTACTCTGGCGCGAGTGTTTCTGGAGCAGAAAAAAACGCCGTTCGCGCGCGCGGAACTGGAACGAGCGCTGAAGCTGGCGCCGAATTATCAGGACGCGAAACAATTGATGGATCATTTGAATGGCAAACCGGCGGAGACGCAGCCGAAAGCGGTAGCGCAGCCGAAAGGAGGTCCGCAGTGAAAACCCATAGAGGATTTTTCGCAGGGGCGCGCGAGAGACGCTCACGATGGAGCTGGTTTGCGGGCCTTCTGGGCGCGGCGTGTTCGGCCATGCTGGTTTTTGCAACGCCCGGCACGGCCGTGGAACCGCACGCTTCGGCAGAAGTTCTTCAATTGAAACTTGACGGGGAAGTGGAACCCATTCTGGCGAACTACATCGACGAAGGGCTGGCCGAAGCGGCGCAAAGACATGCTGCGCTGGTGCTGATAACCATGGACACGCCGGGCGGACTCAGCGATTCGATGAAGGACATAATTCAGCATATCCTGGCGTCGCCGGTGCCGGTGGCGGTGTACGTTTCGCCGACGGGCGCGCGCGGCGCTTCGGCGGGATTTTATATTTTGCTGTCGGCGGATATTGCGGCGATGGCTCCGGGCACGCATACGGGAGCGGC
Organism: Candidatus Acidiferrum sp.; assembly: GCA_036496505.1. Lineage (GTDB taxonomy): Bacteria > Acidobacteriota > Terriglobia > Acidiferrales > UBA7541 > Acidiferrum. Next base: position 19,801 of record DASXLA010000077.1, on the reverse strand, counting down.
TTCGCCGGTGATCATCATTGGCGGATTCGCGCAGCAGATCGACGAGACGTTTCGCAAAAAACTGAACAACGATGCCATGGCGTTTCTGCGGAGTTTTACGGAACGGCGCGGGCGGAATCCCACCGTGGCGGAAACGGCCATCACCGAGGCCAAGGCTTTTACAGAAACAGAAGCGTTGAAGGACAAGATGATCGATCTGGTGGCGAGTTCGAATGCGGACTTGCTGCGCCAGCTGAACGGTCGAACGGTCACACGCTTTGACGGCAGCAAAGCTACGCTGGCGCTGGAGCATCCGGAAATTGTGCAATTCGAATTGTCGGCGCGGCAGAGATTCCTGGCGCGCATCGTGCAGCCGGATGCATTTTTTATCCTGCTGATCGTCGGGGTGCTGGGCCTGTACACGGAGTTCACGCATCCCGGCGTGATTGCGCCGGGTGTTTTTGGCGGCATTTGCATGGTGCTGGCGTTTTACGCCATGCATCTTCTGCCGGTAAATTTCGCGGGACTTTTTCTGATTATGCTGGCGCTGGCGTTTTTTATTCTGGAAGCCAAATACACCAGCCACGGGGTGCTGGCGGGCGGTGGAATCCTGGCGATGCTACTGGGTTCGATGTTTCTGATTCGCTCGCCGCTGACGAACGGCGGCGTGAGCTTGGGTGTGGCCGTGGCAGTGACCTTGCCCTTCGCGGCGCTGACGATTTTTCTGATGCGGCTGGTACTGCGCTCGCGGAAATGGAAAGTTGCCACAGGAATGGAAGAGTTGATCGGGGCGGAGGGAGTGGCGGTGTCGGCTTTGCGCGCCGGAGTGGAAGGGATGATACGCATTCACGGGGAATTGTGGGGAGCGATATCATCGCAGTCCGCGCCGGAAGGGTCGCCGGTGCGCGTGCTGCGCATCGAGGGCTTGAAACTTTATGTGGAACCGGCGCAGACGCCGGCTCAGGGGAACAGTTAGAAGCGTCCGCATTCAGGAGGACCAATGGAGATAGGTTTCTTGGGATTCACGATTATCGTTGTCGTGTTCTTGATCTGGTTTTGGAATTCGCTGTACATCATCAAGGAGTGGGAACGAGGCGTGGTGCTGCGGCTGGGACGGCTGCTGCCGCAAGCCAAGACCGCGGGACTGAATCTGGTTTTCTGGCCGATTGAAACGCTGTACCGCATACCGCTGCGCATCGAGACGCTGGATGTGCCTCCGCAGGACATCATCACGCGCGACAACGTTTCCGTGAAAATCAACGCGGTTTGTTATTTTCGCGTAGTGGACGCGAACATGGCGCTCTCGCAGGTGCAGAATTATCAGTATGCGACATCGCAACTGGCGCAAACCACGCTGCGCAGCGTGGTCGGACAGTTCGAACTGGATGAAATTCTTTCGCAGCGCGACAAGGTCAACGCCAAACTGCAGATTATTCTCGACCAGGACACGGAGCCCTGGGGCATCAAGGTCTCCAAGGTGGAAGTGAAGCAGGTGGACATCCCTGAGCAGATGCAGCGCGCGATTGCCCGGCAGGCGGAAGCGGAACGCGAACGCCGCGCGAAGATTATTCATGCCGAGGGCGAGTTCGAAGCGTCGCAAAAACTGGCGGATGCGGCGAAGGTTCTGGAGACGCAGCCGACGGCCATCCAGCTAAGATATCTGCAAACGTTGACGGAGATAGGTGTCGAGAAGAACACAACGATTGTGTTTCCGCTTCCCATCGATATCATTAACCAGTGGACTAGGGCTCTGAGCGGCGGGCCGCCAATAAGATAAACATGGCTTCAGGGAGAAAAAGAGGCGCGGGCGAACGTGTGCTGGAAGGTCGGCACGTCATCGGGTTGTTCATGCTGATGCTGTTGTTTTCCGCAGTGTTCTTCACGCTGGGTTACGTGATGGGCCGCAATCAGTACGATGGCCAGGTGCGCGCTTCCACGGTGCCGCGTAACGCGGCGGACGGCGTGGTGGCCATCAAGCCTGACGCTGCAGCGAAGCATTCTTCCGCAACATCGGCCTCCAACGGCACGCCGACTGCGCCCGCCGACGCGGCGCCGCCCAGTTCGGATTGGGAGTTTTACAACACCGACAAGCAGAAAGAAACCAGCGAGCACCTTGTGCCGGTGTCACCGTCGAGCGTTTCTTCAGGTTCAAAAACGGCCGCAGGGAACAGCGGTAGCGAAAGATCCGCGCCGTCGGGCGGTGATTCGCAGCGGGCCGCGCCAGCCTCCGGGGGCTATACCTTGCAGGTGATGGCGGTGCGGCGGCAGTCGGATGCCTTCGAACTCGCCAAGCGCTTGCAAAAGAGAAAATTCCCGGCTTTTGTTTTATCCCCGCAGGGCGGCAAGTATTACCGCGTGCAAGTGGGCCCCTACGCGGACCAGAAGTCCGCCGAAGCGGCGAAGAAGGGTCTTGAGAACGCGGGCTTCAGAGCGATCGTGAAGCACGGATGACGCAGAGAGATTGGCTAGCGTATTTTCGCCCGCATCCGGGCGAGCACACTCCTACAGGCTTTCGTTTGGTCATCGCCGCGGTTTCGGGCGCGGCGCTCTCACTTTCATACGTGGGTTTTTATCTCAGCATTTATTCCTGGATCTGCATCGGCATCCTTTTGATTTCCCTGTTTGGCGCGCGCCCGAAGGTGGCCTTCGCGTGCGGATTCCTTCACGGGCTGGTGTTTTGCCTCACCTCGGTGCCGTGGATCGCCACGGTGCTCGCGGTGCATGGGGGAGTTTCCCGGCTGGGAGGCTGGGGAGTGCTGTTGCTGATTGCCTCGGTATGGGGCCTGCTGATTGGAATGTTCGCATGGATCGTGCATCGCCTCTCGATGCACAGCATCGCGCTGGCGTGCATCGGCGCGCCATTCGTGTGGGTGACGTTTGAATTTGTGCGCACGCGCCTCCCGGAGATTAGTTTTCCGTGGAACCTGCTGGGTTACCCGGCGGCGGCAAATCTTGGCGTGGTGCAGTTGACGACCGTGACCGGGATTTACGGTGTGTCCTTTCTGGTAGCGGCATTCAATTCATTGCTGGCGTGGTCGGACGCGGGCCGGCGGTTGACCACCAGGCGCAGACTGGGCATCCTGGCGGCCGCTTCGGCGTGCCTCATGGTGGCATTGCTTGTGGGGCCGCACCTGGTGCCTCATCCGCAGGCGGCGCACACGGCGCGAGCCGTGCAGCTCAATTTTCCGGAAAACCCGTCGTACGGCGCCAATTGGTTTGCCACGCACACTGCCGACCTCGAGGAAGCCTCGCGGTTAAGCCTGGCGCCCGGTGGCACAAAGCCGGACTTGCTGATCTGGCCGGAAGCGCCTGCGCCGTTTTCGTATCAGGATCCGCAGTTCGCCAAATTCGCATCCAAGCTGGCGACGGATTTTGGGCATCCGTTTCTGGTGGGAGTGATTGAATGGAAGCCCTCGCCGAATGGGCCGGGCAATTCTTCCCATGCCGCGCTGGTGCCTTACAACAGCGCGCTGCTTTTCAATTCCCGTGGCGCAAGAATTTTTTCCTACGACAAAATTCACCTGGTGCCCTTTGGCGAATACGAACCGTTTCCGCTGATTCATGCGGTGGTGAGCAGCGTTTCCGAAGATGTGGGAGGCTTTCACAAGGGGCACACGTACAGCGTCGGCCCGTTGCCCGGCGGATATTCGTTTGGGGTGTTCATCTGCTACGAGGCTATCTATCCCGGTGAAGTGCGGCGCTTTGCCGCGGATGGCGCCAACGTGTTGATCAATATTTCCAACGACGGCTGGTTCGGGCGCTCGGCGGCGGCGCAACAGCATTTGCTGATGGCCCGGGTGCGCGCGGTGGAAAATCGGCGATGGCTGGTGCGCACCACCAACAACGGCTTCACCGCGTCGGTCGATCCTTACGGCAGAGTGTACGAGCCGCTGCCCGCGGACGTGCGCGCCGGGGCCGATTTGCCGTACGATTTTCGCACCGACCGCACGGTGTATACGCGATTCGGAGACTGGTTCGCCTGGCTCTGTGCATTGGTTTCCGCTATTCTGTTGGCTCCAACTTTCTGGAAAGGAAATGTTTCGAGCGACAGCATCCCGATACCAGTGGACTTCCTGGCATCGCCAATCGCCGTGGTTCCCAATCCGGTCGCGTCGCGTTCCCGCTTATGATTATTGAAGATTTGCAGCACCGCTATGATGGATTGAAGCAACGCATCACGCTTGTGCGGAGTTATCTTTGACGCGCCGCAGCATCGCGAGCGCCTGAAATCCCTCGAAGCGCGCGTCGCGGACCCCAACTTCTGGAGCAACCAGGAAGCCGCCCAGGCGGTGCTGCGCGACCGCAAGCGCGCCGAGGACCAGGTTGGCGCGGACGAAAAACTTGGCTCGCTTTCGGACGATATCGAAACGTACATCAACCTCGCCCAGGAAGAAACCAACGCGGAACAGCGCAACGAGGTGCTCAAGGATCTGGATCGCGAGCTGAACGGCGCGGAGAGCTACATCGCAGAGTTGGAAACCAAAACGCTGCTCTCCGGAGAAAATGATCATCTCAACGCCATCATGACCATCAAGCCGGGCGCCGGCGGCACCGAATCGCAGGACTGGGCCTCGATTCTGCTGCGCATGTACCTGCGGTGGGCAGAGCGCAAGGGCATGAGCGCCACGGTCCTAGACGAAACCCCCGGCGAAGAAGCGGGGATAAAATCCGCCACCGTGCAATTCAACGGCGAAAACGCCTATGGCCTGCTTTCCGGTGAAACCGGTGTGCACCGCCTGGTGCGCATTTCACCGTTCGACCAGGCGGCGCGGCGCCACACCTCATTTGCCTCGGTCTTCGTGATCCCGGAAATCGACGACAAGATCGAAATTGATGTGAAGCCGGAAGAAATTCGCGTGGACACTTTTCGCGCCGGTGGCGCCGGCGGCCAGAACGTAAATAAGGTGGAAACCGCGGTGCGGATTACGCACCTGGCCTCCAACATCGTGGTGCAGTGCCAGGCGGAGCGGAGCCAACATAAGAATCGAGAGATCGCGATGAAGATGTTGCGCTCGCGCCTTTATGATTTGGAGATTCAAAAGCGGCAGGCAGCCACCGACAAGCTGGACGAGTCGAAGCTGGATATTTCGTTCGGGAGCCAGATCCGGTCTTATGTGATGCAGCCTTACCGGCTTATCAAGGACCACCGCACGAAGTTTGAGGTAGGCGACGTGGACCGCGTGCTGGATGGCGACCTGGACCCGTTTATTCGTTCCTACCTGATGGCCAAGAAGACCAAGGGGAAGTTGAGCGTGCAGTTGGATGAGGGGGATGTTGGTTAGGAATGCTGGTTGCGGATTCGGGGTCTTACCTGGCTTACGCGGTCGATCGAAGACGGATTTTTCCACCGCGTGAGCCGACTCGTTCGCGGAGCGAACGAGAAGAAAGAGCGTTGGATCACTTCGGCCGGAATGGCAGTTTTTTTCCGTGTGCCTTGAGGGTTGCCGAGACCATCTGAGGCGCCACGGCGGGCAGGCCGCGCAGAGTGGCTCTGGCGCCCCTTCGCCTGCTCGTGCGGACTCGGGGTAAACCCAGGGCGGCGGGAGGAACGACCCTTCAATGCTCCCTGCTACCGTTCGCAGCGGGTGTAATGCATTTGAATTCAACAATTTGATTCTTCACTTTTCGAATGGTACCGTTCAGAAGTACCGAATATAATGAGAAGCCGCGCTGTATGGGCGCCCGATTGCCATCCCCGGCACATACGAAGGAGATCCTGTTTTGAGCGAAGCCTTACGCAATTTTCTGTTTACGTCGGAATCCGTGACGGAAGGGCACCCGGATAAAATCGCCGATCAAATCTCCGACGCGGTCCTGGACGAAGTGATGAAACAGGATCCCATGGGACGGGTGGCGTGCGAGACACTGGTCACCACGGGGTTGGCGGTGGTTGCGGGAGAAATTACCACCAGCGCGCACGTGAATTACGACGAGTTGGTGCGCGAAACCATTCGCAACGTGGGTTACGACCGCGCCAAGTTCGGCTACGATTGTGAGACCTGCGCGGTCATTTGCACGGTAAAGCGCCAGTCTCCGGATATCGCCATGGGTGTGGATACTGGCGGAGCAGGCGACCAGGGACTGATGTTCGGGTTCGCCTGCGATGAAACCGATGAGCTGATGCCCATGCCCATCCAGCTGGCCCACCGCTTGACGCAGCGCCTCTCCGAACTCCGCAAGTCCAAGAAGCTTGATTTCCTCCGGCCCGACGGCAAATCGCAAGTCACCATTGAATATCGCAATGGGCGCCCGGCGCGCGTCGAAGCGGTGGTGATTTCCACGCAGCACGATCACAAAGTTTCAAACGAGGAATTGCGCGAAGCGGTGACCACGCAAATCATCAAGCCCATCGTTCCCGCCGCAATGCTGGATAAAGACACCAAATATCACATCAACCCCACCGGCCGCTTCGTGATTGGCGGCCCCATGGGCGATGCCGGCGTGACCGGGCGCAAAATTATCGTGGATACGTATGGCGGCTATAGCCGCCACGGAGGCGGTGCGTTCTCCGGCAAGGACCCCAGCAAGGTGGACCGCTCGGCGTGCTACATGGCGCGCTACATCGCGAAGAATATTGTGGCCGCAGGGCTGGCGCGCAAGGCGGAAGTGCAGTTGGCCTACGCTATCGGCGTGGCCGAGCCTGTTTCCGTGATGGCCGAAACTTTCGGCACCGCGACCGTGCCCGAGGAAAAGATTACCGCGCTCATCCGCGAGTTCTTTTCGCTGACTCCCAAGGGCATCATCGAGACGCTGGATTTGCGGCGTCCGATTTACAAGGCGACCGCGGCCTACGGACACTTCGGGCGCACCGGACCGGGATTTACCTGGGAGCGCACCGACCGCGCCGACGCTTTGCGCAAGGCCGCCGGCCTGGGCGCAAAGGTTCCAGCGACGGCGCAAGCAACACCTGAAGTGGCGGCGCGTCGTTAGACTTTTGCATTTCGAGCATCTGTGCAGATTTGTGTCCCCTTCCTCGCGCGAGTGTTTTCGCCGAAAAATTTAACTAAGGAGCATTTCCATTGGCTACCGCTGAACTGAAAAAAGGTGACGTGAAGGATATCGGGCTGGCTGATGCCGGCAAACGCAAGATTGAATGGGCAGGGCAGCAGATGCCCGTACTGGAATCGATTCGCAAGCGTTTTGTGAAGGAGCAGCCGCTGAAGGGCTTGCGCGTTTCTGCCTGCCTGCACGTCACCAGCGAAACCGCCAACCTGATGATTGCGTTGAGGGATGGCGGGGCGGATGCGGTGCTGTGCGCCTCGAATCCGCTGTCCACCCAGGATGAAGTGGCGGCCTCGCTTAATCGCGATTACAACATCCCCACGTACGCCATCAAGGGCGAAGACAACGAGACGTATTATTCGCATTTGCGCGCTGCCTTGGATCACAAGCCGCAATTCACCATGGACGATGGCGCGGACCTGGTCACCATGCTGTTGACGAAGCGCACCGACCTGGTGGCCGATGTGATTGCCGGAACGGAAGAAACCACCACCGGAGTGATTCGCCTGCGGGCGATGGCCAAGGATGGCACGCTGAAGTATCCGATCGTGGCGGTGAACGACGCCATGACCAAACATTTCTTTGATAATCGTTACGGGACGGGTCAGTCGACGATTGACGGCGTGATTCGCGCGACGAACGTCTTGATTGCCGGCCTGAAAGTTGTTGTGGCGGGCTACGGCTGGTGCGGCCGCGGCGTGGCCATGCGTGCGAAGGGACTGGGCGCGGATGTGATTGTGACGGAAATCGATCCGGTGAAGGGCATTGAAGCGGTGATGGACGGGTTCCGGGTGATGCCCATGGAGCAGGCGGTGAAGGAAGGCGACATCTACATTACCGTGACCGGGAACAAGAGCGTGATTCGCGCAGAACATTTCGAAAACATGAAAGCGGGCGCGATTGTCTGCAACTCCGGACACTTCAACGTGGAGATTGACATTCCCGCGCTGGAAAAAATGTCCAGCGGCAAGCGCGAAGTCCGCCCGCTGGTGGATGAATACACACTGAAGGGCGGCCAGAAAGTTTACCTGCTGGGCGAGGGCCGCTTGGTGAACCTGGCCACAGCGGAAGGCCACCCGGCTTCCGTGATGGACATGAGCTTCGCCAACCAGTCGCTGTCCGCCGAATACCTGCGCGCGAATTACAAGACGCTCAAGCCGCAGGTTTACGTGGTGCCGGAACACCTGGACAAAGAGATTGCGCGGCTGAAGCTGGAATCCATGGGACACCGGCTCGACAAGTTGACGGCGGAACAGGAACATTACCTGGCGTCGTGGCAGGAAGGCACGTAGCCTCGGGAGCCGGCAAGGAACATTTTGGACGGTAACTTCCAGGGGCGCGTTTTGCGCCCCTGAATTTGTTTCACGAAAGTTTTTGCGGAACTGAGTCGCGAAACTATGTGGGACTTGTGCATACGATCTCTGGAAACCGCGCGCCTACGGGGCGCCACGTACGCGGATGTGCGGGTGATGCACCAGCGGCAGCGGGATTTGACCACAAAAAATGGCAGAGTTGGGACGCTGGCGCAGTCCGAATCCATTGGGCTGGGGATTCGCGTGCTGGCCAATGGCGCGTGGGGCTTCGCGTCGACAGATCGCTTGACGCGCGAGGGCGTGGAAGGTTGCGCGGCGCAGGCGGTGGCCATCGCCAAAGCTTCAGCCACGGCCAAGCGGCACGACGTCATCATGGCCGACGAACAGGTATTTATTGATAGTTGGCAGAGCCCGTGTCGCAAGGACCCCTTTGAAATTCCCCTGGAAACGCAGCTGGCGCTGCTGCTGGCCGCCGACGAGGAGATGCGGCGCGTGAAGAGCGTGACGCTCACGGAAACCGACATGCAGTTTCGGAAAACGGACAGCTGGTTCGCTTCCAGCATCGGGTCGCGCATTCACCAGAGAAAAATAATTTCAGGATGCGGGGTTGTGGCCACCTCTTTTAAGGGCGAGGAAATTCAGAAGCGCTCGTATCCGAATAGTTTTGGCGGGCAGCACGCGCTGCAGGGATATGAGCTGGTTGAATCGCTCGACCTGGCGAAAAATGCCGGCTTGATTGCCGAGGAAGCGGTCGCGCTGCATGGCGCGGATCAATGCCCGGAGAAAAAAGGAACGCTGATTCTGGGCGGCAGCCAGCTGGGATTACAGATCCACGAATCCATCGGGCATCCCATTGAACTGGACCGCGTGCTGGGCGAAGAGGCGAATTTTGCCGGCACCAGTTTTCTTACGCTGGACCAGGTGAATCGCCTGAAGTATGCCTCGGAGATTGTAAATGTGGTGGCGGACGCGCGGGTGGAGCACGGTCTCGGCCTGGGAACTTTTGCGTACGACGACGAAGGCGTGCCCGCGCAGCACACCGACATTATCCAGGACGGGCAATTCCGCGGATATTTGTCTAATCGCGAGACCGCGTGCCTGATTGGATTGGATCGCTCCTCAGGGACGATGCGCACGGAAGGTTGGAACCGGCTGCCGATTATTCGCATGACCAATGTGAGCCTGCTTCCGGGCAACTGGAATTTCGACGATTTGATTCAGGGCACGGACGACGGAATTCTGATGGAAACGAATCGCTCCTGGTCCATTGACGATCGCCGCTATCAATTCCAGTTCTCCACGGAAATTGCGTGGGAGATCAAAGGCGGCAAGAAAATCCGCATGCTGAAAAACCCCAGCTATAGCGGAATCACCACGGAATTCTGGAATTCCTGCGACGCCATCTGCAGTGCGGAATTCTGGACGCTCTGGGGCACTCCAAACTGCGGCAAGGGCCAGCCGATGCAAAGCATGGGCACCGGGCACGGCGCGGCGCCGGCAAGATTCCGCAATATTCACATCGGTGCGGCGTTTTCGGAGCAATTGTCAGAAAAATGAAGGCTCGGGCGAAAACGCGAGCGCGTGCATTGCGAGTACGGAAGGAAGCCGTGGGTCCGGTACAACTGCTGGGCGAGCGCGAACTGCAACGCATCGTGCATATGGTGTTGCGGCTGGCAAAAAGTGCCGGCGCGGAAGAAGCCGAAGTGCACGTGGACGAAGTGGCCGACGCGCTCACGCGCTTCGCCAATAACGCCATCCATCAAAACGTCGCGGAGCATGGACTCACCGTGTCCATTCGAACGGTGGCGGAAGAGCGCACCGCGCGCGTGACCACCAATCGCGTGGATGAGGATTCGCTGCGAAACGGGGTGGAGGATTCGCTCGCCCTGGCCGCGAGCCAGCCAAAGGATTTGCGCCTGCTGCCGGTGCCGGGCCCGCAGAAGTATCGCCGCGTGCATCGCTTCTCGAAAGAAACCGCGGCGGTGACCCCGGATGTTCGCGCGCAAGCGGTGCGCTGCGCCTGTGATCTGGCCGTGAAGAACGGGCAGGTTGCCGCAGGGATTTATTCCACCGGGCAGAGTCAGACGGCGATGGGCAACTCGCGCGGGTTGTTTGCCGCCTATCGCGAGACGCACTCGGAATTTTCCATCACCATGCAGGAGAAGCCGGCGGCAAGCTGGGCCAAAGCCAACTCCGCGGACGTGCGAAATTTTGATCCGCAGATGCTGGCTGTGCGCGCCGGCGAAAAAGCGCATCTCGCCGTCGCGCCGCGGGAACTGTCTCCGGGGCGCTACACCGTGATTCTTGAACCCGCGGCCGTGCTCGATCTGGTGGGCTTTCTTTTTTATGACTTCGCCGCGACCGCTCTGCAAGACAAGCGCTCCTGCCTGACGCAGCGCGTGGGCAGGCAACTGTTCGGCAAAAACATTTCCATTTACGACGATGTGTATCACCCGCTGCAGCTGGGAGCGCCCTTTGACGGCGAAGGGATGCCGCGACAGAAAGTCCATCTGGTGAATTGCGGAGTGCCGAAAAACCTGGTGTATTCGCGGAACAGCGCAAAAGTTGTGGGCAAAAAGCCGACGGGTCATGGTTTCATGCTTCCGAATGAGTATGGCGAAGCGCCCATGAACCTGGTTTTCTCTGGTGGTGGCACAGCAATGGAGCAAATGATCGCGTCAACGGATCGCGGCCTGCTGGTGACGCGCTTGTGGTATATCCGCGAAGTCGATCCTTATGAAAAAATCATGACCGGCATGACCCGAGATGGGTTGTTTCTCGTCGAAAAGGGCCGGGTGCTATCGGCGGTGCGCAATTTTCGCTTCAACCAGTCGTTGTTGGAGATGCTGCGCAACGTGGAACTCCTGGGACCCGCCGTGCGCGCCACCGGGGAAGAGGCGTTCGAAATGGTAGTGCCCGCGATGAAGGTTCGTGACTTCCATTTCTCCGAGGTGACGAAGTTCTAGTGATGCGATTTTATTAACGGAACGTTAATATTCCGCGCTTTCCCGCCTTATCACAAAACGAATTCAGCGTATTCAAATTCTGAGTTTTACTTGCCGCCTCGCGAGAGCCTATACAAAGATATGTCTTCCGGGCGCCGCGATGCGGAAAGGGAACGGATATCTGTCCATCCGCACGGTGATCTGTGCTCGCAGGAGCGTCATCCCAACTGGGGTCACCCGGACCACGACGCATGCGGAACCGGATTCGTAGCGCGCCTCGGCAGTCCCGCGGCTTACGACATCATTCAATATGCTCTGACTGCGCTGGAACGCCTGACGCACCGCGGTGGTGTTGACGCGGACGGTGCCAGCGGCGACGGCGCGGGCCTGCTGACTTCTCTTCCGACCGCTTTCTTTCGCGAGCGCGCCAAAGAGCAGGGCATCGAACTCCCGGAAAATTTTGGGCTGGGTTTTGCTTTTCTTGCAGCGTCGGCGGCGAGCGAGGCGCGCTCGTCGATCGAGTCCGCGGCCGAGACCGAACGCCTCCGCGTCCTGGGATGGCGGCGTGTGCCGGTGGATCAGCGCTCCTTGGGGCGCCGGGCGCTGGAGACCATGCCGGAAATCTGGCAGTTTTTTGTGGAGACGACGCAGGCGACCAAGACCCCTGCGCGTTTCGAGCGGCGCCTGGCGTTGCTGCGCAAGCGCGCGGAAACGGTCATGCCGCCGCGTTGCTACATCTGTTCGCTTTCTTCGCGTACGGTGGTGTACAAGGGCCTGCTCACGCCGTGGCAATTCCCCCAATTTTACGAGGATTTGCGTGATCGCTCCTTTGCGGCCACCTTCGCCATTTTTCACCAGCGCTATTCCACCAACACGCAGCCATCCTGGGACCTGGCGCAACCCTTCCGCCACGTGGCGCACAACGGAGAAATCAACACCATTATTTCCAACCGCCGTTGGCTGCGCGCGAAGGACCGCAAGCAGCGCGCCGCCTTAAAAGTGGGCACTTGGTTTCGCGCCTTGGAGCCCAATGTCAGCGACTCCGCGAGTTTCGACAACGCCTTCGAGCTGAAACTGCTCGAGAGCTTGCCGCCGGACGAGGCCATGTTGGCACTGGTCCCTCCCGCATTCGAGAGAGACCCGCACCTTTCGCGCGACGTGCGTGCCGCGCTCACCGCAGTCTCCCAACATAGCGAGCCGTGGGATGGACCGGCCGCGTTGGTTTTTTCCGATGGGCAGTTCGTGGGCGCCAAACTCGACCGCAATGGGTTGCGTCCGCTGCGGTATACGCTGACTCACGACGGCTTGCTGATCGCCGGTTCGGAAACCGGACTCATCGATTTTGAAGAATCGCGCATAGCCGAACGTCAACGCCTCGGCCCCGGCGAAATGATTCTCGCCGACCCCGTCTCCGGACAGTTTCTGCGCTGGCGAGACATTTTGAAGCGCCTGGCCGCGGACGTAGACCGTGAGCACGTGGGGCACCGTCCATTAACCAATGCTCCTTGGCCCGGAATTCCGTCGCCCGTCGCGCATCCCAAGCGCACCGCCGCGGCGGCAGGCTGGACGGAAGATCAATATAAGACGCTTTTCACGGCGCTGGTGCACGGCAAGGAAGCCGACTGGAGCATGGGCGATGACATTCCCCCGGCGTTCCTCTCCACTTTGCCGCGCTCGCTCTGGGATTATTGCAAACAAAGATTCGCGCAGGTCACCAACCCGCCGATCGATCCGCTGCGCGAAGCACATGTGATGTCCCTCGAAGTGCGCCTCAAGGGCGGCCTGACGTTGCCCACTCCGTTGATTGATGCTGGGCAGTTCGCGGAGATGGTCCAAGAGTTTGGCGAAGTACGCCAGATAGATTTCACCTTCAACGCCGCCACGGGAGTCCCGGGCGCGCGCCGCGGAATTGCTCAGCTCTCCACTACCCCTCTGAGCAGCGGCGGTCGCCCGGGTCTCCTCCTCCTTTCCGACCGGGCCATCAGCAAGGAGCGCGCGTGCCTGCCGGCGTTGCTGGCCACCGCGGCGGTGTGGAAGGCCATGACGCGCGAAGGATTATGGGATGTGCCGCTGGTGGTGGAGTCCGCGCAGGTATTCGATACGCATCACGTCGCACTTCTGGTGGCCAACGGCGCCAGCGCGGTTTTGCCATATCTCGGCGACCAATTTGCGGAAGCGCTGGAGCCGGGCGGGTCCGCGCGTGTGCGCACCGCCGTAAACGCCGGCCTGCGAAAAGTTCTGGCGCGCATGGGCGTGTCCACCATCGCCAGTTACCGCAACAGCCAACTGTTCGAGATTGTGGGCTTGTCCGAAGATTTATGCGCGGAATTCTTCGAGGACGCCGCCGACTTCCCCGGGCAGAAAAGCCTGGAGGAATTGCTAGCCGACTATTTGCGCATGCACGAGACCGCTTTTTCCAGCGCCACGGAGGATATGGGCGATGCCGGGCTGTATCGCTTCCGCAAGGGCGCGGAATTGCATGCCAATTCGCCGGAAATTGTGCGCCGCCTGCACGCGCACGTGAAGGCGCCCGACGCCAAGAAATATTCTGCGTTTGAAGAGCTGGCGGAACGGCAAGGAACGGTGTTCCTGCGCGACCTGCTGGACACTGTTCCCGGAACACCGGTCCCGGTGGAAGAAGTAGAACCCGCGGAATCAGTGCTGAAGCGTTTCAGCACGCAGGCCATGTCACTTGGCTCGCTTGGTCCCGAGGCGCATCGCACCCTGGCCGTGGCCATGAATATTCTGGGCGGACGCAGCAACACCGGCGAAGGCGGCGAAGATCCGGCCACGTATCGCTTTGAGGCTCCCGCGGCCAACAAAATTAAGCAGGTGGCTTCGGGGCGTTTTGGTGTAACCGCCGATTACCTGGTACACGCCGAGGAATTGGAAATAAAAATGGCGCAGGGTTCCAAGCCTGGCGAGGGCGGGCAGCTTCCGGCGCGCAAAGTCACGGAATACATCGCGCGCATCCGGCACGCCACGCCAGGAACTCCACTGATCTCGCCGCCTCCGCACCACGATATTTACAGCATCGAGGATCTTGCGCAGCTCATTCACGATTTGCGAGCGGTGAATCCCTTTGCGCGCATCGGAGTGAAGCTGGTGTCCGGCGCGGGCGTGGGAATCATTGCCGCCGGAGTGGCCAAGGCTGGTGCCGATGTCATTACCATCAGCGGGCACAATGGTGGAACGGGATCTTCGCCGCTCACCTCCATCAAAAATACCGGCCTGCCGTGGGAAATTGGGTTGCGCGAAACGCATGACACTCTCGTTCGCGCTGGCCTCCGTTCACGTCTCTCTCTCCGCGTGGACGGAGGCCTGAAATTTGCCCGCGATATTATTCTCGCGGCGATTCTGGGCGCCGATGAATTCGGTTTTGGCACTGCGTCCTTGTTGGCCATTGGCTGCGTCATGGCGCGGCAATGTCACCTAAATACCTGCCCGGTGGGCATCGCCACCCAGGATGAAACGCTGCGCGCGCGCTTCGCGGGAAAACCGGAAATGGTGGTCGCCTATTTCCAGTACCTCGCGGAAGAAGTTCGCAAACGCATGGCCGAACTCGGCGTGCGTTCGCTCACGGAACTCTCCGGCTGGTATGACCTTCTGGGAACGCGCTCCGGAATGGACGCGCTGCTCATCGTGCCCGTCTCCGAATCTCGCCGCGTGGCGCCGCAACAGGAACCGGCGCTGCACGCCGCGGCGCGCGAAGCTTCCATGTTATTTGCCGAGGAACTCGAAGCGAAATCGCAAGCGCAGCCGATTCACAACTCCGACCGCAGCGTCGGCGCGGGGATGAGCGGCGAACTAATGCGGAGCACGAAAAACGGGCGGGCGCCGCGGCGCGAAACGTCGCGCCACTATCACGGCTCCGCGGGCCAGAGTTTTGGCGCGTTTCTTGCGGAAGGCATTACGCTCCGCCTGCGCGGTGAGGCCAATGATTACGTGGGCAAGGGCTTGTCCGGCGGCACGATCGCGATTTCGGCGGGCGGAGCGGCTTCACGGCGAGGTGATGTGCTGGCGGGGAATACCGTGCTCTACGGAGCGACTTCCGGACAACTCTATGTTGCGGGCCGCGCGGGAGAAAGATTCGGAGTTCGCAATAGCGGCGCGCTGGCGGTGGTCGAGGGCGTGGGGCAGCACGGGTGCGAATACATGACTGGAGGCGTAGCCATTATTCTCGGCTCGCTCGGGCTCAATTTTGGATCCGGCATGACCGGCGGTTTGGCTTACACGCTGCGCGCAGAAGCGGAAGATGTGTTGCATCCTGAGTTTGTTTCGCTCGCCGCGCTCGATGCCGATGAAGAGCAGTGGATCAGAAAAGTCCTCGAAGAGCACATTTATTTCACCAACAGCCCGCGCGCGTCGAAAATCCTGATGCGCCCCGGCCCGCTTCCGATGCTGCGCGTGCAGCCCATCCATTTCCAGGGCACCATCGAAGCCACCTGGACTCCGGTGCTGGAAAAATTGCGAGACCGCAGCATCTTGCTGCCGGTGGGCGCGGAGGCTGCATCGTCACAACCGGTTTTGTTCGCCTGAAGAACTGGGAATTTAATTTCTTCTGAAAAGGCGGGGACAGCGCAGGCGGCTTCATAAATCAGTTATAATCAGCGCCGAGCACCTCTATGGATTTCGACCAACTCGCCACATTCGTCTACGTAGCGAAACTCAAAAGTTTTTCACGCGCCGGCCAAAAAGTGTTCCGCTCGCAGTCTGCGGTCAGCGCACAAATTCGCCAGCTCGAACAAGCCTATCGTGCCAAGCTGCTGGATCGCTCGGCAAAGTCCGTGGAACTGACTCCCGCAGGAGAGGTTTTGTTCGAATATGCCGAGCGGCTTTTGCGCCTGCGGGACGAGTCCGTTCAGGGCGTCGCGGATCGCGGCAACGTGGTGCAGGGCACGGTGCTGTTTGGCGCCAACGAGGCCACTTGCCTGTACCTGCTGCCCGATATTTTCGCGGAATTTCAGCGCCGTTACCCGCTGGTGCATATCAGTATTTATCGCAACTTCAGCCATAAAATTCTGCAGCGCATTGAAGACGGCACGATTGACGTAGGCATCGTGACTTTGCCCATCAAGGCGCTGAACACCAAGGTGCACCACATTTATCGCGACCGTTTGCGCTTCATGGTCAGCGCGCGCAATCCCCTTGCGAACCGCACCAAACTTACGCTCGAGGAAGTCGCCGCGCAGCCGCTCATCTTTCCGCGCACCGGTTTTACCCGGCAAGTGCTCGACAAACTTTTTCGTCCGTACCGTTCGCGGCTGCGCATCACCATGGAATTGCCGAGCATCGGCATGATCAAGCGCTTCGTCGCCGCTGACGCCGGAGTTTCCTTCATCAGCGAGAGTTTTGCCAGCGACCAGGTGAAAGCCGGGGAAGTGAAGCTTCTGAATGTTGAAGGCGTCGATTTGTGGCGGGAACTGGGGCTGGTTTATCGCCGGGATCGCAGCCTGCCGCGCGCTGCGCAGTCGCTGATTTCCATTATCCGCGAGAATCGTAAGCTGCCGGAGCCATCCGCGGCGGCCGGCGCCTAGATTCCTGGCCCCGGCGAGAACGCGCTGTTACGCAGCAGCTCAATCACGCGAACCATCGTACATTTTTAATTTGAATTGAATTCCATGCTGGCGATGGCGCGCGCGATCACGTTTTCCTGAATCTGGATCAGGTCCGTATCCGCGTAGGTCATGCCGAGTATGGAAAACATGTCGCCGCTGCGCGATACCACCAGCAGCGTTCCGGACCAGTCGCGATTGTCGGCCAGCCCGCGATAGTGAATCTCCACCGCAGGGAAGCCGCCGGAAACGGTTTTGCGCTCGGAGATGCGGCGGTAGTTTCCGTAAGTGTCCTCCAACCGTTTTTCCACTTCGTTGGCCGTGGCCTCCAGCGAATCCTTACCCTTTTCGTGAATCTTTTCCTGGCCGACAACCAGCAGCGTCGATTCGTCCGTGGTCCCCATGGCCACGATGGCGTTTGGCAGCGCTTTGCCCGCGTCCTCAATCAGCTTCCAGCTTGGCGGCTTGTACATGTGAAAGCCGTGCGTGTAGTTGGTGTAGACATTGCCCTGCAGCGATTCGCGGTTGGCCGGCGGTGCCGGCGCTGCCGGTTTGGAGGCTGGGCTGATGGCAGTGACCACCGGAATCGTCGATGCCGCAGGCCTGGCTGTCGCGGCCGTGATCGATGGCGGCGCCGGTACCGGCCGGGTGCTTTGGGGTTTCGCGGGTTTGGGCGCAAGTGGCGGCGCGGAAGCTTTTACGTTCTCCACGGGCGGCGTCGATGGCGCGGCGGTACGCTCTTCTTTTTTGACAGGACTGGCTGGCGGCTTCGGCGTCGCGACTTCTGTTTTCACCGGCGCGGGTTTCGTGGCCGCGGGCTTCGGTGCCGCCGATGGTTTTTCCGCGGGTAGCGGCTCGGCGGCCTTGGCCGGCTTGGTCGCCGGGGCGCTTGGAATGATCGCCGCGATTTTATCCTTCTCAACCAGCACAAATCCAAAGTCAGTCTTCACTTTAAACATGTTGTCTTCGTACGCCACGATGACGCCATACAGTTTTTGACCGTCTTTGAGGCGGATTTCGTCGGCGCGCGCCCAAACCCCGCCCATGGCCATCGCGCAGATGGCCGCACACGGAACAATCAGTCGGCGGAAATGGGGCATGCCTGTGAGTATGCTTCCGACCGCGCGCAAGTGGCAACCTCCGCGCGGCCGCACTTGTCGCAGCGGTCATATCTGTCGCGAGCAGACGGCGAGCTTGGCTATCGGTCCAGAGCTTCGCGATGCGGCCACTCCATAGCCCTTTAGTGGGCCTGCGGGGACCCTTCTGTGGGACCCTTCTGGCGTGTCCTAATCGAGAATGGCTGGTTCAATACAGGCCCCTAGATAGAACTAGTACCTATAGGACTGCCTACTTATCCTCGGAGAGGCGCTTCTCGCCTTTGGGGGCAGTTATGAACTTGTTTTATAGAGCGGCAGTCGCTGGAGCCTTGGCCGGTACACTCATGGCGGGCCCTGTGTACTCCTCGTATCCCGCGCAGAATCAAGCAACTGGAGTCGTTGTGGACGCCTCCGAGGCCCATGTGGGCGAGTCCAGCCTCACGGCTGGCTCCTCTCTCTATACCGGCGACGTCGTCGGCACCGAATCCAACGGTCACGCCCAGTTGCGGGTGCGCCAGTCGAGATTCGAGCTGATTGGCGAGTCGTACGGGGCGTTCTTTCCGGGAGCTACAGGAGCCGTGGCTGAACTGCGGCATGGCACCATGATCGTAGCCCTGAACAGCACGTCTGAGAGCTTTGAGATTTTTGCATCTGATGTACGCATTGTGCCCAAGGCGGAGCGGCCCATCCTGGCGCAAATTACCATGAACTCTTTGTGCGACCTGCAAATCAAAGTAGAGCACGGCTCCTTGGAGGCCACTTCGGGCAAAGAGACCAAGACGCTGGACGAAGGGCATGCCTACGACGTGATCCCCGAAGTGTCCGTGAAGGATCAGCGCAACCCGGCCATATCGCCCGAAGAGTCCGGCTATCATCGCGGCCACGAGCACACCACCTGCGCCCTGGCTGCGAAGCTGGGCCAGAAGCCTGCCAACGCCGGATTCTCCCACTTCAAAATCCTCGCGGGCGCAGTGGCGGTAGGAATCTTGGTGCCCGTGCTGCTTCACACCACCGGTGGCAACCCTCCGCCGGAGAGCCCGTTCACGCCGTAGTCGCGGTTGCCGTAATGTCCAGGCATCCCGGCGCGTGATGGCCTGTTGCGTGCCGCTATCTCAAATTTTGATATCCATTGCGGCCTGCAGCTGGACGAAAAATCATCCGGAACAAACTTAGCTTTTTCCCCGGTGCGGCTTCTTCCGGCATTTATGTGTCCGCACGCTTGGAGTAAGCTATTTGTGTGGGCTGCACCTCAGCAGCTCTGCGGCGCGCTCGACGCTTGCAGTGACCGCCGCGCAATTTCCCTGCGGGATCGCGAGGTAAAACATGCCAGCAACAAAGGAAGCCGAAGGCTTTGATACCGTGGACCACATCGCCGTCCCGGTGAGCGACGTGAAGGGCACGGTGGAATGGTACCTGAAGAATTTCAATTGCAAGGTCGCCTATCAGGACGAAACCTGGGCCTTGCTGGAATTTGCAAATATCCGCGTGGCGTTCGTGCTCCCGCAGCAGCATCCGCCGCATTTTGCCTTGCTGCGCGATCCCTCGCTTTTCGGACAGCCCAAGACGCACCGCGACGGTACCCGTTCGGTGTATGTCAGCGACCCGTCGGGTAATTCCATCGAAGTGCTCGCCCTGAAATAGAATTGCCTCGCTGAATTTCACCAGGTTTGAAGCGCTAGTCCAAATGGGCTTGTGGCTTTAACGTTCCTTTTTCGCGGGCTACTTTCAAAAGCTCAGGATAGAACTGCACGAAGGAATGTTCCACGGCGGCGTTTTGTTCATGGCATGTCCAGCAGTCGTTCTTGCTCGGGGTCGTGGCGGCTGCGGATTTCTCGTCGCCGTCAAAGGTGAAATAAGCCCATTTATCTGGTAATCGCGCTTCATCTTTCACTTCCACATCCAGCCCCATC
>DASXLA010000076.1:0-52890 GCA_036496505.1 Candidatus Acidiferrum sp. | reverse complement strand
AGGCGCGCTAGCCAGGCTGCGCTACGCCCCGACTGAAGTTGCTCGGCCGCACTGCCGGCTTGAGCGGAAACACAACATTAACATAGCAGCGCAGGGCGAAACCAGCGAGCATGAAGCTTGGTAGTGTCCAAATGCGGAAATCAGGACACTGCCTGGGCCTTCGAGCGGCTGAGGGACTCGGCTGCGGCGAGCTGTTGACGCTGCTTTTTTTGTTAGTGAATGGCGGGTGCGGATAAAGAAGGACGACGGTGGCTTACGCGAGCATGCGAGGGATTTCTCCACTTCGCGAGCCGACTCGTTCGCTTGGCGAACGAGGGGAAAATGCGTCGGCTCGCTTCGGCCGGAATGACCATAGTTATTTTGCTGCTAAGCAGCGGCGACGAAAAAGCCGCCATATAACCGCCAGCGTTAGAACGACAGCCGCAGCGCCAACTGAATGATGCGCGGGTCGTAGGTGGAGGTAATCTGCCCGAACTGGCTGCTGTTGATGTTGTTGCCGGTCGCGGCGTTGAAGGTGACGCCATCACCTTCGTTGACGACGCCGGGGCTCAGGAAATTGGCGTGGTTGAAGAGGTTAAAGAACTCCGCCCGGAATTCCAGCTTCACGCGTTCGCCGACAAGGTTGGTGGTCTTGGAAAACGCCAGGTCAAAATTGACGTATCCCGGACCGCGCAAGGAGTTTCTCGCCAAGGTTCCGTAAGTGGCCAGCGATGGATCCGCGACAACCTGAGCGCTTGAAGGGAACACCGTGGAACTCGGAGTACACGGGTCAGGATTGTTGTCGTCCCCGCACTGCGCGTTGCTGAAGCTGTTGGGGTTCACGTAGTAATTGCCGGGACCGAAGCCGAAATCCTGCGATTTGCGCGGATCAAGCGTCTTCGTGGAGCCGACCACATTGGCATACACGTCGAACGCGTCGCCCGCTCCCGAAGGCCCTTCCGAGCCAGGATCGAAGCGGCCGGGCAACCTGGCAAAGAAGTCGAAAGGAAATCCGGTTCTCCAGGTGACGATGGGGAAGAGGCTCCATCCCTGGGTTAGGCGCTTCGGCCCGGAATTCCACATGTGTTCGATGGGCAGATCCCATCCGCCGCTGAAAGTGATGCGGTGGCGAATGTCCTGATCGCTGGAAGCGCGCAGCAGGTCCGGAGCGTACGCCGGCACTTCCGAGTTGCGGTTGCGGAATCCAGAAGTATTGTCGATGGCGTGAGCGTAAGTGTAGGCCAGCGTGAAATAGGTGCGGCCAAGGAAGCCGGTGTTGGCAATCTGCTTGGTCAAGCTGGTCTGCAAGCCGTTGTAGCTGGCCTTGGTGAGATTTTTGAACTCGGGAAGCCCGGCGTAGGAACAGAAGGCGTCGGGATCCGCGCCAGAACTGCTGTTCAAGTCGTCATCGACGCACGAACTATTGCCCTGCTGAAGGTTCAACACGCGGTCGGTGGTTCCGAGCACGAAGGGATTTACGTCGACCAGCGTGGTCAACCCGTGAGAACTGCTGCCCACGTAGGTGATTTCCAGCACGGTGTTCGGCGCGATTTCGCGCTGCAGGCTCAAATTATATTGATAGGTGTAGGGAGTTCGCAGATGCGGGTCCACGAGATAGACGGCGCCGCCGCTGTTGATGGGCAGAAATCCCGCGGCCGCGAAATCGAGATTCGAGGGAGGCGGGGTTGAGGGAAAGGGATTGGGCGAGCCGGCGGAGCCAAAAGGATCGCTCAGAAAGGGCACGTCGGAAGCCTGCCCCGGACCAACGGTAGGAAAGAACAATCCCGCAGAGGCAAAGAATGGCGGCTGGCCATTGAACTGGAGGTTGTCCTCGCCTTTCAGGACGTCGTAGAACACGCCGATTCCGCCCCGAAGGCTGGTTTTGCCGTCACCCTTGGGATCCCACGCGAAGCCGAAGCGCGGCGCCCAGTCGTTTTTGTCCGGAAAATTCACGCCGCTCGGGGCGCCTGGATCGCCAGGAAAAACCATGCCCACGGGCGCGTTGGTAAAGACCTGCGATTGTTGACCAGGGATAATCGAGAACGTGCGGCCTTTGGTGTCCGACTTGGGAGTGTTGTATTCGTAGCGCAGCCCCAGGTTCAGAGTGAGTTTCTTCGACACGCGCCATTCATCCTGGGCAAAACCGAAAAAGGATTTGCTGCGGATGTTGGAAGGCGCGGCAGGATATTGAAAGTAGTCCGAAGGCGCCCCCAGCAGGAAATCCGCCAGAGAATTGTCGGTCGCAACGGTGTCGCCGGAAAAATCAAACTGCCCGTTGACGTAAAAATCGTAGACGGTGTTGTTCTGGTAGGCGGAAACTCCGGTACCGAGCTTGAGATTGTGCCTGCCACGGACCCAGCTGAGCGTATCCACGAAGCCGAAGGTGTTATTGATCTCGTTGGTGGGCCCGGCGGGACTGAATCCGACGGTCAGGCCATTATCAAAGGCAATGATGGGCGGCCCGGACGGATTGTCCGGAGTGATGCCGATGCCCAGATCGGAGGCGTTGGGCAGCTTGATCGCCGGATCGTCCTGCACATAGTTATTGCGCTGCGCAAACAGCCGCAGCTCGTTCACGATGTTGGGCGTGAAAACGTGGCTGTACGCCAGGTTGCCGAAATAGTTGTGATAGGAAACAAGGTCCGGAAACCCGAGCACGGTGGCGCCGTCAAACGGATTGAGTTGCGGATTGCGGTTGCCGCCAAGCGTGGTGGAGATCTTGTCTTTCTGCGAGAGCACCACATCGAATTTCATGGTCAGCTCGTTGTTGTTGTTGGTGTGCGAGCCGTGGTAGTTGGCCTGGCCCTCCGGAGAAGTGGGCAGAAAACCGAGATTGATGTAATTCTGCGCGACGGGATTGATCTTGGTGGGATCGATGATGCCGCAGGCCGCTTTGGCAGGGTCGGACTGAAAAAAAGGATTGGCTTGGAGAAAGTCCGCCACGCCGGTGTCCGCGAGGGGGCAATTGCCAGGCGCTCCACCTCCAGAAAAGTCTCCGGTGATCTGCGCGGGCGTAAACACCGTGGTGGTGCCGGTGGACTGCTGCGACGACAGTTTCTGGCCCTGATAGCCGACGAAGAAAAAGAAACGATCCTTGCCGTTCACGAGCTTCGGCAGAGTGATGGGGCCGCCAAAGGTGCCGCCGAATTGATTGCGCTTCAAAACATCGCGCGGCAAGAGATTGTTGGGATCGTTCTTGTTGAAGAACTGGTTGGCGTTGAGAGCGTCGTTGCGCAGGAACTCAAATCCGCTGCCATGCCACACGTTGGTACCGGACTTGGTGACCACGCTGATCACGCCGCCGCCGTTGCGTCCGTATTCCGCGGAATAATTGCTTTCAAGGATGCGAAACTCGGCGATGGTGTCGGGGTTGGGATTGAAGACCACGCTGTTGTCGAGCAAATTGTTGTTGAGGCCGCCGTCGAGAAGAAACGTTACGGAATCGCTGCGGCCGCCCGCAATACTATAGGTTCCCGCCGCGGTGGTGTCGCCATTGGTTTCCGTCACGCCGGGCTGCAACTTGGCGAGGTCCAGAACGTTTCGACCGTTGAGCGGGGCGCGTTGGATGGTTTCTCCCACGACGTTAACGCCGATGGTCTGATCCACGGTCTCGACGTTCGCGGCCTGCTCCTGCACTTCCACCACTTCATTCTGCTGTCCAATCTCGAGCTTGGCGTCCAGCTTCATGGACTGATTGATTTGCAGGACCTGGCCTTCAAAGATATGCTTGCGAAATCCCGAGTGCTCAATGGTGATGGTGTACGTGCCGATGGGTAGCGACAGCACCTGGTAATATCCATTCTCGTTGGTATTCACCACCTGTGAAATTTGTGTCGCGGGATTCAGAACCGTTACCTGGGCGCCCAGGATGGCGGCACCAGCCGGATCGGTGACCGTGCCCACGATGCGTCCGGTCGCGTCCTGACCCAAGGCTGCCGTGGTCACCAGGAATAAAAAGAAGACGCCGGCGGAGAGAATCCGCTTAAAAAGCAAAGAGCAGCTCATGACTGTTCCTTTCACAATGGTCAAAGTAATTGGTTTAGTCTTGCCTACCTGAAGTTTTGAAGCACGCGAAGTCGAAATCATTCAGACTTAACGTTTTGCAACTTGTGGGCCGGAATGCGGTCTGTTGAAAACAAGGCTACATAAGGTGAAGACACCCGCCTGAATTCAACTTGTAGAAGATTATCCTAAATTTGTATCCGCATATTCATATAAATTTATCAAAAGTATGAGCGAGCTTAGCGTATCGGCACGGGGAATTTCCATCGAAAACGAATTTCGGAGCTGAGAAAGGCCGCAGTGAACGGCCCGAACGGACCTCGCGCGACGGACCTCGCGCAACTCACGCAAACATCTTCGAGCTGGTTGAAAATTCCAGCGTGCAGGTGAACGCTGCTAGTTCAAGCGCAGCAGCTTCGCTTCGGTGATGGCCGGGATACCTTTAATGGGCTCCAGGATGGAATTGAAAACTTCGCCGTCCAGGCGGACCAGAGAGACCGCTTGCGCGCCACGAGCGGCTTCTCGCCGGCCCAGGGCGAACGTGGCGATATTGACGCCATACTTCCCGAGCATCGTGCCCACCTGGCCGATGACGCCGGGCTCATCGCGGTTTCTGAGATACAAAATCGTGCCTTCCAGTTGCGCTTCCAGCGAAATTCCTTCGATCTGCAAAATGCGCGGCGATCCATCGTACAGCACCGTGCCTTCGGCGCTGAAACCCTCGTCTGAAGCGCCGCTGCCCGGCAACACCGCGATTTCCAGAGTGTTCGGAAAGCCATGCTCGCGGCGACGCGTCTCCTCTTCCACCTTGAGGCCGCGGGCGGTGGCGATCGACGGAGCGTTGACCACGTTGACCTTTTCATCGAGCACGGCGTTCAATACTCCCGCGAGCACCGCGCTGCGCAAGAGATGCGTGCCAACTTCGGCAACTTCGCCGGCATAGCGAATGCGAATGCGCGACGGACGGGTTTGCGAAGCCTGCGAGACGAGCGAGCCGAGACGCTCCGCCAGTTCGAGGTAAGGGCGCACGCGGCGATATTGTTCCGCGGACAACACCGGCAGGTTCACGGCGTTCCGGATAATTCCCTCGGCGAGATAATCCTTCACCTGCACGGCCACTTGCGTTCCGACGCCTTCTTGCGCCTCCGTGGTGGATCCGGCGACATGCGGCGTGCCGACCACGTTGGCTAATTCCGCGAGCGGCGAATTTTTCGGCGGCTCCTCGGCAAACACGTCCAGGCCCGCGCCACCCAGGTGGCCGCTCTTCAATGCTTCGGCCAGAGCTTTTTCTTCAATCAGCTCGCCTCGCGCCGTGTTGATCACGAAGGCGCCCTTTTTCATCTTGGCCAGCGAGGCCGCATTGATCAGATTTTGCGTTGTGGGACTCAGTGCCGTGTGCAGCGAGACGAAATCGCTTTCCGCGAGCAACTGCTCCAACGACACCAGCTCCACGGAAAATTCCTTGGCGGCAGCTTCGCTGATGTACGGGTCATAACCCAGGACGCGCATATCGAAGGCTTCCGCACGCACCGCCACGTCGCTGCCGATGCGTCCGAGACCGATGAGTCCCAGGGTCTTGCCGCTCAACTCCACGCCGGCCGCGCTGGATTTCTCCCAGCGTCCTTCATGAAAAGCCTTATCCAGCCTGGGCACCTGGCGGGCGAGAGACAGCATGAGGGCGAAGGCGTGCTCCGCAACGCTGACGGCGTTTCCTCCTGGAGTGCTCATCACCACAATGCCGCGCTTGGTGGCTGCTTCCAGATCGATGTTGTCCACGCCGACGCCGGCGCGGCCTACGCAACGCAGCATGGGCGCCTTGTCCAGCAATTCGGCGGTAACCTTCGTGGCGCTGCGCACGATTAGCGCCTGGGCATCCGCGATTTCCGCAACGAGATTGTCCTTGGTGGTTAAGACGATGTTCCAGCCGGACTGCTCTTTGAGCAATTTCACGCCGCGTTCACTGATCTTGTCCGCTACAATGACTTTCATTCGCTTTTTCTCCGCGATCACTGACGTTTTTGTGTTCTTTCAACGGTAGCGAGCCATTACCGCACTGTCAATGCAGCCCGCCAACATTCTGTGATAGTTTTCCAATCTACAAATACTTCTTGCACGACCGATTCGTAGTTGCTGGACATCTCGAGGAGCGTGACATGAGCCTGGCAGAGCGCATTCAAAAAGACCTGGTGGACGCCATGCGGGCCAAGGACGAACTCCGCCTGAGCGTTCTGCGCGGCATCAAAGCCGCCATCAAACACAAAGAAGTGGAAAAAATTCGGGTGCTCGACGAGGCCGAGTCCATTCAAATCCTGCAGACCCTGGTCAAACAGCGCAAGGAATCCATCGAACAGTTCACCAAGGGCAACCGTCCGGAACTTGCCGACAAAGAAACCCGCGAGCTGGCCATCCTCGAATCCTACCTGCCCGCGGGCGCCAGCAACGAAGAAATGAACGCGGCCATCGACAAAGCCCTCGCGGAAACCGGAGCAAACTCCATGAAGCAGATGGGCGCAGTGGTGAAAGCGGCGAAGTCCGCGCTGGAAGGCAAATCGGTGGATGGCAAGGCGCTGAGCGACCTGATTCGCGAGCGCCTCTCCAAAATGAGTTAAGCGGTCAGTTGCGAGTGATTCGAAGTCGCGGAGTGGATGCTGCGCCGTTGTCTTCGCTATTTCGCGGCGGGTTTTAGAACCGCGTTGTTGCGCTCATCGTTTCCGATGATGCGATAGAAGGCCCGCAGCTCTTCCACTTTGCTGACGGGCACACTCAGTTCCTTGATTTCGAAGGTGCGCGTGTACTTCAGCGTCTTCCCGGTTACTTCCGCCTTGCTGTGATAGCTGGCAAAGCTGTAATCGGCATTGACCGGCGGCGGAAGATCGTCCACCTCGTAGCCCGCCGGCAGCGCAATCTCAAAACTATCGGTGTCGCGCCACGGCCCTGCGAATTCCACGGGATATTTGCGCGGCTCCTTGGTTTCCAGCAGGTCTTGCGATTCGTATCCCACCACGCGCGGACGGACCAGCAGCAGGTCGCCCGCGGATTTGGCATAATTTTCCGCCACCAGCGAATAGTCGTAGACGAAGGGCAGATTGCTCTGCTCCAGATTTCCCGCCGTGGCTTTGGTGATTTTGAAAGTCCCCAGCGAATGGGACAGTACCGTTTCAATGGGCTTGATTCTATCGGTGGACTGCGAAGCGGCGCGCAACACGTAACGCTGGTGCACGGCCGGATCGCCGCGCCTGATTTCCTTGATATCTCCGCTCAGTGTGCCCTTGCTGTCCAATTGCAGTTTCGCGAAGCGCTCGGTAGTGTTCAGGCCGGAGGGCAACTGCGGCAATTCCAGTAATTCTCCGCCGGTGGGCGTCACCAGTAAGCCGTAGTTGGCTTGCAACGCGCCGCGCAGATGGCCAAACGGAGTGATCTCGTCGGTGGGATCGAACACCAGCAGCTTGCCGAGTTTTGGATCATTTAGGAAGGCCACCAGGGAAGGGTCCGAAACTCCTTCGGGCAGCTTGATGGCCAGGATGGCGTGATTGAAAATGCCAATTTGCGGCGGCATTCCCGGAGTGACGGCCCCGCGGTCGGTATGAATAATGATGTAGTAGGACTCGATTCCCAGTTCCGACAACATCGCGCTCACCAGCGTGGCCTTATCCTTGCAATCCCCGTAGCGATGCGCGAAAACGTCCTTGGCGGCGTGCGGCTGATAACCACCGATGCCCAGTTCGATGGCCACATAGCGAATCTCGCGCTGGGTGAACTGGGCGATGGCGCGCATCTTTTCGAGCGGCGAAGTCGCGGAGGCCGTCAACTCGGCCACCTTCTGTTTCATCTCCGGGGAGACGTCGCGGCGTCCGCGCGCCAGCTCCGCCTGCCAGTTGCCCATATCATTCCAATTTTGAAAGCCTTTGTTTTGTGACGTGCCTCCCGGTGGAATGAGCGAAAGCACCATCTGCGCGGCAACGCCTCGCCACGGCGGCATTTCCTTTTCGCTTTTTATCGCGGGCATATTCTTGACCACCCATTGCCACTGATTGCTCCCGATCGAAACCGGTGCAATCTCGGCATGGTTAAACCAGCCCACTTTGTATTCCCACCCTGGGGGGACCTGCAGGGTATAGCGCGCTTCACCAATCGGTATGGGCTCCTGAAACACCCATTCATTCTGCAGAACGTACGGCCTTAATTCCTGTTCCACCTCGTATCCGACGATGTTGCCCGGGACAGCCGCGGGAATTTGTAACACCTTGGAGCGAATATTCGAAGCGAGTTCCCCGTTGAGTACCCTGAGAGACGCTTCGATGGCATCTTTGTCTTTCACTTCATAGTCTTTGCCTTGCGCCGGAATGCACCAGCCGTGCAGGGCGGAGATGCGCGTGTCCGCGTCGAAATCCACGATCACCAATCCGTACTCTTTTCCTCCCTCGCGCAGAATCTTGTAAGCGGCTTTCTGGGTGCCCACAATCTTCCCGTTGGGTTGCACCGTCAGGGTGTAATCGGAATACAACAGCACCGCGTCGGTCTTGTCGTCATGTTCGGGCAAAGGGGCGCTGACGAGCGAATGCATCCAACCGGGAGCGTCGTTGGCATGCGCTGGAAGCACGCCGCCAAAGATAAAAATTGCCAAGCTTCCGCCGAGCAGCGCCGCGCCTCGCCATGAACACAGACGCCCCACGTCAGTTCGCCGCCGCGGCCGAGCCGGGCTGCAAGACGATTTGCTGTTCATCGCCGGTCCTCACCGTTTGAAAGAAATTTCTCAGCGCCATGTAATATTTGGTGTCGAGCGACACCACATCGATATTGAGATTTCGCGTGAGATGCAGCGTGCCCTTGTTGTTTTCCGCCTTGGTGTTGAAGGAGCACACCTTGCCGGCGTCGATGTGCGCGGGCGGCATGCTGGTCACTTTCCAATCGAGCGGAAGCTCAATGCTGACGTCGTCGATGCGCGCGGTGGGGAAATCAAAGTAGATGGGGTAGACGCGCGCGGTGTGTTCAAACACGTGTTTTTCCTCCGCGCCGAACAGCCCGACGGGAACTAGCGCTCGATGCCCGGCCGCCGAAGCCCAACCCGGCACCTTGAGTTCGAAAGTGGCCACCAGCGTGGGCGCCGAACTGCTCCACTCCGGCTCATTCTTCATCTCCACATCGCTGCCCGCAGGAATCACTGCACGGACCTCATCCTCCATGTATTTCTTGCGGGCGGCGGCGTCCTGCTTACGCAATTCGAGCCGTCTGTCGAGGGCTTCCAGTCCGGCGAAGGTAATCGTTAATTTCCCTTCCAGGCTTCCCTCCTGCGTCAGTTTCAAATCTGCTTTTCGCCCGATATTGGAAACCTCACTCGTGGGTACCGGCGTGTCGATCCAGGAACCTCCGTCCTTATCCAGCTTCAGTCCGTGCGACCCGGTTTCCGGCCAGGGCAAAATCCCAAAGGGCGCGAAGGGCGTACCGGGGTCGTAGTACGAATCCTTGCCGTTGATTCTCACCAACACCACTTTGGCATTCAGCCGGCTCGCATCCAGAACGCTGACGTGGAAAAAGTATTCGTTTCTCGCGGACACCAGCACCGGATAGGCCTCCAGCCCGGCGGCGCGTGCCAGGCCCAGAAAAAGCCAGGTGATTTCGGAGCCGGAGCCGTAGCCGTTTTTCAACATGTCTTCGACATTGTTTATTTTTTTCTCTTTGTTGCGTTTCATTTCCTGCTCGGTCATTTCCGCGTCGGAGTTGTCGCGGCGAATCTGTTGTGCGCGCGCGTAGATTTTCTGCAGTTTGACTTCCGGGGTGTCGCCGGGAGCCACGATTTGCGCGACGGCTTGCTCCATGGCCTTGCGCTTGCCGACAAAACTTTCCACCGCGTCGTTCTTCTTCTTCCCCTCTTTTTTCCAGAACTTATCGGCTTGCGACTCCGGGTTCTCGCTGTAGACGAAATCCACGCGTACCTTCAGTTCATTGGGCGGCGGCATGTAGTCTTCGGTCTGAAAGGCCGGCACGTTGCGGGTCTCCAGGCGCACGCTGCCGCCCTCCATCTTGGGGGCCGCTGTGCCGGCCGGCAAACCCTGCCAGGTCCAGCGCACTGGGAAATATTCGCTGGGCTTCAAGGAAAACTTGGCGTGCCGGGTGAAGAGTTCATCGCTCAAAATCCAGTGGGACTCGAACGCGTAGTATTCCTTCAGCTGCCGCATGTAGTGGTATTCGATAATGCTGCCCACCTGCACGTCCGGGAGCACCAGGACCTTGGCCATGTATTTCACGCCTTTGGCCTTCACGATCATCTGGTCCAGCGGCTTGCCATCAAAATTGACGATGGTTCCGTCCGGACGTATGGTGCGGGCCTTGACGCTGTGAACGTCTTCATTTTCCTTGTAGAACGGAATTTGGACGTTGGCGTAATTGCGGCCTTCCTCCGTGAGGATCTTGATGCGCAGGTAGTTGTATTCGTGGTTGCCGACATCGTCGCGGTCCACCTGGCGGTACAAGACCACCGCGGGCGCACCGGGGGCTTCCGGCACGCTGGTCATCTTCAGCTCCTCGGCGCTGATGGGCTGCCACTCGTCGGCATTGACCACAGGCAGGAGGGAAACCACGGCACACGCACACAGGCTGCAAATGAGGACCAGCAGGCGGCGATTCATCTTTACTTACCTCCAGGCACAGGAACTGGAGGCAGGGCTCCACAAGTTGCGGGGGAGTGGGCTTGCCTCGCACTTCAGGACATCGTTGTAAGTCAGGGTTAATGACCTGTTACAGTATTGAGGCGGACAATATAGCCCAGAACTGCCGCTGTCAAGAGGACTGTAGGCCCCCGTTCCCTCAGCCAAAAGGCTCCAAGATTCGCTTCCCCGCATGACGCGCCTGCGGCATAATCCCGCACGCAGCCAATTTGGTCGGCGCGAAGAGATGCACCGGGGAGGTCTTTCTTGAGTGAACGTCCGTGGAGTTCCACTGCGCCACCAGGCGAATTCCGGCCGTTTGTTTCCACTGAAGAAACCCTGAAGGAATTCACGCTTCGCGCCGTCATCCTGGGCGCGCTCTTTGGCCTGCTCTTCGGGGCCATCACCGTGTATGTGGGATTGCGCGCCGGACTGACCGTTTCCGCGTCCATCCCGATCTCGGTGCTCTCCATCAGCATCCTGCGCGCCTTCGGCCGCTCCACCATCCTCGAAAACAACATCGTACAGACCACCGGCTCCGCGGGTGAATCCCTGGCGGCGGGCGTGATGTTCACGATCCCCGCTTTGATTTTCCTGGGATTTGGAGCGGAGTTCACTTTCTGGCGAATCTTTCCGCTGGCGCTGCTGGGCGGGTGGCTGGGCGTGCTGTTCATGGTGCCGCTGCGCCGCCAACTCATCGTCAAGGAACACGGCAACCTCAGCTTTCCGGAGGGCACCGCTTGCGCCGACGTGCTGGTAGCGGGGGAGCGCGGCGGCTCATTCGCCGGCCGCGTTTTCTGGGGACTGGGGCTGGGCGGCGCTTACACCTTTCTGATGAACACGGCGCAGGCCTGGACTTCGCAGCCGGAGGCCCGGCCGGGCTGGTTTTCCGGCGCGTCCTTCCGCATGACCACCACGTCCGAATATCTCGGGGTCGGCTACATCATCGGCTCCCGCGTCTCCGGCATCCTCTTTGCCGGGGGCATTATTTCCTGGCTGGTGATCATGCCGGCCATCCGCTTTTACGGGCAGCTCGCCAATGGCGTCCCCATTTATCCTTCCACGATTCCGATTCCGCAAATGAGCCCTGACCAGCTTTGGGGCACCTATATCCGGCCCATGGGCGCTGGCGCCGTGGCTGCCGCGGGTTTGATCACGCTGCTGCGCACGCTGCCCACGATTTTTTCCGCGCTGAAAGCCGGCCTCAAAGACGTTCGTGCCCAGGGCGCCGGCCAGCCCGCCGGGGCGAACCGTATCGATCGCGACATGCCGCTGAGCTGGGTGGTGGTGGGCTCCGTCGTGATTATCTTCATGATGTACCTCCTGCTCACGTTTCATCCCATCCATGGCGCGGAAACGCGCTGGTATCACAATCTTTTCGCGGGCGTCTTCGTCACCGTGTTTGGCTTTCTCTTTGTTACCGTGGCCGCGCGCATCAGCGGACTGCTCGGCAACTCCTCCAATCCCATCAGCGGCATGAGCATCGCCACGCTGATGGCCACGTGCGCAATCTTTTTCGTTGCGGGATGGACCGCGCCAAACTACCAGGTGCTCGCGCTGATGATTGGCGGCGTGGTGTGCATCGCGGCGGCTATCGCCGGGGCCACCTCGCAGGACTTAAAGACCGGCTATCTCGTGGGCGCTACGCCTTTCTGGCAGCAGATGGGCCTGCTCATCGGCGTCACCGTTTCAACGCTGGCCATCGGCACCACGCTGAACCTGATGAACAAGGGGCTGGAAAAATATATTCCCACGCAGATTCCCGTCAGCGTGCAAGCGCTGCCCAGCGGCGTAAAAGTCGAGCGGCCCACGTTCAACTACGAGGGCAAGAACTACACGCTGATCAATTCTTTGGGCTCCCACGAAATTCCCGACGGCGAATATCTGTACAGCCCGGAGACCAAGCAGATTGAATACCAGTGGGCCCAGGGCATCGGCAGCGCCAAGGCTCCGGCTCCGCAGGCGCGCCTGATGGCCACGGTGATCAGCGGAATTTTGAATCAACGGCTGCCGTGGCGCCTGGTGCTGATGGGCGTGGCGCTGGTGATTGCCGTGGAGATTCTCGGGGTACGCTCGCTGGCTTTCGCCACCGGCTCTTATCTTCCGCTGGGCACCACGGCCGCGATGTTTGCGGGCGGCCTTATCCGCGTGCTTGTCGATGCCACCACCAAGAAAAAAGATGAAGGCGAGGCCAGTCCCGGCGCGCTCTACTCCAGCGGATTGATTGCCGCCGGAGGTGTCTTCGGGCTGCTGGGCATCGTGATTAATTTGTTGCAGGACCCGGAAATCTCGACGCGCGTGCCGCACTGGTTCACTTCGCTGCTGCACCTTCCGTGGCCGGAGAAATTCTTCGCCATCGGGCCAAGATTCTGGCCGGCGCTGGCGCAGAACGACCAGCTGCCGATGCCCACTTCGGTGCAATCGATCTTCGGCATGGTGATGTTCGGACTGCTGGGCTTCTCACTGTTCTACTTCGCTCGCAAAAAGCTGGATTAACTTCCCATCTCGCCGCAACGACGGTTCGCGGGCGATTCGACCCGGGACCTGGAGTCATGTTCTGGTTAGTTTTGGGACTTGGGTGCGCGGGCCCCAGCCTGCCTCGGCAGGTGAACCTGCCACGGTAGGTATACCTTGCCACGACAGGTAAACCTGCGGCAGGCGGCGTTTTTTTGCAATGTAGATAGAAAGTGTTGAAAACAAAGGGCGGCGATCGCGAAAAGAAGGCAAAGAGACATAACCAAAGCCGTCCGGCCTGCTGTGCACGACTGTGCATTCGAGGGTGTTTTCGCAATAAGCGCCTTGTTTGGCCCGTAGTTCTTCTAGCACTTTTTGCCGATTGAAATTCAATTACATGGCCAAAAATCTG
Source organism: Candidatus Acidiferrum sp. (assembly GCA_036496505.1). Lineage (GTDB taxonomy): Bacteria > Acidobacteriota > Terriglobia > Acidiferrales > UBA7541 > Acidiferrum. The sequence continues at coordinate 39,399 of DASXLA010000076.1, read as the reverse complement.
AATAAGTATTCAAGTAAATGTGTGTCCGTCCAGGCACACGCAGCCCATGAGCGATCAGGCAAATTCAAAGACGAGGCTTTTGTGGGAGTCGGCGAGACGAATTCTTACCGATCAGTATTATATAACATTATAAAACATTGTCAAGGATTTTGTGATGGCCTCTCCCACGTCATTTGCGACTCATGCAGTGGAGTTTCCAGGATGGAAGGAGGCGGGCTTTGACCGCGCGAGGTAAGCGCCGTACACTGCGTCTATGCCTCCGTCGTTCAGCTCGCGCCGCTACAACTTTGATTGGCGCGGGTTCATCACGCCCGGCGTCAAGCTGCTGGTGGTCATCTGTTCCGGGGTGTTTCTGGTGCAGACGCTCGCGGACATCCTGCTGGGGCGGGACCGCGCGTATCACCTGATCGTACAAAAGCTGGGGCTGATTCCCGACGCGGTGGTTCACGGGCTGCGCATCTGGCAGCCGTTCACCTACATTTTCCTGCACGGCGGACTTTTCCATTTATTGATCAATATGCTGATGTTGTGGATGTTCGGGCGCGAGCTCGAACAGGTGTGGGGCAAGCGCCGCTTCCTGAATTATTTTTTCCTGTGCGGCGCGGGCGCGGGGCTGATTGAGGTAGCCATCAAGATGCTGCCGATTTTCAGCAAGGAATCGGCGATGGTGCCGACCATCGGGGCCTCCGGGGCGATTTTTGGGATTCTGATCGCGAACGCGGTACTGTTTCCGGACCGGCGCATCTGGCTGATTCCCTTGCCGGTCAATATCCCGATGCGCCCTTACGTTGCAGTGATGGCGGCCATCGAGTTTTTCGGCACGCTCAGCTCCGGGGGCGATGGCGTAAGCCATCTGTGCCATCTCGGCGGGATGCTGGTTGGCTACATTTATTTACGGCGCGGATCGTTCCTCTATAACGTGCGCAACAGCGTCACCGACTGGAAAGTGCAGCGCAACAAAAAGAAATTTGAAGTGTATATGAACAAACAGAAAGAGCCGCCATCACGCCCGGACCGCTGGATCAACTGAAGTAAGCCGCTCGCCTAGGTTTCCCCGCCGATCACGTGAAATTTCATGAAGTTGGTCGTGCCGCGAATGCCCATGGGGGTGCCCGCCACGATGCCGATGACATCTCCCTTGCGCACCAGGCGCTCTTCGAGCAGGCGCTTTTCCGAAATGGCCGCCAGGCTGTCGATTTTGCGCGGATCTTTTATTTTTGCGGGCATGACTCCCCAGATTAAGGCCATGCGCCTCCGCGTATCCGCTTCCGGCGAGAAAGCGATAATCGGCACCAGCGGCCGGTAGCGCGAGACCAGGCGCGCCGTAAAACCGCTGTGGGTAAACACGGCAATCAATTTCATGTGCAGCTCGCGGGAAGCGTGGCACACGAGTTCGGCCACGGTTTCCGCCACCTTGAGCTGCTCCTGCATCGACGGCCGCGGGAACTCGCGGATGCTTTTCTCCGCCTCCTCGATGATGCGCGCCATCATTTGCACCGCTTCGACGGGATACTGGCCCGAAGCGGTTTCCGCGGAGAGCATCACCGCATCGGAGCCGTCGAAAATCGCGTTGGCCACATCGGAAGCTTCGGCGCGCGTGGGGCGCGGATTGCCGGTCATGGATTCGAGCATCTGCGTGGCGGTAATGACTGGGCGGCGAAACTCGCGCGCCCGGGCGATAATCATTTTTTGCACCACCGGCACGCGCTCCGGCCGCATCTCCACGCCGAGGTCGCCGCGCGCCACCATCACACCGTCGGCGGCGCGCAGGATAGCGTCCAGGTTTTCAATGGCCTCCGGCTTTTCCAGTTTGGCGATCACCGGCGTGTCCTTGCCCGCCTTGCGAATCAAGGCTTTGGCCTGCAAGACGTCTTCAGGCCGGCGGACAAAACTCACCGCAATGTAATCCGCGTCGTTTTTCAGCGCGAACATCAAGTCCTGCTTGTCTTTCGGCGTCAGCGCCGGCACCCGCAGCTGAATTCCCGGCAGGTTGATGCCCTTGTTTTCGCCCAGCGCGCCGCCGTTCACTACTTTGGTGATGACTTCGCGGCCGCGCACCTGCAGCACGCGCAATTCAATCAACCCGTCAGAAAGCAGAATACGGTCGCCCTTGTGCACTTCGCGGGGCAGCGGCGTGAAGGTGGTATTCACCCGGGTGGAATCGCCCAGAATGCGCGCGGTGGTAATCACAAACTGCTGCCCGGCGCTCAACTCAACCGGGCGGCCGCCCGCCAATACACCGGTGCGGATTTTTGGACCCTGGAGATCCGCCAGAATCGAGATGGTTTTGCCCTGCTTGAGTGCCGCGGCGCGCAGCAATGCGATGGTTGCCGCGTGCTCCTCGTGCGTGCCGTGAGAGAAATTCAGGCGCGCCACATCCATTCCGGCGCGCAGCAGCTTTTCCACAATGCGCCGCGACCTGCTGGCAGGTCCAATGGTGCACACGATCTTCGAATGGCGAAAAGTCATGTTTGCTTATTTGGAAGCGGAAAACTCCGCGACAATGCGCGCCAGAACATCGACGCCTTTGGTAAAGGACGCCACCGGCAGGCGTTCATCGTCGCCGTGCATGCGCTGGTAGTCCTGCTCCGTCAGGGGGAACGGCAACAATCCGTACGCCTGCACGCTGTGCAGCCGGAGCTGCGCCGAGTCCGTCGCGCCCGTGGATAAAAACGGCAACACCGGGGCATTGCCAAATTGCGAGCCGGCGACCTTGGAAATCGTGGCGTAAAAGTCCGTATCGAGCGAGGAGGGCGGCGCGGCCAGGCCGGCGTCAGGCTGCACCTCGAATTTTATCTGCGGATCGTTCACCAGCTTGGTTAAATCGGCCAGCAGCACGTCGATGGTGTCGCCGGGAAGCAGCCGGATATTCAGATTGGCGCGCGCTTCGGCGGGGATGACGTTGTTGCGCACCCCGGCGGAAAGCATCGTGGGCGCAACGGAATCGCGGATCATGGACGCCCACAGGGGGCTCGCATCGGAAACGACTTTCTGGGCGTGCTCGCCGCGATCCGTGGTGTCCAGCGCGCGCATCCACTTGCCGAGCTCATCCGGTTCCAACGGCGCCAGTTGTTCAAAATACCGGCGCACGATGGCGGTGAAATGCACCGGCGCGGAATAAACGCCAATCTTGGCGACGGCCTGCGCGAGATGCACGACCGCGTTGTCTTTCGTCGGCCGCGAAGCGTGCGCCGAGGTACCACGGGCAATTACCGCGACGTTGAGTGCCACCTTTTCGCTGGCTTGCACCGCGATGTACTGCACCTTGCCGTCCGTCACGAAAACTTCTCCGCCTTCATTCAAGGCGTAACCGGCGGCAAACTTGTCCCAGTATTTGGAGATTAAAATCTTGATGCTGGCGTCCCCGCCCTGCTCTTCGTCGGCGGTGGCCAGGAAAATCACGTCGCGATTCAGGCGCGCATTCGAGCGCTTCAAAGCGATAAACGCGGCCAGGTTCGCGGCCAGCATGCCCTTGTCGTCGATGGCCCCGCGGCCATAAATCGCGCCATCCTTAATCACCGCGGCAAAGGGGTCCACCGTCCACTTTGAGCGGTCCACGCCGACTACATCCATGTGCGCCACGAGCAGCAGCGCCTTCGAAGGGTCAGCCACCGCCGAGCTCCGCAATCGCGCCACCAGCGCGCTGCGCCCCGGCGTCACGTCCAAAAGCTCCGAGGGGATACCCGCGTTTTCCAGAACATGCTGGATATATTTCGCCGCGGCCTGTTCATTTCCCGGCGGGTTGGTGGTGTTGGTGCGGATCAGGTCGATCAGCCAGCCCTGCGCTTCCTTGGCCAGTGCGGTGGTATCGCCAATCGGCGAAGGGCTGGGGAGTGTCACGGCGGCGCCTTGCGGAGTGGACTGCGGCGCGGGCCGGGTAGAGACCTGCGCGTCCAATGTCGAGCGGGCTCCCAATAACAAAGCCAGCAAGGCCATCACCATCTGCACTTTGCGTTTCCCGCTCACGAATCCTCCCGCCCATGTGGCTATGCGAATTTCGTCCTGCAACACTTTCCCGCGATTGCGCTTCATACTAACATGCAGGTGTCGCGGCTCCGGCCGTTCCATTGAGAGGCGTTGCGTAGATTCAACCGCATTCCCCGGGGGATTCGCGGCTCTGAATGGGGAATGCCCGACGTGCACAAAATGAGGGATCCAGGAATGAAAGCAGCAGCCATCAAAGCAAGCGTATCCAAGATTGTTTCCGTGAGCCTCGCAACCATCCTGGCGTGTTCGCTGCTGCCGCATCCGGCGTTCGCCCAGGCACCCGCCGGGCCGCAGGGTGGTCAACCTCAGCAGAGCGCCCCGCCTCCACCGCCCGCGCAGGCGCCGCCGGCGAAACCTCCGGCGCAAGCACCTCCCGAGGCTGGCGTGACCATCGCGGTAGAAGTTCCGGTTGTGACCCTGGACGTTATCGCCACCACCAAGAATGGCGACATCCTCACCGGCCTGAAAAAAGAGAATTTTCGCGTGCTCGATGACGGTGCGCCGCAAACCATCACCAATTTCGCTCCCACGGACGCGCCCATCACCATGGTCATCCTCATGGAGTTCAGCGGGCGCGCGTACGGCTGGTTCGCGGCGTACGCCAAGTATTGGGCGGATGCGCTTTTCCCGAATCTTCAGCAGAAGGACTGGGTGGCGCTGGAAACTTTCGACATGCGCACGCGGCTGGAAGTGGACTTCACGCAGGATAAGAACGAAGTCCGCGCGGCCATCAACCGCCTGTACTTCCCGGGTTTCAGCGAATCGAACGTCTTTGACGCCATTCTGGAAACCAACGAGCGGCTGAAGGATGTGAAGGGCAAAAAGTCCATCCTGCTGCTGGCCAGCGGCGTTGATACTTTTTCAAAACACACGCTGGACCAGACCATGAAGCAACTGCGGCAGAGCGACGTCACCATTTTCGTGGTGGGCCTCGACAAAACTTTTACGAATTTTCTTGAGACCCGCGGATCCATGGGCGCACACATGGATTACCTCCAGGCGGAAAATCAATTGAAGACCTTCGCCTCGGAGACCGGCGGCTACGCGTGGTTCCCGCAATTTGACGGCGAGATTCCCGGAATTTTCCAGCAGGTCGCCGCTTTTCTGCGCCACCAGTACAGCATTTCCTACACACCGGGGAATGGCGCGAAGGACGGAAAATTCCACAAGGTCAAAGTAGAGCTGGTCGCGCCCGATGGCGGGCCGCTGACGGTGCTGGATCAAAAGGGCAAGAAGCAGAAGTACGTGGTGTATGCCCGCGAGGGCTACCAGGCGCCGAAGGGCGGCGTGGGGGACTGAACATCGTCGCTAGTGGCTTCGTCGGAATTTGTCAGTAGCCGCGCGAGAAGTCCACGCGATTGAGAAGCTCGCGGCCGTCGAACCAGCGTGCCAGCAGCTCCATCAATAGATTCGTTTCACGGTGCCACAAACGGTCGCTCACGGCGCTGGTGTGCGGGCTAATAAATAAATTTGGCGCGTGCCACAGCGGGCTGGCCGCCGGCAGCGGCTCCGTCTCCGTCACGTCGATAGCCGCGCCTCCCAATTGTCCGCTTTTCAGCGCTGCGATGAAGGCCGCTTCATTCAGCAGCGAGCCGCGACCGACGTTGATCAATCTGGCGCCGCGCTTCATGCGTGCCAAGTGTTCCGCGCCGATGAGACTCTTTGTCTCGGTGGTCTCCGGGGCGCAAAGCACTACGAAATCGGCTTCGGGCAAAACGTTTTCGAGTTCGGACGCGGCGACAATTTTTTCCGCGTGAGTTGCATCGCCCTTGCCCGACCTGGTGACGCCCCAGACGCGCATGGCCAGAGCGTGGGCGCGCTGGCCCACTTCCCTGCCAATCGATCCATATCCCACGATCAACAGGATGGTGCCATTCAACTCGGTGAGGTGCTGCGGCTTGTCCCATAATTCCTGCTGAGACCACACCTCTCGCTCTTGCTGCCGCAAGGTGTCCGGGAAATTTCGCGCGAGGGCCAGCAACAGGCCGATGGTGTGTTCCGCCATGGGCACGGAAAAAATCCCGCTGGCGTTGGTGACAATCACCCCGGAGTCTCGCAATTCCGGATACATTAGCTGCCCGACACCGGCGGAAGTGGAGTGTACCCACTTCAATTTTTTCGCGACGGCGAACTGCGCGGCCCGCAGGGTGCTGCCAACGTAAATGTCGGCGTCCGGCAATTCCGCGGACACCTGGTCGTAATCCGGAAGATGCACCACTTTCATTTGCGGCCAGCGCCGCCGGATGGTTTCGGCCACGAGTGGCTTGGCGTTCCATTCGGTGAACTGGTGCCTGGCACAAATCAGAAGCTTGGTATTCGCTGGATCGGTCCTGATAATCACAATGGCCCCTGGGTCACTTCGCTGGAAATGTTACGGTTTTTGGCGCAAATCCGCGCCGGTCATGTCGGAAGGCTGGCGTTGCCCCAGAATGCCGAGCATGGTCGGCGCGATGTCGCGCAGCGACCCGCCGGGCTTCAGCGTCAACCGCTCGTCATCACTCACTAAAATAAATGGCACGGGGTTGGTGGTGTGATAGGTGTGCGCGCCTCCCGTTTTGGGGTCCACCATGGTTTCCGCATTGCCGTGATCCGCGGTGATGATCCACGTGCCGCCGCGCGCGTTCAGCGTCTGATAAATTTTTGCCAGGCCCGCATCCACCGCTTCCACCGCCTGGATCGTGGCCTCCAGCTTTCCGGAGTGCCCCACCATGTCCGCGTTGGCGTAGTTCATGATGATGGCGTCGAATTCGCCCTTTTCGATGGCGTTCACCACCGTCTGGGTGATGCCCGCCGCGGACATTTCCGGCTTCAAATCATAAGTGGCCACTTTGGGCGAGGGCACCAGGATGCGTTCTTCTCCGGCGAAGGGCTTTTCCACGCCGCCATTAAAAAAATAAGTGACGTGCGCGTATTTTTCGGTTTCCGCGCAACGCAAATTCCTGTAACCCAGGTCCGCGAACACCTGCGCCAGGATTTGCTCCATTTTTTCCGGAGCGATCACGTAGTTCAGCCAGGGCCAATTCTTGTCGTAGCGCGTCATGGCCACGTAGAAAAGATTTTGGGGTCTTTTGGGGTCGGCGAACTTGTCAAAGTCCGGAGCGGCCAGCGCATAGGTCATCTGCCGTGCGCGGTCGGCACGGAAATTAAAGAAAATCACCGCATCGTCGTCGCGAATCAAGCCCACCGGCTTGGCCGCGGAGCCTTCGCCCTTCATCACCACGATAGGCTTGACGAATTCATCGGTGACGTCCTGCTCATAACTTTTCTGCAGCGCGGCAATCGGGTCATTGGTGCGCGTCTCCGCTTCGCCGTGCACCAGGGCGCGATACGCCAACTCGATGCGCTCCCAGCGATTGTCGCGATCCATGGCGTAATAGCGTCCCACCAGCGTGGCGATTTCTCCGGCGCCCAGCTCGCGCATCTTCTGCTGCAATTGCGCCACGAAGTCGCGGCCGCTGTGCGGCGGCGTGTCCCGCCCATCCATGAAGCAATGCACGAAGACGTTTTCCACCTTGTTCCGCCTGGCCATTTCCAGCAGCGCAAACAAATGTTGGATATGTGAATGCACGCCGCCGTCGCTCAACAACCCGATGAAATGCAGTTGCCGCTGGCGGCCGCGCTCCATGGCCTGCTGAAACAGCGGCACGCTTTCCAGTTGGTTATTCGCGATCAGCAAATCGATGCGCGTGATATCCATGTGCACGATGCGCCCGGCGCCCATGTTCATGTGGCCCACTTCGCTGTTGCCCATCTGCCCTTCCGGCAGCCCCACGAAGGGGCCCGAAGTGTGAATCAAGGTGTTCGGGAATTTGCGCAGCAGCTCGTCGTAAGCGGGCTTGCGCGCCAGCGCGATGGCGTTGCCCTTGGTCGCCGCGCGGTATCCCCAGCCGTCCAGGACGGTCAACACGATTGGTTTAGTGCTCTTCGCCATAGCGCGCCAGAATACACGGATTCGCGGCGCGGTTGTAAGTAGGCTTGGTAATTTTATTTTTGAAGCTAAACCGGCAATGAACGGCTGTCGAAGGCGGTGTAACGATTACTCTTTTTTGGCGGGCGAATCCTTACTCGCGTCGTGATCGTGCGTCGCGTCGCGAACCGGCGGCAAAGCGTCGCGGAGCTCGATCCACAACCAATCTCCTGTATATTCATTTCCAATCGGCGGCCGATATCTGACCACTGCGTGCATTCCTTCAACGTGGTAGCACAAATTCAGGTGGTTAATGCCGTACCATATGGTGTCGGAAAAACCGATGGCTTGCGCGCCTTTGCTATGAAAAGTGAGCACCTCATCGTCATGCTGCAGCGAAACATCTTTTCGCCCTTTCTCGCCGCAGGTTACGGAAAGAATTGTGCCTTCCGCTGATTTGGATTGCGGCTGCAGTTCCTCCACGATGGTTGTCCCCACCGGCCTGCTGGCTTCGGGCACGCGGTTCCACAGTGCCACCGCTTCGTTGTGATCCGAGCTCTCCCAACGTTCCGCAACCCACTGGGCGTGCTCCGCCGCTTCCTTTTCTTTCTTCAGTCCAAGCAAAATCTGTCCGCTCAACAAGTGATAGCCCGCCACCGAAGGTTGCAGTGCTTCTGCTTTGCGCGACAGCGTCAAGGCCTCGACTCCACGACCATCGACGAACTCCAGCTTTGCCAATTGCGCGTAAGCGTGCGCAAAGTCCGGGTTAAGCTTGGTGGTTTCCAATAAACCGGCACGTACAGCTTCGCGTCCTGCCGCGGTATCCGTATGCCCGGCGAGCATGGTGGCAAAATATTGTGAAAGGTAGCGTTGTTTATCCAGGTCGTACGCGCGATGAAATTCGCGGAGTGCATCTTGATCTTTGCCATCCTGAAAATAAATGAATCCCATTTCTTCATGGGCCACGGCAAGATTAGGTTCCTGCTTGAGCGCCTCTTCCACGAGGGGTGTGGCTTCCGACTCGTCACGGTTCCACAGGCGGAAGCTGGCAATCTCGGCCATCGATTCTGCCTTGCTCATCTTGCGCACAGAAAAATCCTTTTCCTGAATGGACGCTGGGCTTTCCGTAACCCAACTCTGGAATGTAAACGCGCTAATATACCGATACAAGGCGCTCTCCAAAGTTTTTAAGTCTCCAAAGTCTTCACGAAATGCCTTTAACTGGTCTTCTCCGGCCTGCAATTGGTTGTAAAAATGCCCGAGTTTTTTTCCATGTTCCATGTCCGGGCTGAAAATCATGTAATGCACCAGCGCCCACGCTTCCGAATAGAACGTTGCGATCTGGCCTTCATCGCCGCGGTAGAAGCGGTAGGGACTTACCTTGAGCAGAGTTTCCAGCGGAATTAGAGTTCGGCGTTGAAGGTAATTTACTTCCCGCGGTGGCGCCCCGATATAGATCTTTTCCCCTTCAAAACGGGTGTGGGCGTAAAATTCGGCTAATCCTTCATCCAGCCAGGTGGGCAGCCAGCGGAAATTCAGATGCAGCAAGCTATGAACATATTCGTGGTACACGATGGCGTAGGATCCGGACGCCACCAGATCCAGCCGCACTATGGCAAATTGCCTTTCGGGGCCTGGGACAAAAAGCCCGCCAGGCTTCGCCGGCATCGTTTTAAACTTCTCGGGAGCCATAGCTTTCAATCCGTTTTCGTCTTGCACCGCAAAAATAAGGAGGGGCGCGCCGCCCGACAGTCGCAAGGCGGGGAAACCAGTGGCAAAGACAGCGCGCATTTCTTCAAATTCGCGCGCGACCCTTCGTCCTTGACCTTCGCCGCTATCAGTAAGAACCCGAAAATTGGGGCTGCGGACCTCGACAAGTTGTTTTTCGCCGGCGGGAGAAATAGCAGCAGAAAAAATGAACACGACTGTAGTGAATATAAAAGCCCTGAACCGTGCCAGGGACGCGGATACCATGGGCATGGGCACCATCCTCCCGCAAACAAGTCAACAATAACCTATTTAGTTAGCTTAAGTGGCGCTCACTCTACACGGTTTCTCCAATCTTCAAGCGCCGCTGAATTCCCGCAGGCCAGCCAGAAGCCGCTCCACCTCTTCCGCCGTGTTGTAATGCACCAGGCCGATGCGCAAAAGTCCGCCGCTCGCCTGCACGCCCAGCCGCTCCGTCAAATTCAGCGCATAGAAATTTCCGTCCCACGTGAAAATTCCGCGCTCGCCCAGAAACGTGGCCACTTCCGTGGGGGTATGCCCGTCCAGTCTTACCGAAACGGTCGAGCACCGCTCGTTGAAGCGCGCCGGATCGGTGATCCCGAAAATTTGCAGCCCGCGGATGCTCCGCAAGCCTTCCATCAATTTCGCAAGCAAGGCCATTTCATGCTGGTGCGTCACGCGGTAAGCGGCGAGCAGTGCGCTGCGCCGGTCCTGCGCGGCTGGATCGTGGCGCCTTCCCAACTCCGCCAGGTATTCAACCGCGGCGCCAATGCCGACAATCAATTCCTGCACCTGCGTGCCGGTTTCCCAGCGGTCCGGCAAGGTCTCCGGCGCTGGCCGCACCTTGTACGGAGCGAAACGCAACAGGTGTTCGCGCTTTCCGTATAGCGTGCCCATGTGCGGGCCAAAAAATTTGTACGGCGAGCACGCCAAAAAATCACAGTCCAGCGCTTTCACGTCGATGGCCCCATGCGGCGCGTAATGCACCGCATCGATGAACACCAGCGCGCCCACGGCATGCGCCATTCGAACAATTTCCGCCACGGGATTGATGGTTCCCACGGCATTGGAAGCGTATCCCACGGCCACGAGCCTGGTCTTGTTGGTGAGTTTGCGCTTCAAGTCGTCCAGATCCAGGGTGCAGTCCGCTTCGCGGATATCCACCTGCCGCACGACCACGCCCTTTTCTTCCAGCGCGCGCCACGGTGCCACGTTGGCGTCGTGGTCCAGCGTGGTGACCACCACTTCGTCGCCGGGCTTCAACGCGCGGCCAATCGCGCGCGACAGCGCGAAGGTAATAGTAGTCATGTTCTGGCCGAAGCTCACTTCTTCCGCGGCGCAGTGAAAAAAATCCGCCATGGCCTCTCGCGCTCCGGCAATCATGGCGTCGTTGCGGCGGCTGGTCGCAAACATGCCGCAGGTGTTGGCATTGTCATGCAGCAAATATTCCTGAATTGCCTTCATCACCTGTCGTGGCACCTGCGTGCCCGCGGGTCCATCCAGGAAAGCTGCGGCCTGGCCGTTCACCTGCGTCTGTAAAGAAGGAAATTGTTCCCGCACCCACGCAGTGTCCAGCTGCTTTGTTCCTGCGTGATGCGCCACGCTTGAGCTCATGAGCTTCTCCGGTCCGCTAGTTTCTCACAACGACATGTTACCGCCACATTGGTCCTTGCTGGGCGCGTCGGGCCCCGTGTTAGCATCACAATGACTGTTCCTCATTCATGCCGCTTTGGCGCCGGCTATCAACTCCGCGCCACGCTTCTCATTGAGGTGCAATTTGCCGGAATCTTTCTCGCCCACTGAGCGCACGCGGGTAGTGCGCGAACCGCACCGCGGCTCGTTCGATCGCGAAACGATCTTCAACATTCTCGACGAAGGGTTCGTTTGCCACGTCGGATTTACCGTCGAAGCCCAGCCTTATGTCATCCCTACTATGTTCGCGCGCGTGGATGACGCCATTTATTTTCACGGTTCGGCGGCCAGCCGCATGCTGCGCGGAGTCCATTCCGGCATTCCCGTTTGCGTTACCGTCACGCTGGTCGACGGCCTGGTGCTCGCGCGTTCCGTATTCAATCACTCCATGAATTACCGCTCCGTGGTGGCGCTCGGCAAGGCCACTCTGGTGGATGCACCGGAAGAAAAACTCGCCGCTTTGCGCGCTTTTACGGCAAAGATTCTGCCCGGACGATGGGACGATGCGCGCCAACCCAGCGAAAAAGAGCTGAAGGCCACCAGCATCCTGCGCCTGCCGCTCCACGAAGTCTCCGCCAAGCTGCGTGTCGGCCCGGTGGAGGACGACGCGGAAGACTACGCCCTCCCCGTGTGGGCCGGCGTTTTGCCCTTACGCCTCGCCGCCGGCGAACCGGAACGCGATGCGCGCTGCGACGCAACTCTTCCCGTCCCGGCCAGCATCGCTGAATTTGAAAAAAGATTAGCCGCCCGCAATTAATTTACGGTTGCACGGCGCGCACAAAATCGGCCACCAACCCGTAGCCGGTGGCATCAATCCCCGGATTGTGTTCCACGATAGTCATTCCGAAAACGTCCATATCGAAGCGAATTGCCGAGCTCGAGCCCTCCAGATTCGAGAGTGGGTCGCCCGCCAGCAATAATTCCGGAGCGACCGCGCATTCCACGCCCGTTCCGCGCCGAACCGCGCGGCACACCAGTTTGTAGCGCATGCCCGCGTTACGAACCGACCGAATCTTTTCTTCGCTCAGCTCGCGAATGCCCGTGCGCCGCACGTGCTCAAGGCGTACAGGAGCGCCCATGAGCACGATGGCCAGCGCGGCTACCTTGAAAGCCGCGTCCCACCCGTCGAGATCCGCGGACGGATCGCTCTCGGCAATGCCCATCCCCTGCGCCCGCTTGACCGCTTCGTCAAAGGAGCAGCCGCGCTCAATCTCCGTCAGTACCACGTTGGTCGTGGAATTCAACACGCCGTGAAATCCACGCAAATCCACGACCGGCAGTCCCAGTGGAAACATGGAAAAAATCGGCACGCCATCCATGACCGTCGATTCGTACAGGAACGTTTTCTTTTTCTCGGCGGCCAGTTTCGTTAATTCCTGGAAGGCGTAAACGATTGGCCCTTTATTGGCCGTCAACGCGTGCGCGCCATGCTCCAGCGCGGCCTTCAGATGATCGATGGCGGGCTGGCCGGACTGGACGTTCAGCGGACTGGCTTCGACCAGAACATCCGCGCGCGACTTCTCCAGCCACTCTCGCACGTCCCGGGCCTGCGCCTCTCGCTGGGCCGGCCAGTGGCCGTTTAAAAGCGCAATGGGGTTCAATCCGTGCTCATCGACCAACCACCCGGAGCGCCGCGTGGCCACGCCCGTCAACCGCCAGCGCACGTCGAAACGCCTGCGGAGCTCCGCTTCTTTGGAAATGAGCACCCGCAAAAATGCGCGGCCCACGTTGCCAAGGCCTACGACGGCGAGGTTATAGGAAGGGATGGATTGGCCCCTTTGCCAGAAACGGAGATAATTTTCTCAACGCCTGGAAATCTGAATGTAGCGCCTAATGTGCCGCGTCAAGTTTCGCAGCCGCCGCAGAAATCAGCGCAGCCTCATCTTGCAGAACGCGCGCCACCACTACAATGCCCTCATCCGCTTGTCTCCACTGTTTCTGCTCGATGGCTTCACGCACCGCCGGCATGGTTTTCGCGGCATACCCGGTATAAAAACCCGGAGCGTAAATCTGGTGTTTGTACCACGGCCGGTTCGGCAGGCCCTCCGCGTTGCAAAGTTTTCGCTCACTCTCCATCAACAGTTTGTTGACCTCCGTGAGCGATGTGGACGCCAGCGCGCCGCCGCCGTGCAGATTGGCCTTGTCGAACGCCTTGCGATACTGCGCTGCGCTGAGTGTCAGCGCGCTGGAGGCGTTATCCAGCGGCGCGAAATTCAGATACGGTGGAAGCGCCTCCGCCGCCGGAATCGTTAAGGGCTTTTTGGGATCGTCTGTCGCCTGGAATAATCCTTCTTCAATCTCCCGGTTGCGCTCCTGAATATCCGCCTGCGATTTCTGCGCGAGTTTTTTTAACTCCTTGACGTACAACTCCATGGTGTCCGCAAAATCGCCAAATTCAAACGGCAGCAGCTCCGCATCCGCCAGCCGCAACACTGTGGTTCCCACGGTCTGTGCCAGCGCCCGTCCGTAGTGAAAATCGGTATCGCTGAAATGCGTGTACCAGTAAAAATCATCGTAAATCGAGTGGTAGATCCCGCCGCCATCTTCCCCCTCAAATCCAATGTTCATGGAAGCCACGCCGTCGTGCTGCAGAAACGCGGTGTAATCCGAACCGGATCCCAGGGCGCCGATGCGTTCATCGGTACGTTGCCGAATCTTTTCGCGATCTTCCGGCGATTTGGCATCCGCAATTTCCTTCAGATAGCTGCGTTTCCAGGTGGACAGTTTTGTTTCCGGATCCTCGATATCGCGGGCGACATCGTTGCCGAATTTTTCCAGCGTGTGCGAGCCTTCGATATCCAGATAGCCGCGCCCATTCGAATCGGTGTTGATGTACGCCACCGCATGGGCGCGCAAATCGTCGTAATGCTCCTCCGCAAATTCCGTGGATCCCAGCAAACCTGGCTCTTCGCCATCCCACGCGCAATAAATAATGGTGCGCTTGGGCTTCCATCCTGCTTTCAGCAGTTCGCCCAGGCTGCGCGCTTCTTCCAGCTCGGCGACCATCCCGGAGGTTGGATCTTCCGCTCCATTCACCCAGGCGTCGTGATGATTGCCGCGCAGCACCCATTCGTCGGGAAACGTTGCGCCGGGAATTTTCGCGATCACGTCATATACCGGCTTGATGTCCCAGTTGGACTTCACCTTCAGGTGCACTTTCGCGGGCCCCGGTCCGACGCGATACGTCATGCCCAGTCCGCCACGCCATTGCGGTGGCGCAATGCGCCCGGTCAGCGCCGCCAGCAACGGTTGCGCGTCGCCGTACGAGATGGGCAGCACTGGAATCTTGGTGATGGTGGAGGCGTCTTCAATCTTCAGGCGCTTGGCGTTCTTGGTGGCGCCGACTCCGGGCGTCAGCGGATCGCCGGAATAAAGCGGCATGTCCGCCACGCTGCCGCGCTGCACTCCGTCTTTCGGGCGCCAGGCCCCCTCGGGAAAAGTCTCGCCCTGCACGAATCCGTCGTCGTGCGGATCGGAATAAATCAGGCAACCGACGGCGCCATGTTCCGCGGCCACTTTGGGTTTGATGCCCCGCCAGGAATGAAAATATCGCGCGATGACAATCTTGCCCTTGACGGAGATGCCCATGCGGTCCAGTTCGTCGTAGTCCTCGGGGATTCCGTAGTTCACATAGACCAGCGGCGCGGTTACGTCACCATCCTTCGAATAGACGTGATAGGTGGGCAATTGCTCGGACTGCTGATTGGAAGTGGGATCCACCGCCACCGGCGGCTCCTGCAATTTGGCCGTAAATTTCGGGCCGCCTTCCACCAGTTCCACGACGCGTTCCTTGGGCGTGGGATACAGCACGTCGTACTGCTCGATGTGCGTGTCCAGCCCGAATTCCTTGAATTTCGCCGCGATCCATTCGGCATTTTCCTTGTCGTAGGGTGTGCCGACGTTGTGCGGGCGCGCCGAGAGGTGTTGCATGTAGGCGCGCAGATTTTCGGGGCTGGGGATGGCGCGAAATTTCTCTTCCCACTGGCGCTCGGTGCGCGAAGCATCCGCTGAAAATCCCGCCAGTGACTGCTCGTCCGCCGAAACTTTTGTAACGGCATACGTTCCCGCCAACACCAATGACAATCCACCTAAACAGATACACGCCGTTATCACGCTGCGATTCATGACCTTCTCCTGAATGGCGCAGACATTCTGCCTGAAGACCATGGAGTTTGTAATGCGGAAAAATAAAAAGTCGACCAAATAAAGCGCGCCTGCTGCGGCGGCCCGCGCTCTCCGCCAGAGCGCTTTTGTATCGAGCCCCAAGCGAAGAAGCCGAATCGGAATATACAGCCTTTGCCTGATTGATGGGCTTTCGTGGCGTCGCATACGCTAATCAAAGACCATTACGCTATTGGGCCATGTACCCCGTAAAGTTCGAGCGAGAGTTTTTGCGATGAAACGTGTTTCATGATTGTCAGCGCACGCATTACACAGGAGAGGAGAGAAAAAATGTTGAAGAAATTGTTGGGTACGGCGTTGCTCGGCGCGATGCTGTTTGCTGGAGCGCCGGCGTACAGCGCGCAGGTAGGCATAGGCATTTCTATTGGCGCCCCGCCGCCGCCCCGGGTGGTTCACGTCAGGCCGGCAGCTCCGGGTTCGGGCTATTACTGGGTTGACGGCTACTGGTATCCCATCGGCGGTCACTACCGCTGGCATCGCGGTTACTGGACTTTGCCTCCGTACGGCGGAGCAGCCTGGATCGGACCTCGCTGGGAGGGCGGCCACTTCTATAACGGTTACTGGAACGGAGACCGCGGCCGAGTTGAGCATGATCACCGTTGGGATCGTACTCACGCCCGGGATCGGGATCGCTGGCACGACCATGGCCATGACCGCGATCACGACCACGATCATGACCACGATCATCACTAATTAGCAGCGCTGCACCCGAGTTATTCAGTCAGTTGCGCAGGGCTGAGATGCGGTTTCCTTTGAAACGCGCAGCTCAGCCCGCGCGACAATCCGTTCCTTTGATTCCGTGCAGCATGTGTTCCTCGTTGTTCTCCTCGAAATAATCCAAACCGTCGCTGCGTACTAAAAGTATGAAGCCGGGAGTTCGTCTGCGGCGCGCGCTGTGGGGCGCGGTCGTTTTTCTTGCGTGTATCGGCGTGGCGGTCGCCGTCCGGCGCATGCTGCACGTTGTGCCCATTCTGCTGCATGGCTACCATCCACCGCCGCCACCCGCCAATCCGGTTGCCGCACAATTCGGCAAGCTCGATGATTTATTCGCGCGCTACCCGCTCCTGACACTCGTGCACATCCTGCCCGGCATGCTCTTCATGATCCTGGGCCCGCTGCAATTCAGCTCTACCATTCGCGCGCGGCATCTCCGCTGGCATCGCTGGAGCGGTCGCGTGTTTATCGTTTGCGGGCTGGTGATCGGCATCACCGCGTTGATCATGAGTTTTGGGATGCCGGCGATCGGCGGCGTCAATCAGGCTGCGGCCACTGCACTGTTCGGCACATTCTTTTTGTTCGCGCTGTGCAAGGCCTTTTGGCATATCCGTCATCGCGAGGTCGCGCTCCATCGCGAGTGGATGATCCGCGCCTTTGCCGTGGGACTCGCGGTCGCCACCATTCGCCCCATGATTGGAATATTTTTTGCCACCAGCCGTCTTTCCGGTCTGACTCCACACGAGTTTTTCGGCACCGCTTTCTGGCTCGGCTTTGTGCTGCAGTTCATGGCGGCGGAAGTCTGGATTCACGCCACGCAATCAAAGCAGCCGGCGTTGGTCCCTTCATAACCGGAGCTTTCAAAGCCTCGAGATTTTTCTTAAGGGAAAGTCTGAGGAAAATCCAGCGAGTCGCTTGCGAAGCTATTTCTTGTGAGTGGTATTCAGAATCGCATCGGGAATAATCAGCCGCTCCACCGGGCGGCCGTTCACGATGTGCGACTCGATGATTTCATCCACGTCCTCGGGCTTGACGCCGCCGTACCACACTGCCTCCGGATAGACCACCACCGTGGGCCCGAGTTCGCATTGATCCAGGCATCCTGATTTGTTCGCGCGCACGTTCTTCAGTCCACGCTGCGCCAGCTTGACCTTGAAAAGGCGCTGCAATTCTCCCTCCCCGGTCGGATTGCAACAGCCGCGCGGGTGCCCTTCTTCGCGTTGATTGATGCAGATAAAAATGTGTTTATCGAATTTCGGCACAAGCTAGTTTAACCCATCACAGCGACCCTTCGCGCCCACGCCGAGCCATCCGGAACACCCATAAGTTTTCACGTGAATGCGCGAAAGAAAATTTCGTGCTCGTTCGAAGAAAAATGCGGCGGGAAACCGGGATTTGAACCCGAACCAGGAGTCTTGGCCAAAATCAGGAAAGTCCGAGGTGGTCGAGTTGGTAGCGCCCCTGCTCGATCACCTGGTCGTCATCGATCCACACATCGCACTTGCGCGTCAACACATCTACATGCGTCTTGGAAGCCCAGTTCGCATGCGTTTGGCTGCCGTAGGGATCGCCAAAGGCCAGGTGCACGCCGGGAAATTTCTCGTCCTGCAATAAAATTCCAATCATCCGCGAGAGGCCCAGGTTGGTGCCGAACGCCAGCTCTCCAACGCGGTCGCTGTTCGGGTCCGTATGGCAGTATTCCCAGAATTCCTGTTGCAGATCCTTGCGCGCGCACTCCGCGTGCACCAGCCGCGCACCCTTGATCTCCAGCACCAGCGGAGTCGATTGCAGGTCGCCGTACTTTCCGTTGAAGTGGTCGCCGGCGGTAGCGTCGCAAATGAACGTTCCGTCCACTGTGGCGGGCGTCGTAAATACTTCGCCGGCCGGCAGGTTCGACCAGTATCGCGGGCTGATCAGCCCGCTCGTTTTCACCCAGTCCAGGCCCTTGTCAAAATGTGCCGCAATGTTGGTGCCCGCGCCGGTCTTCACCGTAAGCGTTTCCGCGCGCAACATGCGCTCGCGCAATTTATCGCTGAGCCGGTCCACCATGCGGTAATCCGCGCGCATGCCCTGCTGCATGATTTCCGCGGTTACCCCCACCATGTGCGCGTACCGGATCTGCCGCCGCTCGACAATCTTGACAATCTCCATGCGCGCGCCCAGCTCGCCGGGTTGGGGAGTCATGCACAGGATTCCCACGTCCGCGCCCTCCAGCGCCTTCAATATCTCCCCCGGAGCCCCACGCATCGGGCGGGGGCCAAAATTCTCCAGCAGAAACGCCGTGCACTTCGCGCCACAGTCATCGAGTGCCGCTTCCAGGCTCGCGGCCACCGGCTTGCTCACTTCATCCGCAATCAGCGTGACGCATTCGCCTGGCTGCACCGCCAGACAAGTCTCCACGGCATTCTTCGCGCCCGGCATCAGCTCACTTTTTGCGCTGCCAAAGGTATTTAGCATCATCTTTATTTTATCGGATTGGGGCGCCTGGTTAAGAAGCGTGGCCGATTTAGTTAACGGTGGCTAAGCCATGTTCCCGCTGGCTTATTTCAATTGTTCAGCTATCCATTTGTCCGTGCGGGCGTCCAGGAGATCGAGCGGCAGCGTTCCTCCATCCAGCATCTCATCGTGGAATTTGCGAAGTTCGAATTTGGCGCCCAGTTTTTTCTGCGCGCGGTCTCGCAGTTCGCGAATCTTCAGCTGCCCGAGCTTGTAGCTGAGCGCTTGCGCAGGCCACGAGATGTAGCGGTCGGTCTCGGATTGGATGGTGGGCTCGTCCACCGCGCCCGATTTGCGGAAGAATTCCACCACCTGGTCCCGTGTCCATCGCTTGGAATGAATTCCCGTGTCCACCACGAGACGCACCGCGCGAAACAGCTCCGACGACAAGCGCCCGTAATCCGAGACCGGATCCTGGTAGAAGCCCACCTCTTTCCCAAGTTGCTCGGCGTAGAGCGCCCATCCCTCCGTGTAAGCGTTGAAGCCCAGATTGTGCAGCCGAAACTTCGGCAAACCCGTGAGTTGCTGCTGAACCGAGAGCTGCATGTGGTGCCCGGGAACTCCTTCGTGGTACGCGATGGCCTCGTCATCGACCAGTGAGCGCTCCGCAAAATGAGAAGTGGCCACCACCACCCGGCCTGGCCGCTTGCCGTCGGGCGTGCCGGTCACGTAGTGCGTCGCGGCCGACGCCTGAAACGCCGGAATCGCTTCCACCGTAACCTTCGACTTGGGCAGCAGCGTGAACAGCTCCGGCAACTTCGGCTCCATTTGCGCGATGTAGTGGCGGAAGTCATCGAGAATCTGCTCCGCCGAAGTGGGAATGTACTTGGGATTGGTTTTGAGCGAAGCGCGGAAAGACGCCAGGTCCGCAAATCCTTCTTTCTTGGCGATGGTCGTCATCTCAGCTTCGATGCGGTCGATTTCGCGCAGGCCCAACTCGTGAATCTCGTCGGGAGTCATATGCGTGGTCGTCCGCCCGTAAATGTTGTTTTGATAGCGCCTCTGCCCGTCCGGCAGAGAGGTAATTGCCAATGTTGTGCGGCCTTCCGGTGCGTATTTGGCGCGGACAAATTCGGCGAAATTGCGATACGCGGGAATCACCTCGGTGTTGATCACTTCGGTGATTTGCTTGGTCAGGCGGGCCTGCTCCTCCGGCGTAATGTCCGCGGGATATTTTTTGGTAGGTAGCAGAAATGGATCGGAATCGATGATGCCTTCGCACTGTGCCGGAATTTTCTCGGCCAGGAAGCGCACCGGCATCAGTTTGTCTTTCATGCCGGCGCGCAGCACTTCGATGGTCTGATTCATTGCCCGCGGAATCTGGTGCAGGCGCGAAATGTAGTCTTCATAATGCTTCACGGAATCGAGCGGCACGGAAAGTGGCAGGTCCGCGAGCCTGGTATGGATGCCGTTCTGCTGGTTGATGGGCATCTCATATTCCTTGAATCCAAAATCCGCGATGCGCTGTTGCAGGACGCGCGTCAGCAAATCGTGTGAAAGCATGTCCTGGTCACTGAATCCCGTGGTGGGAATCGCTTTCAGGCGCGTCAGGAATTCCTCATCCGTGTTGTGTCGCTGCTTGATGGCTTCGAGCGAATACTCATCCAGCTTGTCGTTGTAGCGGTAGTCCCCGAAGGACGTGGCCCGTTCCGGCAAATAACGCAGATCCGATTGATACTGCTTTTCGAACAGCTCATTTTGCGCCGCAAGGCGGTCAGCGACGGTTTTCTCGTCATTGGGGGAATTGTTAGTGGTGAACAGCGGCGTAAACAGCAGGAAAATCAGGCTAACGTAATAGCTCATGGCTTCGGCATCTTATCAGGCCCCCCTGATCGTGAAAAGAAAGTCCGTAAAAAGAGAGTCCCGAAAATTAAGCTTTCAGAGATGCAAACCGGACTATTTTCTAGGGCACGCCAGAATTCCTAATTGTTGACATACGAGGCGATTCCGGCAAGTATGAGACTCCCCTCCAGTAGATCCTGTTTCCGCCGATGAAATGTATCGGCGGCTGTAGCTTCTTAGCGGAAGAGCCTCTCCTTTTCCCTTTACGTTGACTCGCTCATGGCGCGATTGGGTCGCACCATGCTCGGACCTAGGTGCCATGTCGATTTCCGCGCCATCGTTTCTCTACGCCGGCTTTCAGCCTCACGGCTACTGTTACCAGTGGAATTCCGTATTGGTGTGGCTGAACGTGTTCTCCGATACCCTCATCGCAGCCGCCTATTTCACCATTCCGGTCACCCTGCTGTGGTTCATTCGCAAGCGCCGCGACCTTCCCTTTGGCTGGATTTTTTCGCTTTTCGGATTATTCATCGTGGCCTGTGGCTTCACCCATGTAATGGAAGTCTGGAACTTGTGGCACGCGGATTATTGGGTGAGCGGGGCCATCAAGAGTGTCACCGCCGCGGCGTCGGTGAGCACCGCCGTCCTCCTGGTCAACCTCATTCCCACGGCCATTGCGCTCCCTAGCCCTGCGCGGTGGATGGAAATCAACCACTCGCTCGAAAGTGAAGTCCAGGAACGGCGTGCTCTCGAGCTGCAGTTGCGACTGAGCGAAACAAGCTATCGCGAAATCGCCGCTTTGCTGGAAGTCACCCATGACGCCATCATGGAAGTCACCCTCGAAAATGAAATCCTCTTCTGGAACCATGCTGCCGAAAAACTCTACGGCTGGAGCAAGGAGGAAGCTCTCGGCAAAACCGTCCACGTTTTATTGCACACCGTTTTTCCCAAGCCCCTAGGGGAGATCAACGCCGAACTCATCAATATAGGTTCGTGGGAAGGTGAGCTCTTGCATCAGCGGCGCGACGGCACCACCGTGGTGGTCGCCAGCCGATGGGCCGTCAGTTTGAAGAGCGGGAGGGCGGTGGCCATCCTCAAAAGTAACCGCGATATCACGATGCGAAGGCAGGAAGAGGATAAATTTCGCAGTTTGCTGGAAGCCGCTCCGGATGCTGTCGTGATCGTAAACGACGAAGGAAAGATCGTGCTGGTCAATTCCCAGACCGAGAAAGTCTTTGGTTATGTCCGCAGCGAATTGCTTCATCAGCCCGTGGAAATCCTTCTGCCTGACAAAATCCGCGCGCTGCACTGCGGTCATCGAAACGACTTCTTCGCCCATCCCAAAACTCGCAACATGGGAGCGGGCCTGGAACTCAAAGGCCGTCGCAAAGATGGCACTGAGATCCCCGTGGAGATTAGCCTCAGCCCCCTGGAAACGGCGGAAGGGCTTCTGGTTTCCGCATCCATCCGGGACATCTCCGAGCGCAAGCGCGCCGAAGAATCCATGCGGCAAGCCGACGACAAATTACGGTTGTTAATTCAGGGAGTGAAAGATTACGCCTTTTTGATGCTGGATCCCGAAGGTCGCGTTACCACCTGGAACAATGGCGCCGAGCGCATCAAGGGCTATCGCGCCGACGAAATTATCGGCCAGCATTTCTCAAAATTTTATCCTGCCGAGGACTTGGCTTCCGGCAAGCCCTCCAGAGAGCTGGAAATCGCCACGAAGTACGGTAGCTACGAAGAAGAGGGCTGGCGTCTGCGCAAGGACGGCACTCGTTTCTGGGCCAGCGTGCTCATCACCGCCCTGCGGGGCAAAAACGGCCAACTCCGGGGCTTTGGGAAATTGACTCGCGACGTCACCAATCGCAAAAAAGCCGAAGAGGACGCCGACCGGCAACGTCAGGAGATCGCCCAGGCCAACGCAAAACTCCTGTTGGCCAACAACGAGTTGGAGTCCTTCAGTTATTCCGTTTCGCACGACCTGCGAACTCCGCTCCGCACCATTGATGGCTTCAGTCATGCCTTGCTCGAGGACCTCTCCGACAAACTTGACGACGACAGTAAGAGCTACCTGAACCGCATCCGCGCCGCGACCCAGAGAATGGCCGCGCTCATCGACGATCTCTTGAATCTTTCGCGTTTGTCCCGTGCCGCCATGCACGCAAAACCTCTCAACCTCAGCGTGCTGGTCAATTCCGTGGCCTGCGAAATTCGTGGGGCCTATCCGGATCGTCATGTCGAGCTGCGGGTGGCTCCGGATCTTCAGGCCAAAGCGGATGCCGGTTTATTGCGGGTCGTGTTTGAAAATCTGCTGGGCAATGCCTGGAAATTTACGGCCAAAAAGCCCTCCGCTCATATCGAGTTTGGCCAAGCGCAAGTAAACGGCAGTGCTGCTTTCTTCGTCCGCGATGACGGCGCCGGATTTGATCCGGCCTACGCGGACAAGCTCTTTGGCGCTTTTCAGCGGCTTCACTCCGCCTCCGAATTCGAAGGCACCGGCATTGGCCTGGCTACCGTGCAACGCATCATTCATCGCCATAACGGCCGAGTTTGGGCGGAAAGCGCCGTGGGTCAGGGCGCGACATTTTATTTCACCTTGAACGCGGAAGTTTCTTAAAAGGAATTCTCTTAAGGAGGAGTGTGATGCGCAAAAGCATTCTGTTGGTGGAAGACAATCCGGACGATGCCGCCCTTACGGTGCGGGCATTAAAGAAAAATCAGCTTCCGAACGATATTACCGTTGTCCACGATGGTGTGCAGGCCCTTGACTACCTCTATGGCCAGGGCTCTTTTGAGGGTCGTGACACCCGCGAAATGCCCGAACTGGTGCTGCTCGATTTGAAACTGCCGCTGCTCGATGGCATTGACGTCTTAAAACGCCTTCGCGCCGACGAGCGCACCAAACTGCTGCCGGTAGTCATTTTGACCTCGTCGAACGAGGACCAGGATCGCATGAACGCATACGGATGCGGCGCCAACAGCTACGTGCGCAAACCCGTCGATTTTGCCACCTTCGTCGCCGCTGCCGCACAGCTTGGATTGTATTGGACGGACTTGAATCTGCCTGCTCCTGGGAGGACCTAAATGCGAAGGTCCATTCGCTTGTTGATGGTTGAGGATTCCGAGGACGATGGCGCGTTGATCGCCCTGCTCTTGCGGCAAGCCGGGTACGACCTGTATACCGAGCGCGTCGATACTGCCCGTGACCTCGCCAGTGCCCTTAACCGCAAATGGGATATCGTGCTTTCCGATCACTCCATGCCGCACTTTTCCGGAAACGAAGCCATGAAAATGGTTCGCGCTCACGATGATGAGGTGCCCTTCATCTTCGTTTCCGGCACCATCGGCGAGGACGTGGCTGCCGACGCCATGCGCAACGGTGCGCAGGACTACGTCATGAAGACCAATCTCAAGCGGCTGGTTCCCGCGGTGGAGCGCGGATTGCGTGAAGCCGAGGACCGCAAGGAACGCAAGAGACTCGACCGCCGCGTACAGCAGTTGCAGAAATTTGAAGCCATTGGCCGCCTGGTGGGCGGCATCTCCCACGACTTCAATAATATGATTGGCGCGATTTTAGGCTGGGCGGAGATGGGCCGCGACGAAACACCCGCGGACGGCCGCGCCCACGATCGCTTCCACAAGATTTGCGAGCAGTCCTTGCGCGCCGGCAAATTGACCGGACAACTCCTCGCATTTGCCGGAGGACAGATTCTTGAACCGCACAAAATCAATCTCAACATCCTGGTCCAGGAAGAAATGAGTTTGCTTAGCAAGATTATCGGAGAGGACATCAAAATCCGCATTCATGCGGATCCAGAGCTGCATGTCACGCTGGCCGATCCCTCACAAATCGAACAGGTGGTGATGAACCTCTGCCTCAATGCCCGAGATGCCATGGCCAGAGGCGGAGAACTGATCGTAGAAACCCGCAACGTCGAGCTGGACACGAAGTTCTGCCGCGAACACTCCTTTGACCGGCCGGGAAGTTACGTGCTGCTGTCGGTGACCGACACCGGCGTGGGCATCGACAGCGCCAACCTCGATCATATTTTTGAACCTTTTTTTACCACCAAATCGCAGAACAAAGGCACCGGGCTCGGTCTGGCCACGGTCTACGGCATCGTCAAGCAACACGGCGGCTTCATTTTCGCAAACAGCGGGCAAGCAACCGGCACTTGTTTCCGCGTTTATCTGCCTGCCGCCGCTGGCCGTCACGAGCCCCCCGAGGCCGTTCGTCTGAACGAGCCGCCAAAGGGCACCGAGACCATCCTCCTTGCGGAAGATCATGAAGGCCTCCGCAGCACCGCGCAGGAAATGCTCCAGAATCTCGGCTATCGTGTGATCACTGCCGCCGATGGCCAGGAAAGCGTTGACGTTTTCAACAAGCACTATGCCCAGGTCGATTTAATTATTATGGACGTGGTCATGCCCATCCTCACTGGCCCGGAAGCATATACCAGGATGTGTGCGGTGCGCCCCGATCTACGCGTGATCTTCACCACGGGCTACACCCCTAAAACCAAAGACTTGGTCGCCATGCTGGAAAAAGGCGCTTCGATCCTTCGCAAGCCCTACAGTCTCATCAGCCTGAGCCAATTGATTCGCGGCACGCTCGAGCAAAAAGTACCGGTGGAAGTTCTCTAGCAGGCTGCGGAAAAAGCCTCACCGCGAACTCGCTTTTCGGGGCTGACATAGCTGAACACCTCCAACTGTTGCTCGTCTTTTCCGCGCATGTCTCTTCTTACCAGTTCACGCTGTGGAAACAAAAGAGTTTCCTGGTACTGAGGAACACTCGATGAATCACACGCCGGACCGAAACAATGAGTTGAACCTATTTCGCTTGAGGCACCGGCTCGATACAAGGACTGAGAGGATGAAGCCCAATAACAGATGGCCGCGGCATGGGACGGACTGTGAACAGCCTGTCCAAGTCCGCGTGACACTCGTCGAGTTGCTGGTGCAAAGCAGAAAGATATTCGTCTCCATCGCGAAGCCGGCGATAGATTCGGAGCATCTCCAGCTTTCCGGCGTAGCCTTCAAGGAGAATGTCAACATCACGGTCAACTCGGCTCCGAACTGCTTTTCGCGTTTCCTCTCTCTGCTGTTTAACGGTCGGCTGAAACTGGTCGAATTCTACCTCTGAGACGGCCAGCTTCTGGCGTTCCTGCTCGAGGGCCGAATACAACCGTCCTGCCGTTTCGGGGAAACCCAGCGTCAGTTGTTCTTCTGGCCCCGCTGGTTGACCCCAATAATCCACTTTGGATTTTGTGCAGCTCGCGAGAAGCATCGCCAATGCCAGAAGTTCCAGCGTTAGTCGCGGCACGGATGATCGAATGCCCCTCACTTTCATGTGGGCCATCGTACTAGTGCAATGCGGGCATTTGGCTGGGGCGATCTTTTCCATCGCGCCTTCAACGCTGCTCGTTCGGGGTGCGACCAACGGGTTTTTCCGCAACCTGCTAGACCTGCGGCATAGAGAAACGAAGAAGTGGGTCTCTAATCCCGCGGAATTTTGCTCGTGCAGCGGCAGCAGCAGTCAAAACAACACACGCTCGTCGAACTCGCCGTTAATTTCTTTTTGGTGACTGTTTTTGTGACACGCGGAAGGCCGGCACCTGCCCTCCGCCGCTGGTCACGTTCGCCAGTCCTGTGGCGCTCAGTCGCGTCAGGTAGCCGCTGAGTTTTCCGCGGAACAAATAAGGCGCAAAATCCACCAGCATGTCGCGAAACTCCACCTTGCCCCGCTCGTTTATGTAAGGGAATATCTCGCGCCGGATCGGAATGCGCTCCTGGACGACCCAGCAATTTCCGCCGTCTTCCGCGCCGCTGCCGGAAATCGCCGCCTGGATAGCCGTGTCCCACGCGCCCTCGTTCGTTTCCCAGCCGAGCGTCACTCCCGTGCCGCCATACTCATCGCTCGGCTTCAGCACCAGGTTCTCGCGCTCCTTGCGAATAAACGCCAGCAGGTCCACCGGCTTGTCGTAGTGCGCCGTGCTCACATCCGCCACCACCCGGGTCCACGGCACATGCCGCGCAATAATCTGCCGCTCGCCGTGCGAGAAGAGCCCGCCGTTGCGCTCGTCGGTCAGCACCGCAAAAAACGTCTTCACGTGCGGAATCTTGCAGCGAAAAGAATTCGCTACGCACACCGCATTGGCGGTGTACGCCTTCACCAGCGCCGCGCATTCCGCCGGCCGCGCCACGATGTCGTTCATCAGCACCCGGCGGTAAACCAGGTCGATCTTCTTGCCCTCCGCGGTCAGTTTCTTGCCGTCGAACACCAGGTCTCGCGGGTCCGCAATCAGTGTCGGCACGCCCAGTTTCTCGAAGCGCGCCTTGAGAATTTCAAATTCACTCCAGGTAGGCACGCCTTTCCAGTCCACGATGGCAATCTGCGGCCGCTTGCTGGTCCCGCCCCAGTCGAGAAAACTCAAGAGCAGCGCGTCCAGCAGCTTGGCGCTCAGCGGGTACCCGTGCACGTCGTAGTGTTTCGCGAATTGCGTCATCAACGGCAGCGCGCTGAAAATTTCCCCCAGCGTTTCCGAGTAGCCCGCGCCTGCCGGTGATTCGCCGTTGTACTCCGCGAACTTCAGCGATTCCGGCAGCAGGAAGGCATCGAGGCGCGACGCCGTGCTGACTCTTCCGTATCCTGCCGGCAAGCGCGCCAGTCGCTCCTCTTCGGGCCGCAGATGAAATTGCGCCAGCAGGTTCTTGTCGGCCAGCGCCGCGACGGTGACGCGTTCTCCCAGCTCCGCAATGGTTTCGGCCACCGGCCGCACGCGTTTCTCATCCTGGGGAGAAAGAAAAAATGGCCGCAGGAACGGGCAGTGCACGCGATCGCCAAAGGTAAGTTTGGCGGAGCGCAACTCCGCGGTGAAATTATCGGCAAGCCGGGAATCTTTCTCGAGCGACGGGCGCAACAGCGCGTCCCAGTATTCCGCCGGATTCGTATCCATGGGTTGTGGCGACGCCGCGCTCATTTCGCTTTTCGCTTTGGCCGGACGCCGGCCACCGCATTCGCGGGCGATGCTTGCGCCGCGCTGATCGTTCCCGGACCGGTTTGCCCCGCTGCGGCTTGTGCCGCTCTGGGCGGAGGCGCGCCAATGAACCCTGCCGGCGCGCTTCCCTGGCCTCCCGCGCTGGCGGCGATCATTCCTTCCCAACGCGGCCACGTATTGGAAGCTTCACCCGTCAGCGCGCGGTCGATGACCAGCCGCGCCATCTTGTCCACTACTTGCTCGAAATAAAATTCCGTAATGCGGTCGCGCTCAAAATCAGGCGCGGGATTCAAAAAGTCGATCGCATACGGCACCCCGTCCTGAATCGCAAATTCGATGGTGTTCATCTCGTAGCCCAGCGCCTGGTTGATGGTCTGCGCATCCTTCACCACCCGCTCGCCAAGCTCTGACGAAAGATATTTGTGGTCCACCACGTAGCACCGGTCCTTGGGATCGTAGTGCACCGGCAAAATATCCATCTTGCCGAAGGTAAAGCACCGCACGTACTGCGTGAAATTCACAAATTCCTGCAGCGTCATGCAATACGGCGATGTCTGGTCGTAGGCCGCGAAGAGTTCTTCCTTGGTATGCACCTTGTAGACATGCTTCCATCCTCCGCCCGAGTACGGCTTCAGAATCGCCGGGCGCCCGACGTAATCCAGCAGCGCGTCCCAATCGATGGGGTACTCCAGGTTGTGCAGCGACTCGGAATTGATGTCCACATCTTTCGGGTAGCCCTTCTGCGGCAGCAGCACCGTCTTCGGAATGGCCACGCCCAGTTTTGCGGCCACCGAATAGTTGAAATATTTATCGTCCGCCGTCCACCAGAACGGATTATTGATGACATAGCTGCCCTGCAACGCGGCATGCTTCAGGTATCCGCGGTAATACTCCACTTCATGCGAGATGCGGTCCACGATCACGTGGTATTTCGCCGGCTCGTTCATGCGCGTGCCGCCCAGTTTTACGAACTCCGCGGTAACGCCGTCCTTCGCGCCCAGAGTTTTTACGCGTTCAATAAATGCCGGCGGAAAACTGAATTCCCTTCCGCACAAGAGGCCCACTTTCTTCATTTCTCTTTCTCCTCGGAAAGATCGCGCATTCTTGAATAACAAAATGACCGGCCGCGCTGCATTCGTGTGAAACGAGGAATAAAAATCCGCGCGAGAACTCCGCTGATCCCTTCCGTTGCTAATTCACGGCGCGGGCGGAGGTCTGCGACTGCGTCACCCCGCCACGAGTCTCATTGACCAGGTGCTGCACCACCGCTTTCAGGTCTCCGGTGTCGCGGTAAACTCGTAACTGCCGTTCCGCGCTGGTCCCTTCGTTCATAATGGTGTGCACATATTCTACCGCGCCCCGGCTGCCTAGTTCATCCACCACGTCATCCACGAAGTCCAGCAATTCCGGAATCAATTCGCGCATGGGCACTTCGGTTTCCTTGCCGAAATCGATGAGCTTGCCTTCGATTCCGTAACGCGCCGCGCGCCATTTGTTTTCTTCGATCAGCGCGCGCCCGTATAGCCGAAAGCTCATGTTGCGCGTGTACAGGCGGTGGAGTTTTACGATGATGGCTTGCGTCAGCGCGGCGATGGCCACCGCTTCTTCCACCTTGGTGGTGACATCGCACATCCGGAATTCCAGCGTGCCGAACGTCGGATGCGGCCGCACGTCCCACCAGATTTTTTTTCCGTTGTCGATGCAGTTCAGCTTCATCAACAGATTTACAAAGTTTTCGTACGCGCTCCACGACTCGAACTGCTCCGGCACCCCGGTGCGCGGGAACCGCCGGAACACCGTGGTGCGAAACGATTTCAACCCGGTGTTGCGCCCCATCCAGAAGGGCGAGCTGGTCGAAAGCGCCAGCAGGTGCGGCAGGAAATAACGCACCATGTTCATCATGTCGATAGTGGTTTGCCTGTCGGGCATGGCCACGTGCACGTGCATACCGAAAATCAGTAGCGATCGCGCCAGTTGCTGCAGCTCTTCGATAATGTTCTGGTAGCGTTCGCCGGGCGAAATCACCTGGTCAATCCAGCTGGAAAACGGGTGCGTGCCCGCGGCCGCCACCTGCAGGCCCGCGCGCTCCGCCGCCGCCACCAGCTCTCCGCGCGTCCGGTGCATTTCTATGCGCAGCTCGTGCACGTTGTCGCAGATGTTCGTTCCCGTCTCCACGATGGATTGGTGCATTTCATGCTTCACCTGCTCCACGATGCCGGGCGAAGCGGCGGACACCAGCTGCATCACGTGCGAACGCAATTCGCACGTGGCCGGGTCAATAATCTGGAACTCCTCTTCTACTCCGATGGTAAAACGGTGAGCCATATAGGTGGCCCTCACTTGAAGCTTCGCTACGCGGGGCTCGCACGCGAGATGCGTATCATACGCCCCTCGTCAATAAATTACATCGGAACCGCGATGAAGGCCAAATGAACGCTGCATGAACAAACCTCCAGCGCTTTGAAAAATTCGCATGCGCTGCTGCATGTGCTGCTGAAGGAGGAACCACCACTGCGCGGGAACCACTGAGACCACTGAGGCGGGAAATTCGGGGACAGGATCACTTGCTGTCCCCTTCTATCGTCGACCGCAGCTAATTCCCTTAAGCTGCGCCCATTGACCGTCGCTGCTGAAAACATTCCCGGCAGAATACCGGACGGCCCTGCGTCGGACGGAACGGCACCGTGGTCTCTTTGCCGCACTGCGAACAGTTCGTCTTGGTCTCCGAGCGCATTTGCAGGCCGCCGCCCGCGCCTGGCCCGGCGCCTTCGGCCCGTCTTGCCTTGCACGCCTTACAGCGTTTGGGCTCGTTCTTGAAACCTTTGTCGGCGAAAAACATCTGTTCGCCGGCGGTAAATACAAACTCGGCGCTGCACTCCGAACACTTCAGGACCCGGTCGTGATATTCCATGAGGCGCTCCCCTTAGCCCCGGGTGAGGCGAGAGGATGGGTCAACTTGCGCCAGGAAGGCCCGAGTTCGTGGAATTACCCACTGCGTGGGTATGCCGGTGTCCGGGGACGCCGGGCGCGGATCCCAAGGGCCTGCTAACGTAAAGCCGAAAAAACCCAAACACACTTGCCTGACTGGGGCCTGATTCTCGGAAGTGCCGCGCCGAGCCGGGCCGCGAAACGGACTAACTAATCCGCTTCCCGGCGCTGCTTCTTGCGTAGTCGCTTCCGCGAAAGCGCTTCTTTTGTCCGGCGTTTCTCGCCGGGTTTCATATAGAAGCTGTGCTTCTTTATTTCCTTGATGATGTCTTCCTGCTGCACTTTGCGTTTAAAACGGCGCAGTGCATTTTCCAGAGACTCACTCTCCTGGATGATGACTTCTGCCAATTTTGGGTCACCCCCAATCCGGTTAGGATTGGAATCTAGCGGACGCGGTCTTCCGGCGCCTCGTGGATAGATTGTCTCATGGGACCGTTGGCATCTTCTAATCAATTGCAGGCATCGAAGTCAAGGAATCTTTCTGTCCGCTCGCTTGCCTCGGCGACAATCCCCTTCCTTAGTGCTGATCCAGTTATCGAATACCACTAGGTAAACACGCTCGATCTCGCGCCATTTCCCCCGCCATTACGCCCTTCTCGCTTGTACTCCCCTTCATGGTTTACACTGGCCCCCGCTTCTAAAACTCTCCCCGGGGGTCTGTTTATGTCCGATATGCGCGACGCCATCGGAGTGCTTCTCGCCGGAGGTCAGGGCGAACGCCTGTGGCCGCTCACCCGCGACCGTGCCAAGCCGGCAGTGCCCTTTGGCGGCCTCTACCGCATCATTGACATCACCCTCTCCAATTGCATCAACTCCAATTTGCGCCGCGTATTCGTCCTTACTCAGTACAAGGCCCTCAGCCTCAACCGTCACATCCGCGCCGGCTGGTCTCCGCTCGCCGGTCTCGGCGAATACATCGAAGTTCTGCCTCCGCAGATGCGCGTCTCGCAGCAGTGGTATCAAGGCACTGCCGACGCGGTCTACCAGAATATTTATTCCATCGGCAGCGAGCGCTCCAAGTACGTCTTCATCTTATCCGGCGATCACATTTACAAAATGGATTACAGCCGCATGCTCAAGCAGCATGTTGATTCCGGCGCCGACGTGACCGTGGCCACCATCCAGATTCCCGTCGAAGAGGCTGCGCTGCAGTTTGGCGTGATTGAAACCGACAAAGACTGGCGCATCGTGGGCTTCGAGGAAAAACCCGCCAAGCCCAAAGAGTCTCCTCACCAGGCCGGGCATTGCAGCGCCTCCATGGGAATTTATATTTTCAGCACGCACCTCATGATTCCCATCCTGCTGGCGGACTCCGAAGATCCCAAGTCGCACCACGATTTCGGCAAAGACATTCTTCCGCGCATCATCTCCAAGCAGCGCGTCTTCGCCTATAACTTCGTCGATGAAAATCGCAAGGACGCTTTGTACTGGCGCGACGTCGGAACTCTAGACGCCTACTACGAAGCCAACATGGACCTCGTCAGCGTTTCGCCGGTCTTCAACCTCTACGACATGTCCTGGCCGCTGCGCACCTGGATTCACCAGTATCCGCCGGCTAAATTTGTTTTTGCGGATCCCGAGCGCATGGGCGTTGCGCTCGATTCCATTGTGGCCGGGGGCTCGATTGTTTCAGGCGGACGCGTAATGAGATCGGTGCTGGGCGCGGATGTTCGCGTGAACAGTTATTCGGAAGTTTCGGAATCCATCATCTACAACCATGTGAACGTCGGCCGCCACTCGCGCATTCGTAGAGCCATCATCGACCGCCACGTCAGCTTGCCGGAGCGCACCGAAATCGGCTACGACGTCGAAGCCGACAAGCGCCGCTTCCACGTCACCGATTCCGGCATCGTCGTGGTCGTGCGCCAGGAATCGCTGATTGAAGAACCGGAATCCGCCTAGGCTCGCCGGATTCGGCCAGGCAAACCCGAAAAATCCGTCCATCACTCTTTATGCGGGGAGACTTTGCTGGTCTGCGATGCGCATCGGCAGCTTCGCGGCTTCCCACGCCGCAATGCCCCCGGCAATCTCACTGACGGGATGAAATCCGTGGCCTTGCAATAAACTCGCCGCAATCGAGGAGCGGTACCCGCCCGCGCAGTACACCAGCAGCGGGCGATTTTTTGGCAGCGCCTCGAAATTTTCCATCAGGCGATTGAGCGGGATGCTCACACTCTCACCAATATATTTCTGCTCGCGCTCGCCCGCCGCGCGCACGTCAATCGCCAGCGGCGGCTGGCTGGATGCCAGAAGTTCCGCCGCGAACGGTGCGCTGAGGCGCTCCGTAAGCGCGACTTTCTCCGGCCGCGATTCCAGGCTGCGCAATCCGTTCTGCAAATATCCCGCCACGTGATCGAATCCGATGCGCCCCAGCCGCACCGCAGATTCTTTTTCTCTGCCGGGATCCGCAATGATCACGATCGGGTGCGTTCGATTCAGCATCGTTCCGGCCCACGTTGCATACTGGCCGGCCAGCCCGATGTTGATGCTCCCCGCCAGATGCGCCGCCGCAAATTCGTCGGCATCCCGCGTGTCCAGAATCTGCGCGCCTTGCGCTTGCAATGCCAGCACGTCATCCACCGTCAGCGGATTCATCTCCTGCGCCAGTGCTGCGTCCAGTGTGGGCCGCTCTTCGCTGTTCAGCACCGCATCGTAAGTGAAATACGCCGGGGCCTCCGGCTGATCCGCGGTGACCACCTGTATAAAAGCTTCCTTGCTCATGGGCTGCAGCGCGTAATTCAGGCGTCGCTGTTCGCCAAGCGTCGATACCGTTTCTTTGCTGAGCGCTTTTCCGCACAGCGAGCCCGCGCCATGCGCCGGATACACCAGGCTCTCGTCCGGCAACCCCAGCAGTTTGTGCACCGAATCGAATAGTAGTCCACCCAGTTGGTTTGCCGACCAGCCCAGCGCCGCGCGCAGGTCGGGCCGCCCAACATCGCCGATAAACAAAGTATCGCCGGTGAGTATCGCGTTCGGTTGCGTATCGCTGGCGTCCAGGTCGTAAACCAGGATGGAGATGGACTCCGGCGTGTGCCCCGGAGTTTCCATGATCTTCAAACGCACGCGCCCGAATTCCAGGATGTCGCCGTCGTGCATCGGGGTGAAGGCGTACCCCGCTTTCGCCGCCGCGCCGAGATAAATTCTTGCGCCCACGCGATCGCGCAATTCCAGGTGCCCGGCAATAAAGTCGGCGTGGAGATGCGTCAGGAATACGTGCTTGATCTGCAGCCCGTGCTCGGCGGCAAACGCCACATATTGGTCGATGTCCCGCTGCGGGTCCACCACTGCCGCCGTCCCCGACGCCTCGTCACCCACAATGTAGGAGGCGTGCGCCAGGCACGGCAGATAGAATTGCTTCAAAATCATGCGGCACCGTCCGTCGTTCGTGATTGTTATTTTGGTTGAGGCACAATCCGGAGATAGGGACGGGGCGCTTTCCAACCGCCGGGATATTTTTGTTTGGCTTCGTCGTCTGAAACCGACGGCACGATGATGACATCGTCGCCCGGCTTCCAGTTCACCGGTGTCGCCACTTTGTGCTTGGCAGTTAGCTGCATCGAATCCACCACGCGCAGCACCTCGTCAAAGTTGCGCCCCGTGGTCATCGGATAGCTCAACATCAGCTTGATTTTCTTGTCCGGCCCCACCACGAACACCGTGCGCACCGCGGCGTTGTCCGCGGCGGTACGGCCCGCGCAGGAATCGCCGCTCTCTGCCGGAAGCATGTTGTAAAGCTTGGCGATCTTCAGCTCCGGATCACCGATCATCGGGTAGTTCACCTTGTGCCCTTGGGTCTCCTCAATATCCGTAGCCCACTTGGCGTGACTGCTCACCGGGTCCACGCTCAAGCCCATAATCTTGGTGTTGCGCTTTTCAAATTCCGGCTGCAATCCCGCCATGTAGCCCAATTCCGTGGTGCACACCGGAGTGAAGTCCTTGGGATGCGAGAACAAAATGGCCCAGCCATTGCCGATCCACTCGTGAAAATTAATCGTGCCCTGCGATGTTTCCGCGGTGAAATTGGGAGCTTCATCATTAATGCGCAGCATGTTTTCTCCTGTTGACGCAGCGCTTCAGCGCCAGTTCTTTCAAAGCATTCGTTCGAATGTTTCGCCTTGGTGCGTGCCGTCCATTATTACCCACCTGCGAGACAGCGCACGCCGGGGATTATTGGATTCCTGAAGCCTATCATGAGTCACATCACACACCCGTCCCCTGGAGCTCCATGACGCAGCCTATCTGTCTTTCCGCCCCTGAAATATGAACTCCGCCCCGCCGCCGGTGTC
This sequence comes from Candidatus Acidiferrum sp., assembly GCA_036496505.1. Lineage (GTDB taxonomy): Bacteria > Acidobacteriota > Terriglobia > Acidiferrales > UBA7541 > Acidiferrum. The sequence continues at coordinate 4,636 of DASXLA010000076.1, read as the reverse complement.
CGCTTTCGCGACAGCTCCATTCTGAAACCGGACATTGCCCCTCAACTCTTCGCCCTTAAATGGTTACAATGTCGTCTTTATCAGCGGCCCATTCCGTGCTGTAGTTTACTCAACGGAGGAACCACGTGCCCTTCCTCAACGACCTGAAAATCGCCCTGCGCTCCCTTGAACACGCCAAGGGCCTGGCCATCACCGTGGTGCTCACCCTTGCGCTCGGCATCGGCGCCAACGCCGCCATCTTCACCCTCGTCCGCGGCGTGCTCCTCCGCCCGCTCGTCAATCGCGACGAGAACCGCCTCATCTACATCCGCCAGAGTGCCCCCGGCCTCGACGACCCCAACACCGCCTTCTCCGTCCCCGAGCTCCAGGACCTCCGCGCCCGCATTAAAACAGTCAGTGAGTTTGGCGACTTCTCCAGCTTTGGCTTCACCATGGTCGGCCTTGGCGAGCCGCGCCAGGTCCGCGGCGGGGTCGTCGGCGGCAGCTATTTCGAAGTCATGGGTCTCCATCCCGTCCTCGGCCGCCTGCTCGACATGCGCGATGACGGCCCCAACGCCGCTGGCGCCGTCGTCCTCACCTATCGCTTCTGGAATACCGTCCTCAAAAAAGATCCTTCGGTAATCGGCAAATCCGTCCGCCTCGAGGGTTTTCTCGGCGCGCGCACCGCCACGGTAGTCGGTGTCCTCGAGCCCTCCGTCCCCTATCCCGGCGAAACTGAAATCATGTCCAACGTGGTCACCAGCCCGCATCACCTGTCCGCCACCATGGTCACCGGACGCGTGCACCGCATGACCGAACTCTTCGGCCGCCTGGCTCCCGGCGCAACTCTCGAGCAAGCTCGCGCCGAGCTCATCGCCGCCCACTCCTCCATCATGAAAGACCACCCCGATGGCTATCCCTCCAACGCCAAATTCGCCATCGACGCCAGACTCCTCCGCGACCAGATCAGCTCCCGCGCTCGCACCATCCTCCTCGTACTCCTCGCCGCCTCCGCTTTGGTCTTCATCATCGCCTGCTCCAACGTCGCCAATCTAATTCTCGCCCGCAGCGTTCGCCGTGAAGGCGAGCTCGCCGTCCGGGCCGCTCTTGGCGCCTCAAACTTCGCGCTTCGCCGCACTCTTCTCGCTGAAACGATCATCCTCTGCGGAGCAGGCGCATTTCTCGGCGTACTCATCGCCCGCCCCATGGTCGGCGTCCTGGCTCGTTACGCCTCGCGCTTCTCCGTTCGCGCTCTCGATCTCACCGTGGACTCCACCATGCTCTGGGTTGGCGCGGGCCTCGCTCTCGTCGCCGCGGTTCTTCTCGCCTTCGTTCCCCGCCTGCCCTCCTCCGAAAATTCCAACGGCATTGGCCTGACGAACACCAGGGTTGGCGTCTCCGGCAGCACCACTCGCCGACTCCGCCTTTTCGCCGTCACCCAGATTGCCGCCTCCTTCCTGCTCCTCGCCGGAGCCAGCATGCTCGTCAAAACTCTCCTCTCTCTGCAATACACGCAGAGTGGCTTCGACACCGATCACGTTCTCGCTCTCGACATTCCTGTCATGTCCTACGGCAAAACTCCCGAGCAGATTGCCGCCTTCTATCGCGAAACAGTTCGCCGCATCTCTGAACTTCCCTCCGTCACGCAAGTCGCCGTCGGCACCGTCGTTCCCTGGCGCGACGCAGGCGCCTTCGGCCCCGGCCTCCAATTCACCGCCGAAGGTCACCCCACCATCCCGGGCGAAGATCCGCGCGCCCAGTTCCGCAGCATCTCTCCAGGATTTTTTGCCGCTCTCGGCGTTCCCATCATCGCCGGCCGCGATTTTGACGCCTCCGACCGCCTCGGTTCCGAGTCCGTCGTCATCATCAGCCAGTCCGTGGCCCAGCGCATGTTCCCCAATCAAGACGCCGTCAACCGCCACATCACCTGGACCGATCCCGTCATCAAGTTCATCCCCGGCTTCAGCGCCGAGCCTAGCCGCATCGTCGGCGTCTCCGCCGATATCGATGACGAGCACATCGTCCCCGGCCCCATCCTCACCGTCTACCACCCCTTCGAACAGCTCATGTTCGGCGGCCATCTCTTCGTTCACACCGGCGCGAATCCCTACGGCCTCGTCACCCCCATCACGCGCATCATTCACGACATGTCCACTGACCAGCCCGTCGAGCACGCCCGTTCTCTCACCGACGTGCGCGCCGAAGTCCTCACCTCCGACCGTCTGAACTCCATCGTTTTTGGTGGATTTGCAATCGTGGCCCTGGCCATTGCCATCGTGGGCGTCGCGGGTGTGCTGGCGTTCTCGGTCAGCGCGCGCACGCGCGAGTTCGGCATTCGCCTCGCCATTGGTTCTCAGCCGCGCAGTCTGCTCGCAGGTGTCATTGCCCAGGGCGTCGTCATGGCCGGAGCCGGCATTGTCGCCGGCGCCGTAGGAGGGTACGCTCTCGCCCGTCTGGCCAGCCGCTATTTCCAGGACATGCAGATGCCCAGCACTCTGCCGGTCGTCGTCTCCGCCGTCGTGCTGCTCGCCGCAGCCGTCATCGCTTCCGCCTTACCCGCCGCACGCGCCGCCCGCATCGACGTAATGCAAGCCCTCCGCTCCGACTAGTCTGTGCCTTGCGGGTCGGCAGCCCACACGATGCGCCGGGGCAGGAGTGCCGCACGGATTGCCGTTCACAAAAAAATTGTCATTCCGAGCGAAGCAAGCCGACTTTTTCTTCCGCGTTCGCTCTGTGCGAACGCGTCGGCTTGCGCAGCCGAGGAATCTCTCTTCGCTTTTGTCCTCTCCAGGGCGATGTGGCAACTTCCTTCTATTTCCTTCAAACCTCCAACTTCTAACCTCAAACCTCCAGCACGCATTGACAACCGTTTTCCCCGCCTATAAAGTTCCCCGCCTCGACCCATGGTCTCCGCGCCCTACATAACTCAACCCATCACCGCGCCGCTCTCCCGCTCCTCCATCTTCCTCACCGTCACCCTGAACTCGACCCCGCAAACCCGCCAAATCCTGCGCTCCTTCTGCGCTGACCTCAGCGGAATCATCCGCGCCGTCGAGTTTCGCAACATCGACGCGCAGCTCTCCTGCATCATCTCTTTCGGCTCCGCCGCCTGGGACCAGCTCTTTGGCGCGCCGCGTCCCGCCGAGCTGCATCCCTTCCGCGAAATTCATTCCGCCGCGCGCCACGCGATCTCCACGCCCGGCGACGTGCTCTTCCACATCCGCGCAAGGCACTTGGACATGTGCTTCGAGCTTGCCACTCAAATCATGGCGCGCATCGCAGCCGTCGTTTCCCCCGCCGACGAAGTTCACGGCTTCCGCAATTTCGACGACCGCGACCTCCTCGGCTTTGTCGACGGCACCGAAAATCCCCGCGGCCAAACCATCGCCGACGCCGTGCTCGTCGGCCCGGAAGATCCCGCCTTCCGCGGCGGCAGTTACGTCATGGTGCAAAAATATCTCCACGACCTCACCGCCTGGAACGCCCTGCCCACCGAAGCGCAGGAGCTCATCATCGGCCGCAAAAAACTCTCCGACATCGAACTCGACGACGCCGTCAAGCCCGCCTCCGCCCACAGCGCTCTCAACACCATCGTGAACGACGGCAAAGAAATGAAAATTCTGCGCGACAATATGCCCTTCGGCCGCGCCTCGCACTCCGAATTCGGCACTTATTTCCTCGGCTACAGCCGCTCCCCCACCACCCTCGAGCAAATGCTGGAAAACACGTTCGTGGGCCGCCCTCCCGGCAACTACGACCGCCTCCTCGACTACAGCAAGCCCGTCACTGGAGGTCTCTTCTTCGCCCCCACCGTAACCTTCCTCGACGATCTCGACCAGGATTAGCGACGGATCCATCTTCAACGACGCGTTACCAGGTTGACGTAGAAGCCTGTGCAAAACAGCACACCCACAGTGGCCGCCACCGTGCTGCGAACCGTCGCCGCCTACCTGATTAACCCTATTGATGCCAGCCTGCATTCTGCGGGGATAATTGCTTGTCGGGAAATCACGAGCACCAAAAATCTAGCTTAGGGACCCTCTGCGGCATCGGGAGGGCCTCAGCTTTGCTTTTGGCGCCCAGCGACCGGCGGCTCGATACGGCCGGTCAAACAAGGAAAGGAAGGAACGACATGAAAATTGTAGTGATTGGCGGAACTGGGCTCATCGGCTCAAGAGTCGTAAAGCAGCTCACCGCACAGGGCCATCAGACCGTGTCGGCATCGCCCGACTCCGGCGTTAACACCATCACCGGCCAGGGACTGGCCGAAGTGTTGAAAGGCGCTTCAGTCGTCGTTGACGTATCAAACTCTCCCTCGTGGGACGACGCGGCAGTGCTGAACTTCTTCGAAACATCAACGCGCAATCTCCTCGGCCACGAAGCTGCCGCGGGAGTAGCACATCACGTCGCGTTGTCGGTAGTGGGAACCGACCGCCTGTCGGAAAGCGGTTACTTCCGCGCTAAGATTGCTCAGGAGAAGCTCATCAGGGAATCTTCAAATCCCTACTCCATCGTGCGCGCCACGCAGTTCTTCGAGTTCCTCAAGGGGCTTGCGGACATTTCCTTCGATGGCAAAAAGGTGCATTTGCCTCCGGTGCTTTTCCAGCCGATGGCTGCCGACGACGTCGCGAGCGGGGTAGCCCGGGTCGCGGTGGGC
>DASXLA010000075.1:0-18624 GCA_036496505.1 Candidatus Acidiferrum sp. | reverse complement strand
GGATTTCTTTCCTTCGGTGCGGTGCTGTGCCTGCATTTCCCCCAACTGCTGAGCTCTCCTGAACTGCGCGCGCATTATCCCATGCACACCATGCGCGTCTTGATCCAAGGCCTCATCGTGGGCGCAATTTTATTCGGAATTATTTCCTCGATCAGGCGCAAGAAAAAGGTTTTGGCATTGACGGGGATGTTGCTGGCCATCGCGGCGACGGCTTTGGGCGGATCCAGCGTACAAATTAACGAAACTCCGCGCGGCGGGCTGGCCATCGGGCTGGACTGGTTTTTGCTGGATCTGTTTTTGATGGCGCTGATCTACGTCCCGCTCGAAAGAATCTGGCCGCAGTATCCCAAACAGGGAACCTTCCGGAAGGGCTGGACTCAGGACATGGTCTATTTCATGTCCACGCATCTCCCTCTGCAAATTTTGTCTTTTCTGGTTTTATTGCCCGCTACCCAGGCCACCAAGTACCTGGGTGTTCCCGCACTTCAACAAGCCATCGCGCGAATGCCGTGGCTTTTGCAATTTTTCCTGGCCGTGGTGGTTGCCGACGTTGCCGAATATTTCATTCATCTGGCTTTGCATAAAGTGCCTTTTTTGTGGCGCTTTCATGCCGTTCACCATTCTTCCAAAGCGCTGGATTGGATCGCCGGATCACGCTCGCACTTTGTGGACGATACATTGGTGCGCGGATTTATCCTTGTGCCGATGATGCTGGGATTTTCGCAATCCATCATCCTGGCGTATTTGATTTTTGTCACCCTGCACGCGACCTGGACTCATTGCAATTTCGGTCCCAATGCCAAATGGCTCGAAAAGTTCCTGGTCATGCCCAGATACCATCACTGGCACCATACTTCCCAGGCGGAGGCCATCGACAGGAACTTCGCGATTCATTTCCCGTGGATCGATAAAATTTTTGGGACTTATTACTTCCCTGAGGAGTGGCCGGAAACTTACGGCCTGGCCGCCGAAGAAATTGCGCCAGGCTTTCTAGCGCAGACGATCGAACCGTTTATGGGAAGAAAAAAAACGCGCTAAAAACCCAGCACCTCCAACGGAACATTTTGGGGTATCTCCGCGCCGGTTCTCGTGGCCTTCACCAGGCCCAAAGCTTTCATCACTTTGACAGTCAAAAATCCAAAGTCGTACTCAGAGTTGTCGTGGCTTAGCCGCAAAAGGCCTTCATAGTGGTGATGATTATTTTGGAGGCAGGCGCTAAAGGTCGCCGTAACCGGCAGCCACTCGCCAATATTCATGGCGTTGTCGTCGTCATCGCGATACCGCCGGTATCCAAACGTCCGTGTGTGGGTCCAATAGTTCTGGATCATATTGACCCACAGTGAAAAAATCCGGATTCCAAACCACATCACCAGCGCAAACTTAAACCCTCCAACCAACTTCCACAGAAGGCAAAAGCTAAACGCTTGCGCAAGGATGGCAAAAACCGGATTCGCAGCGACGCGGAAAGTCTGGGACTTTAAAATATTGTCGCCGGCAAGATTGGCATTGCAACGATACGGCATTACACAGAGATACAGAGTTCGCCAAAAACCATCCTCTGAAAGCTTGTTGGGATCCCCGGGACGGTCGGCATGTTTATGGTGCAATCGATGGCGATTTACCCAAGCGATGGGATCCACATAGATTCCGAAGATGTTATTCACGACTGTAACGGTTTTCATGAACCATTCTTTATAGTCGAGCGAGCGATGTGCGATTCCCAAATGAAGCACATCCGCCAGATACAACCCGCCAAAAAACCAACAAAAAATAAAGTAAGCTCCGCCGATCAGCATTCCCATCCAGGGCCCCAAGTGAGTTGGAGAGGAAAACATTCAAGCCAACATGTAGGCAAAAATAATCAAATAGCCGTAAATGTTGTAGATTTTCACCATGGCTCCTGTGGACTGATTGTCGAGTATTCAAACAGAAATCGCACCTTCTTTCCATTCAAACAATGCCGCCTACGCCGATGTGGCGTCCGTCTCGATAACGTGTGTAGCGCGTGGCTTAGAGCACGTCAACCGGCGGCAATGCCGATGCCAGGGCGAGAGCCGCTCCGGCGTACAGCAATGTGTCCGCAACATAATTTAACCCTTCGGTGATCTGCGGCGTGGTTCCGCCGCGAGCGAGGATCAAAATAGGCAGATACAGAAATACCGTAAAGAAGGTCATTAACGCGCCAATGGAGGTTGCGGCCATCCGGGATTTTTTGTTCAGAGCCAGGCCGATTCCGGCAGCCAGCAGGATCGCTCCCGCGAGGTATCCCCATGCGCTGGGGAACGGAACCCATAATGGCGTCATCTTTTGCAGGGGAACGCCGGGCGCAAACTCCGGATGAAGAAAATGTTCCACGGCAAAAAAGGTCGCAGCGATGGCGATAATGATGCGGCCAAACAAAATCATCCATTTCGATGTTTGTGGAGACGCGGCCCGACTGTGCAGTCCGGCGAGAGCCCATGCGCCAGCGGAAAAAGAGAGATCTCTTAGCGCCACCGCCCATACGAATCGATTCTGGGGATGCGCGAGCGCGTTGGGGATGTGAAGCATGCAGACAAACAGGAAAAACATGACTCCGAGCAAGCTGGACGACAAGCTCACGAACTTTCTCAAGGTAAGACTGGTGGCTGCGGCGAGCAGAGCGCACCCCACAAAGTACGTCCAGAACAAGCGCGCCGGCATCCAGGCTGGGACAATATTCTGAAGAAACTGCGCGCCGCGGAAATGCTCCATCGAAAATACCGCTAGTGGCACGGCGATGAAGACACCACCCAGGGTGATGAGCTTGTCCCAGCCACGAGCCGCGGCCAGCTCTTTTCGAAGTACAAATATTCCCACGACCAGATAGACAAGCCCTACTAAACTCATCCAGAAATTTGTCGATGAAAGCATCGGACTCTTTTCGCGAGGCTATTGCGGTAGGGATTATACCCGGTGGCCGAGTGTTAATCCGATTAATGAAATCCTGGGCAGGAAATAACTTTGTTGATCGTAGGACACGCGAAGCATAGGATGTGCTCCGCGTCCAAACCGTGTGATCCATTAAATTCGGAAATTCCAGTTGAGAGAGGACTCGCATGAGAATAAAAGCGGGTAATCTTTGTGGCCACCATTTTGATCGGCGTGGCGGCCGTACTTCCCGTTTTGAGCAGCCAGAAGACTAGTTCCGATGCGGTTGCGGAGGTGACCAAACTCGAGCATGAACAGGTCAAGGCAGCGCTGGCGAACGATGTGTCGTTTATCAGGACGCATTTATCCGACGATCTCGTAGAGGGCGCGAGCTTCGGAGAATGGCTCACTAAGGAGTCGCTCATTGCTGACGCCGCGGATCCCGCCAAAAACAAGACCAACAGCATGAGCATCAGCGAATTGAAAGTCACCGCGCACGGCGATGTCGCCGTGGCGCATTATCTAAACACCTACGACGATGTCTACCACGGCACGCATCGCAGCCGTTCGGTGATTTGCAGCGACACCTGGCAAGACATGGACGGCGCATGGAAAATTGTGGCCAACCACTGCTCGCAGAAAAAATAGCAGCGGTGATTTACGGCGGACTGAGGCGGACAGATCCCCGCCTCAGTTTTTTCACGGGTTAAGCGCTAGCGGCTGCATCCTCAAGAGGAATGGCATTCTTGTTTTCTGTCAGCCACATCTTGAAGTTTTGCAATGACGGATTCAGGCTCCGCGCGAAGTCCGGACTGCGCACCCCGCAGAAGTATTCATCAAAATCTCGTTTGAACTGAAACATGTTGCCTAAATCATCGGCGCCGGGGAAACCAAACCCGCGGTACACCTCCGGTGGCACGCTGTTGTAACGCACTTCCTTGTCTAGTACTTCGCCAAAAACTGCAGCCAACTGCGCGCCGGTCAGATTTTCGCCCGAAATTCCAATGGTCTTCCCGATGAATTCGTTGCCCTTTTTAAAAATACCGTAAGCGCATTTGCCGATGTCCTCTGCGGCGATCCCCGGAAGCTTCTTGTCGTCCATCGGGAAAGTGATCGCCAGGTTCCCATCCGGGCCTTTTTTCGGGCCCATGCCGAAATGAATAAAGTTATCCCAATAGAAAGATGTCAGCAGAAACGTGGTGGGAACCCCGGCATCCGTGAAAAAGTGGTTGGCCTCGCCCTTGCCGTCAAAGTGCGGAACCTTGCACTTACCCTGAAGAGTAGGCATGCGATTGTCACTCAGAGGCACCCACTTTCGCGTGTCTTCCAACGTCGACCAAATGACGTGTTGCAGGCCATCGGCCTTCGCAGCCGCTGCCATGGCTTTGGCTTCAGCCATTTCCTTATCCGGCGAAAAGTGCGTCCAGAAAAATGTCACGCAAAAGGCACCATAGGCGCCCTCGAACGCTTTCTTCAGGCTCTCGGGATCGTCGACGTCCGCTGCAACGACCTCAGCGCCCTGCTTTGCGAAGTCTTTGGCCTTGGCTCCGTTCACATCCCTGGTGAGCACTCGAGCGGCAAATCCGCCGTTCGGGTCATTCAGGATGGCGCGCGCCAAACCACCGCCCTGCGCTCCGGTTGCTCCTAACACTGCGATAATTTTTCTGTCGCTCATGGTGACTCTCCTCGTGTTCCTGTCGTACGCCGAATCCCGCTAAAAATCCAGTCGACATTTAGAAAGAGCATTCCCACGTTACGCCCAGTTTAATGACGAGCCATTGTTTTCCCACAGTCACAATACGAAGCGCGCGCTCCGCGTCAGCGTCGCCTGCATATAATCCCAGACAATCAACAACAGCGCCGCAACATTCCACATCCACATAAACAGCGTCATCACCTTGCGGCTGTACGGCTTACTTCGCCACATCCACAGCGCATCGACAACAAACCATACCCCGCCAACCGCCAGGAAACCACCAATCAGGCGATCGTGAAAGTAGCAAGTGACCAGCGCAACTTCCACGCTGAGAAATATGGCCATCAGCAGTTTGGTTCGCGCGGCGCCGATTCTCACCGCGGTAGTGGCCCTCCCTGATTCACGATCCGGCACTATATCCATCACCTCGCCAAACAGGTGTGCATGCATCGCAAACAGCGCGCCGAAAGCGAAAGTTTGCCAGGGCAGTTGCGGGACTCCGTTTACCCAGCTGCTGAGCACGAACACCAGCAGATAACTCGCCTGCATCAGTACGTCAAACGGCGGCCGTGCTTTCAATGCGATCCGCGGCGCATTGTAGAGCGTCACGGCCACCGCCAGCACTCCAAACCACAGAAAAGTTTTTGCACCGATCCACAACAGAAATACCGCAACAAACGGAATCTGCAGCGCGACAATCTGCCATCGCAACGCGGCTAATTGTTCCTTCCGCCCCAGTGAGCCGAACAAAAATGTGCCCTTGCGCGGGTTCCGCTGGTCCGCTTCCACGTCAAAAATATCATTCACGCCATAGAGCACGAATCCCAGAGGGATCAGCACGTATGCCAACCCCACCCAGAACTGCAGGGAACTAAAATTGATGGAATGCCCGAGTGGCATCATGTAAAACAGCGCCGTGGTCGTCCACAAGCCGGGGCGGCTGACCTGCAGGAGAAATACTAAATCGCTCTGCCGCGATCCGGCGCGCATCTCACCCGCAAGCGAAGCCGCCGTTTGTGCCATTCATGCCAATATTAGGACCGAAGCTCTCTCGTCAGGAAATTCAAAACCGCCGGAAGTGCCGAACTCGCTATTTCGTCTGACCGATTTGTGACCGACGCGCTATCGGACAATTGGGTTATCGGCGGCTACGTTCGCTAGGAAGCGATCGAGTGCCTGGGGTTGCGGAATACGTGAAGCGCTGCATGGGGTGCGTGCCTGCCGCCAGCCGGACAAGTGAATTCCCCGGTTTCCGATTTCGAGGGCTACCGAGATTTAATGCGGCTGGACTAACAGTCGTGCTAGTCTTTTTGCCCTTCGCTGGCGGATTTCGCCCGTTCGAGCAAAGAACGTCAATCAAGAGCATTTAGGGGACCACCAGCGACGACGAAAATGGTGAAACCGCATCAAGACATGCCCAAAACAATCAAGGAGGCGTCATGAGCACTAAAGCAGTCCGTACGAACGACCCGAATGATGAAACGGGCGTTGCGAGTGTCGACATGAAGTTCGAAATCGTCGTCATCCCCGTCTCGGATGTTGACCGGGCGAAGGAATTCTACGCGAGACTCGGATGGCGACTTGACGCCGACTTTGCCGGCGGGGATGACTTCCGCGTGGTCCAGTTCACCCCGCCTGGCTCCGGATGTTCAGTCATCTTCGGCAAGAGTGTCACTCCAGCAGCACCCGGTTCCGCGCAGGGCTTGTACCTGGTTGTCTCGGACATCGACGCGGCCCGCGACGCGCTGGTCGCACGCGGCATCAAGGTCAGCGAGGTGTTTCACGGCGCCGGCAACGTGTACGCCGGCGCGGACGAGCCCTACCTGTTTGGACGGCAACGGGTGAGCGGCCGGGATCCCAATCATGGCAGCTACCGTTCGTTTGCCTCGTTTAATGATCCGGATGGCAACGGCTGGTTGTTCCAGGAGATCACCACGCGGCTGCCCGGACGCATCGACCCGGCGGCGACGGCCTTTGCATCTTCCAGCGATCTGGCGAGCGCGCTTCGGCGTGCCGAGGCCGCTCACGGGCGGCACGAGGCGCGGATCGGGCAAGCCGACAAGAATTGGCCCGATTGGTACGCTGACTACATGGTGCGCGAGCAGGCCGGTCAGGATCTGCCGCAATAATCGTTTCTGAGTTGGCGTCCATCCGCGACTCGGCCGCAAGCCCGCGATTCGCTGCCAGGCGCCTGACCGGTCTGACCGCTAGTCGCAAACCAACACGCTCGCTGCTTTCCGCTTCCATTGCGGGAGAACGGTTCACTGTGCTGAAATGTGGCGTGGACGTGCGCAAACCTCGTAAACATCGCGCTCAGCGTATCGCGCTGGTCAAGGCAGCCGTCTCGGCCGAGCAATCCGCGCAACTGCGGCGGATTCCTTCCGTCGATGAGTTGCTTTCGCGCCCGCGCGTAGCGGCGCTCGCGAGGAGTATGGATCGTGAGCTGCTCGTGGCGCTGCTCCGCGAGGTCCTGGGAGGGATCCGGACGCAAATCACCGGGGCGCAAAGCGTTTCGGTGAATTCCTTCGACGCCGAAAGCATCGAAGAATTGATTGGCGCGGAAGCCGACCGCATCCTGCGCCCCTCTCTACAGCCGGTCATCAACGCCACCGGCGTGATTTTGCACACTAACCTGGGGCGCGCTCCGCTTTCTCCGGCCATTATCGACGCCGTCAAAAACACGGCCACGCGTTACAGCAACCTCGAGTACGACCTGGAAGCAGGCGTGCGCGGTAAGCGCGACACGCACACCAGCGAGTTGCTCGCGCGACTCACCGGCGCGGAAGACGCCATCGTGGTGAACAACTGCGCCGCCGCTGTTCTGCTGGTGCTGGCGGCTCTCGCCAAAGGCGGCGAGGTGCTCGTTTCGCGCGGCGAGCTGATCGAAATCGGCGACGGCTTCCGCATCCCGGAAATCATGGCGCAAAGTGGCGCGGTGCTCCGCGAAGTAGGCACCACCAATCGCACGCGCCTGCGCGACTACGAAAACGCCATCAACGAAAACACCCGCGCGCTGCTGCGCGTGCATCCTTCCAACTTCAAAATTACCGGCTTCACGGAAAAGCCGTCGCTTGCCGATCTGGCCGCGCTCAGCAAGAGCAGTTCCGTACCGCTGGTGGAAGATCTCGGCTCGGGGTCGCTCGTGGATCTCGCGGCGAACGGCTTCACGGAACCGACAGTGCGGCACAGCCTGGAAGCGGGCGCTTCCCTGGTGTTGTTCAGCGGTGACAAGCTACTCGGCGGCCCGCAAGCCGGCATTATCGCCGGGGAAAAAGAACTGGTGCAGCGCGTGTGCCGGCACCCGCTGTTTCGCGCGCTGCGTGTCGACAAGCTCACTATCGCCGCGCTGGAAGTTACGCTGAACGCTTACCTGCGCTCCGCCTGGCACGAAATTCCCGCGCAACGCATGATTCGCATGACGCGCGACCAACTGCAGCAGCGGGCGCAGGAATTTCTGCGGCAGCTCCAATCGCTGCTGGCTCCCGGCGACGCGCAGATCGAAATCGCGGACGGCTTCTCGCTGGCCGGCGGAGGGTCCACCCCCGACCAGTCCCTGCCTTCCCGAGTAATTCGTATTTCCAGCCAGCGTTATCCCGCCGCCAAACTGGAGCAGCGCCTGCGCCACGCGGCATCCGGCATTTCGGTGATCGCGCGCGTGGAAGAAAATCGCGTCATTCTCGATCTGCGCACGGTGTTTCCGGAGCAGGAAGCGCAACTCGCCGCCACTGTCGTGGCGGCGCTGCTTTAACGCCAAAACCCACTTGATGCTGGCCTTCAAAGTTCGCAATCACCAGCTTGTGGCCGCAAAGAATCCGCTGCCACGATTGCGCCCTCGCTGGGCTTTGCTCTGCGTGCGCCTGGCTGGAATCTGCAACACCGACGTGGAAATCCTTCGCGGCTACCACGCTTTCCGAGGCGTGCCCGGCCACGAATTCGTCGGAGAAGTCGCGGCGGTGGCCGGCGTCTCGTCAAAAGAAAAGGCCAAATGGCTGGGCAGGCGCGTCACCGGCGAAATCAACGTTTCCTGCGCGGGGTACGGTTTTCGCCCGCTGTGCGCGTTTTGCAGGCGCGGCCCGAAAACGCATTGCGCGCGGCGCACCGTACTGGGCATCGTGAATCACGACGGCGCTTTCGCGGAGTACCTGACGCTGCCGATCGAGAATCTTCATCTCGTACCGGAGGGGGTTAGCGATGAGCAGGCCGTTTTCGTGGAGCCGCTGGCCGCGGCGTGCGAAATTCTCGCGCAGATCAAAGTGAAGCAATTTCGCGAAGCCGCCGTCCTTGGCGATGGCAAGCTCGCGCAGTTGATTGCGCGTGTTTTACGGACGGCGCTGCCGCGCGTGGTGATGTACGGCAAACATAAGGACAAGTTGAAACTCTCCGCCGCCGCGAAAATTGAGACGCGCGTGGTTCGCGGCCATGCTTCCGACCTGCGACATGTGAAAGATAATTTCGCGCTGGTGGTCGAGGCCACCGGTTCGCCCTCGGGCCTCGCGCTGGCACAACAATTGACCGAGCCGCGTGGCACGCTCGTGCTGAAATCCACGTTTCATGGCGCCGCGCCGGTCGAGACCTGGCCGCTGGTCGTCAAAGAAATCACGCTGATCGGCTCGCGCTGCGGCCCTTTCGACCAAGCCATCGCGCTGCTGCGCACCGGCAAAGTCGACCCGCGTCTGCTCATCACCCGCATCTTCCCGCTTAACCAAGCCCCCGCCGCGATGCGCTACGCGCAGCGGCCAGGCGTAATGAAAGTGCTGCTGAAGCCACAATGATTTGCAGCGCAGCCATTCGGGGTGCAAACGGCAGATCGCTCACTCGTCTCAGCGAGCCAACCCCGCCAAAAAGCGGCCGGTCCGGAATCACGCATCAGTTCACAACCGGTTGATGCACGAGGCCACCCGGGCGGCGCCGAAGCCGTTATCGATGTTCACCACCGTGACATTCGACGCACAACTGTTCAGCATGCCCAGTAGCGCGGCCACGCCGCCGAAGCTTGCGCCATAACCCACGCTGGTCGGCACGGCAATCACCGGTACCGCCACCAGCCCGCCAACCACGCTGGGCAGCGCGCCTTCCATGCCCGCCACGCAAATAATTACGCGCGCGTTCATCAATCCTTCGCTGTGTTTAAACAGGCGGTGAATCCCCGCGACGCCCACGTCGTAAAGATGCTCGACGCGATTGCCCATCAAGCGGGCGGTAAGCAGCGCTTCCTCCGCCACGGGAATATCGCTGGTGCCGGCGGACACCACCAGAATGGTGCCCTTGCCCACAATTTCATTGTTGCGCTCAATGGTGAGGGCGCCGGAAAGCGGATGAAATTCCGGTGCGCCGCTTTTTCGTCCGACGATACGCTTGACCGCCGCGAACATCTTCAAATCCGCGCGCGTCACTAGAATATTCTGGCGCCCCCGACCGGCTTCGCGACCACCATCGCCGCGCCCGAGCAGGGCTTTCACGATTTGCGCCACTTGCTCCGCCGTCTTGCCTTTACCAAAAACCACTTCCGCGAAGCCCTGCCGCAACGAGCGGTGATGATCCACCTTCGCGAAATCCAGATCCTCGAAGGGCAGATTTTTCAAGCGTTGCATTGCGCTCTTGGGAGCGAGCGCTCCGGAACGCACCGCGTCGAGCAGCTTCAGCAAATCAGCTTCGGTCATGAGAGTTGCCGTTCAGATACCCGTTCGAGGTTTCCCAATGGGCCGTACATCACGCGCGCGACGATTCCGCATACACGCACCATTGCGCGATCATGCCGTCGCGCACGGTGGCCTTCCATGCCGCGGGGATCTGCCAGAATCCTTCGGGAGAAAATTTGCCATCGCGCTTGCTGGTACCGCTCGCGGTGCCAAACACCGCCACCCGATTTTTGTCCTGAAAGAATTCCTCGCCGCGTATCTTGTAATCGGAAATCTGCTGGTAGTACGCGGTCCAACCCGCGCGCAGCGTCTCCCGCCCCATGAAGCGCTTTCCGAGCGCGTCCTGAAAGATGTGATCTTCGGTCAAAAGTTGGCACAGTACGTCCACATCTCCCGCATTGATGCGCTTGATAAACTCCACCACAACTTGCATTGGCTGCGCGCTCTCCATGGCGCTCTCCTTCCGGCCGGACGTTTAGTATACCGTTGGGTGGGCGGCCTTCACGCTGCCGATCGTGGCCCACCCGGATTGCAACCGCATCAGGTGGACCCGAGCAATCTTGACTTGCCTGGGGCCGGTTGCGACACTGAATCTATCCACCAATCGCAGAAATCCGGATGACCCATCAGGAAAAACAAATCGTCACTGTAGGTGTGACCGGGGCGAGCGGCGCGATCCTGGCGCAAAAAGCGCTGGAACTGCTTGAAGCCGACGCGCGCGTGGAACGTATTCACCTGGTTGTCACCGAAACCGGCCAGCGCCTCTTCGCGGAGGAGCTCAACATTTCCTCGGGCGACTTGAAGCAGCTTCCCGCGCGCCTCTTGGGCCACGCAGTCGGAAAGACGTCTGCGAAAATACCGGCGAAAATTGAAGTGCTGCCCAACAAGGACGTCGGCGCGTCCATCGCCTCCGGCAGCTACGAAGTGCATTCCATGCTGGTGATTCCCTGCTCCATGGGCAGGCTCGCGGCCATCGCCAACGGCCTGAGCGACGACCTGGTTTCGCGCTCCGCCGACGTGATACTCAAGGAAAATCGCAAATTGGTGCTGTGCGTGCGCGATACGCCCTTCAACCGCATTCACCTCCGCAACATGCTGCGCGCGCAGCAGGCCGGGGCAGTCATCATGCCGGCGATTCCGGCGTTTTATCACCATCCACAAAGCATCGACGACCTGGTCACGCAATATGTCTGCAGGGTGCTGGCGCAGATTGGCTTGCCGCAGGAAAAAATGTATCGCTGGCAAGGCAGTGCCGCACCCACCGGCGTGCCGGCAGCGAAAAAGGCTGAGGCCTGAAGTGGCCACCGAGTTGGCATCGGCTCCCGCTCCGCAAGCAAAAAAAGCCAACCGCATCCGCATTGTCCTGGAAATGATCAAGTTCGAGCACTCCATTTTTGCGCTGCCTTTCGCGCTGATTGGAGCGCTGCTCGGCGCTCGCGCCACGCATCACGGCTGGCCCACGATGCGCCAACTGGCGTGGGTGATTGTGGCCATGGTGGCGGCGCGCTCCGCGGCGATGACCGTGAACCGCATCGTAGACCTGCGCTACGACCTCGAAAATCCGCGCACCAAGCAGCGCGCCCTCGCCACCGGCTTGCTCTCCGTGCCTTTTGCGTGGACCTTCACGCTCGCGGCCGTCGCGGTTTTCTTCCTGGCGGCGTGGCAACTGAATCTCCTCGCGCTGAAACTCGCGCCGCTCGCGCTGGCCATTCTGTTTTTCTATTCCTTCACCAAACGCTTCACCGCGTGGTCGCATCTTTTTCTCGGCTTTGCGCTGGGCATCTCCCCCGCGGCGGCCTGGATCGCCATGACCGGCGGCTTCGATGCGCGCATGCTGCTTCTGTGCGCCGCGGTCACTCTGTGGGTGGGCGGATTCGATGTGCTTTACGCGTGCCAGGATCTCGAATACGACCGCCGCGCCGGGCTTTTTTCCATCCCGCAGCGTTTCGGCGTGGCCCATGCGCTGGTCATCGCGCGCGTCATGCATATTGTGGTGGTGGCCCTGCTGCTGGCGCTGGCCGCCAGTTTCGTTTTGCCCTGGCCCGCGTGGCTGGGCATCGTGGTGGTCGCCGCGTTGCTCGCTTATGAACATTCGCTGGTGAAAGCCGACGACCTCAGCAAGCTGGACGCTGCGTTTTTCGCGATGAACGGTTATATTAGTATGTCTTTCCTTTTATTCTGGAGCGCCGCAGTGGCTCTCTGGCACGTTTGAAAGCGTCGAATCGTTTGAAATTTACGCGAAATCGCGCCAGCGCCGTAAAGGACTAGCATAGAAACGTGGCTGAGTTACTCATCACCGACCGGCGCCTGAAGCCCATCGCCGCGAAAGTCCTCGCCGGCGAGCGGCTGTCGCAGGACGACGGCGTGGCATTGTATCGGTCGCCGGATCTGCTGGCGGTCGGCTGGCTGGCCAATCACGTGCGCGAAAAGCGGCACGGCAACGTTACTTATTTCAACGTCAATCGCCACATCAATCCCACCAATGTATGCGTGGCGCATTGCAAGCTGTGCGCGTTCGGCCGCGATCCTCACGCTCCCGGCGCGTATACTTTCGCGCTCGAAGAAATTTACCAGCGCGCTGAACAGGGTGTGCGCGAAGGCGCCACGGAGTTTCACATGGTCGGCGGCCTACATCCCGACCTGCCATTCGAATATTTTCTGGACATGATTCGCGGGCTCAAGCAGCGCTGCCCCACGGTGCACCTGAAAGCCTTCACCATGGTGGAAGTGGGTTATTTCGCGCGCATCTCCAAACTGTCCATCAAGGAAACCCTGCAGAAAATGAAGGATGCCGGCGTGGATTCATTGCCGGGCGGCGGCGCGGAGATTTTTCACCCGCGGGTGCGCAAGATTATCTGCGACCACAAGGTGAGCGGGCAGATGTGGCTGAGCATCGCGCGCCAGGCGCACGAAATCGGTTTCCACTCCAACGCCACCATGCTCTATGGCCATGTGGAGACCGAGGATGAGCGCGTCGACCACCTCATCAAGCTGCGTGAGTTGCAGGACGAAACGCGCGGATTTGTGACTTTCATTCCGCTGGCGTTTCACCCGGACAACACCGCACTGGCGCACATACCCAAGCCCACGGGCTATGCCGACCTGCGCAATATCGCCGTGTCGCGCCTGCTGCTCGATAATTTCGCGCACATCAAGGCCTATTGGATCATGCTGTCGCCGGCCATCGCGCAAATCGCGCTGCGCTTTGGCGCCAACGACCTGGACGGCACCGTGGTGGAGGAGAAGATTTATCACGATGCCGGCGCGACCACGGCGGAATTTACATCACGCGCGGACCTCGAGCGCCTGATTCGCGCCGCCGGCCGCGTGCCAGTAGAACGCGACACGCTATACAACGCAGTGGATCGCTCCAAAATGCCGCCATTGCCGCCGCCCACGCGCCCCGACTTGGTGTCGCTCACCCTCAACGTATAAGTTCATCCGCCTGCCCAACCGCCCCATCAACCCGGTCATTCCGACCGGAGCAGCGCGGCTTTTTCCCCTCGTTCGCTCCTGCCTGAGTCCTGTGCCGCCAGGCGAAGAGCGAACGAGCCGCGCTGCGTAGTGGAAGAATCTCGCTTTGATCGATCCGCGAAGGCGGGCACTCAAACGGAATAAAACAATCGAGCGCGCCACGACAGAGACTTTCCATTCTGTGAAGAACTGTATTTGCCCAACGGCCTCTGCCAATTAGAATCGCTGGCGAGGATAAAAGCCGCCATGCGAACGATTCTGCTGCTGACCATTTCCAATATCTTCATGACCATCGCGTGGTACGGCCACCTCAAATATCGCAACGAGGGGCTGTGGAAGGTGATCTTCATCAGTTGGGGCATCGCCTTTTTTGAGTATTGCTTTCAGGTGCCCGCCAACCGCATCGGCTCCTACGAATTCACCGCCGCGCAGTTAAAAACCATTCAGGAAGTGATCACCCTGTTGGTCTTTTCGGTATTTTCTATTTTATATTTAGGCGAGAAATTCAAATGGAACTACGGCGCGGGCTTCACGCTCGTCGCAGCCGGAGCCTTTTTTATCTTTCACAAATGGTAGCGCAGAACGCTGAAGCCTCCAGGTTTTCTCGCACATCTTTTTGGGAAAACAAAATGCCTCCCATCGCAGAACTGCCTCCCGCAGATCAGTCAATCGCAAAGGCGGTGCGCCCTCTGCTTTCAATATTTGCAACATCCAAAGATCACCCGGTGCTTCTCGACATGACGCCTGCGCTCAATATACCCTTCCTGAATCGCGTAGAATCGAACGAACTGTAGATTCGACGCGACCCGGCCCACACAAAAGGAGCAATTCATGGATCGCAAGGGAACGGCAGTTTGGAGCGGCGGACTGAAGGACGGCAAAGGCACGCTGTCCACCGACAGCGGAGTACTCAAGCAAACGCAATATTCCTTCAGCGCGCGTTTTGAAAATGGCGTGGGCACCAATCCCGAAGAACTGCTGGCCGCGGCGCATGCGGGCTGCTTTACCATGGCGCTTTCCGGGCAGCTCGGCAAAGCGGGCATGACCGCGCAAAAACTGGAAACTACCGCAACGGTAACGCTGGCGAAGGACGGCGAAGGATTTTCCATCACTAAAAGCCACCTGGACCTTGTCGCCAGCATCCCCGGCGCGGACAAGGCGAAATTCGACCAAGCCGTCAAAAATGCGGAAACCGGCTGCCCCGTTTCAAAACTTTTCAAAGCCGAAATTACCGTGAGCGCGCGCCTGGCTTCCTGAGCGACTGGCATGTTTGATTGGCATGAGCGATCCGCCCAAAATTAGATGCCGCCCATCATTCCCAATCCGCTCGTATTTCTGGCCGGGCTCGCGCTGGCCATCATCATTCTGGTCGATGCCTTCGAGGCCATCATTCTTCCGCGCCGGGTGACGCGCAAAATTCGCGTTACCCGGCTCTTTTATAGAACCACCTGGAGAGTGTGGAAATCGCTCGTCGGCAAATTTCCCAGCCGCAAAACTCGTGAAGCGCTGCTGGGCGGTTACGGCCCCTGTTCGCTCTTGCTGCTCATCGCCATCTGGGCCTTAGGGTTAGTGTCCGGTTTCGCCATGATGCAATACGGTGCGGGCTCCGCCATCCACACCATTGAGGGCCGCGCCGGATTCGCGATGGATTTTTACTTGAGCGCCACCACATTTTTCACCCTGGGTTTGGGCGACGTGCTGCCTCGCACCCCGTTCTCGCGCGCGTTGCTGATCGTCGAGGCCGGACTGGGCTACGGTTTCCTGGCAGTCATCGTCGGGTATCTCCCGTTTATTTACAGCTCGTTCTCCCGGCGCGAAGTGAACATCTCTCTTCTGGACGCGCGCGCTGGAACTCCTCCCACCGCCGGGGAGCTTCTGCGCCGCTACAGCTACCCGCAGGGCCAGAACGCTTTGCGCGCGCTGCTGGCGGAATGGGAACTGTGGTGCGCGGAGCTGATGGAAAGCCATCTTTCCTATCCAGTCCTCGCCTATTTCCGTTCGCAGCACGACAACCAGTCGTGGATTGCCTCGCTCACCGCCATTCTGGACACCTGCGCGCTGGTGAAGACGGGCATCGAAGGCGCCTGCGAACGTCAGGCGGATCTTACCTTTGCCATCGCGCGCCACGCGGTGGTGGACCTTTCGCAGGTGTTCGGCACCGCGCCTCGCGCTCCCACCGAAGATCGCCTGAACAGTGCGGATCTTCGTCTTCTGCGCGACAACCTGGCGGCGCACGGCATGAAGCTTCGCGAAGGCGAGGAAGCCGACCGCAGCCTTCTGGGTCTGCGCAAAATGTACGAACCATTTATTTACGCGCTGGCGGCGTATCTGAATCAGGCTTTGCCGCCATGGATTCCGCAGAAAAAAGGCAAGGATAACTGGCAAACCAGTGCGTGGGCGCGCGAATCCGGACTGATCGACAAAAAAGAAGTGACCACCGTCATCATCGATGAACATTTTTAGCGTTGCGCGTTCCTGGCCCGGTGCTTTAACCACAAAAAATCTTGGAGGCTCTGCATGCAAGCGATTCGCGTGGCGCAATTTGGAGCGCCGGAAGTTTTGAAGCTGGAAGAAGTTCCCACTCCCACGCCGGCTGCCGGACAGGTGCTGGTGCACGTGCGCGCGGCGGGAGTCAATCCGTACGACACCTACATGCGCGCCGGAACTTACGCTATCAAACCGCAATTACCGTACACGCCGGGGTCGGACGCCGCCGGCGTGATCGAAGCGGTGGGGCCGGGCGTTAAAAAAGTAAAGGCCGGCGACCGCGTGTACACCGCCAAGACGCTCAGCGGCGCCTACGCGGAATACGCGCTCGCGCAGGAAGGCCAGGTGCAGCCGCTGCCGCAGGCCATCAGCTTCGCGCAAGGCGCGGGCGTGTGGGTGCCCTACGGCACCGCGTACCACGCGCTGTTTCATTCCGCCCAGGCGCGCGCAGGCGAATCGCTGCTGGTTCATGGTGCAAGCGGAGGCGTAGGTACCGCTGCTCTGCAAGTGGCCACCGCCATGGGACTGACGATTTACGGCACCGCCGGATCGGACAAAGGGCTGGAGCTCGTCAAGCGTGAAGGCGCGCACCACGTGTTCAATCACACCAAGGCGGGCTACGAAGAAGAAATTCTGAAAGCCACGGGCGGCCAGGGCGTGGACATCATCCTGGAAATGCTTGCCAACGTAAATCTGCCCAAGGATTTGAAGTTGCTCGCCGTGAATGGCCGCGTGATCGTTATCGGCAATCGTGGCGAAACCACCATCAATCCTCGCGAGCTGATGAGCCGCCGCGCGTCGATTCGCGCCTTTGCCTTATGGATTATTACCCCGCAGGAAGAGAAGGAGATTCATGCCGGGGTGAATGCCGGGCTGGCCAATGGAACGCTTCGGCCGGTGGTCGGCAAGGAAATTCCACTGGCGGAAGCGGCGCGCGCTCACAAGGAAATTCTGGAGCCCGGCGCCGCCGGAAAAATCGCGCTGATTCCCTAAAGCATTGTCTTTTGTAAGAACCATAACGCGCCGAATAGTAGCACCACGCAGGAATCGTCGGCTGCAAATTTTCTCGTGGCTAAGCCGCCGCGCCGACGCGCCGAATCAAATCGTCCTGTTCGCTCTTGCTTTCCGCGCCGATGGTGAAGGCATCAAGCAGCCCTAAAGACAAAGCGTATTTCAGCGCTTCGTCCTGGCGTCCGCGCAGATCGCCTTGCCCCAGAATCTTCATGCCCACGATGCCTTTGCCCGCCGCGCGCATTTCCCGCAACACGCTCACCACCGCTTCCGGCTGGTCGTCCATGTGCGACCCGATAGGATTGATGCGCACCAGGTCCACCTCCACCCACGGCGATTTTGCCGCCGCGCGCAGTGCCTCGATGCTGTGGCAGGAGCAGCCGTGGCTGCGGATGATGCCTTTCTCCTTCGCCTCGCTGAAGACGTCCATCACCCCGCGGTAGCGCTCCGTCCAGTCGCCTTCCGTCAAGCAATGCATCAGGCACACGTCGATGTAGTCGGTACCCAGTTCCCTGCGGAAGCGATCGAGATCGGCGCGTGCCGACGCCGCATCGCGCGACCACGTCTTGGTGAGCACCGTAACTTTGTCGCGCGGCACGTGCTTCAGCGCCTCGGCCACGTGCGGGTGGCTGCCATACGCGTCCGCGGCGTCGAAGAAGCGCAAACCCTGGTCGTAGCCGTTCAGCAGCAACGCCGAAAGTCCCGCAACACCCAGCGCCGTCTGGTTCGAGTGATGACCAAATCCCACGGTACCGGTGCCCATGGCCAGCCGGCTGGTCTTGATTCCGGTGTTGCCCAGCGTCACGGTATCGGACGCCGCGAATTTCCGCGGCAGCGGCTCGCTCCACCACGCCGCATGCGCCAACGCCTCGGGCGCCAGCGGATCACCTTTGAACAGCCCGCGCGCCAGAACCCCTCCGCCGAGAAGCACCCCGCCACCCAGGCAGGCGGCGCCCACTCCGTATCCCGTCTTTTTAAGAAATTCCCGGCGTTTCAAGGTGTGTGGTTTCATGGCCCGGCTCTCGTTTGTAGTTCAAGTCACATGGCCTTCAAAAGCCAATTCTAATTCTAAGGACGCTGTTTTTCAGCATTCGTTACCAGCTAACTTATGAGGCTGCGGCTAGCGCAGGCTGCCCAGATCGAACGCAGTGTTGACTGGTTCGCCTTCGGGAGAGTTAATGGTGATGACCGCCGAATCGGCGGAAAAGGCCGCGGCGGGAAGCTCGAATTCGAGAGTGGCGCCCACCAGCGAACAACCACCGTCGCTACAATTGTAGTTTGCGTGACCGTCTGAAGCGGAGATGGGCACCGCCCGTTCGCCGTTATGCACCTCAACCTGGAAAGCCTTCCAGAAATCACCCTGCCTTAAAATCAGGCCCTCACCAGTCGCGGTTCGCGGATTCGCCGGCACAGTGCCGACAATCTGTC
>DASXLA010000074.1:0-1638 GCA_036496505.1 Candidatus Acidiferrum sp. | reverse complement strand
TCCCGAGAACCACCACCTTGCCCTTGGGAACGAACCGCAGCGGCTCAAAGGTCCCGGAGCGCTCGTCGTCGTACTCCAGGTGGAAACGATCCACGTCCAGAGTTCCAAAAAGCTTCTCAGCCACGGCGTCGTAGCCGCCCGCGGCATACCAGTGGCTGCGGTTGTTGCCTCGGCACAAATGGATCGCCAGGGTCGCTCCGGATTTGCGCGCCGCCTCCAAACAGGCATTATCCGCTTTGATCGCTTCATAGAGCGCGTGTTCGGGGTCCATATTCATCTCTTTGCGAATCCATTCGCGCCACTTTGGGTCCATGTAGTAGCTGTATCGCGGCGCGTCGATTTGGAAATATCTCACGCCGCCGTCCGCAAGCGTGCCGATATCCTTCTTCATGATTTCTACGATGTCCCACAGCAGCTCCGAATGGTCTTTGTACACCTTGTCGGTCACGCAGCGCTTGAACGCGATCGCCGGAAACTGCGTCGGGCTGGGGAGCGTCATCTTGATATCGCCGGGGCTGTTTTTCTTCAGAAACGGAAGTTCGCCGCCCGTCAACGGCCGCACTTGGCGGAGCTTCTGGTTGACGATGCCCATCACCGCGCTCACCTTGGGCTTGCCCTGTGACGCATCCCAGTCGCGCGCGACCGCGCCGCCGAGGTCGAAGCCTTCCACCGCGTCGGTAAGACCGCTCATGAAATTGCCCCGGCGCAACTCTCCATCCGTGAAGATCTCAAAGCCTAGTTCCTTCTGTTTTGCAAGCAGGCGGAGGATTTGTTGATCCTCCAGGGCTCGCAGACGCGCCCCGTCAGCTCCCTCGGCTCGCGCTTCCAGCAACTCGGTGGGTCGCAAAAAACTTCCGCCATGATCGGCTCTGTATGATACCGGCATGATTCGCTTCTCCTTCGTATTGGAATTTCGCCCCAACAGACAAAACAGCTAGTGGTCGCCCCCGCGATTGTAGAGGCTCAAGGGAATCTCTGTAGCCGGCTCGGAAGCCTGGGTTCTGGTGGTTCTGGTTGAGCAGTTCATATTGTAAACCGGAAAGGCGCGGGGTAACCCGTCAGCCGCGCCTGCGTTCCTCAATCGGCTACCCCCCGGCCCGCGTGCCCGGCCGCATTGAGTTGTCAGTTGCGCAGCACCGGTCTATCAGGCGCGTTTTGCCGAAGATAGGGCGTATGCTATAAGTAATACGCTGCCTAATTTCTGAGGAAATCGTGCCGTTTATTAACTTTCCCGCTCGGGAGATTAACTGCAAGCTTGTTTACTATGGCCCCGGCCTTGGCGGGAAAACCGCCAATTTGCAGTGGGTCTACGACCACACCGGCAGCACGCAGAAGGGCAAGATGGTATCCCTGGCCACGGAGACCGATCGCACCCTTTTCTTCGATTTTCTGCCGCTCGATCTGGGCACGGTCCGCGGCTTCAAGACGCGCTTCCATCTCTATACCGTCCCTGGCCAGGTCTTTTACGAGGCTAGCCGCCGCCTAATTCTGAAGGGTGCGGACGGCGTAGTTTTCGTCGCGGATTCCCAGGAAGAGCGGATGGATGCCAACCTCGAGACTCTTGACAACCTCCGCGAGCACCTGAAAGATCACAACCTCGATTTCACCACCATTCCCTACGTTCTTCAGCTCAACAAG
>DASXLA010000073.1:0-2092 GCA_036496505.1 Candidatus Acidiferrum sp. | reverse complement strand
CGGAACAGGCGCTAGGCGAAGAACTGGACGCGCGCACCGACGTGTTTTCGTTCGGCGTGGTGCTTTACGAAATGAGCACCGGGCGTTTGCCGTTCGAGGGAAGCACGTCTGCGGCGATTTTCAATGCCATTCTCAACAAAGTGCCGATTGCGCCGGTGCAGCTGAATCCGGAACTTCCTCCGGAGTTGGAGCGCATCGTCAACAAGGCGCTGGAAAAAGATCGCGACCTTCGCTACCAGAGCGCCGCCGAAGTTCGCGCCGATCTCAAACGGCTGCAGCGAGATTGGCTGGCATCTTCGCGGCACCAAATTGCAGCGTCTGGGTTGGAGACATCTGGAACGCACACCTTGCAACTGCGAAAAGCTGACGTCCCAGCCAGAACCGGGCGCCGTCGCTTCCCGCTCCTTGTGGGCGCGGCGTTGGCGGCGTTAGTTGTCGGGGCGCTCGCGGGCGTTTGGTTCGGCCAGCGCAATGCCACTCCATCGGTGCCGACATTTCGCGAATTAAGTTTCCGACGCGGAGCGCTCTACGCAGCCAGGTTTGCTCCCGACCCGCGTTCGGCAATTTACAGCGCCCTGTGGGAAGGAAATCCTGAGGCCGTCTTCATCAGTTCTCCCAATTCCACGGAGTCCCGCGAGCTCGGCCTTCCGGCAACGGAAGTCCTGGCGGTCTCTTCGGGTGGCCAAATTGCGGTGCTGCGGCGCTTTGGCGTGAGTCCGAATCATTTCACGCATCGAGGTACTCTGGCGCAGGTTTCGATCGGCGCGGATGCTCCCCGCGATCTGCTGGACAATGTCGAGGCCGCGGATTGGGCGCCGGGAGGGGAATCAATGGCGGTGGTCCACGTCGTGAACGGCCAAAGCCGGATCGAGTATCCCATTGGCAAAGTTCTGTATCAAACGCCGGGCTGGATCAGCAATTTGCGATTTTCCGCCAAGGGCGATCGTCTCGCGTTTATTGACCACAATCTTCTCGGCGACGATGGCGGCACCGTCAGCGTGGTTGACCTGGACGGGAAGAAAGCGGACTTGACGGACCGCTGGGCAAGCGCTGTTGGAGCTGCGTGGTCGCCTTCGGGAGATGAAATCTGGTTCACTGCTACCTCTACAGGATTCAGCCGTTCGCTCCGCGGTGTCACTTTGTCCGGAAAACTGCGGGAACTGCTCAGCGCCCCAGGAACACTGACTTTGCATGACGTCGGCGCAGGCGGCCGCGCCTTAATTTCACGCGATGCAATGCGGGCGGGCGCCATCGGCCTGGCTCCTGGCGAGACCAAAGAGCGCGACCTTAGTTGGCAGGACTGGACGGTGCCCATCGACATTTCACAAGACGGTAAAAAGATCCTGTTCATTGAAGCAGGTGAGGCCGGCGGCGGTGAATACGCCGTGTTCAGCCGCGACACAACCGGAACTTCGGCAGTCCGGCTAGGGCAGGGGTCTGGGAATGCTTTTTCGCCGGATGGAAAATGGGCGCTCGTTTTGCGTCAGAACGTTTCCCCTCCAGACTTCATACTGCTGCCCACCGGAGTGGGAGAGCAGCGATCAATTTCTAGCGGCAAAGTGGTCCCTGGTGGCGGCCAGTTTTTTCCTGATTCGAAGCGGATCGTCTTCCAAGGCAACGAACCCGGGCACGCGTCCCGTGTCTATGTAATGAGCTTGGATGGTGGACAGCTCCGCGCGATTACCCCGGAAGGTTTTGGCTTGGGATCCTATCCACGCGGGATCTCTCCCGATGGTGCACGAGTCGCAGTTGTTGGGAATGATGGAATTGCCTTGGTGTCTGCGGATGGCGGCGATCCTCAACAGGTACGCGGTTCGCAGCCGGGCGACGCCCCCCTCAAGTGGACCAGCGCGAACGCGCTGATCGTAGGACAACGCGGTGAAACTTCTTGTCCGGTCTGGAAGTTGGATCTGCAAACTGGCGCCCGAACGCCATGGAAGACCGTCTCGCCGGCAGACGTCGCTGGTGTGACTGGCGTTTCATGCCCTCGACTCGCAGCTGACGAACAGCATTACGTGTTCGGATACGTCCGCCAACTGTCGGACTTGTTTTTGGTGGAGCATCTGAAGTAGGCTCCGGCGGTGCTTTCCAT
>DASXLA010000072.1:0-44768 GCA_036496505.1 Candidatus Acidiferrum sp. | reverse complement strand
TCGAGGAGTGGCGGGCCGGTTGGCGAGATGACCCGCTGACTGGAGCGATGTTTCCTTGACTGCCGCCAAGCTTGAGACTATATGTAAAGGGCAGGATGCTCAAGACTATGCGTACGCCCTTCGCCAAAGTGCCGCGCTATTCGAATGTGAAACCTGCTGATCGCCTGGCATTGCAACTTGCCACGCTGTCGCTGGGCTTATTGGCCATGCTGCTGCTTACGCCTGCCGCGCAAGCGCAAAGAGGCGCGTTCGCCGCCGGGGGCCGCATGGGTCCGGGCGGCACGCACGCCGGAGCGGCCCGAGGGCGTCTTGTGCGGATCAATCGGGGGCGGCGCGCTTATGGCGGCTCGGCCTATGGCTATGGCCCCAACTACTATCCCTTTTACGATGGAGAGGACGGATACGCGGGAGAAGGCGAGCCTCCGCAACTGATCATGCCGAATCGTCCGGCAGCGGTGGCGCTCTCACAGGCGCCTGCGCCAAAGCCCGCTGAGTCGCTGGTGGTGGAGCTGCGCGGCGATCATTGGGTGCGGCTGACGGGCTATGGTGCGAGCGAAATTCCGGGGCAGTCGCCCACTTTTCAAGCGGAAGGGGCCCGCACCGGAAATGCTTCCGAGTCAGCAACCGCAGCGAACGCCTCGCATGCCAGCGAGTTGCCGCCTGCGGTGCTGGTGTTCCGCGACGGCCATCAGGAAGAGACGGCCAAGTACACCATCGTTGGCCCTACAATTTTCATCAAGTCCAACTACTGGACGAGCGGATCATGGACCCACAAGGTGGCCATCGCATCGCTGGACGTTCCCGCCACGCTGAAAGTCAACCAGGAGCGCGGGGCCAAGTTCAGTTTGCCCTCCAGGCCTGGCGAAGTCATCATGCGCCCGTAGCGTTTGCCGCAAAGCTAAAACCCAAATTCATTTCTGCACTTTTAAAAAAAACGCCCACCCTTGCGTGAGCCAATGCGCAAAGGTGAGCCGCTTGCGGTTCTCGTCGCAGTTCTACGGTTTGTCCTTGTCCTTTGGCGGTTCCTTTTTCTCTGCTGGCGGAGTCTTGCGCTTCTCCTGCTGCTGTTTCTCTGCGGGAGCGGGCTTCGCTGCCGGCCGGTTAGCCGGACGCGCTTCCGTCCTTGGAGCCGGCTTGCGCTCCGCCGCGGGCGGAGGTGCGGGTTTCGCGGCGGGTCGCTCCGCAGGTTTATTGGCCGGTCGCTCGGCAGGTCTATTCGTCGGACGTTCCGCAGGTTTCGCCGCGGGTCGCTCCGCAGGTTTGTTGGCGGGTCGCTCGGCGGGTCTATTCGTCGGACGTTCCGCAGGTTTCGCCGCGGGCCGCTCCACAGGTTTGTTGGCGGGTCGCTCCGCGGGTCTGTTCGTCGGACGTTCCGCAGGTCTATTCGTTGGCCGTTCGGCGGGTTTCGCGGCGGGTCGCTCGGCAGGCTTGTTGGCCGGCCGCTCCGCAGGTCCATTCGTCGGTCGTTCCGCAGGTTTTGCTCCGGGCCTTGCCGATGGCCGGATTGCTGGTTTTTCTGCGGGCCGTTGGCCGGGCCTGGCACCAGGTCTTTCAGCGGGACGCTCCGCGGGCTTTTCGCCGGGCCTTGCCGGAGCAGCGCCGGGCCGGTTCGGCTGAACACTTGGCCTTTCCGCAGGGCGCTCATTCGGCCGCGCGTTCGGAGTTCCGCCAGGACGTGCATTCCCGGGGCGCGCCGCCGGAGCCGGCCGCGCAGGAATCACCGCTGCGATAGGCTTCCCTTCCGGGATGGGTTTCGCCGCCGCGAGGACAGCGGGCTTGCCGCGATTGACGGAAGCAAATTGCTGGCGATTCTTGGCCGCCTCTCGCCGATGTTCGATCTGCGTAGTCATAGGCGGCACGCGGCGCTCGCGCGCGGCAGCGAGTTCCGCGGGCAAGGCACGGCGCGTTACTCCACCAGGACCGGCAAAACTGGCGCGACCGTTGGTGTTGCGAACCGTGACGTTATTGATCACGGTGTTCGTGACGGTGCGGTTGTACACACGAACATTGGTTATTCTCACGTTGTTGACCGCGCGGTTGTAGTTGAAGCGGTCACCGCTCCAATAGCCGCCCTGGTACCCAACGCCGGTGTATCCATATCCATAATCGATGCCGCCGTAGTAACCAATGTGCGAGCCCCAATACCCGTAATGGTAGCGATACCGACCGCCGGTGTGACCCCAGTAGCCGGGCGTCCACAAATAACCCACCTGCGGCGGACGCGCCCACGCGCCCGGCACCCAGAAGAATCCTGCGGAGGCATAGCTCCAGTAGCCAGGCGTCCACAGGTAACCGTCGCCGGGACAGTCCGGCTGAGAATATTCCGGCAGCGGCGGAGGCGCCTGCTGCGCGTATTCCACCGGCTGGCCGTAACTCGAGTCGTCGTCATCGTCGTCGTATCCGGCATCGTTGTCGGAATAGTTGCCGGAATCGTCGCTGGAGTAATTGCTCGAATCATTGCCGGAATAATTCTGTGGTGGCGGCTCATTGTTGACCGCGCCATTGGACGAAGCGGGGGCCGACGCGGGCGCCGACGCACTGGCCGGAGTGGCCGCCACGGGCGCGAGGTTGGCATCTGTTTCGGGATTCTGATCAGCGGCGGGCGCGGCTTGAGCGGTTTGCGACTGATCGGCAGGCTGGATTTGCGCGGTGTTTTCCGGGGTGGCACTCTTGCTGCAACCCACGCCAAACATCAACACCGCAAACGCCAGTGAAATCGACGTGGCCGCCAAGGCGGCTACAAAACTTTTGCGTGTCTCGCTCATGGATTTTTTCTCCAAATCTTGGATGCAGGTCTTCACGACAATGGTTCTAATTTTGCAGGGCTGGGCCGCGAGCACCGGTGCGATGAAGCCGTCGGCGAACATGTTTGCGTGTAACCGGCTGGAGTTCTATGATTCACTCGGAATCGCTCGTTGTCTCGTTATGTCGAAGGCTTTATGTCCAGGACCAACTGGCCATTTCATTTTTTCGCTTTGGCGATCTGTTTTTTACTTCCGCTGATGCACTCTTCCAGCGCCGCCGCCGGGGAGCCGCCGATCCGCGTTGCCATCGTCGGACTGGTGCATGGTCACGTCATCGGATTTCTGCGCGCCCTGCCGGGAAATGAAAGCGCTACGCTGGTGGCTATTGTCGAACCGCAGCAATTGCTCGCCAAGGAATACGCCGAGAAATTTCATCTCGATTCCAAACTGTTCTACACCGATCTCGAAAAGATGCTGGTGGAACAGCATCCCGATGCGGTGCTGGTGTACACCACCATCGCTGAACATCGCAAAGTGATCGAAGCCGCCGCGCGTCATGGCATCAGTTCCATGGTGGAAAAACCGCTTTCCACGACTCTGGAGGATGCTACGGCAATCCGAACCATCGCGCGCCAGCACCACGTGCGCGTGCTGGTCAACTATGAGACCACCTGGTACCCCAGCAATCGCGAGGTGTTCGCCGAAGTCTCGCAGGACAAGCTCGGCGAGATACGAAAAGTAGTGGTACACGACGGTCATGAAGGGCCGAAAGAAATTGGCGTAGGGCCGGAATGGCTTCCGTGGCTTACCGATCCCGCACAAGCCGGAGCCGGCGCGTTATTTGATTTTGGCTGCTATGGCGCAGATTTGATGACCGTGCTGATGCACGGCGCGGCGCCGATCAGCGTAACGGCCGTCACGCAGACCGACAAGCCGGATATTTATCCGCACGTCGATGATGACGCGACGATTATTTTGCGTTATCCCAAAACGCAGGCGGTACTGATGCCTTCGTGGAACTGGTCCTTTGCTCGCAAAGATATGGAAGTGTACGGAACCGCAGGCTATGCCATCACCGTGGGACCCGATCATCTGCGCGTTCGTTATCGCGGGCAGGATGCGGAGTCGCCGATGACCGCGCCTCCGCTGGCGAAAGCGGAGAGCAATTCATTGAATTATCTCGCGTCGGTCCTCCACGGACACACCGATCCGGACCACGATCTGTCCTCTCTCGACACCAACATCATCGTCATGCAGATTCTCGATGCCGCGCGGCGCTCCGCGCAATCCGGCAAGACCGTCATGGTTGCGCCCCTGCCAGAGTAAACCCGCGTGGGCAGCAGGCAATTCGGCGACGCTGGCGCGCCCTTTTTGGACTGAGCGCAGACATCGTCCGATTCACCGTGCGCCATGCCGCTACGACAAACCGCATAGCCAAGGTGAACATTCGAAGGTAAACTCAACGGTAATCATCGAGAATTATCGAGAATTATCGAGAATTATCGAGCGCCGCAGTTTGTCCCCAGTTTTTGGCAGCCGGAGCTTCTTCGTGCGTAAAGTCCGCCTCAAACGCCTGACGAATACGTTCCTCTGCGCAGGGGTTGCCGCGTTTTTCTGCGGCTCGACCTGCAACGCGCAGAGCGCCGTAACCAGCGCCAATGCCACCGTGTCGCCCGAATCACTTCCGGTCTATTCCGAAATGGCTACTTCAAGCACTTTGGTTCGTACCTTGAAGAAAGGCGACGCGGTGATCGTGGATTTCGAGATCAAGACCACGGAAAAATGGTGCAGCGTCCGGCTCGTCGCGCAAGCAGTCAAACTGGGTTTCGTGCAGTGTCAGGGGCTTGCGCGGCAGCAACAACAGTTTGGTAATTCCGGGAATTCCACTGTCGCTTCACCGACAGGGTCTCGAAGCGCTATTAAAAATCTGGCGGTGGCGCCCCCGCCGGTTCGCTCCGCGGATGGCTACGCTGATCTTCAACGCGAAGTGGTGCATGACGACGCCATCGACATCACCAAACTCGCGGATCTGGAATCCGCCGCGAAGAACGGCTCGTCCGTAGCCATGGCTCGCGCCGGCCTGGGCCACTACGCAGCCGGAAACTTCGAGCTGGAGCGCAATAGTCCCGACGAAGCAATCGAGCAGTACCGGGCGGCCTTGAACTTTGCCGCACGCAATTCCAAGCTGCAGACGGCGAATTTATTGAGCCTGGCGTACGTGCACCTGACCCGCAGCGAATTCAGCCCGGCGCTCGAGTACCTGGATCGCGCGCGCAAGATTGCGCCCGAATCGGCAGCAGTGGCGCGCTTTTCCGGCTGGGCGTACTACGGCCTGGACCGCCTGCCGGAAGCCACCGCGGAATGGCAAAGAGCGCAAAAAATCGAGCCCAGCAGGGAAATTGCCGCAGCTCTCGAGAAAGTCGATAAAGACCGGGAAACCGAGAGCGGCTTCAGTGAAGGGCAAGCGGATCATTTCAGCATCCACTACCAGGGAAACGCGACACCGCAACTGGCCACGGAAATCCTGCGAACCCTGGAAGAACATTTCCGCACGCTTCAAGCGCAACTCCATTTCGCTCCCGCCGAGCCCATCGCGGTGGTGTTGTACACGCAGGAAACCTTTCGCGACATCACCCGCGCGCCCGGCTGGGCCGTCGGATTGAACGACGGGCGCATTCGCGTGCCCATCCGCGGACTGATGAGCGTCACCGACGATCTCTCGCGGGAGCTGATGCATGAGCTCACGCACAGTTTTATCCAACAGAAGGCCCAGGGGCGCTGTCCTCAATGGTTGAACGAGGGCCTGGCTCAATATATGGAAGGGCGGCGAAGCGACAATACCGCGAGCGCGCTTATCGCGGTGTACGAGCGGGAGACATACATCCCGCTGCATAAACTGGAAGGTTCCTGGGGAAAATTTCCTGCTGCGGCGGCGGCGTTTTCGTATGCCTGGTCGCTGGCCGCCACGGAAACGCTCATCGCCGATTCCGGAATGTATGGGCTGGCGCGCTTCTTCGAGCACTTCTCGAACGAGACCGCCGTGGAGCCCGCGCTGCGCGAAGCCTTCCAGACGGATTACGCCGGGCTGGAGCGCAATACCATCGAGTATCTACGTCGCACCTACCCGCAGTAGCTGATTGTGGCGAAACTTTCCGGGCATGAGCGCGAAGACGGTTCGTGGCAGAGCAAGCCGGTGAGCTGTTTTCAGGAAGCCAGCAATTCGCGCTCGCGCGGCCGCTTGCGTTTCCACTGGTAGTCCTTGCGCAGCAGCGACTGGTGCTTCTTGAACTGCGACTCCAGTTCGTTGAAAGCCTTCTTGCAGCAGGCGCGCACATTCTTTCCCGTACCGGTGGCGTGCAGCGACCCCGTGGGCAGTGACAAGTTCAGTGTGCAGGAATGTTCTTCTTTGTGGGCGTTCACCGCGAAGACGCCGTGCAACAGCACGAGGTCCGGTTCATAGGCTTTCAATAATTTATTAAATTTGTGAATGTGCCGTTCTATGTCTTGTTCAACCGATTTCTGCGACTCCACGTGCTTGTAGCTGATGGATAGTTTCATCGTGGCACCTATGGTGGTTTTTATTGCTCGCAGGCGCACTTGGCCATGGTCTGGATTTGGTTAGGCTGCTCACATCGGGGGCATTGAAGGAACATGAGCAACGAGAGTTTGATCTTACCGCAAACATAAAACTCACACTGGCAGCCTAGCAGCGGTAATAGTTGGGCGCAATCGGGTTTTGCATGCAGTGTGACTTACGTTTGACAGCGCGCACCGCCCGCACCTAATCTCAACTCGTACGCACACGGATACTCACAGCATTGCGCCATCACCATGCCGCCACGATCGCTGAAGAAGTCCACGTCCACACCCAGCGCGCGTAGCGTCGCGCCGCAAACGAGCACGCCCCATCTGAAAATCGGACCCGCGGGCTGGGCGTACCAAGACTGGGCCGGCTATGTTTACCCGCAGCCCCGCCCAAAAAACTTTCATCCTGCCACGTTTCTCGCGGAATATTTCGACACCATCGAGATCAACACTTCGTTTTATCATCCGATGCAAGCGGACCATGCCGCGCAATGGATCGGGCGCGTAGCCGCGAACCCGTGTTTCCTTTTCACCGCCAAACTCTGGAAGAAATTCACGCACGAGCACGACGCCACGGCTCAGGACGAGCGCGAAGCGCGCGCCGGCCTCGACGTGCTTCACGACGCCGGCAAGCTGGGCGCGCTGCTGCTGCAATTCCCTTTTTCGTTTCATCGCGAGCCGGACAACATTGCCTATCTCGCCGGCGTTCTGAAGCGCTTCGCCGCTTATCCGCTGGTCGTGGAGGTCCGCCATTCCTCGTGGAACATTCCCGCCACGTTCGAACTGCTCCGCGAACACCACGCCGGCTTCTGCAACATCGATCAACCCATTATCGGCCGCTCGCTGGAGCCCTCGACCGCAACGACTGCTGCGGTCGGCTACGTGCGGCTGCATGGACGCCGCTATGACACGTGGTTCACCGACGATCCCGGTGTTTCTCCGCACGAACGCTACAATTATCTCTACTCCACGGAAGAACTGGCGCCCTGGGCGACGCGCATTCAGAAGGTCAGCAAACAGGCGGGGACAGTCTTCGTCATTACCAACAATCACTATCAGGGCAAAGGCGTAGTCAATGCGCTGCAATTGATCAGCATTCTCACCAACTCAAAAGTCAATGTGCCCGAGCCGCTGCGCCGGCATTTCCCGCAACTGGATGCCATCGCCGCATCGCGCCCGGCCGAGCCCACACTTTTCCCACTGGCGAACGCGATTACGCCGGACGCCCAATAATAGATTCCACGGTGCAAAACGCAGGGAAGGAACGAGGCGAAGTTCTGCCGGAAGAGATTTTCGACCAGAGTGATTCGTTGACTGAGACTGACGTTTAGATTTTCTTGAAGAGGTTTTCGAAGGCCTGGCGCGCGTCCGTGGGGCGGCCGGGTGACGGCGGCGGAGCCGCGGTATTCGAGGGCTGCGAATAAGAAGTCGGCGCGGTATCTTTTTCGATGGTCATGCGGAATTCATAGAAGGTGCAATTGTTCTTGGCATCTTTCGGGGTGATGCGCTCGGGAACCGGCTGGGTGCATTCGAATTGCACACCGGAGTCGAAGAAGCGGCACTGCTTGCAGGAATGCAGCTCAAACTGGCATTTCGGACAAGTTCCGTTGGGATCGAATCCCGGGGTGAGCACCGCGCCGCAGTTTGCGCAGCGACCGCGCGTTACCGTTCCGACCATGCGCGGGGTGCGCGGCCCAAACTGATCGGCGCCGCGCGGACCACCCGACGGTGGTTTGCGGTCATGGTTCGTTTTTTCTTTTTTGTCGTTCTTCTCCGCGTCGCGATACCCGCGGTGGCTATACTTGCGATCCACAAACGCCTCCGTCCGTCAGGCTGAACGCACTGCTGCTAACGTAAACCTGCCTATGGCACCTTTGGCGCACAACAACTGGGCTAGAATCCACTCGGATTGCTACACTCGGCCAGCCTGCGAAAAGTTTCCCAAGAGTTTCGTTGCAGAAAGCAGCCAGCCGGAGAGCAGAAGATGGGACCTATATGTTTTTAGCCCTCTGGGAGTTCGAAGTCAAGTCAGGTTGTGAAGAACGCTTTCTATCGCTGTACGGGGCGGAAGGCGAGTGGGTAGGGTTGTTTCGCAGCGATGCGCAGTTTCTTGAAACGCGCCTGCTGCGGGATGCGGTTGAACCCTTGAGGTATGTCACCCTGGATTTCTGGCAATCGCGCGGCGCGTATGAATCATTCAAGGAACGCCACAACGATGCCTACGCAGCTCTCGATCAACGCGGCGAAAGTCTCACCACGGAAGAACGCTGCATCGGCACGTTTGAAAATTAGCCGGGCGCGGCAAGCCAGTCAAAAGGAAAAACTCTCTACTTCTTTTTCCCCGCCCATAAAGAAACGAACCCGCCTGGCGACAGGTCCGGCTGCAAAAACTGCTGTGGCGTGCCCGCGGCGCGTAACACCGCTTCCGCCGCAAGATAACCGCTGCGCACGGCGCCTTCCATGGTGGCCGGCCAGCCGGTCGCGGTCCAGTCGCCGGCAAAAAATAGCGCAGGCACTTTGCTTCCCTGCGCGGGCCGCCAGCGATCCACGCCCGGCTGCGGAG
Organism: Candidatus Acidiferrum sp.; assembly: GCA_036496505.1. Classification (GTDB taxonomy): domain Bacteria; phylum Acidobacteriota; class Terriglobia; order Acidiferrales; family UBA7541; genus Acidiferrum. The sequence goes on along the minus strand of DASXLA010000072.1, from coordinate 35,876 downwards.
AAAATGTCGCCGCCACTTCCTTGATTACTGTGGCCTTCAACAACTCTGCCTGTTGCGCGCGCGGCAGTGCTTGCCGCACCTCACGCAGGCAGATGTCGATAATTTCCTGGCGCGATTTTTTGAGCAAATCATAGGACGCGCTGATGACCATCTGCAGATATTGCTCCTGGTTGCTCTCCGCATCGCTTGTGTGTCCATACAGCGCGGTCTTATTGAAAATCCACTGCGTGTTGGTGTCCAGCAGGGTTACGAACGGTTCATCCATCACCACGCGGTCAAACCAGAAATGCACCCCGGTAATCGGCGCGGTCTTGATTTTTCCCAAATTTGCCAGCGCCGGTTCCGCGCGGCGGATACCGTCCGGCATCAACTCGAAGAGCGCGTCGTGTGGAACGGCGAAAACATATGCATCGGCAGATTCCTCGCGGCCGCCATCAAACACAACCCCGCTTATCTTTGCGCCGTCAGCCGCGAGTCCGCGCACCGGCGTCCTCACGCTCACTTCCCCGCCCCGGGCCTCGATGGCCGACTTGCATCCGGCATACAAATCCGCCAGCGGAACCACCGGCACGCCCATGCGGTATCCGGTGCTGTTCATCAGAAACGCCTTCCAGAAAACATCCACGCCGTAGCGCGCGTCGGTGCGTTCCAGTTCTTCATCGAGCGCGCTGACCAGCACCACGCGCCAGAATCGCTCGATCGCGCCCGAAGTCTGCGCGCGACGGCGCAGCCACTCCAGCATGGAGATTCCGCCGGCTTCATCGAGATCGTGGGTTTTGCCTTTGCCGGCCACAATCTCCAGCATGGCCCGCGCAATCGATAGCTTGTCTGCGGTGCGCAGCGGTGAAAAGGTCAGAAACGATCCAGTCATGTGAAACGGCGCTGGCAGTATTCCAGCTTTCATCGTGCCCCGGCGCCCCTGGGGATCGAGGAACACCAGTTTGTCGAAGAATCTGATTTTGTCCTGAGAGCCCACGCGCCGGTAGAAATCCGCGAGGTTGGTGCAACATCCCAGCGTGACGTGCTGGCAATTATCGACGTGCTCGCCGTTGGGCAGGATGTAGGAAGTCGCCCGGCCGCCGAGAAACGGTTTCTGTTCGAACAGCCGAACGCGCCAGCCCGCTTCAGCCAGCGCGACGCCGCACGCCAGTCCCGCCAGTCCGCCGCCGATCACGATCGCGCTTTTCAATAATATTCTCTTCCGTCAGGCGCCCGAAACGCGCCTTGGCAATGAACACCATCTTTTCCGCGCGCGACAGCCGCACGCGTTCACCGAACACGTCGAAATCATCCGCCTCTATACGCGCCAGCAGCGCGCTGTAGGTATGCGCCAGCAGCCACAGCGTGGGGCGGCTGTCCTCTTCGATCAGGCTCAGCAGCTCCGCGCCCTCCGCGTAGAACTGCCACGCCCGCTCGGCTTCAAACCGCAACAACTCCCGCACTCCCAGGGTCGCCTGGCTCAAACCAAAATCGGCTTTGGACACGCCGTACCTCGCGAGATCGTCTTCGGGAAGATACACGCGCCCCAATTGATAATCCTCGTGGGCGTCGCGAATAATATTTGTCAACTGAAACGCCAGGCCAAGTTTTTCGGCCAGATCGAGCGCGCGCGAATCGCGAAATCCAAATACATGCGTGCAGGTGAGCCCCACCGTCCCCGCGACGCGATAACAATACTCCTTCAGCCGCTCAAACGTGGGATAGCTTTTTACCGTCAAATCCATTTCCGCGCCGGAGATGAGATCGTGCAGATAGCGCGAGGGCATGTGGTAGCGCAGCATGGTGTCCACCAGCGCGGGCAACACCCTGGCTCCCGCCGGGCTCGTGCCCGATGATGAATTCGTCTGCTGCGTCAGCGCGCTATCGAAAGCCGCGCGCCATTTCGCCAGGCCACGCTGCTTGTCGGCCACGTTGTCCCCGTCGTCGGCCACGTCATCGACCAGCCGCATGAACGCGTACAACGCCGTGAGCGCATCTCTTTTTGGCTTGGGCAGCAACAGAAACGCATAATAAAAATTGCTGTGGGCCGCTTTGACGATGCGCCGGCACTCTTCGTAGGACTCCGCGACGGCATTTGGCGCGGCGGGGTTCTCTCCTTCATCCATCTTGCGATTTTTCGAAATCGCCCGTGTTACCAGCGCGCGGCCCAGCAGCCGCGCCTGTTTCCCTTTGCTGATTGCCGGTCGACGGTGGAGCGTGTCGTAGCCCATATCTTCGATGGCATCCAGCACGGCTATTCCGCCTTTGCTGAAGAGCTGCAGGTCGACACTCAGTCGCGCGTCCACCATGTTCGCAAGCGGCTGGCCCTGCGCGAACAGCGACCGCGTCTCGCCGATCAGGCTTTTCATCAACGCGACGTAGCGTTCATCAAAGCGCCGCTCGACAATGTCGCGCTCGGTTACGCCGTGCGCAGCGGCTTCATCGAGGGGAATGTAAATGCGACCCTTTTCCAGATCGCGCGAGACATCCTGCCAGAAATTGGCCAGCTGCAGCGCGGTGCACGTGGCGTCCGAGAGACGCTGGCGTTGTTCACCGCGATAGCCGCACAGATAAAGAACCAGCCGCCCCACGGGATTTGCGGAATACACGCAGTAGTCCAGTACCGCGCGCCACGTCGGATAGCGCTTGACGGCCTGGTCCTGGCGGAAAGCCTTCAGCAGGTCGGCAAATGGCTCGCGCGGAATTTTCTTGGCGAGAATGGTGGGCCGCAGCGCTACAAATACCGGATGCGCGGGATTCCCCGCGTAGCAGGCGTCGAGTTCCCGCTCCCACCAATTCAGCAACTGCAGGGCGCGCGCCGTTTCGGGGACTTCATCGCCCAAATCGTCCGCCCAGCGGCAGTACGCGTAGACATTATAAAAATGTTGGTGCAGCTCCGCCGGCAACAACCAGGAGGCCACATTGAAATTTTCGTAGTGGTGGGTCGCGAGCCAGCGCGTGTACTTCTGCGCTTCTTCCACGGAACAGCCGGAGGCCGGCGCTCCTTCCGCGATAGGCAATTCGTTGGGCCGCAGCATTCAGCCAGTCAATCCTCGGTCAGCGCATAACTTCCGGTGACCCACAGACAAGGCCTCAGAAAAACTTTTGATGGAAACCGCGGCGGACGGCAAGCCGGCAGCAAGCTTGGGTTGGCGCCTGGGGCCTTACGGCCGGACGGCCAGCTTGATCTGCCCGCCGCGCGCCTGCATTCGTTCGAATGCCTGGGGCAAATCCGCCAGGCGAATTTCTTCGGTCACAAAATCTTGGGCGCAAATATCGCCTCTGCGGATGGCTTCGAGGGCTTCGCGGATGAATCGCGGCGTGTGGTGAAACGGCGAAATCAATTTGATTTCAGAATAATGGATGGCGGCCGGCTCGATTTCCACTTGCGTGCCGCTCGGCAAGCCGCTGAAGAAATTGACCACGCCCCCGCGCCGCACCATGGCCAGCGCGTGCTTCCAGCTCCCCGGATCGCCCGCGGCTTCCACCACGGCATCCGCCCCGCGCTCCTCTTCCGTCAAGGATCTTACCGCCGCGACGAGGTCGTCAGTTTCGTTCACGTTGATGGCCGCAGCCGCGCCAAGGAGTTTGGCCACTTCAATGGCCGCCGCGCGCCGTGCCAACGCAATCACGCGCACTCCCCGCCGCGACAGCATGCGCACGAATTTCAGCCCGATGGGCCCACAGCCGATTACCACCGCGGTATCACCGGTGCGCAATTCCATTTCGTGGATGCCGCGCAGCACGCATGCCAAAGGCTCGGCCAGGGCCGCGCTCGGGTCGTCCACGGAGTCCGGCACTTCCAGCATATTTTCCCTGGCAATGCGTCCCGGTATGCGCATGTACTCGGCGTACGCGCCGTTGTTGAACAGCAAATCCTCGCAAAGATTTTCCTGGCCTCGCCGGCAATGGAAACAGCGCAGGCAAGGGGCGGAATTCGCCGCCACCACGCGCATGCCGATGTGCCAGCGCGGATCGACCCGTTTTCCAACCGCCGCAATTTCGCCAACCACCTCGTGCCCGAATACCGCTGGCGTCTGGATCATCTTCGCGTGATAGCCGCGCTTCCAGACCTTCAAGTCCGTGCCATCGGTGAGCGCCAGCCGCACGCGAATCAATACTTCATCCGCTGACAGCGCCGGCACGTCGATTTGCTCGACGCGCAAATCCTCGCTGCCGTACAACACGGCCGCGTTCATTTTCGACGGAACCGCGATCCATGCCGCGGCGGTTTTCAAGGCTGCACCTATCTCCGCTCTTTTTGTGGTTGTCGATCTCATTCGTGGGTAATCAGTACTTTAAGAGATTCTACCGTTGGCCGTGCCGCCAGTTCCAATCCTTCTTGGATTCTCGCCAGCGGAAAACGATGCGTCACGATTTCCATCACCGGGAGCCGCTTGTTGAGGATCAGCTCTGCCGCGCTGTCCTGAATGTCCGCCGCCGCGCTATAACTCCCCAGAATTTCCTTTTCGTCGATTCCCACTTCCGCCGCCGGGAATTCAATTCTGGTCACCGGGTCGTTGGCGGCGAAAAGCAGGATGCGGCCGCCGGGTCGTGCCGCGGCCAACGCATCGATCACCACTGCGGGATGCGCAACCGCCACCAGCACTACGTCGGCGCCGCGCCCCTCAGTGCGGGTCTTCATTTCCGCTATCAGCTTACCACCACTGTTCGCATCGAAGGACTCCAGTGCCCCGAGCGTCAGGCTCTTCGCCCTCCGTACCGCCATGGGGTCGCTGGTGTAGATTCTGGCGCCCTGCAGTTTGGCCACCATCAAAAGCTGCAAGCCAATCGGTCCGCAACCCAGGACAAGCACCGTTTCGCCGGCCGCCACGCGCGCTTTCTGCACCGCTTTCATGATGGTGTTGATCGGCTCGATGAAGGTGGCTTCCTCGAAACTCACTTCGTCAGGCAGTCCCACGATGCCGCGTTCCGCCACCCACGGCATGGCCTTTACATATTCGCCGAAGCCGCCACCATTCGGCGTGAAGCCGCCGGTGAGCCCCGTGGATTTGTATTGTTTGCACTGCGAAAAAAGCCGGCGTTCGCAGTAGAAACATCCGCCGCAAGGAACGTGGTGGAAGCTCATCACGCGGTTCCCGGGTTTCCATCTTTTCGTGCCGGGCCCCACGGCAACCACCGTGCCGGCAACCTCGTGGCCGAGAATCTGCGGGGGGTTGACGTAGCCCTGGAAGATTTTCTTGATGTCCGTGCCGCAGACGCCACAGGCCGCAACTTTGATCAGCACTTCGCCGGCGCCGATTTCCGGCACGGGAACTTCTTCGACGACTACCCGGCCTTTTTCGCGAAACACGCCGGCATGCATGGTCTTGGGCACCGGCCCCAGCGTTTGCGCCTCGCGCATCATGGTTCCCGTGTCGCTCATGACGCGGCCACTTCCTGCAATTCCGGCGGCCAGCCATGCGTCGCGAGAGATAATTTCTTGATGTAGGCCTCAAGAAAGCGAGCGAGCGCTTCGGCAGCCGCCTTGCTTTCGCGCCCCAGGCGCATGAGCGCCGGAATCGCCAGCGGATGCCGGGCCACATAACGCACCACGCGGCCGCCGTGAACATTTCCCTGTTCATCCACAAGGGTATCGATGCCAGCCGGCAAATCGCCGTCGAAAGAATCCGAGATTACACGCATGGCGATTGCCGGTATGTTGCTCGCCTGCGCCGTGGAAAGTATCGCGAAGCTCTCCATGTCCACGGCTTCGCCAAAAGAAGCGAGCTGCGACTTTTCCGCCGCGGTATTTACGAGGTGAGCGGTGGTCAAAAGAGTCTCAATGGGTTTCGCGCCGTCGTCCATTGCGCTCGTCCAAAAATTCAGAGCGCACTCCACGGTTCTCCCGGACCCATCCTGTTGCACTCTTTTCGCGACGACCACGTCGCCTATTTTGACGGACGGCTGCAGCGCCCCCGCGAACCCCGACGCGATGCACAACGAATATTCGGTGACCGCCAGCCCTTCCATGGCGCGTTGCGCGTTTGCGGTTCCCACTCCGGTAATCACAAAATCAACCGTCGACGTGCCGACCTTCGTGCGTTGCAGTTCCACGCCGCCAACGGTCTTTTCAAATTCCCGCAGCGCGCGCCAAGGCGCGAACTCCGCTTCCACCGCGTACGTTACGAGCGTCTTCATCGCCATCTCATTTGCTTACGCGGCCATCGCGTGCGCCATCTGTTTGATGCGGCGCTCGCTCACGTAGCCGTTCTGCTCGTACCAGCGCACCGCGCGCTGCAAGGCTCCCACGACCGGGTCCGCGCGGAAGCCCAGCTCGCGTTGCGCGCGCGCGCAATTCACAAACATCAAATGCTGCGCGATCTTCACGCCTTCCACGGGAATCTGCGGCTCGCGTCCCAGCAATCTGGAAAACGCCGTCTCCGCATAGGCTACACCCAAGGCCACGGCGTGCGGGATTTTCAGCTTTGGCGCGGGCAGCCCGGTGATGCGCGCCAGCTCGTCGAGCACCTGCTTGAGCGTTAGATTCTCCGAGCCCAGCAAATAGCGCTCTCCGATTTTTCCCTTTTCAGCCACCAGCAAATGGCCCGCGGCGCAATCTTCCACGCCCACAAAATTCAATCCCGTTTCCACGTATCCGGGCATTTTGCCGTTCAGAAAATCGACGATGATCTTGCCGGTCGGCGTCGGCTTCCAATCCCACGGCCCCACCGGGGTAGTTGGCATGGCCACCACCACCGGCAAGCCATCTTTCGCGGCTTGCAGGGCCTCCTGCTCGGCCATCCACTTTGAGCGTTTATAGTGACCGATCATCTCCTCGAGCTTCGCGTCCGTAAATTCGTCGGGCTGCGCGTCGCGGTCCACCGCGATGGTCGCAACCGTGCTGGTGTAAATCAGTTTTTCGACGCCGGCCTTTTTGGCCGCGGCCAGCAGATTTTTTGTGCCGCCTACGTTCGAATCGTAAAGTTCCTGTGGATTTTTGGCCCACAGCCGATAATCGGCCGCGACGTGGAACACCCGCCGGACTCCGCTCATGGCGCGTTCCAGCGAAGCCGCATCGCGCAGATCGCCAGTGACGTACTCCAGCGGCAAATCAGCGATGGCGCGATTCGAACTCGAGGCACGGACCAGCACGCGCACACTTTCGCCGCGCGCCACCAACTGCCGCGCCACGTGGCTGCCCAAAAATCCCGCCGCGCCGGTCACCAGTGTGGTCATAGCGCTCGCAGCCCCTCTTCATGCGCTTCATGGACCTGACCGCTTTCACGGGCCGGATGCATTCCTGACAGATTCGTGGCCGCTTCGATGCGCGCCGCTTTTTTGTTTTCAAAACGCGCGCGCTCCAAGGGAGTCAAATCCAGAACCTCGGAAAACCTTCTCCAGCCAGCACTGGGAATCACTTCCCGGGCCGCCTCCAAGGATTCCTGCGAAACGTGCAATGCTCCTTCACCGGCCGCCCGCGTGTGAATCCAGCCGTCCACATCCAACCGCGCGATCGATTCCCCCAATGCGCGAAGCTCGTTCAACTCCATATCCGCTGCAATGTGGGTCTCGACACAAATGTGAAAACCGGAAAGCTTCGCGGTGCGGATGCTCTCCACCGTCGCGCGAAACTTTCCTGGGCGCCCGGCGCGCAAGTCGTGCGCCGCTTCCAGGCCATTCAGCGCCAATACCAGGTAAAGCCCCGGCACCGGCCGAAACTCGTGGATGCGCCTGCGCAACAACGTTCCATCCATTTCAATAAATACCGTTCGTCCGCGATTCACGATGTCCCGGGTGATCTGCCCGACGCGCGGGTAGTGCAACGGCGTGTCCCCGCCAATCCACACAAGCGGTGCCGTGCTGCCGCGCACCAGTGCCAGCGCCTGCAAATCTCGCGATGAATTTTCCACGGGTGGATTGCTGCCGCCGTCCGAAGGAATCTCACTCTTCGCCGGCAATGCCGCGAGATCAATCCTCAGCGCCAACGGATGCCGGCCTGGCCCCAGCAATTTTTGTAGGATGCGGACCCTCGTCAGGTCCCAGGTAAGTCGCGGCGGAACGCGCATCATGCGCTCTAGAATCCGCTGCGCAGCCGGAATTCGTCAGGCTGGAACTTCAACGCACAGAACTCATCGGCGCGGCGCGCCTGGTTGTAATAGCGCGACAGCGCATACACCGGGAAGGAATTGCGATACAGGTGATATTTCAGGTAAAACACGCAAGGGAAACCCGTGCCGGTAAAATCGTGTTCGCTCCAGGATCCGTCTTCATTCTGATTGCCGACGAGATACGAAACTGCTCGCGTAATCGCCGGGTCGCTGGTATTGGACCCCGCCAACAGCCCGATGAGCCCCCAGGCGGTCTGCGAAGGCGTGCTGGCGCCCTGACCCTTTGACGACACGTCTGAATAAGTTTTCAGCGACTCGCCAAAACTGCCGTCCGCTTTTTGCACCGTCTTGAGCCACGCGATGCCCCGCTGGCAGTATTCCTGCGCCGTCAGCGAAACCGTTTCCAGCGCGCGCAACACGCCGCTGGTGCCGTAGACGTAGTTCACGCCCCAGCGCCCAAACCACGAGCCGTCGCCGCACTGATCCTTTAGCAAAAATTTGAGGCCCTTCTGCACCGCCGGATGTCCCGCGGGCCAACCGAAGCGGCCCAGACACTCGAGCACCCGCGCGGTCACGTCCGCGGTGGAAGGATCGATCATCGCGTTGTGATCGGCGAAAGGAATGTTGCACAGGAATCTGCGGTCATTGTCGCGGTCGAACGCGCCCCAGCCGCCGTCGCGATTCTGCATGCTGAGCAGCCATTGAATGCCGCGGCGCGTGGCCGCTTCCATGCGCCTGGCGTCGGGGAATTTCACGCGCTGCAAGGCCATCAGTACGAAAGCGGTATCATCCACGTCGGGGAAAAAGTCGTTGCGAAACTCAAACGCCCAGCCGCCGGGCTCGGCATCCTTGTTCTTCACCTGCCAGTCGCCCGGACCAAGAATCTGCTTCGATAAAATCCAGTCCGCCGCGGTAACCAGCGTGGGGTCGTCCGGAGCTACGCCCGCTTCTTCCAGCGCCACCATGGCGATGGCAGTGTCCCACACCGGCGAAACACACGGCTGCAGGCGGATGGTGTCTTCTTCTTCTATCTCGAAGCGCGCAAATTCGCGGGTTTCGCGGCAGGTCAGCGGGTCGTCGGGCCCGTAACCCAAGGCCACCAGCGCAAAAATCGAGTTCAACATCGCGGGATAAATCGTTGCCAGGCCTTCGGAGCGCTCCATGTGCTCCAGCAGCCAGGATTTTGCCTCGCGCAGCGCGCGCTGGCGCAGCGGCTTCCAGGGCAAGCGTTCGTAAAATTTCAATCCGCGATCAAGCGCGAGGAAAAAATTGCGCCAGGAAATAAGTTGCGTGCTCCAATCGAACGCCGCCTTCTTCCGCGAAGGATCGGCGAACAGCTCGTCGACCTGCGCCCGTTCCGGCAGCTTCCAGTTCGGTCGCAGCGCCCACAGAATCATCATGGGAATCACGATGCCCCGGGTCCAGGAAGAAAATTCGTAGATGTTGATGTAAAACCAGTTTGGCAGCAGCATCAGCTCCGGCGGAATCGCGGGAACCAACTCCCAACCCACGGCTCCCACCAGCGCAAGGTAAAACCGCGTGTAAGAATTTGTTAATTCCAGACCGCCCAGGCGGTGTACCGCCGCCCGCGCTCGCGCCATTTGCGGCGCATCCACCGAGTCTCCAGCGAGCTTTAACGCGAAGTACGCCTTGCTGGTGGCATTCAGCTCCGACGGTCCACCGGGATAGATGCTCCACCCGCCGTCAGGTAGCTGCCGCTGGCGCACGTAATTGGCCAGCTTGGCGATTCTCGCCGGATCCGCTTTACCCAGCACAAACAGGTAATAAATGTAGTCTGACTCAAGCGTGGTATCCGCTTCGAGTTCGCCAACCCAGTAGCCCTCCTCGGTCTTCAACGATAGAAGGTGATTAACGCCGCGCTCGATCGAGCTTTCGAGGCGCTCAGCCCAGCCCTGCTCGCGCCACAGTAGCGGAGCTTTTGCACGGGCCAGTTCTTCTCCCATCCGGACGGAAGACGCCATTCGGTCCTTTCTCCTTCAAAACCCGCCTCTAGGAGGCGACAAGTGCTAAGTTAAAGTGCCACGCCCGTAGACTTGGCCCCAAAACCTTCCAAAAAGCGTAACTATGACCCCGAGTGATGGCTCACACTAGTACTAGTAGATTATCGCCGCCTTCACCCCTGACGGTCAATTACATTGTCTGCATTGTGAGTATCGATAAATTGAGTTAGATACTGTCAGACGCTCACATCGGCAGGGCCTTCGAGGACCCTCCTGACGAGCACCTGCAACGGTAGCGGCAGTGGCTCCCCTTCCGGTTGACGGACGGAAGGAACCTGCCGCAGCAGTTGGGAAGGCAGTTTCAGCCAGCCAGGCTCCGCAGCTCCATTTCCAGCATCACCGGCTCGCAATACCAGCGCATCCGCGCGGTCCAGCACCACGCGCGCCGATTCCTTGAAGTCTTCACGGCTGGCGTCCAACACCGCGAAATACAGGCTGGGCTGGATGAACTGCAGCACGGAGTTGCTCTCGAGTATCAGCGTGGGCGGTTCACCCTCGTTCCCCACGACTTCAGAGAGCGACTGTCGCAGCAGCGGCAAACCCTCCGCCAGGAATCCCTGCTTGGTGCGCAGCCAGAAGGACCCCCGGGCCCCAGCGGCGAGAAAGCGGGAGCTGTCGGTGCCGGTGTCGCCGCTCTTTTCCCAACTTATGGCGTAACTATGCTCGTCCGGCGCGCAACCGCAATTCTCGCCGTTTTTCGCGCACACCCCGTGCCCATATTGCGTAATCTTACCCGCGATCCAGTTTTCCTCCGGGAAGGCGCGGATCACATCACAGACCAGTTGTGTTTTGCCGATGCTGCGCGTGTGACCGCCAACGACGATGACTCGCCAGTTCCGCTTCCCGGATGCTGCTTTCGATTCCAAATCGCCCTCGTTGTCCGCGCCGCGCCTGTTCTCAATACGGCTCTGGATGCCGCTCTAAACGCCTTGGCTCAAACCCGCAAACTCGCGGGATTTGTGCGCAACTATTTTCCCACATTGCCCTCTAGTTTCTTAATCCTTGCGGCCAATTCCGGCAAGCGGGCCTGCCACACATATTGCTCTTTAAATTTGTCCAATGCGCGCGCCGGCGTCCCCCACACGGTCTCCCCGCTGTGGATAATTTTGCCCCCCAACACCCCGGCTTGCCCGCCGATTACCGCTCCATCCTCCAGCTCGCACCGCTCGCCAAATCCCGCCTGCCCGCCCACCACGACACCCGCTCCAAAAGTACACGAGCCCGAGAGCCCGGCTTGCGCGGCGATGACGGTATGCTCGCCAATCTGGCAGTTGTGCCCGATGTGCACCAGGTTGTCGAGCTTGACCCCGGAAGCGATATGCGTATCGGCCAGCGATCCGCGGTCGATGGTGGTGTTCGCGCCAATCTCCACGTCGTCGCCAATCTCCACAATTCCCGCCTGGGGAAATTTCCAGTAGCGCCCTTCGCCGAACGCGTATCCAAATCCGTCCGCTCCAATCACCGCGCCTGAGTGAATCTCCACGCGGTCGCCAAGCCGCACGCCGCGGTACAACGTCACTCGGGCGTGAATCCTGCAATTCTTTCCCAACCAGCAACCGGCGCCCACCACGGTATGCGGACCGATTTGTGTGCCCTCGCCAACGTGCGCGTCTTCCCCGATCACTGCGAACGGCCCGATGTTTACATCCGCGCCGATTTGCGCAAGCGGCGCAATCACCGCCGTGGGATGAACTCCCGTGGCAATCGGCGTCTTGTCCATAAGCAGTGTCGCCGCTTTCGCGAACGCCAGTTTTGGCGATGCGCTTCGCAACACGGTCTTTCCCGCCAACTGCAGTCCGCGATCCGCGATCACACAAACAGCGGCCGAAGCCGCCGCTCGCTCCGCATATTTGGCCGCCTCGATATAGATGAGGTCTCGCGCGCCGGCGCGTTCGGGTGACGCCACTCCGGTCAACTCCAAATTCTCGTCCCCGTCTATCGTTGCGCCGATTGCCGCCGCCAATTGTTTTGCAGTTCGTTTCATCGTGACCCTCGGAAACATCGAAAATTGTGTTGCCGGCTTTTCATTTGAAGGTATAGAGCGGCGCCTCGCCACGCGGCCGGGTATTCCATCGACCATGCAGCCAAACCCACTGGTCCGGATGCGCGCGAATGATGCCCTCGATTACTTTTGTAAACTTTTGCGTGTTTTCAAAAATATCGCGCTCGGTATCGCCGGTGCGCGTCAACTCCACGGGCGGTTCGAATCTTAGCCGGTACTTCTGAATTTTCTCGTCCCAATACACGTAGCCCGGCACGACCGCCGCGCCGGTGTGCAACGCCACGCGCGCAAGCCCGGTGGTAGTGCACGCAAGTGTCCCAAAAAAATCCACAAACACGCCTTCTCCCGGCATGGTGTTCTGATCCGCCAGGATTCCCACGGTGCCCGCATCCTTCAGCACTTTAAGCGTCGCGCGCGCCGATTCGTTCTTGAAGATAGGACTGTTGCCGCTGAGCGAGCGGTAGCGATTCACCAGCGCATCCAGCCTGCGATTATCCAGCGGCCTGGCCATGTAATGCAGCGGATAACCATAGACCGCGTGCGCGAACGACGAGAGCTCCCACGCGCCGATATGCCCGGTTAAATATAAAACGCCCTTTCTCTGCTCGTGTCCCCGCAGAAAGTTTTCATGCCCGTCGAGAATCACCACTTCCTCGATATTGGCGCGCGAATATTTCGGCAGCCGCGCAAATTCCGCCGCCATCCATCCGAGGTTGCGCGCCATTTTGCGAATCACGTCCTCGCGTTGCGCGTCGCTCCAGTCCGGAAATGCCAACCGCAGATTAAATTCGGCGGTCTTTCGCAGCCTGGGCGACATCGCGTACAAAATTCGCGCCACGACTGCCGCCAAATTCCGTGCGACGCCTCGCGGCAAAATCTCCAGCACCGTTAATGACGCGCGCACCGCCGCGTACTCCAGCCATTCCTTCATTTTTCCCGGCTCACCCGCCTGTGGTCTCGACAGTATGCCTTCCCGCGCAGGCACATTGCCACGCTGATTGCCCGCAATGTTAGACTCACGTCGCCGAATCTTTATCGAATGAATGACGCCCCCACATCTGCTGCGCCATCCCTTCCCGGCACCTCCATCCACAAAATTACCTGGACGGCGTTGATCCTCATCACGCTGTACGTCTGCTACTTCAGCCATCTTGGCGCGTTGGGACTCATCGGACCGGACGAGCCGCGCTACGCGTGGATCGCGCGGGACATGGCCGAGTCCGGCGACTGGGTGACTCCGCGTCTCTACGGTAAACCGTGGTTCGAAAAACCCGCCCTCTACTACTGGGGCGCGGCCCTCAGCTTCAAACTGTTTGGCGTGAATGAGACCACGGCGCGCTTGCCCAGCGCCATCGCAGCGCTTCTCGCCACCCTTGCGTTGGCGTGGCTGGCGCTGCGACTGGCGGGATGGGAACTCGCGCGCTGGCTTTTACTTCTTTTGCCGGGCAGCATCGGGATGATCGGTTTTTCTCATGCTGCCGCGCCGGACATGCCCTTCGCGGCGATGCTCACGCTCGCGATGGTCTGCGCCGCCGTGGCTCTGGACCTGGTTCCCATCGCAGCGCTGAACGAGCACGCTTCCACGTTGGCGCAAATCGAAAATCCCACTCCGAGCGTTTTTGAGGTGTTGAACGAAACAGCTGAAACGCTGCGCCCGGACGCCACGACCGCCAACACTGCTCCGGCACCCCGATCCAATGCCATCCGTTACGCCAGCTTGTTTCTTTTTGGTTTTTTCCTTGGCGCCGCCGTGCTGGCCAAGGGTCCCGCGGCGGTAATCCTCGCGGCCGGCGCGATGATTCTATGGGTCGCGGCCACCGGGCGCTGGCGCGGCGTGCTGCGCCTCTTTCACCCCGTAGCCATCGGCGCTTTTCTACTCAGTTCCCTTCCCTGGTACATTTTGTGCGCGCGGCGCAACCCGGATTTTTTTCATGTTTTTATTATCGAACACAATATCAATCGCTACCTCACCGCCGAGTTCCAGCACCTGCAACCTTTCTGGTATTACCTTCCCATCACGATTGTCGCGCTCCTGCCCTGGGTCTGCTGGCTGGCATGGTTTGCATTCAGCGAATCGCGCGCCCCTCTGAACGAACTCCAACGCGCGCAAATCCTCTTTATGGCTGCCTGGGGGTTCTTCCCGCTACTGTTTTTCTCGCTCTCCAAATCCAAGCTCCCCGGTTACATTCTTCCGGCCATTCCTCCGCTATTGTTTTTGATTTCGTTGGCCGCCGTTCGCGCCATGAAATCCCGGCGCGACTTTGCCCGTTATGCGGTGGGCTCCGCGGGCTTGCTCTGGCTGGTGTCCGGCGCATGGGTGTACTTCTCAAAAACCGGGCTGGCCGGCTCGCTCGTATTTCTTTACCTGCTGGTCGCGGTGCTTGGCGGCGTCGCGATTATCTCGCTGGCCGTACTTCGCCACGTTCGAGCCGGACTGCTCTCCTCAGTCATCGTCCTGCTGGTCCTGCTGACCTTCATCTACGTTGCCGTCGGCAGGCTGGACCCGCAACTTTCTGCCCGTGCTTCCGCGGCGCAGATCGGCACGCAACGCGCCGCCATGACTTACTCCTTCAAGCTGCAACGCGCCTGGCAATATCAGCTCGATTTTTATCTGCATCGCGAAATTCCGGAGTGGAGTCCCGCGGTTTCTGGCGCGGCCTTGTTGGTGACCAATCAAAAAAATCTTGCCGAGCTGAAAAACCAGGCGGAAATCATCGACGTGATTCCCAGTGTGTCGCCCAATGCCCTGATTCTCGAGGTCAGGACGCGCGCGTTAACGAGCGATATTGCCGGTGGCCGGCAGGTGCGTTAGGAAAAAAGTTACCACGCGATTCTCGTACGCCCGCTTGTCTTCGTCGTTCATGCCCACGAAATTGCCGCGGCCGATGATGGTCTGGTCGCGCGGCTCCCTCGCTTTGAGAAACATTTCCCGGGTGATGCTGGCCAGCTCCGGGTCGTCCGTGGCCTGGATGAACAGAATAGGAACGTTCGCCAGGCTATTCAGGCGCGCCGATAGCGGCGGTTGATTGCGATAGCGCAAATTCAATAGTTCGAAGCTGGCTTCCGCGGACCGCACCATCAAGGGAAATCCCGCCAGGCCGGTACGTTCCACCCCAATTTTCACCATCTGTTCGGGCTTGTCGTACACGGAATCGAGCACCAGCGCGCGAATGCGCGGGTCACGTTCCGCCTCGCGAAGCGCCGCATACGCGCCGAGGTTATAGCCCCACACCCCAAAGCTGTGCGGGTCCACGTCGTTGCGGGCGGCGATGGCGTCGATCGCCGCGCCCAGCTCGTCCGCTTCGCGAAACCCGAAGGTGGTCATCCCTGGGTTGCCGCCGTGGGCGGCAAAATCAAACAAAAACACGTTGTACTGGTGATCCTGCAGCGCCGACACCAGCGTCAACAGTTCGCCCCGACTGGAGCTGTATCCATGACACAACACGATGGTCGGAGCGCCACGCAGGCCCGGGAAAAACCATCCCTCGCGCGCGCCCAGTCCCGGAACGGAGAAATCCACAGCGTCAGGGCGCCCCGGAAAACTTGTCAGATTAATTTCGGAGCTGGTGGCTTGGGGCTTGACTAGCCGATAAACCAGGAATCCCGCTACGCCGGCGGTCGCCAGCACGGCAAAAAACACCAGCGCCAGAATCGCCGTTAGTAATTTTGTATACCATCGCGTGGGATAACGTAGTTCAGAGAGGATCGACATGCGTGGTCTGCGCAACGTGGGCGCAAAGCGCGCCGTTTTCCATCCCTCACAGTATCAGAGTGATATTATTTCCGATAATTCGCATGCTAGCACACCTTTTTCCAGGCCCACTCCGCCAGCGCCCCTATTGTGTCGCACTTGTATCGCGAAGTGTCCAGAATGCACCCGGCATCCCCGCAGGATTAGGCGAATCAGCTATCATAGAGAGGCGCGGCAGGGTCGCGTTCCTCTACTCATTCGCCCATGAACATTGTCGATTTGCGCCAGACCACTGTCCGCCAGCTTGAGCCCCTACTGGAGGAAGAGTCTCGCCATTGGCATCGCGAGTTGCATTGGGATTATCGCGGCGCCCTGGAGCTCATCAAGCGCTTTCTCGAAGCGCGCGCCTTGTCCGGCAGCGTGGCCTTTGAAAATGGCAGCGCCGCGGGTTATTCCTTTTACGTGATGGAGGACCAGAAAGGACTGATTGGCGGCCTGTATGTCTCCGCGCATTTCCCGCAGTCGGCCATCGCCCAGCGCCTGCTGGAAGAAACCGTTTTCGCCATGCGCGCCATCCCGCAACTGGAGCGCATCGAAGCGCAACTGATGCCCTTCAGCGGCCCGATTGATTCGCCGCTGCGTGACCACGGCTTCCATCTGTATACCCGGCAATTCATGCTGCTCGATTTGCAGAAGGCCGCAAAGACCAATTCCAACGCCGCCGGCTTTCGCATCGACCGCTGGAATGACCGTTATTTCGAGCCTTGCGCCAAGCTGATCTATCTTTCCTACGCCGACCACGTGGACGGTGAGATCAACGATCAGTACCGCAGCGTTCCCGGCGCGCTGCGCTTCCTCAAAAATATTATTTTACTTCCGGGTTGCGGCCAGTTCGTGCCGGGCGCCTCCTTCGTTTTGCGCCAACCCGGCAGCGATGAACTGGTCGCCGCGGTGCTGACCAGTGAAGTTTCCCCGGGCGTCGGCCACACCACGCAAATCTGCGTGCTGCCCGGTTTTCAGGGGCACGGCCTGGGACGCATGCTCATGAATAAATCCAGCGACGCGCTGCGCAGCTTGAAGTTCAAGGAATTAACGCTGACGGTCACATCTGAAAACCGCACCGCTGTGCAGCTCTACGATCGCCTTGGCTTCCACACCATCAAGTCGTTCACCGCCGGCGTCTGGCCCCGCTGATCCTGAAAGCAGCGAATCCCAAAGGCCCCTTCTACTTTTACTTTTCCCGGGCCGCTTCGAATTCATCGCCCGGCTGCCACTGCACCAACCCCGGCTGCGTTGCCGCTTCCCTGCCCAGTTCATATCCAAAGTCCGCCATTTTCGCGAGCCCGCTGAATTTCATGTCCTCGCGATATTCGTCGCTCGGCTGGTGATAGCGATGTTCGACGTAATCCTTGGCCTGCGCCCGTCCCCAATCCTCGTCGTGGCCTTTGTACTTCAGGCCTTCGCTGATGGAAAACGCCGGAATCCCCACGCGCGCCAGGCTGAAGTGATCCGAGCGGTAATAATGCCCCGCTTCCGGCAGCGCATCCGGCCGGATCGCCAGCCCAAAATTCTTTGCCGTTTTTTCCACTTGCGGATAAAACGTGGTGCGCTCCGCTCCGCTGACTTGCACTTCCTCGGGGTCTCCAATCGGCGCCAGCGCATCGTAATTCAAATCCAGGCTAATTTTTTTCGGCGGCACCGGCGAATGCTTCCCCAAGTATTCCGAGCCCAGCAGTCCCTGCTCTTCGCCGGTTACGGCCGCGAATAAAATCGAGCGTGCCGGCCGCTTCGCCGCTTCCGTCTGCGCCCACACACGCGCCAGCTCCAGCAAAATTCCGCAGCCGGTGCCGTTGTCCACCGCGCCGTTATAGATATTGTCGCCCTTCATCGTGGGGTCGATTCCCAGGTGATCGTAATGCGCGGTGTACAGCACCGCTTCGTCGCGGCGTTGCGGGTCGCTGCCCGGCAGCATGGCCACCACATTTCTGGATTCGAACGGTTTGACCTCGCTCAGCACCCGCGCCTTCAGCCGCACCGGCAGCTCCACCGGCTTGAAATCGCGCGACTGCGCCTGTTGGAACATTTCGTCGACATTCGTTCCTGCCATGGCCGCCAGTTTTTTCGCCACGTCCAGTTGAATCCATGACGCCCCTTGCAATTTTGGCGTGCCGTCCAGCTGCAGGTACGACTTGGCTTTTCCATTCGAGTTTCTGACCACTTCCCAGCCGTAACTCGCCAGGTCCCGCCGATGAATGATCAAGGTGGCCACCGCTCCGCGGCGCGCCGTCTCGGCGTATTTGTATACCCATCGTCCGTAAAACGTGAGCGCGCGGCCCCTGAAGAATTTGGAGTCGTTGGAGGTCGGCTCATTCACAAACAGCAGCGCCACCTTGCCCTTCAAATCCACGCCCTTGTAGTCGTCCCATTGATATTCCGGCGCGGTGATCCCGTAGCCCACAAACACAATGGGCGCGTCAATCTCCGCGAGGTCTTTCTGCGTTTCGTTCTGCGTGACAAAGTCGTCGAGATTTTTTAGCTCCACTGGTTCCCCGTTTTTGGGCACCAGCGTAAAACTGGTCTCCGGCAGCGTGGTCACTTTTACCATCGGCACTTCCTGGAAGTACGTGCCATGATCGCCGGCGGGTTTCAACCCGTCCAAAGCGAACTGCGTGCCGATATATTCCGCGGCGATGTCGCTTCCCCGCTGGCCCATTCCGCGGCCCTCCAGCAAATCGCTGGACAGAAATTTCACGTGCGCGCGAATTTTCTCCGCGTCGACCGCGCCTGGATGATCGCGCTGTGGCTGCGCTACCGCATAAACGCCTCCCGCAAGCAAAATCACCGCCGCCACTTTCGTCGATCTCCGCATGGCTCCCCTTTTGCTCCTGACTATTTCCTGGTGCGCTCTTTCAACAGGCCTTTCAACTCGGACATGAATTCCTGCACGTCCTTGAAATCCATGTATACGGATGCGAAGCGCACGTACGCCACCTTATCCAGTTTTTTCAGCCCCAGCATGATCATTTCGCCGATTTCCGCGGTGGTCAGTTCGCGTTCGCTGGCATCGTGCACCACGCCCTCGATTTCATCCACGATGGCTTCCAGCTTGGGCGTGGCCACGGGACGTTTCTCGCAGGCTTTCAACAGGCCCTGCAGAATTTTTTGCCGTTCGAAGCGCTCTCTCCGCCCGTCCTTCTTGGCCACCATGTAGGGAATTTCGTCGATGCGCTCGTAAGTGGTAAATCTGCGGCCGCATTTCAGGCATTCACGACGGCGCCTGATGGTATCGCCGGAGCGGCCTTCTCGCGAATCGATCACCTTGTCGTCAACGTGCGCGCAAAAAGGGCACTTCACTCGTGTTTTTCTCCTGGCTCCTGGCGTGGCGGCCAAATTTCCAATTCAAATGACCTGTTGCCAAAAAATTTGACAGACCTTCAATCGAGCGCGGCCGCCACTTCTTTTTTTTCTTCCGCGGCCATCTCTCTCAACTCCCGCAAGCCCCACCCTTCATGAATCAGCAGCGGGACTCCCACGGCGCTGCAGCCCGCGAATGTAACCAGCCACAACACCATCGCCGCGGCTACCGCGGGCTCTCTTTCTACCCCAAAAATCGCGGTGTAAGCAATGATGGCCCCCGCCTGCGAGCCGCCCCCCACCCCCGGCAACTGAATCGACGAACCCACCAGCGAAAATGCCAGGATCAGCGGCGCGTCCCACACGGTAATGGCGCCAAGCCTGCCGGTAAAACTGTGCGACACCCAGTAATAACACAGCGCCACAACTCCCCAGTGCACGATGGAATAAACCACCGCGAGGACCAGGTCTTTCCACGTGCGGATGGTTTGCATCCCGCGCACAAATCCCAGCAGGATGCGCGCAACCGTAGCCCGCCACCCGCCGCCATGAATGGCGTCTTCCAGGCGCCGCTCCAGCAGCGCCGTGCCATGCAGCCGCATATAAACCAGCCCCACCGTCGCGCCCAACACTCCCGCGAACAAAATCGCGCCCGTGGTTTTCGCCGCGGTCTCCAGTTGCATGGCCAGGTCACCGTTGTGCGGCTGCATGCCGAACAGAACCAGGCCCAGGGCGGTGATTACCGCGATGCTGCCCATGTCGAAGATGCGCTCGAGCACATAAATCCCGAAGGTGTCCGCGATGGGCAGATCCTGCTTTTTTGCCAGCAGCAAAGGCCTCACCGGCTCACCGGCGCGACCCAGAACAAAAATCGCCGCGAAACCCGCGAGCGTGAGTTTATAAATTTTCCAGAAATTTGCTCTGCCGATGTTGCGTTGGAACACCTGCCAGCGCAGCGACCTGACGCCGTAGCAGGCATAAATCGCCACCAGCGCCAGGATCAGGTAGTAAGGGTTGGCTTCCCGGAGTGCCTCGAGCAGTTTCTCTCCGCTGAACCCCCCCAAATGAAGAAAACCCCGCAACTCATAGACCACCAAGCCCAGCGCGGCTAATGCAAAGACGATCAAAAGGGGTTTCTTCGCCGACGCACGCATGTGATTCGAGCGTACTGGCCGTATTCACGCGCGTCAAGCGAACTCCCGCATAGCCGTATTCACTCTGTTCAGGGTCGCATTCCCTGCCTTCATCGGCTCTTATGGCCGCGACCCGATTCGAAGAATTACACTTGAGTCGCAATGTTGGAGCGCTCTGCCGGAACGGAGAAAATATGCAGGACGTGATTTTGAAGCAATTCGAGGATCCTGACGAAGTGCGTGTGTTCGAAAAGGGCCGGTTCGAGGTCGTACATGTCGGCGGCATCACCATCGGTCGCGCAACTTACCAGCCGGGATGGAAATGGTCGCAACACATCGCGCCCGTCGCGGGCGTGCCACTTTGCGAAATCGAACACGTCGGTATGGTCGTATCCGGCAGGGCAGTCGCGGCCTTCGCCGATGGAACGCAAACAGAGTTGACTCCTGGCAACCTCTTCTACATTCCGCCCGTGCCTCACGACAGTTGGGTCGTGGGCGAGGAACCGTACGTCTCCATTCATTTTCTGGGCGCCGCCCACTACGCGAAATAACCTCCGAAATCACGCCGCTGGTTCCCAAAATTCTGGAATGGATCAAGACCTGCCTCGCGGACAGCTCGCATTAAGTCCACTTTTAATTAATCGCCTCGATACGGTTTGACATAACGATAAAAACCGTATTGAATTGCTACGACCGCGTGTTGGCCGCCCAGCGTCGGGCTTCGCTCCCGCCTTTGTGCCGGACCTTCCGCTGGACCGGGGTAGGCGATGGTGAATCTGAGTCGGTGGCTTTGCCGGCGGTATCGTTTCGCGCCAGTCCTGTTTTTTATCTCCTTGCTCGCCCTGCCCTCCGCGCACGCACAAATTCCCGCGAGCCTCAAGGGCATTGTTACCGACGCCTCCGGCGCTCCAATCGCCGGTGCCACGGTTACCGTCAATAACACCGAGACCGGAGCATCGCGCAGCGCTGTCACCGATGACGCCGGGCGCTATCAAGTGATCTGGCTGCCCGTCGGTGAATATGAAATACGCGTAGGCAAGAACGGCTTTCAGGAAGCGGTGCGCGGCGGAATCCGCCTGGTGGTCGGCGAAGAAGCCACCGTTGATTTGAAACTTCAGGTGAAGACTGTCAACGCCGAGGTGCACGTAACCGAGGACGCGCCCGTCGTCAGCACCACCACCAGGGACATCTCCGGCCTGGTCGGGGAACAGCAGGTGAAGGACCTGCCCTTGAACGGGCGCAGTTTTGATTTGCTGCTGACCTTGAATCCCGGAGTGGTCAATTTCAGTTCACTCAAAACCGGCGGCACGGGTATTTCCAATTCCACCACTGGAAACAATTTTGCCGTTTCCGGGAATCGCCCGCAGCAGAATCTTTTCTTGTTGAACGGTGTCGAGTACACCGGCGCGGCGGAAAATAACATGCAGCCCGGAGGCGCCAGCGGCATGCTTCTGGGCGTTGATGCTGTGCGCGAATTCAACGTGCAGCGCGACTCCTACGGCGCGGAATTCGGCAAGCGTCCCGGCGCGCAGGTGGTGATCGTCACGCAGTCCGGAACCAACCAGTGGCATGGCAGCGCTTTCGAATTTCTGCGCAACAATGTTCTCGACGCCCCCAATTTCTTCGACCCGGGCGACGCTCCACCTTTTCAGCGCAACCAGTTCGGCGGCTCCATCGGTGGCCCGCTCCAGAAAGACCGAACCTTTGTCTTCGGCAATTACGAAGGTTTTCGGCAGCATTTGCACCAGACGTCCGCCGCATTTGTTCCCGACCTGGCTTCCCGCGCGGCGGCGGTGCCTAGCGTGCAACCGCTTCTGAATCTTTGGCCCACTCCTCCCGCGGGCGCGCCGGACTTCAGCGGCATTGCGGAGGTATTCAGCAGCCCGCTGCAAACCATTCGCGAGGATTTCGGAACGCTGCGCGTGGATCACAATTTTTCGCAGCGGGATACTTTTTCGGCGATTTACACCGTTGACGACGGCCAGGATTTCACCGCCACGCCCCTCGATCCCTACAGCAGCGACGTGGTTACGCTGCGCGAGCAGGTGCTGTCCTTCGAGGAAACCCACATCTTTTCGCCGGCGTTGGTGAACAGCGCGCGATTCGGATTTTCGCGCGCAGGTTATTTCTTCAGCGGAGAGCCGACGCCCGGCACTCCCGCGGCCGGCGTCGCCGGATTTCTCGTTGGCGATCCCGTTGGCGCCGTGGTGGTGGGCGGCAGCGCGGCGTCCAATCCCCAGGCGCAGCTGGGTCTCGCGGGCAGCAACAATGGCAGCAATCTTCGAGTCGCGCGCAATCTCTTTACCTTTGAGGATCATCTGACGCTGACCCACGGGCGCCACCAGTTGGAATTCGGCGCATGGTTCCAGCCGTTTCAGTCAAACGAGACCTTGGCGCTCAGCCAGTTTGGACAGGCCACTTTCACCAGCCTGCAGACTTTTCTGAAAGGCATCATTTCCAGCTTTTTGTTCGATCCCGCGCCGACGGAGATGAATTGGCGCTCGCTGCTGGGCGCGTGGTTCGTGCAGGACACTTTTCGCGTCCGCCCACGCCTTACGGTAACGCTGGGTTTTCGCGATGAATTCACCACCGGCTGGAACGAAGCTCACGACCGCGCTTCGAATTACACTTTTTCCGATGGCGTGATTTCCGCGCAACCGCGTGTCGGCGGTTCCTTCTTCACCGTGAACAACGCCACATTCCTGCCGCAGCCGCGCGTGGCCGTCGCGTGGAGTCCCTTCGGCGCGACCACCGTCATTCGCGCCGGCTTCGGAATGTATAACGACCTCCAGGACGCCTTGGGCTACCGCGCCGATCAGAACACTCCCTCCAATCCGAGCTACACCACGCCGTTGACCGTGGCGGATCTGCCCATCGATCCCGCCGGTCCGTTTCCCTCCACGGCCAAGCTCATACCCGGAGGCGTCCAGCCGGACATGCAGACGCCCACGGTGATTTCCTACTCCTTGCGGATTCAGCAGCAGCTTTCGCCCAACACTTCGCTGACCGTCGGCTATGTCGGCTCTCACGGTTATCACGAGCTCATCGGCATCGACGCGAACGAACCTTTCCCGGTGATTTGTCCGGCGTCTCCGTGTCCCGCGGACTATCCCGCAACTTTTCCCGCGGGAATTGCCGGCACCGCAGTTCCCGACGGTACTTATTTTGTTCCCACAACCACCAAGCCCACTCCCAGCATTGCCAATACCTGGTCGTGGTTTTCGGAGGGCGACAGCTCCTATAACGCGTTGCAGCTGGATGTGAAACGGCGCTTCAGCGGCGGCCTGGCGTTACGCGGCGTGTACACCTTTTTGAAAGTGCTGGATGATGGAGACTCGCTGAACGCCACGACTTCCGGCGGCGGCCCGGCTCTGGCGTCCAATCCCTTCAACTTGCATTCCGATTGGGGCCGCGGAACTTACGATGTGCGGCATGTGGCCATCATGAACGCCACGTACGCGCTGCCGGTTGGTCTGGGAAAACAATTCCTGGGAAATGTCGAGGGAGTTGCCGGCGCCGCCATCAGCGGCTGGACCGTTAACTCCATCGTGACGCTGCAGAGCGGCTTCCCGTTTTCGCCGCAGCTCAGCTACAACCCTTCCAACAACGGTGATACGCGCAATCCCGTGCGGCCCTTCGCCAATCCGGCTTTCAGCGGGCCGGTGATTCTCGGCAAACCAGACAAGTGGTTCGACCCCGACGCCTTCCTGGCACCAGCCAACACTCCTGCGAATGGCGGCTTTTATGGAAACGTAGGCCGCGACACATTGTCCGGCCCGGGACTGGCCACGTGGGATTTCTCGGTGCTGAAGGATACGCGCCTACGTGAGCGACTGAGCCTGCAGTTCCGCGCGGAAATATTTAATCTTCTTAATCGCGCGAATTTCAACCTGCCGAACGCCGTGGTGTTCACGCCTTCCGGCGTTTCGCCGACGGCAGGCGCGATTACCAGCACGTCGACCACCTCGCGCCAGGTGCAGTTCGGACTAAAACTGCTCTGGTGATGCGCTCTTCGGCGCGGTGCTGACCAGTAGAGCTTTTTTAACAGACACGTCTAGCCTCTCGTCCGCCACCCATTGAGTTTTCGTTTCCCGGCCGCGGCTGCCTGATACGCGCGCCTTTAGCCCTGCGATGCATCAGGCCCGCAGGATCATCACTTCCGTTGATTTAATCAGCGCCGCGGCTTTATCGCCGACTTTCAGGCGCATCTCTCGAACGGCGTCCGCGGTGATAATCGACGTGATGCGCTGGCCGCCAATCGAGAGGCTCACCTGCGCGATCAGCCCGCTGATTTTCACCTCCGTGACCCGCCCAACCAACTGATTGCGTCCACTGACTTGCCGAAACCCGGTGCGCCGCGAACCAACTTCGCCACGTTCCCCGGCCTGGTGGAGATACTTATCGAGTTGGCTTTCGGGCACGCGATGGTGCCCGCCGGCAGTCTTGATGGTGCGTATTTTTCGGGTGTAGATCCACTGCTTCAGGGTGGGATAGCTGATCCCCAAAACCTTGGCCGCTTCGCGCGGCGAAAACATCTTTTCAGAAGGCATAAGCCCCTCAAGAAACCACGGGAGTAAGTACGGCAGGCTCAATTATCCCCTATCGTTATCAGAATAAGCCATTTATTTTTACATTGACAATATAGCATATTGTGATATTGTATTTGCGAATTGCAATGCCGCGGTGCCTCATGACTCTTGGCGACAAAATCCGTTCCCTCCGCGCTGTCGAAGGCTCCCTCCGCGGCCTGGGCCGTCCGATGACCCAGCAGGAGCTGGCCGGGGCCATGAAGCGCGAAACCGGCCGCAGCCTCAGCCAGGCCTATCTCTCACAACTGGAGAGCGGCTCACGGCCTCACCTGACGCACACCACCCGGGAGCTGCTGGCTCGTTTCTTCCGCATCTATCCGGGATTTCTGGTGAACGATCCGGAGGGCTATTCCCCGGAGCTGCAATCCGAGCTGCGGGCCATCGACGCCAAGATTGATTCCTGGCTGTACGCCGGGGCCGAGCAGTTTGCCTCTGATCGCGAGCTGCATCGCGCGTTCGAAACCATCGCGAAGCATGACGACTCTCGCCAGGCGCTGCTGCTGCTGGCTGAAATCGTGCGCGCGCCGGGACTGGCCGAGCGCCTGGCGGAAGTGCTGCGCCCCAGCACCCATCAAGGCAGCGCCCATCCTCCGCCCGCTGCAAACCACAGGTAGCCGCCGAGCGCATACAACGCCCGCTCGAGCGCGCCCAAGTCCCCAACAACATTTTCCATTCGGGGGTGATTTATGTCCTGGTCCGACTTTTATCTGCTGTGCTTCATCGTGGGATTCTCGCTCAGCGTGCTTTCGTTTCTCGCGGGCGCGGTGCACATCCACCTGCCTTTTAAGGTGCACACGCCATTTCATGGCGCCGCGCGGCACGGTGGCACCGTCCATGGGCACGGCGGTGTTGCAAAGTCCGGCGGAACACACGGCGGCACGCATATTTCCTGGTTCAACGCTTCCACGGCGATGGCCTTTCTCGCCTGGTTCGGCGGCATCGGCTACATCCTCGCTACGCGTTCGCGCCTGATCGGCGCGGCCGCCCTGGCAGTTGCGGTCCTTGCCGGCGCGTGCGCCTCGTGGATCGTTTTCAAATTCATGGTGAGGCTTATGAACGAAGAGAGCTCGCATTTGAAAGATGAAGATTACCGGCACGAAGGGGTGGTCTGCACCGTGACCATGCCCATCCGCGAAAACGGCACCGGCGAAGTGATTTACATGCAGAACGGCGTGCGGCGCAGCGCCGGCGCGCGCTCGCATGACGGCAAGCCGCTGGAAAAAGGCGCTGAAGTGGTCATCGAGCGCTACGAAAACGGCGTCGCGTACGTGCACCGCTGGGATGAATTCACCGCCTAGCTTTTTGCAAACGGATTTCGCGGACTGACGCTCGACTCAACAGTCCGCCGAAGAGTGAAGTGAAAGGAAGGTTTTTATGTTCGGATACCCGGTCATTCCCATGATTGCCGCTCTTCTCGTGCTGGCCGTGCTCATGATCATGATCACGCTGGCCAAAATGTATCGCAAAGCGGGCCCGCATGAAGCGCTGATCATTTACGGTACCGGTTCGGAAGCACGCATCGTAAAAGGCAGCGGCACGATCATCTGGCCCATGGTGCAAACCTGCAGGGAGCTCTCGCTCGAGCTGATGTCTTTCGACGTGGCCCCGCAGCAAAGCCTGTACACCCAACAAGGCGTGGCCGTCACCGTTGAGGCCGTGGCGCAAATCAAAGTGAAGTCCGACCCCGTCTCCATTCGCACCGCCGCCGAACAATTTCTCACCAAGCGGCCGGAGCAACGCGAAGGATTAATCCGCCTGGTGATGGAAGGCCATCTGCGGGGCATTATCGGCCAGCTCACTGTGGAGCAAATCGTCAAGGAACCCGAAATGGTGGCCGACCGCATGCGCTCGACCAACGCCAGCGACATGGCCAAGATGGGGCTGGAAGTGATCAGCTTCACCATCAAGGAAGTTCGCGACAAGAATGAATACATCACCAACATGGGCCGCCCGGACATCGCGCGCATTCGCCGCGACGCCGAAGTGGCCACCGCCGAAGCCGAACGCGACATCGCCATCAAGCGCGCCGAATCGCAGCGCGCCGCCGCAGTCGCCAAAGCGCAAGCCGACCAGGAGCGCGTGGCCGCCGAAACCGCTTCGCTTGCGAAGCAAGCCGAGGCGGAGCGCGACCTCGATTTGAAAAAGGCTTCCTTCCTGGAAATGACCAAGAAGGCGCAAGCCACCGCCGACAAGGCGTATGAAATCGAGACCAACGTCATGCAACAGCAAGTCGTCGCCGAATCCGTGAAAGTCCAGCAGATCGAGCGCGAAGCGCAGGTCAAGGTGCAGGAAGCGGAGATCGCGCGCCGCGAGTTCGAGCTCATCGCCACGGTGCTGAAGCCCGCGGAAATCGAGCGGCAGCGCATCGAAACCATCGCCAATGCCGAGCGCCAACGCTTCATCAGCGAAGCCGAAGGCCGCGCTTCTTCCATCCGCGCGCAAGGCGAAGCGGAAGCGGAAATTATCTTCAAGAAGGGCGAAGCGGAAGCCAAGGCCATGAACGTGAAGGCGGAAGCCTTCCAGGAATACAACCAGGCCGCAGTGCTCGACAAACTGATCACCGGCTTACCGGAAGTGGTTCGCGCGTTGAGCGAACCGCTGAGCAAGGTCGACAAGGTCACCATCGTTTCCACCGGCAACGGCGATGCCGCCGGAGCCTACAAGCTGACCGGCGACATCACCAAGATTGCCGCGCAGGTCCCTGCCCTCTTCGAGGCGCTTTCGGGCGTGCAGATGTCCGACTTGCTTGGCAAGGTGCGCACCATCGGCGACAAAACGCCGAAGCCGGCCATTCCGCCGGCGTCGCTGTAAGGGCCATTCCATCCCGGTGAATCTTCCAAAATTCACCGGGATGAATTTTTAATTTTCTTTAGCAGCAGACAAAGCATTTCAGGGACAGCTCAGAGATTGAGAATTTGCAAAGTAAAGGAGAAACACCATGGGACTTCTAGAACGTGTCAGCACTTTAATTCGCGCCAATCTGAATGACATGATCGACCGCGCGGAAGATCCGGAAAAGCTCATCAAGCAGGTCATCCTCGATATGGACAATCAATATTTGCAGGTGAAGACGCAGGTGGCCGTGTCCATCGCCGACCAGCACATGCTCGAAAAGAAGCTGCGGGAAAATGAGGATGCCGGAAGCGACTGGATGCGCAAGGCCGAGCTTGCCGTGGAAAAACAGCAGGACGATCTCGCGCGCGCCGCGCTCGACCGTTATCAGACCTCGCAGAAACTGGCGCTCAGCTATCGCGAACAGGTCGACGACCAGAAATTACAGGTGGAAACCTTGAAAAATGCGCTCATCAAGCTGGAGCAAAAATTGGACGAAGCCAAGGCCAAGCGCGATCTGTTTCTCGCGCGGCACCGCCGCGGCGTGGCGCTGGGCAAGGCCGCTCAGGCGCAAACCGCGCTCAGCGAACAGTCTCGCAGCGCGCAATTCGATCGGCTGCAGGACCGCGTGAACCACACCGAGTCCGTGGCCAGCGCCCAGGTGGAGCTGCTCAACGAAAATGTCGGCGAGCGCCTTGCGCGCCTTGACCGTGACACCGAAGTTGAGCGCCTGCTAACCGACCTGAAATCCAAGCGCGGGCTGCTGACCCAATAGGCGCAAACGGTCCCCCCGGCCTGCGCTCAGAGACCCAGTGCAAATAGAGCCCCTCGGGATCCAGGAGGCGAGGACGATGGTCGGGCAAACATTATTTTTGGCGCGGCGTTGCAGGGTGCGAG
Source organism: Candidatus Acidiferrum sp. (assembly GCA_036496505.1). Lineage (GTDB taxonomy): Bacteria > Acidobacteriota > Terriglobia > Acidiferrales > UBA7541 > Acidiferrum. The sequence goes on along the minus strand of DASXLA010000072.1, from coordinate 7,327 downwards.
TGGTACGCCTGACTGCTCGGACAGTACCGACACGACGTGGCATCTTGGCGAGCTTGAGCGCACAGCGCGGCGCGAATATCTCTGACTTACCGCGGAATTAATGCGCGAGCTTGTCCACGAAGAATTTTGCCATGATGTCCAGGGCGTCGCGTGTCTCCGGCAGTTCGAAGTGATACCAAAACGCGTGCGGGAGGGCCTCAAACACGACGAGCTGTGCATCGTTGCCCGCGCGGAGCAAGGCGAGGTGAAACATGGAGGTGTCGCTGAGCAGCAGGTCGCGGGTGCTCGTCACGGAAAGGCTTGGCGGCCAATTTTTCAGCTCGGCGAACAGCGGGGACAATACCGGATCGCGAGGGTCGGTTTTGCCGACATAAGCGTCAGGCGGCGGATGATTCGGGTCGCCGGGCGCCAACGGCCCAGGAAAGCCGTCCAGGGTGAAGAGCTGCAGCGAATCGGTGACACGCGAAAAATCGGGACGCGCTGAAAACATTCCCAGCGCGCCCGGCTGAGGGAGGCCAAGCTGCCGCAGCTTGACGGTGACTTCGGCGGTGAGCGTCGCGCCGGCGGAAGTGCCGAAGATTCCGATGTGTTCCGGCTTGTAGCTCTTCAGCAAATCCTTGTACACCGCGACGACGTCATCCACAGCGGCGGGAAACGGATTTTCCGGCGCCAAGCGGTAATACACGGAGACGACCTTCATCTTTGCCAGGTTGCAAATCGGCACGCCTTCGATCAACGAGCCGGAGTCGGCGTTGAATCCGCCACCATGGAGATTGATCAACACGCGGTCGCGGTTGGCCTGCGGGATCTCGAGTGGGGTGATGATGTCGGTGCGCACTCCGGCGATGATTTTTTCCTGCACGTTCACGGGAAAAAGTCGCCGGGCCTCGACCGACTGCTTTTTCCTCCAGGCATCGGTGCCGGTCCGCCGCTGCTCGAGTGTTTCCGTGGGATGATTGCCCTTCTCCAGCCCGTAAAGATATTTGCGGGCCTCGGGACTTACCGTGGAGGGCATGGGCACCACACGAGTGATGAGCGCCGTGCCATCGGCATCGAAGGTGGCGCTGTCCTCGATTGGCTTTTGGTTCGCGGCTGGCTGTTGACTCTGCTGCGCTTCCTCCTTGCCCTGTCCAGGCGGGCGCGCCTGCACGGGCGATACGCAGCACATGGCAATTACGAGTAGCGGCAGCGAGAACACGCGTGTTGTTCTATTCAAGGTTCCTCCCGCAAAACAATAAGAGGGGCCCGCATCAGTCCTCGCGACTGGTCAGTCGCCGATTTCTACTGGAGGCCCCTCAGCCAATACAGTTTTGTCCTGCTCCGCGAGCTCCAGAACCAGACAGTGGGTGAGGCGCGAACGCTTTTGCTCGGTTTGCAGTAACAGGCCCTGGAATTGTGCCATGGTTTGCACGTGGGGATGCTTCCTCACGAATGCAATGGCTTCCCCCGGCGGAGAATCCGAAAAGAATCTTCGATACAGTTCGGCCTTTTGCTCTTCGCTGGCGTCGCCGAAAAACAATCTGTAGTCAATGCGGCCGGGCCGCAACAGTGCAGCGTCGAGCATATCGATTCGATTGGTAGTCATAACGAAGAGCACGTTGTCCGGAGCGCGAAAGCCATCCAGGGCGTTCAGCAGACCTGAGAGCGTGACGCTTCGTCCTTCGATTTGGGCGGGATCTTTTTTTTGGGCGACGTCCTCGTTGGCGTCCGTGGCAGGCTGCGAAGCCACCCTGGCTTGACTGGATTTCATACCATCGATGTCTTCAAAAAGCACGATTGAGCCGGGCATTACATCGTTCATGGCTGTTGCCAGAGTCTTGTCGTTCAACTCCGTGAGATTGATGAGGTAAATGGACAGGCCGAAATGTTGCGCGATGGCCGAGACGATGGAAGTTTTTCCCGTGCCGGGCGGGCCGTAGAACAGGTAGCCTCGGTGGTAGGGAACACCCAGCATGTTGTACCTATCTCTGCCGGCCTGGAACCTCTCGAGGTCACGGAGCAAAGCTTCTTTCTCGCCGGGTTTGAGAATCACGGAATCCAGTTGGCGCGGTTTATAGCCAGTGACCGTGCGCCAATGCTGGTCGTAGACGTAAACGGCTGATTTTCTCGCGAAGTGCTGCTCGTGACAGTCAACGATTTGCTTCACGAATTCCCGAAGGAATGTTTGGCGGCGGCCGATGGTGGTGAAATGAAATTCCTCATACCGTTGCATGGCCTTAGTCTCGTCCGTGCGGTGGAAGGTGACGGAGAAAGGCCTGCCGCCATACCAAAACCAATGACGACCCGGAGCGGGAATGAATGCCGCGCGCTCACCTCGCAGGGAAGTGTCCAGATCGATTCTGCGAATCCGGCGGGTGAACTTTTGCATTAGAAACCATTCTTCGGCCCAGATAAATGCGGGGTCATCGTCTTTGACGCTGATGGTCATGGTGACCTGATCGACGAACCAAACCCACAGTTTCTGAGGAATGGCGCGTAGATACACCCCTAGCGCGCCGAGGATCATCAGCAACAGGCCGTCCGATGCGAATTGGTGCTGCCCTTCCAAAATGCGTTTCAAGACTTCGAACATGAACAACTTTTTCTAACCGGCGACTGGCCGGAATTGTCCGTCAGAGCGGACAAGTAGCGTAACCATTGTGAAGAAGCAGACTTTGGGCGTGCGGAGCGCAAATCGCTCAGGATTCGCGATGGCTGCGAATCGTTTCTACGCCGACAAAGGCTATCCAGGGTGGTTCTTCGTGATGATCGAAATTCGAGCCGACAAGGCTAGCTGGCGGAATGAAGAGACGCCCACTTGCAGCTTGGGCAGGCAATCAGCCAGGGTCGCTTTGACGGCAACGTTGGTGTTCCGGTTTGCATGCAACGGGCATCCTTTCTCAAAAATTAGTTGCAAGATGAAGATGGCACAGGTGTGGAGGTGATTCAAGTACGAAAAGCGTTAACGGCGCGGACATGCCTTGATTTTATAGCTTCTGCTCACGCGGTGGTATGCCGGATTATGGTTGGCCGGGGCCTGTGGATGGGGAGCCAAAACAAAAGGCGCGGTTCGCACCGCGCCTCTTCTGTGAATCTGGAATTGCTGTCGATGTTAGAGATTGGCCGACGCAACGGTCCTGAAACGGTTGCGTAGAGACTGGGCGCCCAGCGCGACAAGACCCATGGCCAGAAGCATGAAGGTAGCGGGTTCCGGCGTGCCGGAGATGGGTCCGCTGGCGGGAGCGTCAAGGACCAGATGACTGGTGAAATTGTAGGCGGCTCCGGTGGTGAAGGAAGCGCCATTCTGATCAATGGGCGGCAGTGACAGCAGATTCTGGGTGCAGAAAGTGCTGATGGGGCCGCCGCTGCTGTCCACCGCAGCCGTGGCGCCATCGAAACCGCCGCCACCGCAGGCGAAGATTTCGACCTTGGCCGGGTCAAACAGTGACGGCGGCAGGGTAAAGGTCTGGTTCGCGGTCAAGACGCCAAGATCAACGAGGTTGAGCACGGTACCCGGCCCGCCAGGCCCGCCAAAAACGAATTGCGAGACGGTGAAGTCCGTTCCACCGAAACTCACGGTGGTTATCGGGCCGAAAGCCTCACAAGGATTATTAGCCGATCCATCCGCACAGGACATGAACGTGGTTAACGGCCCGTAGTTGGAACCCCCGCGCACAATCCCGATCGGAGTAGCGTGGGATTGGGCGGCCACAAAAAACATCAAAACAGAAAACGCTATGAATTTCGCGACATTGAGTTGAAATCGCATATCTCTCCTTGCCTCTGAAGAGGCGTGAAGACCCGAAACGCCCGAATTGGTAGACTCCCCCGCAGAGAGGTGTGCAACTGTGGTGCCATCGATCAAGGGCCTGATTTTTTGCGCGATGGAGCTGTGTGAAGTAACCGTAAGCCGATGCGGCTGAACGAACTTATCCGTGATGGCAGCGTCAGACCTCGTCACAAGTACTCGCGGTAAGGCGGCGCTATCGTCCGGTCCTCTGCGCAAAACAAGAAGTTGCTTTCCACAGTTGCACGCATTAAGACGCTTTAGAAATTGGAGTTTGCTTCGCCAGCGCTCTGGCCCTTGTTCCGAATTGCCGGAAGCCTTTACGGTCCGCGTCTTTCTCCAGCGTCGATAACACGGCCAGGCCGTCCTGCCGGTTGCCACGCAGCAAGGCCGCCTCTCCTTGTGCCAGCCGCGCTTCAAACTGGACCTCCGGGAGCCCCAGCTTTTTGCCCTGGGCGGTCAGCTCCTCAAAGGTTTTTTTGGCAGAACCGCCGCTGGTCTTCGCAGTCTGCAACCGGGCGGCGGTGATGGCCACAGCCAGTTTTACCACCGGATCCTGCGGAGACAACCCTCGAATGAGGTCCAATTCCTTGGCGGCGTCGTCCGGCCGTGCAAGCGCAATGAGCGCCGCAGCCAGAAGATTTCGCGCGGCGCTCTCTTCGTTGTTCATGCCTTCGGTGTGGAACTCGTCCGCCGCCGGCCGCGCCAATGGCTCGACCTCCGCCATCGCGCCGGACTGCAGCTTGAGATCGGCCATGGACATTTGCCCCAAAGCGATGATGCCCTTATCTCCCATTTGATTTGCGAGTTTCAACCCAGCCTGAAAATTCGATTCCGCAGCGCCGAGGTCGCCTTGCAGCAGCTTTATTTCACCCAAGGCATAGAGAAACTGCGCCTGGTCGTTTTTGTGCCCGGTCTCGGAAGCTTCCTGCACGGCTTGTTGAACATTCTGTAGCGCGGGCGCAAAGTTGCCCTGCATCGCGTAGAGCGCGCCGATGTTGTTTTGGGCGCGGGCCATGCTGTCTTTGTCCAGAACGGCGCGCGCTTCGTCGAGTGACTGGCGGTAAAGGCGCAGCGCGGCCGGATATTCACCGAGGGTTTGACTCACGGTGGCCATGTTGTTCAACAGCGTAACGATCTGGTTGCGATCATTGATGTCCCGGGCCACTGCGAGGGCTTCCTGATAGCTGTTCTGCGCGCCGGCCAGATCACCTTGGCTGGCCATGGCGTTGGCAATATTGGTGAGCGCTCCGGCGATATCGCGGCGCGACCCAATCTTTCGAGCAAACTCCAAGGCGTGACGGTGTTGTTGCAAGCCTTGGGCTGGATCGCCCTGCGCTTCGGCAATTCTTCCGAGGATCGTAAATCCGCGCGCCACCAGCAGCAGGTCGCCCACGGGCTGGGCCAAGACAATCGATCCCTGGCAGGCGGTTCGCGCGCCCTGCGCTTCACCCAGCGAAGCCATCGCCGCGCATGCTCTCCAGAGCGCTTCGGCTTCGAGCAAGCGATATCCCTTGCCGCGGGCGTCATCGGCGGCGCGCGATGCGGCTGCTTTCTCTTTTGCGAAATCGGAGAGCGATTCCTCAGCCTCCGCTTCCTTGAGGTCCAGCCGCGCGTCCATGGTGGCGGATTCCGGCTGCTTGCGCAGTTCGGCGATGGTCTTCAGCGCTTCGTCCGGCTTACCTCCGCGAATTTGCGCTTCGGTGGTCCGGTAGGCGTACTCCGGATTCTCCGGGTACAGCGTGTACAACGACCGGTACAAATTGACGGCGGCATCCCAGTCTCCGGAAATGGCGCGGAACCGGGCCTCGATAACCGTTCTATCCTCGCGCCCCAGATGGCTGGACAAATCGAAGGCGGTCTTCGATTCTTGCCTGGCCTTTTCGTCATAGCCCAATCCTTCCCAGGCCTCGGCAAGATAGGTGTGCGCCAACGAAAAATTCGGATCCAGTCCGATGGCCCGGGTGAACGAGTCTTTCGAACCGAGCAAATCAAAGGTACGAAGTTGTTCAAGGCCGCGGTAGTAAAAGCGCGACGCTTCCGGCGTGGAGGGCACGGCGGCTCGCAATTCGGAAGATTGCGAAACGCTGATGCCGGGCAGCCCCAACCTGGAGCGCAGCCGCGATCCGACCGCGGATACCAGCTCGGGAACGGCGAGTTCCGTACCCGTTTCGTTGAAGCTCGCCAGCACTTCCCCATCGCCGGCGCGCTGCAGCCGCAGGTCCAGCGTGATGCGACCGCCGGCTTCCTTGCCGGTATCAAAATAACTGCCGTACACCACGTAGTCGCAATGCAGGGAGTTGCGGACATTTTTGATGGTGTCGAGCGCGTAGCTGGATTCGTCGGGCATGGCCAGATTCATTTTCATGCGGGTCACAGGCTCGCCGGATATGGGTGCCACCTGATCGCCCGCGGCCAGCTCCGATGCCAACATGTCACTCAGGGACGTCGACACCCACTGCGACTCCGAGTTTCCGGTCTGGTTTTTGAAACCAAGGATGGCCACGGTGGGCCGCATGGTCCTAGTCAGCGGATGCGCTCTACGAAAAGACCATAGCGATCCACCGATCGCCGCCAGACCCAGAACGAGCGCGACGATCCAGGCTGCGGAACGAATCGTACGGCTGGATTCTCCGCTGTGTCTTTCCTGCTGGTGCCGCGGCGCGCCCGGCGTTGGCAGTGTCGCCTGACCGGGAGCTTGATACAGGTGTGGGTGTCGGCCGGCAATGTCGCCGGTCAAGTTCAATGCGTCGCGCATCTCTCGGGCCGAACTGAAACGATGCTGCGGTTCCTTCTGCAGCGCGACGAGAATGACCGCTTCCAGTTCCTGCGAGATTTGCGGGTTCAGCTCACGGGGCGCGATGGGTTTCTTGTTTAGAATCCCATCGATCACGCGGGAAGACAGGGAGTGCGAGAAGGGGCGCCGTCCGGTGGCCAGTTCATATAACACGACGCCCGCGGAGTAAATATCGGTGCGCGCATCGAGGGCCTCGCCCTGGAGTTGTTCCGGCGACATGTAGGGGAGAGTTCCAGCCACGCCGGCGGAGCCCATGCTGGTTAGGGTCGCGCCGATGTCCTCCTTGACGACGCGCGCGAGTCCAAAATCGAGAATCTTGAGTAAGCCGCCGGGAGCCTCGCGCAGATTGCTGGGCTTGAGGTCGCGATGGATAATGCCTTCGGAGTGCGCGGCTCCGAGGCCATCGAGCAACTGTTTTCCCAGTCGCAGAATTTCGCTTTCCGGCAGCGGCCCGGTTTTAACCTTGAGGTCGAGCGTCTCACCTTTAATCAATTCCATGACCAGAAAGCTGGTTCCGTCCACGGAGTCAAAGTCGTGCACGGTGGCGATGTTGGGATGATTGAGCCTGGAGAGGATACGGGCTTCGCGGCGGAAGCGCGCGAGAAATTCCTGGTCATTTATCAGGGCAGGAGAAAGGACTTTCAAGGCAACGTCGCGCTCCAACCGCTCATCGTGCGCGCGATAGACGATTCCCATTCCGCCCGCCCCAATCTGCTCTTTGACCTGGTAGTGCGAAATGGTCTGACCGATCATGTGCTGGACAC
>DASXLA010000071.1:0-11614 GCA_036496505.1 Candidatus Acidiferrum sp. | reverse complement strand
TCTTCGGCCGCCTGAATCTGATGACCGCCCCCGCCGCGGAACAGCGCATCTCCGAGCTCGCCGCGCAATTCCGCATTCAGGAATCTCTGGATCGCCAGGTGCGCACCCTCTCCACCGGCACTGTGCAGCGGCTCAGCCTGGTGCGCGCGCTGCTGCACCGCCCGCCTGTTGTGCTGCTTGATGAGCCTACCCGCAGCCTGGACGCCATCGGCGCGCTGGAATTTCGCCGCTTCCTCAAATCCGAAATCCTGCGCGGCGGCCAAACTTCTTTGCTCTTCGCCTCTCACACCCTCGCGGAAATTGAGTTTCTCGCCGATCGCATCGCCGTCATCGACTCTGGCCACCTGCTGGCTTGCGACACCCCCGCCGAACTAAAACGCCAGACCGGCACGTCGAATCTCGAAGAGGCCTTTCTCCGCCTCACCGGAATCAGTGCCCCGGCCGCAGACCTGCACTCCGGAGGCCCAAGCGCATGAGCCGGGTTCTTCGTGAAATTTGGCTGTTTTTCTGGCGCGATCTGACCGTCGTGCGCACCTACCGCATCCTCTTTGTCGTGGAAATTGTCGAGGCGTTGTTTGGCACCGCCACGCTCTACTATGTCGCCCGCCTGGTCGATAGTCCGTCCGTGCAGGAGGCCTTGCCGCAGGGCGGCGGCTACTTTGCATTTTCGCTCGTGGGCTTTGTTTTTCTGGACTATCTCAACGCCGCCCTCAACAATTTCGATCAGAGTCTCATGGAGGCGCGCGACAGCGGCACACTTGAGCACGTGCTGGTTACCCAAACCTCTCTTCCCGTTTTCCTGGCCGGTTCTTCTATTTATCCCTTCGTGTCCACTACCCTGCGCATCACCGTATACATCGCTTGGGGCGCCATCCTGTTTGACTTTCCTTTACGCCACGCGAACTGGCTTGCGGTCATCAGCGTGCTCCTCGCTTCTTTGCTCGCGTTTTCTCCACTCGGCATTCTCTCCTCCAGTTACGTCTTGCTCTTCAAGCGCGGCAATCCCGTGAAGTGGTTGTTTCTGGGCGTCACCAGCCTGACCAGCGGCACCCTTTTTCCCGTGGCCGTTCTTCCCCGTGGCCTCCAATTTTTGGCGCTCCTCAATCCCGTCACCTACTCGCTCGACGCCATGCGCGCTGCGCTGCTTGCTGGCTCGGACCTAGAAACTCTGTGGCGTTCGCTCGCGGCTCTGCTGGGTTTCGCCGCCGTCCTGCTTCCCGTGTCCTTCGCAGCCTTTGCCTGGTCGCTGCGTCGCACCAAAGCCACCGGCACCCTCACGCACCGCTAACCGCTCCGCAAAAGAAAAAGGCCGGCTCGCATGGCGGAACCGGCCCGGAAACAACTATCTGGATAAAGTCAGGCAGTGGGCTACTGCTTCTTCTTGCTCACCTTCACCTTCGTATCGATGCCCGGCGAGATTTGCTGCAACGCTTCCAGCCCCAGCCGAGCCTGTGCACCGTAACTATTCGGTCCGCCATTGGGATCCAGCTCCACGGCCTTCTGGTACGCCTCCACGGTTCCGGGCTGAATGATAAATTCCAGCTTTTCCCCGTTTTTCTTGGTCTCCATCGTTCCCACCAGCGCCGCGGCCAGCAGATACCACACCTGCGGGTTCTTCGGATCAAGTTCGCTGGCCTTCTTCAGCGGTTCAACCGCTTCCTTCAAGCGCCCCGCGTTGTACAGGCTGATGCCAAAGTTGCGCCACGCCGTCGCGGCGTTGGGCGGATCGAGTTCCGCGCTCTTCGTGTAAGCCGCGCGTGCATCGTCGATCTTCCCGGCACGCGCCTCCACGTTTCCCAGATTGTTGTAGTAGCCCGGTACGTCCGGCTTCGCTGCGATGGCTTGCTGGTAGGCGTTGATGGCATCGTCGTTGCGACCCGCCAAGTCGTAAGCCTCTGCCAGCTTGGCCCAGATAATGTGCTGGTTCGAGTCTTTTTCACCGGCGGCCTTTTGTGCCTGCGTAAATTCCGCTGCCGCTTGATTGGAAAGATCGACCACTTTCGCTTTCGCCGCGTCGCGCTGATCCGCCGGAGCCTTTGTCGCCTCTTCTTTCGCTTTGCGTTCCTCTTCCAGCAGTGCGGTGCCCGCGGTAAAGTGCGTCTTCATCCCTTCAAACTTGTTTTTCTCCTCTTCCTGCTTCTTTACTTGCTCTGCCGCCGCCGACCCCTGTTTCGCCACGACGTCCTTGAAGTTGACGTCCACCTTCACTTCCTTGTCGCCGCCTTGCACCTGCACCTTCGATTCGTAAGGCTTGTTTGGCGCGGGAAGCACCACGAACACGCTGTACACACCCGATTTCAGGTTGTGAAAGACATAATCGCCATTCTGATCGGTCTTGGTTTCTTGCTTGGCGCCCTGCTCGGTTACCAGCTGAATTCCAATTCCCACCCAGGGTTTGCCGACCACATCCATAATTTGTCCGCGAATCACCCCGTCATTTTGCGCCGCGGCGCGCGGAACCAGGATGCATAGCAGCAGCGCCACCGTGCATGCGCTCAACAGCCACAAGCTCACCTGTCTCTTCATACTCTCTCCTTTACCGCCTGCTTCCCGGCCAGGGCGAAGCGCGCTCCATTATCACTGGATTCGGGGCGGGATTCAAAGTCAGGACCGGGCTGCGGCGCGCCGGTAAGAAATGGGATCGCTGATGCCCGCCTCCGCGAACGCCCGCATGCGCAACACGCAACTGTCGCACACGCCGCAGGCCGCGTCCTCATTTTGGTAGCACGACCAGGTTAGATGCAGCGGCGCCCTCAGCTCGATGCCCCTGCGAATGATTGCGCTCTTGCGCATCGCGATGACCGGCGTCACCACTTCGATGTGCGTTTCCGGCCGCGTCCCCGCGCGGATCAATTCTTGAAACACGCGGTAATATTCCGGTCGGCAATCGGGATAGCCGGAGCTGTCCTCCGCCACGGCGCCGATGTAAATCGCCTCCGCCCCGATAACTTCCGCCCAGCTCACCGCCACGGAAAGAAAATGCGCGTTGCGAAATGGCACGTACGTAACGGGAATTTCATTACCGGAGGCATGCGGAGTGCTGCCGCTTTGATTTTCCGGCACGGCAATTTTTTCATCCGTCAGTGCCGAGCCGCCGATGGCCAGAAAATGATTTAGCTGCACCGCCAGCCGCCGCTGCACTTGATAAAAATCCCCGATAGATTCAAAAGCTTGCAGCTCGCGCCGCTGCGTGCGCTGCCCATAACCCGCGTGCAGCAAGGCCACCTTCGCCGCGCCGTGTTTTTCGATGGCCATGGCCGCGCATACGCACGAATCCATCCCACCGCTGAGCAGCACCACCGCTTTCGCGCCATCGATTTTTTTCCCCTCAGCCACCATCGCTCCCTCACACTCCCTTCGTCGCCGGATCCCACACAAATTTATGCAACTGTAACCCCAGCCTCACCGGCAATCCATCCGCCAGCATCCACTCCACCAATTTTCGCGGCTCCAGCCCGGGCCACTTGCCCTCCGGGCTTTCAAACACCGGAGAAAAAAGAACCTGCCGCACGCGCTGCGCCAGCCCATGATGCCTCGTAAATTCGCGCGCAAACTCATAGTCGCGCCGCGTCGACAGCACAAACTTTACCTCGTCGTTCTCGCCCAGCGCCCCCAGATTACGCATCTCGAAAACGTCCGCCTCCCCCGAGTCCGGGCACTTCACATCCACAATCTTGATGACTTCCCGCGGCAGCCGCCCGATAAAGCGCTCACCGCTGGTCTCGACCATCACCGTATAGCCGCACCGCACCAATTGCTCTGCCAGCGCGTAAATCTCTTCCTGCAGCAGCGGCTCGCCGCCCGTCAATTCCACCAGTGGCACCGCCGCCGCCGAGCCATTCGCGTCCGCTGCCCCAGCCAGTTCATCGACGCGCTCCGCCACCTCCGCAACGCTCATCTTCGTGCCGCCATGAAAAGCGTAAGCCGTGTCGCACCACGTGCAGCGCAGGTTGCATCCCGTCAAACGCACGAAAATGCACGGCAATCCCGCCCGCGTGCCTTCGCCTTGAATGGATTTGAATATTTCGGTGATGAACATGGCCTTGCGATTCGATTCAATCGCCGCTCGCGCGGTTTTCGTGCGGAACGATTTGCGCGGCTATTGCGCGCCCGATTTCGTCTTGCGCGCGTGCCGCCGTCCCAGCCACCAGATGGTTCCAAAAAATAGCGTCATCGCCACAAACAATCTCAGGTAGCCGGGCGCAAATCCCAGGTGCCGTAGCACCAGCACGTAGCCCAGGGCCACCAGCAAAACCGGAATCATAATCACAAAAAACGCCCGATACATGTTTACTTTCCCGGCTGGTACTGCGCCCGGCTCGTATCCGTCTCCCACAGGATCACGTTGGTCACCCGTGCTCCCGCGGGCAGCCCGCGCAGCAGCCGCGTCACTTCATCGTAAAAATACTTGGCCAGGTTTTCCGCCGAGGGATTCACCGTCTTGAATGGCTCCAGGTCGTTCACGAACTGGTGATCCAGCCGCCCCATGATTTCGCGCACCACCCGTTTCAGCTCCGTGAAATCGACCAGCAATCCAATGTCGTCCAGTTGCGGTCCTTCCAGCGTCACCCGCACGCGATAATTGTGCCCGTGAACGTTTTCACACTTGCCCTTGTATCCGCGCAGCGCGTGCCCCGCGGAAAAGGTTTCTTCTACGCTGACTTCAAACATGCATCCTCTGACTGCCTCGCAGGCATCGAAGGCCGCTTCGCTCGGGTAGGCGCTTGCGTGTGCTTTTATTTTTCAAGGAAACGCGCGGCGTCCGCCGAGTTATGCGTTACGCGGTAATTCGGCAACGATTCCAGGAAAATTTTACCATAGGGCATCCGTTGGATGCGGGTATCCAGCAGCGCCAGAACGCCCCGGTCCGTTTTCGTGCGAATCAGCCGCCCGAATCCCTGTTTCAGCGCCAGCACCGCCTGCGGCACCTGAAATTCCGCGAAGGGATTGCGCCCCTCGTCCTGCAAAGCGCGCACTCGCGCCGCCACAATGGGATCGCTGGGCACCGCGAAGGGCAGTCGGTCGACAATCACGCAGGAAAGCTGCTCGCCCGGAACGTCCACGCCTTGCCAGAAGCTTGACGTCGCAAACAGTACCGACGCCGGCGTGTTCTTGAACCGCTCCAGCAGCACGGAACGCGGCGCGGTGCCCTGCAACAGCAGCGGAAAGCCCACCCGCGTGCGCACCCGTTCGAACAAATCGTTCATCTGCCCGTAACTCGTGAACAGGCAAAACGCCCGCCCCTGGCTGTGCTCCAGCAGTTGCACAATCTCGTCCGCCGCCTTCGCCGCGAACCCCGCATCGCGCACGTCGGGAATCTTGTTCGGCAGATACAACATGGCCTGTTCCGCGTAATCGAACTCCGGCGGCAGCGTGCGCTCTTTTACGTGGTCGATGCCCAGCCGCTGCCGGATAAATTCAAAGCGCCCTCCCACCGTTAGCGTTGCGGATGTCAGCACCACCGTATCGAACTGCTCAAACAGCCGCTGCCGCAGGATCTGGCTGACATCGATGGGTGTGGCCGTCAAAAACACGCCTTTATTCCGCCGCTCGTACCAATACACGTAATTCTTTTCGTCGGATTCAAACAGAAACGCCAGTTCCTGCCGCAGTTCAAAGCTGCGCCTCGCGATGCGCAGCAATTCCTCCGGCTTTTGCGTCATCGCCGCGAATTCCGTTTCCAGTCCCTTCAGCGCCGTGAGCAGCGAGTCATACCCTTCGCGATGTTGCTCCAGGAACGCGTCGCGCTCCTCCCTTGCGAATGGAAATCGCCCGTCGCGCGGTGGAAATGCCTCGAAAAACGCCCGCGTTCTTTCGCGAATCCGCTGCGTCCTCCGCAGCACCGACGGCGAGCCCAGCTTGAGCAGTCTTAGCGACTGGTCCGCGTCCCGCGCCAGCTCTTCAAAGCGGTAATTGGAAATCTGCCGCCCGAAGTAATCGCTGGCTACATCCTCAATTTCATGTGCTTCGTCGAAAATCACCGCCGAGTATTCCGGCAGGATGCTTCCGAAATCGTCCTGCTTCAAGGATAGGTCCGCGAAAAACAAATGATGATTCACGATGATCAGGTCAGCTTCTTTGGCGCGCTGGTGCATGGCCGTCACGAAACACTTATTGAAGTGCTCGCATCTCTGCCCGGCGCACGTGTCCCGCCGCGCATCCAGCCGCGTCCACAGCTCGGAATCATCCGAAAGAAACGTCAGCTCGCTGCGGTCGCCCGTCTCCGTCAGCTTTGACCACTCACGAATCTGCCGGAAGGCATCGATCTCCTCGATCCCTTTCAGCATCGGTTGGTCCGCCATTTGATGAACTTTGGCGTGACACAAAAAATTCGATCGCCCCTTCATCACCGCCACTTTCAGGTTGGGCGCAAAATGTTTCTGCAAAAACGGCACATCTTTCTGGTAAAGCTGCTCCTGCAGAGACTTTGTCGCCGTGGAAATCACCACCCGCCGCCCGCTGCAAATCGCTGGAATCAGGTACGCCAGCGTCTTTCCCGTGCCCGTGCCCGCCTCCACCACCGCGTGCTGGTGCTGTTCAAACGCGTCGTGCACCACCTCCGCCATCTCCAGTTGGCCCGGCCGGTGCTCGTAGCCGCCAATCATGCAGCGTTCCAGCAATCCTCCCGGCCCAAAAATCTCCTGCATGGCAGGCATTCCTTGCCGCTCGGTTTGGCCGCCGCCGCTTTTCGCCTGTTCTGGCGCGCCTTTGCGCTCCGCCGTCACCGGCGTGTCGCCATTCTCGTATTGCTTTTTGGCCTGTTGCTCTTCGGAATTTGCAACCACGGCCGCCCGCTGTGCCGGACGCGCATTCTTCGCCCCCGCATCCGCAGCTGTCTTGGTCTCACGTCGCGCCAAATTCAGGACTCCCGCTCGAAATTTCGCTCAGAAATGGTGTCACAAGAGGAATGATTACCTTAGCATACCCTTCTGCGAAGCACCGGCACTCCGCCGCCTTCCCATCCCACGCCGGTTTCGGACTTTAATAGTTGAGCACCCAAAATCCCTTTTGCGTCCCCATCCCCCCAGGCGTGGCGCTACAGTCATTTTGGGGATTGTGCGCCGCAAGCGGCTGGTTCGAGGCGGCACATCCACTTGGGGTGGAGAATGAAACGTAGCTCGTCACTTGCGTTTGTTCTTTCTATTATCGTCAGCGTTCTCGCTGGCTGCAGCGGCGTGCCCAACGGCAGCGGTGGTGGTGGCGGAGGCTCTCAGACCGGCAATCTCGTCCTGACCATGACCTCCAAGCCTGCGCTTTCGCTTACCAATGTCTCCGTTCTTGGCGCCAATGTGGGCATCACCGGTATCACTTTGAATCCCTCTACCGGAAACGCCGTCGCCGTCACACTGAATCCCACCGTCTATCCCGTCGACCTCTCTCGTTTGCAGAGCGACTCGGCATTTCTCGCCACTGTCACTCTGCCTGCCGGCACCTATTCCAGCGCGACCATTACATTTTCGGCCCCGGTCCTGACCATTGATAACGAATCCGGCGGGACCCTCAACGGAAACTGTCCCAGCGGCTCGTCTTGCCAAATCGTTTTAACCGCCGGCTCCGCTCAGGTCACCACCACGCCATTTCCAATCACGCTCACCGACGGCCAGACTGCCGGCGTCTCCTTGAACCTCGACCTGAACACCGCCTTGACCCTGGCCAATAACTCTCTGGCTCTCGACTTCAGCGCCATCAACGCCGCCACCGCTTCCATACTTCCCCGCGCCGGTACGGCCACAGGGCTTGACCTCGTCGAGGACTTCGTAGGCAAAGTCACCGCCACCTCTTCCACCTCCATCACCGTAACCGCCAGTAACGGCATCTCCCTGCAATTGAAGCTGCCCTCATCGCTGGTTATCGAAGATCCCCAGGGCCTGTGCCCGGCTTTGACCGCCGCCTGCCTGGTTGCCAATCAAACCATCGTCAGCGTGAACGCCGGCGTCAACTCCGACGGGACCCTTACGCTTTTTTCCGCGGACCTCCTCGACGCCACGCCGCTGGATGAAGTGGAAGGAACAGTCGTCCAGACTGGCGTTTCGGGGCAGACCGTGGTGGTGGTTTCCAATAAGGTGGTTTCCAGCGGCAACAATACCCTGGCGTTAGCCAACTCCGGCGATATCTTCCTGGTGAACTTCAACAATCCCACTTTTATCGTGGACACCGACGAGTTTTTCAATAACGCCTCGCTTCCGGCGAGCTCCCTCACCACGTTGTTTACCAGTGAAACCGATCTCGTCGACGGCCAGGACGTTATGGTGCGCGTCACTTCCGCCACCGGCACGGCTAGCACCAGGGACCAGGCGCTCACCACCAATCAGGTGCGCCTGCGCTTTACGCGCACCACCGGAATGGTGCAAACCGTTTCCGGTAATGCCATTTCGCTCAGCAACATTCCCTTCATTCCTTTCATCACCAATCCGCTCGCGGACACCATCACCGGCGTGACCAGTTTCGATGGCGTCACCGACGTCAACAGCCTCACCGCCGGACAAAACGTCTCCATCCGCGCGCTGCTGCTCAACAATTCTCCCTTCAGCTTCTACGCCACCAAGGTCCGTGTGCAGCCCTGATTTCTTTTAGGGAACAATGGGAAAAGGCCGGCTCCTGTAACTTGAGCCGGCCTTTTTCTTTTGTATGAACCGCGCGACTGCCATCCCGCGGATTACGCCGGCTGCGGGCTTCCTATCGTGGTGTTCGGCGGCAAGGTTGGCGCCGCGGGTGGTGCTCCAGGTGCCCCAGGTGCTGCAAAGCCCATCGTTGGATGAAAGTGTTTGTAGAAGGCCAGCGAGATTGCTCCCATACCCCACAGCAGCACCGCAAATTTCACCCATCCCCCTAAGTGCGGAATCATTTCCACCACGCGCACAAGTATCACCCCCACCACCATGCGTCCGATCAATTGCCACGTTTCTTGCGTGTGGCCCATCAACCATTGGCCCACGATGGTGCCCACCACGATTTGCGCGCAATACAGTGTTGCCAGCCACACAATGAACGTCGAAATTCCGATCAGCATGCCCACCACCGTAATACATGCGATAAATGCCGCAATGGGCACTCCAAACATCACCAGCACGCCCAGCCCGAATGACGCCCCATAGCGCTCCGCCGATTCCGTCGTGGACCGCGCGAATCCCGGCATCAGCAGGAATAGCACCAGCCCGAATAGAATCACCGAGGCCGTCCAGATGATTCGCCACACATAGAACCCGCCCTCTTCGTACTTGGCATGGTGTTCTACTTGTGTGAACGCCACCGGCGCGGCCAGTTTGGCCCCCGACGAGACCACCGGGGCTTTATTCCCCTTGAATTTCACCGGCCCTTCCACTTGCGCGCCCGATTCGAACCTCAGTGTGTTCCCCTGCGCATCGATACTCCCATCCACCGCCCCCGATATCACCGCCGCGTTGCTGAAGGCCAGTAAATCGCGGCCCAGCTTTCCGTCCATCGTGAAGGTATTTCCAAAACTGGTCATGCTGCCGCCGATTTTTCCGCTCGGATCAATGGTGATGGATTCGCCGAACGCCAGCATGTTCTTCGTCACATTTCCGCTGACCAGAATGGTATTCGTGAAAGATCGTATGTTGCCATCCACTTGACCGTTAACCCGCACGATTTGCGCGAACGCGATCACGTCGCCGGTGACGTGCCCGTCGATGTTCGCAAATTGGCAGAACACAAACGCGTCACCGTCCACCGTGCCCTCGATTTTCACGTTGTGCCCGGAGAGGAAGGCGTCCCCTTTGATGGTCTGCCCCTTTTCCACCTCCACGGTTTCTCCCTTGGTTAGAAATTCCGTGGCCATTGCCGGCGCCGGCATGCTGGCCGCCGCGCAGATTCCCGCCACCACCATGGCGAACGCTGACCCGCGCCGCACCTTTCGCCGCACAAAAAGCACCGCCGATCCCGCGATCGTCAGTAGAGCCAGCACTTCCAATAGCGTTAACATCGATTGCCATCCTTTCCAGAAGGCGCCTTGAAAAATCACTAAATTCAGAAGACTGCTGCCGCCAAAGCCGGCTTGTTCGAATCGCTGCTGTACCGGTTCCACATATCCCGTATATAGGGCGTACAGGCCGGTGGCCGCGAGCGCAAAAACCGCTCCCCAGATCCACTGCATGGAGTTTCGCGCCCGTTCCTGGAACGCCGCCAGCCGCGAAGGCAGCGGTTCGTCTTCTTCCAGCATGGCCCGCGTCAAAAGCCGCGATTCGCGCTCCAGCGCGTTCAGTAGAATCTTGCATTGCTGGCAATCCTGCGTGTGCGCCGACACTTCCTGCGCGCGCTTGCGCTCCAGTTGCCCTTCCACATACAGCAGGCAGGTCATCTCGTCGAGATGCTCATCGAGACGCCCGCCCTGCGCGTTTGACACTTCGCTCATCTGGCCCCTCCCGCCGCAAGCGCCGCATTGCCTTCCAATGCGTTCCGCAGCTCGTGGCGCGCCCTCAGCAATACGACGCCTACAAACGACCGTCGCACTCCCAGTGCATCCGCAATTTCGTCATAACTCATATCCGAGTAATAGCGCATCACCAGCGCCATACGCGCTCGTTTCCCCAGCACCGCCAGCGCCTTCCGCACCTCCGCGCTGCTGCGCTGCTCGATCAAGCGCTCCAGTTGGCTCGGGTCGGGGTGCTCCAGCGGTATCTCGTCGGCATCCTCGGTTTCTTTGTCTTGCCGGATTTTTCTGCGTCGCAGCGTATCCCAGCAGTGGTTGGCGGCCACGCGATAGAGCCACGCGGAAAATGACCGCGATGAATCGTACTGGTTCAACTTGGCTTTCAGCTTCATGAAGACTTCCATGGTCGCGTCTTCCGCGTCTTCCCGGGTCGGAAGCGCCCGCCGGCAAAACCGGAAAATCGCTGGAGCGTAGTCATGATAAAGCTCACCCCAGGCCTGGGCATCTCCAGCCCGCGCGCGGGCGATTGTCTCCGTCGGTTCCGCTATTCCCGGCGAACTCATCCGTCCTGATCTCAGAGCGTCCATAGGGTAATACGCAGCAGAGTTGAAAAACTTACACGGTCAGACGGGCCGGGCCTCCCGTCGGTTCGAGTCACGTGCTGCTCGTGGGCTTCGTGATACACCCCCGAACAGGCAGCAATCTATCAGAAAACACAACGGCCCGGCGAAATGCCGGGCCGTTTTAGCGGTTATGAGTGGCTTACCTTCCCCAGGAGGGGCGCTTGAGCAGCTAGAAACTGACCTTAGCCGCGATCTGCAGCCCTCTGGGGCCTCCGCTGCCGAGGAACGGGTAACCGATCCCCACGTCGCCCGTGGCTGTCAGGCGCAAGCTGCCGATGGACCTGCCATCCGGCCCCACGCCGTTCGGCGCCGCGTCAGCGATAAACGAGGGCAGCAGCGGGCTCGAGAAGTTCGGGTGATTGAACAGGTTATAGGCCTCGAAACGCAGCTCCAGTTTGACGCGTTCCGTCAGTGCGGTGTTTTTGTAGATTGAAAAATCGAACTGGCGGAAATGGGGCCCGATCAGGGAATTGCGTCCTTCATTGCCAAAGTGGCGCGTCCCCGGAATGCAGGTGTCGGCCAACCCGTCTCCGCCGCCCGCCGGATACGTACAAGGCGCGGCGAAGGAGGTCAGGTCCAGGTACTGCGTGGGATCGCTCTT
>DASXLA010000070.1:0-1644 GCA_036496505.1 Candidatus Acidiferrum sp. | reverse complement strand
CTGGCCTAGCGGAGCACACTAGGAAACTCCATTCTTCATCCTAAGTCGGCTGCCACGAAAGCCCTCCGCGTAGAGTGTAATTTTTTCGGTTCCCTTGCGTACTAACCTATGGACGTCCAGAAACCAGGCCGGATGAGCGCGGTGGAAACAAGGGAATCGGGCGCAATCGTCGCCCGGGCCAGGGCAGGGGATGCCGAGGCCTGGGGTGACTTGTACCGGGAATTTGCTCCGGCCATTTTCCGTTTCTGCCGCAGAGCTCTACCGACCCGCGAAGATGCAGAAGACGCAACCATGGAAATTTTCATGAAGATTCGAGATAAATTGGACCAATACGACGCCACCCGGCCTTTTTCCTCGTGGCTATATAAAGTCGCCGCAAATCATTGCTGGGACATGCTACGTCGTCGCAAAATCCGCCAGGACAAGGAAACCGATGACTCGGAAGCTTTGCCGCTCGAGCATCCCGACCCCAATCAGCTGGACCAATTGATCGAAAAACGCACCAGCGAAGAAGTACGCAAAGCCTTGGACAAGCTGGGGTCCCGGGCGCGCATGGCGCTGGTTTTGCGCTATTACTCGGATATGAGTTATGACGAAATTGCTGATTCGCTCGGCGTGCGCCGCGCCTTTGTTGGCGTGGTGCTGCTGCGCGCTCGGCATGAGTTGCGCCAGGCGCTCGAAGGTACGGGCGCGATGGCGGCGGGAGGTGCCCGATGAGCTCCATGAGCTCGCCACCGAATTACCACAAACGCGAGGCCCAGGAACATCTCGATGAAATGACCTGCATGCTGTACCTCGAGCGGCAACTCGAACGCACCCGCGCGCTGGAAGTCTCCGCACATACGCAGGATTGCGCCATCTGCCGCACGTTGCTGCGCGCGATGGAACGCGAATCGCGCTTGCTCACACGCGCCATGCTGGAAGAAGAAGAGCCCTTGCCCGCGCGCATCGCCGCTTTCCAGGAACGCGTGCACCGCTCCATGCAATGGATCTGGATGGTGGTGTTTGGACTCGCAGCCACCGCCGTGTACGCCATGTACACAGGTTATATCGAGCCGTGGGAACAACGCCTCGAACAAGCCGGATTCGGGGGCACAAGTTTGCTGAGCTTACTCATTTTTCAAGGATCCTTTTGGAAGGGGTGGCAGTCGATGATTTCACTGGTGGAGATTTTGGCCCTGGTTACTCTGTGCGGATTTGCGGTCTTGGCCGCGCGCAGACACTTTCGTCGCGGATCGGCGCTGGCTCTGGTGCTGACCGGACTTTGCGCGGCATTTGTGTCCGCGCCTCCTGCCGCCGCCACCGAATTCAAGAGCGGCCCCAGCATACAAATATCGAAAGACGAAACCATAAAGGGCGACGTCTACGCTACCGGGCAGGAAATCAGCGTGGACGGCACCATCGACGGCGATCTGTATGTCTGGGCACAGGAAGCCACCGTCCGCGGTCACATCACCGGCGACGTGTTTCTGTTTGTGCAGACCGGGCGCATCGAGGGCCAGGTGGACGGTAACCTGCGCGGCGCCTGCAATAACATCACGGTTTCCGGCAGCGTAGGCAGAAATCTCATGGCTTGGGCGCAAGTTATTAATATCGACGGCCGGGGCAGCGTCGGACGCTCTGTAACTTCGTTTTCTCAGACCT
>DASXLA010000069.1:0-4032 GCA_036496505.1 Candidatus Acidiferrum sp. | reverse complement strand
TGACCACCGTGATGGTGATCGTGATGATCGTGTGGTGCAGCTACACGCTGTGGGTGCGCGGAGTGCACCTTCCGCCGTGGCCGCACCTTTCAAACATCACTTACTCGAGTGACGCTCTCGGTTGGCTGCGCCACACGTCGCTGCCGTACACGATCGGCTTAATCGGCATTCTGATCGGCCTGGGCCACTCGGTTTTGGCCATGAGCGGTGAAGAAACGATGGCGCAGGTTTACCGCGAAATCGAACATCCCAAGCTGCCTAACCTGAAAAAAGCCGGCATGGTGATCTTTCTTTACAGCATGATTTTCACGGCCGGCGTGGCGTTCTTGGCGGTGATGATCATCCCGGACTCTGTGCGCGGCAACTTCTCCGACAATCCCATCAGCGGGCTGGCCATGCATCTGGTTGGGCCATTGTCCGCGCGAATCGCGTTCCGCATTTTTGTTGTCGTCGTAGGAGTTTTGATGCTGGCTGGAGCGGTTAATACGGCCATCGTGGGCTCCAACGGCGTGTTGAACCGCGTTTCCGAGGACGGCATTCTTCCCAGCTGGTTTCGCCATCCTCACCGGCGTTTCGGGACTTCCCACCGAATCTTGAATCTTGTTGTGGGCTTGCAAATCTTCACGATCGTGCTGAGCCGAGGAAACATCTTCCTGCTCGGGGAGGCTTACGCGTTCGGCGTGATGTGGAGCTTTGCGATGAAAGGGCTGGCGGTATTGGTGCTGCGCTACAAACAGCCGGGCGGCCGGGAATTTAAGGTGCCTTTGAACCTGAAAATCGCCAACGTGGAAATTCCTGTGGGCGTGGCTCTGATCACACTCACGTTGTTCGCCTTGTGCTTCATCAATCTATTCACCAAGCAAGTCGCCACCGTTTCGGGAGTCGCTTTCACACTTATTTTCTTTGCCGTCTTCGAAATCTCAGAAAAGATCGCCAAAAAGGAAAGTAAATCCCACGCCGAGCTGGATAAATTCAATCTCACCCAGGAGGGCGAACTCACTCTGGAAAATGTCGGCGTCCGCCCCGGCAACATTCTTGTGCCATTGAGCACTTACTACGCGCTCTATCCTCTGGAAGCTGCCTTACGACGCGCCAAGCGGCGCGAGGCGGAAATTGTGGTGCTGCATGTGCGCATGCTGCGGCGAGCAGCTTCGGGCGAATACGCGCTGGCACCGGACCAGCTTTTCACCGATATCGAACAGTTGCTCTTCACCAAGGTGCTGGCTATCGCCGAAAAGGAAGGCAAGCCCGTGCGGCTGGCCGTGGCCGCCGCGAACGACCTCTGGGAAGGCATCTTGCGTACCGCGGCCAATCTTCAATCGAGTTCGATCGTCTTGGGCAGTTCCTCGCAGAGGAGTGTCACGGAGCAGGCCCGCGAAATCGGCCTCGCCTGGGAACGCATGCCCGAGCCGAAGCCTCGCGTTTCGCTCGAAGTCTTTTCACCTTCTGGCCGGGAACAGATTTTCTATCTCGGCCCGCACGCCCCGCGATTGACGTCTAAAGAAATCGACCTACTGCACAGAGTGTGGCTCGAATTCAGCGACTACCTCCCCGGCAATGAAATCCACCATCACGACATCGTTCATTTCGCCCTCGACGAAGTCGAGCGCGAAATCTGCAACGGGAAAAAGGAAGAAGTTCTGGAGCGGCTTCAGGAGCATCTGCACGAAATCGAAAATCGCCGCCAGAATTCCTGACGCAGCCGCGAAGTCAAATCTTTGCCAATTGACTAAGGATCGGTTATCCGAAGGAATATTCCGGAGCCGCGCTTACCGCAGGTGTTTTACTGCTTCGAGAGCGAGATCGTGCAGGCCGTGGCCGCCATGCGCGACGTACTCGATGATCTGTTTGCGCATGCGCGGCTCCCAGAATTTCTTGAAGTGGTCGGTGACTCCGGCCACGGCCTCATCTTTGGGATAGCTGGCGAAGAAGAGGGCGATCTGGTTCGCCATGTGAACCATGTTCTCGGCTTCCATGGCTTAGTCGCTCGCGGGAGTCTCGTGCGAGATTCGCGTGGTTAGTTCCCGAGTCTTCCGGTAATGCTCCTGCCATTCGGAAATGTGCCGCGCGAGCTGGACTTGGACCGCCGTCACCTTGTACTCGGGACAATTGGTGGCCCAGTCTGAAAATTCCGTGGTCACCACATTCGCGCCGGTCATGGCGTGGTGGAACGTCGTATAGACCACGCCCGGCTGCATGCGCTCGGAAATGCGCGCGGGCAAAGTGATGTCGCCCGAGCGGCTGGCCAGAGAGACTAGGTCGCCTTCCTTGATGCCGCGGTCTTCCGCATCGGATGGATGAATCTCAAGCACGTCCATATCGTGCCAGATGTTGTTATCCGTGCGGCGCGTTTGCGCACCCACGTTGTACTGCGAAAGGATGCGACCGGTGGTGAGGATCAGCGGGAAGCGGGCGTTGACGCGCTCGTCCGTGGGCACGAATTCGGTAATCATGAACCGGCCCTTCCCGCGGACGAAGCCGCCGATGTGCATCACGGGAGTACCCTCGGGCGCTTTGTCATTGCAAGGCCATTGCAAACTGCCCAGCCGGTCGATTTTGTCGAAGCTGACGCCGGCGAAGGTGGGAGTGAGGCGCGCGATTTCGTCCATGATTTCAGACGGGTGGTTGTAATGCATCGGATAGCCCAGCGCATTGGAAAGGGAGATGGTAACTTCCCAATCGGCCATACCGGCCATGGGTTCGACGGCCTTGCGCACGCGGCCGAGGCGGCGCTCCGCGTTCGTGAATGTGCCGTCCTTTTCGAGGAAAGACGCGCCCGGCAGAAAAACGTGGGCGTAGCTCGCGGTCTCGTTCAAGAACAAGTCCTGGACCACGACGCATTCCATGGCGGCCAATCCTGCGGAGATGTGCTGTGTGTTCGGATCGGACTGAACGATATCCTCGCCCTGGATGTAGAGGCCCTTGAACGTGCCGTCGACGGCCGCGTCAATCATATTAGGAATGCGCAGCCCGGGCTCGGATTGGAGCGGGACGCCCCAGTCTTTTTCGAATGATTCGCGCACCGCGGTTTCCGAGACGTGGCGGTATCCCGGAAACTCGTGGGGAAACGATCCCATATCGCATGAGCCCTGCACATTGTTCTGCCCCCGCAACGGGCTGATGCCGGCGCCCATCTTGCCGAAGTTGCCGGTGGCCATGGCGAGATTGGCCATGCCCATCACCATCGTGGAGCCCTGGCTGTGCTCGGTGACGCCCAGGCCGTAGTAGATCGCCGCGTTGCCGCCAGTGGCGTAGAGGCGCGCGGCTGCGCGAACATCCGCGGCGGGCACTCCGGTGGCAGGCTCCATGGCTTCGGGCGAATTGCGCTTTTCGGCAACGAAGTTGCGCCACTGCTCGAAGGCCGCCAAATCGCAGCGTTCCTTTACATACGCCTCGTCCACCAAACCCTCAGTGACGACCGCGTGCGCGAGGGCGTTGATGATTGCCACGTTTGTGCCGGGCAGAAGCGGCAGATGATAATCGGCATGGACGTGCGGCGACTTCACGAGGTCAATGCGGCGCGGGTCTACGATGATGAGCTTGGCGCCCTGGCGCAACCGGCGCTTCATTTGCGAGGCGAACACCGGGTGCGCGTCCGTGGGATTTGCGCCGATGATCATGATAACGTCGGCCGCTTCCACGGAGTCAAAATGCTGCGTTCCGGCGGAGGTGCCGAGCGTGGTCTTCAGGCCGTAGCCGGTGGGCGAATGGCAAACGCGCGCGCACGTATCGGTGTTGTTGTTGCCGAAGGCGGCGCGAACCATCTTTTGAACGAGGTAGGTTTCTTCGTTGGTGCAGCGAGAAGAGGTGATGCCGCCGATCGAATCGCGCCCATACTTGGCCTGGATGCGCTTGAATTCGCTGGCCGCGTGGTTGATTGCTTCGTCCCACGTCACTTCGCGCCACGGGTCGGTAATCTTGGCGCGGACCATCGGCTTGAGAATGCGATCTTTGTGCGTGGCGTAGCCCCAGGCGAAGCGGCCTTTCACGCAGGAGTGGCCGTGATTCGCCTTGCCCTCTTTGTAGGGCATC